>NZ_BDFC01000005.1:0-697315 GCF_001748205.1 Bacillus sp. F56
TGAAGGAGGAACACTTTATGCTCATCCTTATCCAATGTCTCGCGTATGGGCTCAAAGGCAGCTCTCTGTTCGTCTGTCAGTGGCAGCGGCTCTGTTTTTTTGAACATTTTATCCTGATAGGGATCTCTGTAGACCTCTTCATAGCTTTCCCTCAAAAGCCCTTTTTGGATAAGGGTTTTGATGGTCGCAGAACTCGCGTCCGTTCTTTTGCACAAGTCCGCCGCAGGGATTTTCACACCTTCTGGCTCAGAGATGAAAAAGTGAAGAATCGCCTGCTGCTTGGCTGCTTGACGGGACAATCCCTCAGCCTGCTTAGCAAGCTCTTCTTTACTCGCATTTGCCTGAATATGCCTCACCATTTTTTTATTTGTTTTTTGCGCGACTTTATAGGTTACGTCTATGCTCCCTTTTTGAACATGCTTTTGAATCAGTTTCAACGTATTATGATCGGGTATATCTGAATACAGCAGCGTCTTTGTTTCAGAAAACAGCCGCTCCACTTGCGGCGGAAGCTCAGCTCCGTTTGCAATTTTTAATTCTTTTTCATATTTTGCCTTTAATGCGGCAGGCAGCATTGCTTGAAGTGCCGTTATTTTAAAAGACAGCGTTTTGTCGGACAGCCATGATGACAGATCCATAAGCTCCTCTGTCAGAACAGGTGTAAGATCTAATAAATCCTCTACTTCCTTGACAGATTTCCCCGATAGGTCAGATGCTTCTTTGACTGCTGTTACAAACCCCTGAATCTTACGGGGGCCAAACGGAACAATGACCCGCATCCCCGTTTTGATCATACCCTTGAGATGGTCTGGGATTTTATAATCAAAAGGCCTGTCTATATTTTTGGTGCTGACATCCACGATGACCTCTGCAAAATTCATGTTCTTTCTCCGGTTTGTTTTGAGAGGGCTGCGATCTCCTGAAGAATTTCAAACGAAACATCGAGCTTAGACATGATCGGAAGTTCGCGTTTATGCCCGTCTTTGAAAAAGATTGTCACGATATTCGTATCAGCACCAAAACCGGCCCCATTTGCTTTCACATCATTTGCCACAATCATATCAAGATTTTTGGCAGCGAGCTTTTTACGTGCATAGTGTTCAATGTCTTGTGTTTCAGCGGCAAATCCGACTAAAATCTGCTCTTTCTTTTTCTCGCCCAATTCTTTCAAAATATCGACCGTTCTTTTCAGTTCTAAGGTCATACCGCCGTCTTGTTTTTTCATTTTATGGTCAAATACTGTTTTTGGCGTAAAATCGGCTACCGCAGCTGTTTTGATGACAATATCACTTGCTTCATACACGGAGAGCACAGCTTCGTGCATATCGGCAGCCGATTGAACAGGGATAAACTGAGCAAGTCCTTTGGGCTGATCAAGTGAAACAGGCCCAGAAATTAAAGTTACCCGTGCACCAAGCCGGACTGCAGCCTCCGCTAATGCGTAGCCCATTTTGCCCGTCGATTTATTGGTGAAAAACCGGACAGGATCAACCACTTCCCGTGTTGGGCCGGCTGTAATGACCACACGTTTGCCTTCTAAAGGGGCGGATGTTTCATCAGCAAAATGTTTTTCGGCCAGTTTTACGATATTTTCAGGCTCTTCCAATCTTCCTTTTCCGACGTAACCGCATGCTAAATAGCCCTCACTCGGCTCAATAAAACGATAACCGTCCTGATACAATACAGAAATATTTCGTTTGACTGCCGGGTGGTCATACATATGAACGTTCATCGCCGGCGCGATCCAAACGGGAGCCGTCGCTGCCAACAATGTTGTTGTCAGCATATCATCAGCGATGCCGTTAGCCAGTTTTCCGATCACATTAGCCGTAGCCGGCGCAACGATAATCAAGTCGGCCCAGTCTGCGGCGTCAATATGGGAAATGACACTTGGATTTTGTTCTTTAAATGTATCTGTATAGACTTCGTGGCGGCTCAATGCCTGAAATGTCAGCGGTGAAACGAATCGGCAAGCTGATTCAGTCATAATCACTTTCACATTTGCTCCTGCCTGAACCAGCTTGCTCGTTAACGCACAGGCTTTATAAACAGCGATGCCTCCGCTCACGCAAAGTAACACATTTCGATTGTTAAGCAATGAATTCTCCCCCTCTGCACTTTACAAAACCGCACGGAAAAAAATAACAACCTACATGATATAGGTTGCTACTTGTGCTACTATTCGCGGTCTTCCTTTTCAAACGAAAGCAGGCCTGCATCAATTTCTTCTAAAGCTTTGCCTACATATTTGTGTGAAATCGTATGTTCAATCATTTGGTCTTTTTTGATTTGCATTTCACGGGCACGTCTCGCAGAAACAGTCACGAGCGTGTATTTGGAATCTAATTTATTCATTAAAGAATCAATTGACGGATCTAACATTGATTATTCAACCTCCAGCATTTTCTTATATCTTGGTGCAACACGTTCACGCTTCAAATGTTCAGCAAGAACGATTGCTTTGATTTTATCGCAAGCCGTTTCTACATTATCGTTTTCAACAACATAATCATAAGCATCCATCATTTCAATCTCAGCTTTTGCGGCTTTCATTCGATTTTCAATCAGAGCGTCTGTTTCTGTGCCTCGTGTCACGATTCTGTTCTTCAGTTCAGAAAGGCTTGGAGGCGCAAGGAAAATAAACAGGCCTTCCGGGAAAGCATTTCTCACTTGAAGAGCCCCTTGGACTTCAATTTCTAAAAAGACGTCTTTTCCATCTTGAAGCGTCTGTTCAACATAATCGACAGGCGTGCCGTAATAATTGCCGACATACTCTGCCCATTCAAGCAGCTTGTTGTCCGCAATCATTTGCTCGAATTCGTCTCTTGTTTTGAAAAAATAATCGACTCCGTTCACTTCGCCCTCTCTTGGACTTCTAGTGGTTACTGAAATCGAATATTCAAATTTTGTGTCTTCCTGCGAAAAAATCGCTTGCCGAACCGTTCCTTTACCAACTCCTGAGGGACCTGAGAGAACGATTAATAACCCTCTTTCTTTCATGCGGCAATTACCCCTGCCCTTCATCCATAATTTCTTCTTTAACAGAAAGTCTGTGTGCAACTGTCTCAGGCTGGACGGCAGATAAGATAATGTGATCACTATCCATGACGACAACTGCACGGGTTCTTCGTCCGTATGTAGCGTCAATTAGCATTCCGCGGTCTCTTGCATCCTGGATCATCCGTTTGATTGGCGCAGACTCCGGGCTGACAATCGAAATCATCCGATTGGCGGAGATTATATTGCCAAATCCGATATTAATCAGTTTAATCGTCATCTTCTACGTTCCCCCTGTAAAATAGACGTCTCTAGTTTAGCCTAGTAAGACCGTCTGTAAACAATACGCACAGTCACTATTCTATATTTTGCACTTGTTCTTTTATTTTTTCAATAGAACTTTTCATTTCAACGACAAGCTTTGTGATCTGATGATCATTTGCTTTTGAGCCGATCGTATTTGCTTCCCGATTGAGCTCCTGAACGAGAAAGTCGAGTTTGCGCCCGACAGCTCCACCACTAGCTAATATATCACGAAACTGGGCGAAGTGGCTCTTCAGCCTGGTAATCTCTTCAGTAATATCAGAGCGGTCTGCAAAAATAGCGCATTCTGTTACAAGCCGGCTCTCGTCTAATACATCTTCAGTCCATTCTTTGATTCTGGCGTACAGCCGTTCCCGGTAACGAGATACGACATCTGCAGCAAGCAATTCAGTTTCTCTCACCAGCTCATCAAGCTGATCAATATGCATCAGGCAGTCTTTCGCTAAGAGCAGCCCTTCTTTTTCACGCATTTCACAGAGGCCTTTTACCGCTTCCTCTGCAGCATCGGTGATCAATGCCTCCAGCTTGTCATTTTGCGTCTGTTCTTCATGAACCTGGACGACGTGATCAAGCTTAAAGAAATCCATCACATCGGGCTCAGCAGACAATTGATACCGCTTCTTCATATCTCTCGCAGCTGCGACAAACTCATCGAGCAGCGGCCAATCAATCTCAAGCTTTTTCTCAACAAGCATATCACTGTCAACAGATACGAAAAGCTCAATTCTTCCGCGCTGGATATGCTGCAGAATGGTCTGTTTCAGCTTATCTTCAAAATATAGCAAAGGCCTTGGCAAACGAGCGTTCACTTCCTTAAATCTGTAGTTCACGGATTTAAGTTCTACGCTTACAGAGAGATCATCTTGTGTTTTGCTTGCACTGCCGAAGCCTGTCATACTTCGTATCATTTTAAAACACCCAATTCTTCCCTGTTCTCATAATAAAAGGGCAATAGACATGCTATTACCCCTAAGATTATATCATATGGATTTATTTTTTTCTTGTTAAAAGTGACCCCGCCAGCAAAAAAGTAGGGATGGCGGACATACCGATGACGAGCATCCAGTCTCCCGGGGTGATGGCTACGGTATGGAAAATCGGCTGAAGCGGCGGATAGTAGATCACGACAAGCATCAGCAAAATGGATGACAATACCGCACCGATTAAATACAGGTTTTGAAACGGATTTCTGGAGAAAACAGAAGTCTCGCTTCGGCAGTCAAAAACGTGAATAAGCTGAGCCAGCACCAATGTTGCAAATGCGATCGTCTGGGCATAAGCCAAATTTTCCGGGTTGCGGTGGTACACAATGATAAATGCTAAAATAGTGGCAGCTCCGATTAAAAATCCTCTGGAGACGACCTTCCACCCTAGCTTGCGGGCAAATACCCCTTCTTTCGGATGACGGGGCTTGCGCTTCATTACGTCTCCTTCCGGCTGATCCATGCCGAGCGCCATTGCCGGCAATCCGTCCGTCACCAAGTTGACCCACAAAATCTGAATCGGAACAAGCGGCAAAGGAAGGGCGAGGAGCATCGCAAACAGCATGACAAGGATTTCTCCGACATTAGAAGCCAACAGGTATCTAATAAACTTTCTGATATTTTCGTAGATGTTCCTGCCTTCTTTTATCGCTGATTTAATCGTCGCAAAATTATCATCCACGAGCACAAGAGATGACGCTTCTTTAGCCACATCTGTCCCGGTAATGCCCATAGAGACGCCGATATCAGCTTGTTTAATGGCAGGGGCATCATTGACGCCGTCTCCCGTCATCGCCACGATATGCCCGTTCTCCTGATAGGCTTTTACGATTTTCAGTTTATGCTCAGGAGAAACGCGGGCAAATACATACACATCCTCTACTACATTAGAAAGCTCTTCTTGAGAAAGTTCATTCAGCATTTTCCCATCCATAATTTTTCCGCTTTTCGGAAGGAGGCGCAGATCTTTCGCTATCGCTTTAGCGGTCTCCACATGATCACCTGTAATCATGACGGTCTTAATTCCCGCTTCACGGCACTCTTTAATCGCCTGTCTGACTTCCGGTCGCGGCGGGTCAATGATACCTGAAAGGCCGAGCATCGTCAGATCTTTTTCCGCCTGCTCCATTGACGGTGTTTCGCCTGCTTTTATCGGCCTGTAGGCGACCGCTATCGTTCTAAGCGCCTGAGATGCCAAATGTCTTAATACCGCCTCTGTTTCTGCTCTTCTTTCATTTGAAAAAAGAGCGGCTGAGCCGTCATAATAAATACGGGAAGATCGCTGCATCAGTACATCCGGTGCACCTTTTGTAATGATATAGCGCTTTCTGTCCTGATCCTCTACGATGACAGTCATCATTTTCCGTGCAGAATCAAAAGGAAATTCTTCAATCACCCTGTAGTTTGATTCTACAAACTCCTTTGAAAAACCGCCTTTTCTTGCCGCGGTGAGCAGCGCCCCCTCTGTCGGGTCTCCGTCAAGCACATATTCACCGTCTCTTTTCTCAATATTGGAGTTGTTACAGAGCGCTCCGAACAAAAGCATCTGCTGAAGCGGCTTATGTTCATTGATACTGACCTCTTTTTCGTTCAGTGTGAAGCTTCCTTTCGGTTCATACCCGGCCCCTGTCACTCTCCATGTTTTCCCTCCGGACCACACATGTGTCACCGTCATTTTGTTTTGGGTCATTGTCCCTGTTTTATCTGAACAAATGATAGACGCACACCCAAGCGTTTCAACAGCAGGAAGCTTTCTAACAATGGATTTTTGTTTAATCATCCGCTGTACACCAAGCGACAGCGCCACTGTGACAATCGCCGGCAGCCCCTCTGGAATGGCGGCTACCGCTAATGAGACACCCGCTAAAAACATGCTGTACAGATCATGACCCTGAATAACACCGACAGCAACAACAAGAACGGTCAGAAGCAATGCAACAACAATCAAAATCTTCCCGAGCTGCTCCAGTCTTCTTTGCAGCGGGGTTGACAATGTCCCAGCCGATTCAAGCATGTCAGCAATTTTCCCCATTGCCGTATTCATCCCTGTCCCGACGACAACCCCGACACCGCTGCCGCGGGTCACAATGGTTCCCATAAATGCCATATTGGTAATATCACCGAGTGAAACATCCGGTTTTTTCAGTTTATCAGCGTGCTTCACAACCGGAATTGATTCCCCGGTCAGCGCTGATTCTTCTATTTCAAGGCTTCTCGCTTCAACAATTCGAACGTCCGCGCCAATCCTGTCCCCGCTCGTAAATTTCACAATATCCCCCGGCACAAGTTCCTTAGAAGGAATCTTTGTCCAGCTTCCTTCCCTGAGTGCCATGACATGCGGTGTTGAAAGCTCTTTTAAAGCTTGAAGAGATTGCTCAGCTCGCCTTTCTTGAAAGAAACCGAGTATGCCATTCACAAACACAATCGCAATAATCGCAACCGCATCTACATATTCACCAAGAAATCCCGAGATTAACGTTGCCGCCAGAAGCACAAGCACCATAAAATCTTTGAACTGCGCGAAAAACAAGAGAAGCGCTGACGTTTTTTTCCCTTCTTGCAGCTCGTTTGGCCCATGCTTGTCAAGGCGTTTTTTCACTTCTTTTTCTGTTAATCCTTGTTTCATGGACGTATTGGTTGCCTCTAGTAAATCTGTTTGTCCCATTTCATGAAACTTCATTCCGCTCGTCCACTCCCCTGCTCTCTTATAGAGATATCACTCTATAAGCATGCTTATTCTGACTCGTCCCATTTCATGCTATAATTATCGAATGCAGGAAGAATGAGAGGGTGTATTGCATATGTCGTTTGATGGCATGTTTACATACGGAATGACACACGAACTTAACGAGAAAATAATGGGCGGACGAATTACAAAAGTCCATCAGCCATATAAGCACGATGTGATTTTCCACATCCGTGCCAAGGGAAAAAACCAAAAACTATTATTATCGGCACATCCGAGCTATTCACGGGTGCATATCACGACACAAGCCTATGAAAATCCAAGTGAACCGCCAATGTTTTGCATGCTGCTGAGAAAGCATATCGAAGGCGGATTCATTGAGAAAATCGAACAAGCGGGCTTAGACCGCATTATGATTTTTCATATCAAAAGCCGAAACGAAATTGGCGATGAAACCGTGCGAAAGCTTTATGTAGAAATTATGGGCCGCCACAGCAATATTATTTTGACCGACGCTGCAGAAAATGTGATCATCGACGGACTTAAGCATTTATCGCCGTCAATGAACAGCTACCGTACAGTACTGCCCGGCCAAGATTATAAGCTTCCGCCTGCCCAGGACAAAATATCACCGCTTGAGGCGTCAGAAGATGATATTTTGCGTCACCTCAGTTTTCAAGAAGGACGGCTTGATAAACAAATTGTCGACCACTTTTCAGGGGTGTCTCCGCTTTTCGCCAAAGAAGCGGTTCACAGAGCTGGCCTCGCCAACAAAGTCACACTGCCAAAAGCGTTGCTGGCACTGTTTGCCGAAGTAAAAGAGCACCGTTTCATTCCCAACATTACGACTGTAAACGGAAAGGAATATTTTTATCTGCTGGAGCTGACTCATCTAAAAGGCGAAGCGCGCCGTTTTGATTCATTAAGCGACCTGCTCGACCGTTTTTATTTCGGAAAAGCAGAACGAGACCGGGTCAAACAGCAGGCTCAAGATCTTGAGCGGTTTGTTGTCAACGAACGGAAGAAAAATGCCAACAAAATCAAAAAATTAGAGAAAACACTGGAGTATTCGGAAAATGCGAAGGAATTCCAGCTTTACGGGGAGCTTTTAACCGCTAATTTATATATGCTGAAAAAAGGTGATAAACAGGCTGAGGTCATCAACTATTATGATGAAGAAAGTCCGACCATCACGATTCCTTTAAACCCGAACAAAACACCTTCCGAAAACGCCCAGGCCTACTTCACGAAGTATCAGAAAGCGAAAAATTCGGTCGCGGTTGTAGAGGAGCAAATCAGGCTGGCACAGGAAGAGATCGAATACTTTGACCAGCTGATTCAGCAGCTTTCCTCCGCTTCTCCCCGGGATATCAGTGAAATCAGGGAAGAGCTTGTGGAGGGCAAATATTTACGCCCTAAGCAGCAAAAAGGCCAGAAAAAGCAAAAAACGCACAACCCGGTGTTAGAAACATACGAATCCTCCTCAGGACTGACGATTTTAGTGGGTAAGAATAATCGCCAAAATGAATATTTAACGACAAGAGCGGCTGCCAGAGATGATATTTGGCTTCACACGAAGGACATCCCTGGCTCCCACGTTGTGATCAGAAGCAGCGAACCGGATGAGCAAACAATCATTGAAGCCGCGACAATTGCAGCTTATTTTTCAAAAGCTAAAGATTCAAGCTCCGTGCCTGTAGATTATACAAAAATCAGGCATGTCAAAAAACCAAACGGCGCGAAACCCGGTTTCGTCACCTATGACAGCCAGCATACCGTCTTTGTCACGCCTGATGCTGATACTGTCATCAAGCTCAAAAAAAGCTGAGCCGCATAAAGAAAAGCCAGAGCATTTGTATGCTCTGGCTTATTTCTTTCTTCTCACTTGATAAAGCCTATCCACTTCAGCAACAAAATCGCCGTCAATCAGCTTATCCACGTTTTCAGCAAGCTCTTTTGTGTGCTTTGGACTGGCTCCGCTTGTAGAAACGGACACCGTGACATGTCCTCTTTTTACGATTTTCGGCATATATACATTGCCAAGCTCAGCGTCACTGACACAATTGACAAGCTGAAAAGGCGAAGCGGATTGGGCAATTTCTTTGTTCACTGCTGCATCATCCGTCGCGGCAATAATGAAAAAAGCATTGAGATAATCTTCTTTTTCGATCGTCCGCTTTTTCCATTTGATGCGTTGATCTTCTGCCATTTGCTTGATTTCCGGTTCAACATCCGGACTGACAAGCGTTATATCAGCTCCTTCAGAAATCACCGTTTTCAGTCTTCTGAGAGCGATGCTGCCGCCCCCCGCAATGACAACCTTCTTCTTTTCCAGGCTAATGTGCAGCGGAAGCATATGAACCTCCATCAAAATCAAATTGTCCCTCAGGATTTGCCGCAGTTTCTTTCACACGGTTTAAAAATGCGCTTTTCACATGAGGGTGGAAACCGATATAAGAAGAAAGATAGACATTCGGATTATGAGCTTTTAATTTCTGAACCTCTCGTTCGATTTCATTCATCAGCATACCCGTAAAGAGCAAATACGGAACGATAAAGGTTGTTGTGCCGTCATCTTTTTCAAGTTCTGAAAAAACCTCTTTGTAATTCCGGCCGCATGCTGTCAAAAAGCACGGAATGACTTCCTTGACTGGAACCATTTCCTGAAGAAGATGAGCAATACCAGTCACGTCTCTTTTGACATCTGGATCTGAACTTCCCCTTCCGATGAGCACCACTCTGGCATTTTCATACGGAACACCAATGTCTTTCATTCGATGATATACGGCCTTGACTACTTCTTCGTCAATCCCGATCGGCTTTCCGTATGAAATATGGACTGACGGAAATCGGGATGCAGCACGCGCAATTTCTTCCGGAATATCATGTTTTGCATGCGCAGCTGTTAAAAGAAGCAGAGGCACCACTGCGATATGAGTGGCGCCTTGCTTCACACATGCTTCAAATCCTGTCTCAATTGTCGGCTCCTGAAGCTCTAAAAAGCTGATTTCTTGTACTGGCACAGAGATGTGTGCCTTACACCCTTCCAAAAAGGCTGCTGCTTCTCGCTGAGCTTTTTTGACCCGGCTGCCGTGGCCGACATATAAAATTGCTTGTTTCATTTTACAACGCCTCGCTTAAATCTTGTTTTTTCAGTTCAGATTCAAACCATTCCAGCTTATAGTGATAATTTACAACATTTCCAATGACAATTAAACTCGGATTTGTAATGTTTTCTTTTATCACTGTTTCTGAAAGGGTGTCAACTGTACAAAAAACAGATTTTTGCTTGTCCGTTGTTCCCCAATGAATAAAGGCTGCCGGCGTAGAACCGTCCCGGCCGTTTTCAAGGAGTTTTCTTTCAATCTGCTGCACGTTTTTGATACCCATATAGATGACAAGTGTATCAATTCCTGTAGCCAGCGCTTTCCACTTTTCCTCAAAATCTTCATCACTTTTATAATGACCCGTTACAAATGCGACGTTAGAGCCCGCATCCCGATGAGTAACAGGAATCCCGGCATAAGCGGCTGCCGCGATTCCTGACGTAATGCCAGGGATGATTTCAAATGGTATGCCATTTTCAGAGAGGCATTCCGCTTCTTCCCCTCCCCTGCCGAACACAAAAGGGTCACCGCCTTTCAGTCTGACAACTATTTTCCCTTTTTGCGCATACTTCACAAGAAATCGATTGATGGTTTCCTGCTTCATCGTATGAAAATCTGGAAGCTTCCCGCAGTAGATCAGGTCTGCTTGCTCTTTGGCATATTGTAAAATCTCTTTATTTACTAATCTGTCATATAAGATAACATCAGCTTTTTCAATGGCTTTCAGCGCTTTAATCGTCAGCAGATCAGGATCACCGGGACCCGCTCCTACAATATATACTTTTCCCATCGTATTTCCCCCGATCTATTCGAGTTCTTCCAGAACATTCGCTGTGATGTTGTTCTCGCTTGCATTCCGGTATCTGAGAAGAACGCAGCAGATCATATTCAGCTCAATTTTTGCTTGACAAACTCGATCAGCTGATTTTTACACGCTTCACGGTCATGCTGTCCTGAATCAAGAACGAGCTCTGGCGCTTCCGGTTCTTCATAAGGAGAATCAATTCCTGTAAAAAACGGGATCTCTCCGTTTCTTGCTTTTTTGTAGAGCCCTTTCGGATCTCTTTGTTCACAAATATCAAGGTCGCATTTAATGTATACTTCATTGAATTCGCCAGCTTCCACAAGCTCGCGAACCTGCTGTCTGTCCTCGCGGAAAGGAGAGATAAAAGCAGTAATGACAATGGTTCCCTGCTGAACAAAAAGTTTTGCCACCTCTCCAATTCGGCGGATGTTTTCTTTCCGGTCTTCATCAGAAAAACCGAGATCCTTATTTAAGCCGTGACGGATATTATCCCCGTCCAGCACAATGACTTGGTAGCCTTGCTCAAATAATTCTCTCGCAGCGGCGTTGGCAATGGTTGATTTGCCTGAGCCGCTTAACCCTGTCAGCCAGAGAATGGAGCTTTTATGCTTGTTTTTTTGCTGGTACTCTTCTTTTGTGATAGAGGCTTCATGCCATACAATATCGCGATTTGTCACTGCCAGTCCTCCTTAAGATACGCCTACTTCTTCTTTTTTCTTCATCCCTTTGATTAACACTTCTACGACTTCTTTTCGGCTGAATTCGGCAGGAGGCAGCACACCGTCTCTCAGCATACCCCTTACCTTAGTGCCTGATAAAATGACGTGATGCTCTCTGCCATGAGGGCATGTTTTCGCTGTTCCCATATTTCCGCATTTTTTACAGAAGAAGCTGTGCTCGAATTTAAGCGGTGTAATCCCGAGTTCTTCAGGTTTGAATGTGTCAAACAGCTCTTGTGCTTCGTATGTTCCGTAATAGTCACCTACACCTGCATGATCACGGCCAACGATGAAATGTGTGCATCCGTAGTTCTTTCTGACAAGCGCGTGGAAAATTGCTTCTCTCGGGCCTGCATAACGCATCGCCGCCAAAAAGACACCAAGGAACACGCGATCTTTCGGGTAATAATGATCAAGAAGAACTTGGTAGCTTTCCATCCGTACATCAGCTGGGATGTCATCGGATTTTGTTTCACCTACTAACGGATTCAAGAACAAGCCGTCTACTGTTTCAAGAGCCGTTTTTTGAATGTATTCATGCGCTCTGTGAACAGGGTTTCTTGTTTGGAAGCCGACAATCGTTTCCCAGCCTTTTTCAGCAAACTGGCGTCTTGTTTCTGCCGGTTCAAAAGTAAACTCAGGGAACTGTTTTGAAGCTTTTTTAATCAACGTGATCGGTCCGCCGACATATGTATTGCCGCGGCTGAACAGTTTTTTAACACCCGGATGCTCCTGCTCATCCGTTTTGTACACATTGATAGCTTCTTTTTGTTTGTCAGGCACATACAGGTCTTCGATTTGGATAACGCCGTATGCGTCTCCTTCATACGTTAACTTTACCGTTTCGCCAACTGACAGTTCCGCTGCTTTTTGCGCATCGACCGGAAGTGTGATTGGAAGAGACCAGACAACGCCGGAAGAAAGACGCATGTTTTCGACAACAGATTCGTAATCTTTTTCATTAAAGAAACCTTCAATCGGGCTGTATGCGCCGATACCGATCAATTCCAAATCCGCGAAAGAAATTAAATCAAGTTCAATTTCTTTTTGAATGCTGCTCACATCATATGATTCATTTACTCTGTTTACTAATGTTCCTCCATGTGGTGCTAAGCTCATAACATCCATCTCCTCCTAGTTAACTTATAAAATTACTCAGATTAATGTTCAGATTCCCCCGCCTTGTTCGTGGACTGAGCGTCTCTCTTTACGAATGGCCTTTGTCAGGCTGACGGCACCGCCCGCCGCTAAAAGCACACTTACCATGATAAAGATCGAATAATAATCCGCTTTTAAAAACAAGGATACAAGCAGATAAGAAATCGATAAAGATAAAAACGGCGATACGATCCATACCTTCAGCATCGTTTGAACAACTTGTTTATGGAACACGTTCGGACCGTTTTTTGCCATGCCTATGCCGATAATAGACGATGACGTGACTTGCGCCAAGGGCACCGGCATCCCAAATACAGAACTGATTATTACCAGTCCCGCTCCTGTGCCGGATAAGAGAATGCCTTCTCCCTTTGAAAATCTCGTAATTTTCTTCCCGTTTGTTTCTAACACACGCCTGCCTAATAACAGTGCGCCGAGCGCAACAAAAGCTCCTCCGTACAAGGTTCCTTTTACGACATCAAGCACACCGGCAGCCACTAACGGGCCAACGGCATTCGCCACATTATTCATGCCGGCAGAGAATGCTTCGAAAAATCCGGCAACTAACAAAACAATGCCGAGGATTTTTTGCTGTTTAGAAGATTTCACTTCAATCTTAAAATAACGAAACAGCTTAGATACGAAATAGGTGAAGCCAAAAGCGAACAGCGGGACAAAAACCCAAAATGTCACAATGATCAGAAGATTATTCACAAACAATACTTTATAAGCCACTCCCACGCCGACAACCGCGCCGACCGTCACTTCACTTGTCGATAAAGGAATGCCGAGCAGATTTGCCGTAAAGAGCGACAGCGCAGCAGCTCCAATAATGATGCAAACAATCGTCAGTGTAATCGTCTGTTCGGGGATAATGCCAGAGCTGATTGTTTTTACGACCTCGCCTCCGCCAATGACCGCCCCGGCCAAGACACCGACTGCGCATAGGATCAAAGCGTAAGTTTTCTTTTTGATGGCTCCAGAGCCGTAAGCAACTCCCATCGAAGCTGCAGCGCCGCTTGCACCAATATTCATCGCAAAAAACAAGCTAAATAAAATAGCGGCTAGTTCCATTTTGCAGCTCCTTATTCATGCAGTCCGCATTCTGTTTTCGCCATACCATTCCATCTGCCTGAACGCAGATCCTCTGCGGTAAAAGCGGGAGCAGTGCAAGGCGCACAGCCAATACTTGGGTATCCTTGGTCATGAAGCGGATTGTAGTCCAGTTCATTCCGTGATGTGTATCTCCAAATGTCTTTCCAAGTCCAATGGATAAGCGGGCAAACTTTTACTGACTTGAATTTTTCATCTTTGTTTAAGAAATTCGTATTGGCACGGCTTGGCCCTTGATCACGGCGCAGACCGGAAAGCCAGGCTGGATGTCCTGAAAGCGCCTCTCTTAAAGGAACGACCTTTCTAAGGTAGCAGCACTGATTCGGCTCTCTTTCCCACAGTTTGTCACCATATTCCTCGGCTTGTTCCTCAAGGGTGAGGTCTGGTTTTTTCAGGATGATATTAAGACCTGGATAACGCTCTTTCACTCGTTCAATTGTTTCATAGGTCTCTTTAAAATGAAGTCCTGTATCAAGAAACACAATCTCTGCGTCTTTTTTCACTTTATAAATTAAGTCAATCAAAACGATTCCCTCAATTCCGAAACTGCAGGCATAAACAAGCTGGTTGCCGTAATGGCCGTATGCCCACTTTAAAACTGACAGCGCTCCTTTATAAGGATCGTCTTCCGGAAATGTAATCGTTGGTTCTTCCCAATTATCATACGTTAACATTTCTTCTTTCCTCCTTTCGGAGACAAACAAACAGTAGCTTCCTGCCGGTTGTCTTTCCCAATTGTAATGTGATTCTTGGCTGGTGATTTCAAACAGCCTTTTTGCCTCTTAAAATAAAAAACTTTCAATCCGGCGGAAAGAAAGACAGGAACAGCATGTAGCCCTTATCTTTCAAAATGGAATTCATTTTGCTGGAAGTAGCACCTTACAAACTATGCAGGTTGCCGGGCTTCATAGGTCCAGTCCCTCAGCCGCTCTTGATAAGTTTTTCAGATTTGTAGTAAATTTTAGCACAATTCTAACATAAGTCAACCCGACTTTTTTTATAGGATTAATAAAAAAACAGGCCTCATGGCCTGTTTTTAAGTACAGCAAGGCTTTGAAGCCTCTTTACATCGTTGGAATTTATTTTTTATTTTTTAAACCAATCTTTTGACTCGGGATTTCGTTTCCATGTTTTCAGCTTTTTTAGATCATCTGAATGAATATTTCCGTTCTCAAGTGCGACCTCTGTGAGCGTATCGTAATCAGTTAATGAGTAGTATGGCAGTTCTGCCTTTGCGAAGGCTTCTTCTGCTTTGGGAAGTCCGTACGTAAAGATTGAGACGACACCAAGCACCTCACAGCCAGCCGCTTGTAAAGCTGCACAAGCTTCAAGCACGCTGCCTCCTGTGGAGATTAAGTCTTCAATAACGACCGTTTTTTGCCCTTTCTGCACAGCTCCCTCAATCTGATTGCCTTTTCCGTGCGCTTTCGGCTTGCTCCTCACATAACACATCGGAAGATTCAAACGGTCAGCCGCCAGAGCAGCATGAGGAATACCCGCAGTTGCTGTTCCTGCTATCATTTCAGCTTCGGGAAAATGCTCTTTAACAAGCTTGCTGATGCCTGAGGCGACATCATTTCTGACCTCTGGGAAAGATAGCGTCAGGCGGTTGTCACAGTAGATTGGTGATAAAATGCCGCTTGCCCATGTGAACGGCTCGTTCGGACGTAAAAATACAGCTTGGATGTCTAATAGATGTTTTGCGATGATTTGTTTCAAGATTTGATTCCCTCCCATTCAAGTCTGACAGCCTTATAGGCTTTTACCGGATCTTCCGCTTTTGTAATCGAGCGTCCTACTACAATCGCTGATGAACCTTTTTCTCTTGCAATTGCAGGTGTCGCCACGCGGACTTGGTCATTCGCAGCGTCATCTGACATTCTGATCCCTGGAGTGACAGTCAGAAATGAAGGCGACACTGCTTGGTAAATGGCGTTTGCTTCATGAACAGAGCAGACCACTCCATCCAGTCCGCTTTCTTCCGCCTGTTTGCTGTAGTGCACAACCGTATCGATCAGAGGCTTTTCGATCAGCAGTTCATCCTTCATGATTTGTTCAGATGTGCTTGTCAGCTGGGTTACCGCAATAAGTGACGGGCGTTTTTTCCCCGCCGGCGTACCTTCTTCTAAGCCTTCAAGAGCTGCTTGCATCATTTTTTTGCCCCCGGCCGCATGAACATTGACGAGGTCTACGCCGAGACTGGCAAGACGCTTCATCGCCTTGTTTACAGTGGTCGGAATGTCATGAAGCTTTAGATCCAAAAACAGCTCGCAGTTTCTTTCTTTTAGCTGTTTCACGATAGATGGCCCTTCTTGGTAAAAAAGCTCCATTCCAACCTTTACAAATAACGGTTCTTGCTGAAAAGGCGTTAAGAACGCAAGTGTTTCTTCAGCTGATGCAAAATCAAGCGCGATGATGGGCAGGTTGTTTTTCATGATTCCAGCTCCTTCCGATGCATTCTTCAATTGATTGATAGCCGTATTGGCGCAAAACAGATGGGAGCTGTTCAATAATCTCTGGACATGCAAAAGGATTCACAAAATTTGCTGTTCCGACAGCGACCGCGCTTGCTCCAGCGAGAAGAAATTCCAGGGCATCTTCGGCCGACTGCACGCCTCCCATTCCGATAATCGGGATGTTGACCGCCTGGCTGACTTCATACACCATGCGAATGGCAACCGGCTTCACAGCAGGGCCGGAAAGTCCCCCTGTTTTATTCGCTAATATCGGTTTGCCGGTTTTTAAATCGAGTCTCATGCCGATTAGTGTGTTGATCATCGTAAGGCCGTCCGCTCCCGCTTCCTCGATTGCTAACGCAATCTCTGTGATATTAGCCACGTTCGGGGAAAGCTTCACATAAACGGGTACATTTGAAACCTCTTTCACCGCTTTTGTCAAATCGGCAGCCATTTCAGGGTTCGTGCCAAAAGCGATCCCGCCTGTTTTCACATTCGGGCAGGAAATATTCAATTCAAGTGCATGTACATTAGGCGCTTTGCTGATTTGCTCTGCGACTTCAACATAATCCTCGACTTGAGAACCCGCGACATTGGCGATGATCGGTGTATCAAACTGCTCAAGCCACGGCAGCTCATGATGCAAAACGCTATCCAGCCCCGGATTTTGGAGACCGATCGCATTAAGCATTCCAGCACCAGTCTCAGCTACCCGCGGCGTCGGATTCCCGAAGCGAGGCTCCTTTGTCGTAGCCTTAATCATGATGGCTCCTAGACAAGACAAATCATAAAAACGTGAAAATTCTTTTCCAAAACCGAAGCAGCCTGATGCAGGAATGATTGGATTTTTCAAATCAAGTCCCGGCAATTTCACCTTGAGCATTACAGCGCCACCTCCTGAGCTTTAAATACAGGCCCGTCGAGACATACTTTTACATAGGATGTCTCACTTTCGTTTGTATGGCACACACACGCGAAGCATGCGCCGATTCCACAGCCCATTCGTTCCTCCATGGACAAATATACTTCTTTATGGGCATATTCCTGTTTTAGCGCCTTGAGCATCGGTGTCGGCCCGCAGCTGAGAAGGATATCAAACTCTAGATGTTTCCGTTTAATCACATCTGTGACAAATCCGGTTTCCCCGTAGCTTCCGTCAGCTGTTGCCACAAACGTGTCTCCATACTGCCGGCATTCTTTCTCGTAAAAAACATCCTTTGCCGATTGGAATCCTAAAACGTGGATGACATTTACCCCTTTTTCATTCAAGCGTTTCGACAGCTCTTGGAGAGGCGGCACACCTACACCGCCTCCTACCAGCAAAGCCGTCTTTCCGGGTTGGACTTCATTGACAGGAAAGCCATTTCCCAAAGGCCCGAGGACATCCACAAGCTCTCCCTGCTGTTTCAGAGACAATAGCCTTGTACCTTCCCCATCTACTCGATAAATGATGGTGACTTCACTTTTTTCAAAATTGACGTCGGCGATGCTGATTGGCCTCCTCAAAAGAGGTGTGATCGCTTCGCTCACTTTAAGATGGAGGAACTGCCCCGGGGTTGTAAACCCTTGGACAAGCTCCCCTTTCAGAACCATTTGATACACCCGGTCTGCAATTTGCTGGTTAGAACATACTGTCAAATACGCTTTTTTCATATAGTGACTGCCGCCTCCTGATTTGTGTTGACTGCCGGCATTTGATCAGCGCGGAATGTCATGCTTTCCAGCACTCGCAATATCGCCTCTGCCGTATCTAACGATGTTAAGCAGGCAACACCATTTTCTACTGATTCACGTCTGATTCTAAATCCGTCTCTTGCCGGCTGCTTTCCTTTTGTCAGCGTATTGATGACAAACTGTGCTTCACCGTTTCTGATGACATCAAGCAGGTTCGGACCATCCTGGCCGATTTTTCCGACGACCTTCGCTGGAATAGAAGCTTCTTTCAGGTAGCCTGCCGTTCCTTCCGTCGCTAAAATGTTGTAGCCAATCGCGTGGAACCTCTTAGCAATGGCAAGCCCTTCTTCTTTGTCCTTATCAGCTACTGTTAAAAGCACGGAACCGTAGTTCGGGATTTGAATACCTGAAGCAATCAAGGCTTTATAGAGCGCCTTTTCAAGGGTCGAATCTTTCCCCATGACTTCACCTGTTGATTTCATTTCAGGCCCTAACGTAATGTCCACTCTTCTCAGCTTGGCGAAGGAGAAGACCGGCGCTTTTACAAATACACCTTGCTGCTCAGGCTGAAGGCCCTCTGTATAGCCAAACGCAGCCAGCTTTTGACCGAGAATGATTTTTGTTGCGAGATTCGCCATTGGGATACCCGTAATTTTGCTTAAGAACGGTACGGTTCTGCTTGATCTCGGGTTCACTTCGAGCACGTACACCTCGCCTTGTGATAAGACGAATTGAATATTGAGCAAACCGACAATGTTCAGCCCTTTAGCAAGTGCGATCGTGTATTGTTCAATTTTTTTCTTAATGTCCTCAGTGAGCGATTGAGGCGGATAGACAGCGATCGAGTCTCCGGAGTGAACGCCCGCACGTTCAATGTGCTCCATAATTCCCGGAATGACGACTGTTTCACCGTCAGATACTGCATCAACTTCAATTTCTTTCCCAGTCAAATATCTGTCAATTAATACAGGGTGCTGCGGATTGATTTTGACTGCGTTTTTCATGTAATGAAGCAGCTCTTCTTCATGATACACAATCTCCATCGCCCGGCCGCCAAGTACATAGGAAGGGCGCACCAATACCGGGTAACCGATATCGCTCGCGATGCTTACTGCCTGATCAACTGATGTCGCTGTTTTGCCAAGCGGCTGCGGAACACCAAGTTCTCCAAGCGCTTGTTCAAATTTATCCCGGTCTTCCGCACGGTCTAAATCTTCTAATGAAGTTCCAAGGATTTTCACTCCGCGTGCAGAAAGCTCATCAGCAAGGTTAATCGCAGTTTGTCCGCCAAATTGTACGACAACGCCCATCGGCTGTTCGAGGTCAATGATGTGCATAACATCTTCAATCGTAAGCGGCTCAAAATACAGCTTGTCTGAGATGCTGAAGTCTGTTGAAACGGTTTCCGGGTTGTTATTGACAATAATGGCTTCATAGCCTGCTTGTTTAATTGCCCATACAGAGTGAACAGTCGCATAGTCGAACTCGACACCCTGACCGATTCGAATCGGACCCGAACCAAGCACCATCACACTTTTCTTATCTGTAACGACAGATTCATTTTCTTCTTCATATGTGCTATAGAAGTAAGGTGTTTCCGACTCAAATTCCGCCGCGCACGTATCTACCATCTTGAATACCGGCGCAATCCCCGCTTGTTTTCTCAAGTTGTATAGATCGGATTCTTTCATTTTCCACTCGCGGCTGATGTACTGATCAGAGAAGCCGAGTTCTTTTGCCCGTCTCAGCACATCTGTATCGCCCACATTCGCCTTCAATTCTTTTTCAAACTGTACGATTCCGAACAGCTTATGCAAGAAGAAGACATCGATAGCGGAAAATTCATGAAGGTCTTCTACCGTGTAACCTCTTCTGTACGCTTCAGCTAGGTAGAATAAGCGTTCATCACCGGCCTTTTTAATTCGCTTTTCAAGAAGTTCATCTGAAATGTCAGCGGCGTCCTTCAATTCAAGATGATACACATCAGCTTCCAGTGAACGCACAGCCTTCAGCAATGATTCTTCAAGTGTGCGGCCGATCGCCATGACTTCACCAGTTGCTTTCATTTGCGTGCCGAGCTTTCTGTTTGCTGATTCAAATTTATCAAACGGCCAGCGCGGAATTTTGGATACGACATAGTCAAGAGCAGGTTCAAATGCTGCATATGTTTTTCCTGTTACCGGGTTCATCATTTCATCTAATGAAAGGCCTACTGCAATTTTAGCAGCGAGCTTTGCTATCGGGTATCCCGTTGCTTTTGATGCAAGGGCAGATGAACGGCTGACACGCGGATTTACTTCAATGATGTAATATTGGAAGCTGTCTGGATCTAAGGCGAGCTGGACGTTACATCCGCCTTCGATTCCAAGCGCGCGAATCAGTTTTAACGATACATTCCGCAGGAGCTGATATTCGCGATCGCTGAGCGTTTGGCTCGGCGCGACAACAATACTGTCTCCAGTATGGATTCCAACCGGATCAATGTTTTCCATGTTACAAACAACAATGGCGTGATCCTGGCTGTCTCTCATGACTTCATACTCGATTTCTTTATAGCCGGCAATGCTCTTTTCAAGCAGACATTGGTGTACCGGGCTTAATTTCAAGCCGTTCTCAACAATTTCTTTTAGCTCTGTTTCATTCGAGCAGATGCCTCCGCCTGTTCCGCCTAATGTATATGCCGGACGGACAATGACAGGGAATCCAATTTGGCTGACGAATTTTTCCGCTTCTTCGAGGGAATGGATAATCTCACTTTCAGGCACCGGTTCATTCAGTTCATTCATTAATGTTCTGAACAAGTCACGGTCTTCAGCTTGCTGAATCGCAGACAGTTTCGTGCCAAGCACTTCGACGCCGCATTCTGCCAAAACGCCTCTTTCAGAAAGCTCAACCGCAAGATTCAAACCTGTTTGGCCTCCGAGCGTAGGAAGAATGGCATCTGGACGCTCTTTTCTGATAATTCGTGTCAGGAATTCAGGTGTGAGCGGTTCGATGTAAACCCGATCAGCCATTTCTGTATCTGTCATGATCGTGGCAGGGTTTGAGTTGACAAGGATGACTTCATAGCCTTCTTCTTTCAAAGCAAGACAGGCTTGCGTTCCCGCATAATCAAATTCTGCTGCTTGGCCGATGATGATCGGCCCAGATCCGATTACTAAAATTTTGTTAATGTCTACGCGTTTTGGCATACCGCTTCCCCTTCTTTCTCTGTTGTTTCGATCATTTCGATGAATCTGTCAAATAGATGGTTAGCATCCTCAGGACCAGGTGAGGCTTCGGGATGATATTGAACCGTAAATGCCGGCAATGTTTTATGCTTCAGCCCTTCAATCGTATCGTCGTTGATTGCGATATGCGTCACTTCAAGTTCTGTTTCACTGATAGATGAAACTGTATAACCATGGTTTTGAGATGTTAAGGCAACTTTCCCTGTAGCCAGCTCTTTTACCGGGTGGTTTGAACCTCTGTGGCCGAATTTCATTTTTTCAGTATTCGCCCCGCACGCCAGCGCGAATAATTGGTGGCCGAGACATATTCCAAATAAAGGCACTTTTCCAAGAACACCTTTAATCATTTCAATCGCTTCAGGCACATCCTTCGGGTCTCCAGGTCCGTTAGAAAGCATGATGCCGTCCGGTTTCAGCTGAAGCACTTCTTCTGCTGTAATGTTGTAAGGCACAACGATGACGTCACATTTCCGTTTGTTCAGCTCCCTTAGAATCCCGTGCTTCATGCCGAAGTCAACCAAGACAATGCGTTTGCCTCTTCCCGGGCTCGGATATGCTGTTTTGGCTGATACTTGTGATACTTGATTTCTTGGCAATTCCGTTTCGTTCAGTCTTTTCAGCACAGCTTCGATGTCTTCATCAGATGAAGCGAATGTTCCTTTTAGCGCGCCTGCCGTGCGGATCATTCTTGTCAGCTTCCTTGTATCAATCCCCTGGAGTCCGGGAATGTTTTTCATTTTTAAATACTCGTCTAATGTGTATGCTGAACGCCAGTTGGAAGGCAGTTCACATAATTCCTTGATGATCAGCCCTTTGACAAAAGGGGTAATGGATTCAAAATCATCACGGTTAATGCCATAATTTCCGATAAGCGGGTATGTCAATGTTACGATCTGCCCGCAGTAAGAAGGGTCAGATAAAATTTCCTGATAGCCTGTCATCCCAGTATTAAAAACGACTTCTCCCATGTTGTGTTCTAAGCTCCCGAAGGCTTCTCCTTCGAATACCGCTCCGTTTTCCAGTACTAATCGTCTCTTCATTTGACAAGTCTCCCTTCTTCATAAGCAAGCTTCCCTGCCGCAATTGTAGCGACCGGCCAGCCGGTGCAGCTGATGCCATTGAATGGTGTATTTTTTCCTTTTGATAAAAATGTCTCTTTGTCTATAACTGCTTCTTTTTCTAAATCAATTAATGTCATGTCAGCAACTTGCCCCGTTTGTAATGTTCCATATGGGAGACCGAACGCTTCGCATGGCTTGATTGTCATGTAGTCAATGAGCTGCTTCAATGACCAGCTGCCATTTTTGACAAAGTGTGTGTAAAGAAGCGGGAATGCTGTTTCTAAGCCGACAATTCCGAATGGCGCCAGCTTCATTTCCGTGTTTTTCTCTTCTTCCGTATGCGGTGCATGGTCTGTTGCGATAAAATCAATTGTTCCGTCTAAAAGACCTTCAATTAAAGCAGCCCTGTCTTCTGCGCTGCGGAGCGGAGGATTCATTTTATAGTTTGTGTCCAGCCCCGGGATGTCCTCATCACAAAGCAGCAAATGATGCGGCGACACTTCTGCTGTCACTCTAATGCCCGCTTTTTTCGCATCGCGTACAACCCTGACAGATTCTTTCGTGCTGATATGGCATACATGATAATGACAGTTTGCCGCCTCAGCCAGCAGCACATCGCGGGCAATATGAACCGATTCACAGACAGAAGGTATGCCGTTTAGCCCGTTCGCTTTAGAGAATGTCCCCTCATGTACGCTTCCTCCGTAAATTAAAGAGTTGTCCTCGCAATGTGCAACAATCGCTTTGTCAATTGCGGCTGCCCGTTTCATCGCTTCATACATCATGCCTGCTGTCTGTATCCCAACGCCGTCATCTGTAAAGGCAAATGCCCCGGCTTCTTTTAACGCTTCAAAGTTTGTCATTTCATCGCCGATTTGCCTGATCGTAATGGATGCATATGGAAGAACTCTGACACATGATGTTTCTTTAATTCTGTTTTGCACCCATTCCATCTGCTCCTTTGTATCGGGAACCGGCCGCGTATTCGGCATTGCTGCTACTGTTGTATAGCCGCCGCGCGCCGCTGCTTTCGCCCCGGTTTCAATTGTTTCTTTTTTCTCTCCGCCCGGCTCTCTGAAATGGACGTGGAGATCAACAAACCCAGGTGAAACGAGCAAACCTTTCGCATCAATTACAGTTTCATTATCCGTTGCATCAAGCTTGCCGATTGCAGTAATGGTTTCTCCAGTCACTCGGATATCCGCTTCTGTTTTTTCACCATTTTCGTTAAGTATCCAGCCGTTTTTAATGAGATATGACATAAGATGCTTCTCCTCTTTTCATATTGGTTTGTAAGGCACGCTGTATCACTGCCATTCTGATAAATACGCCATTTTGCATTTGCTTGAAGATTCTTGATTTTTCGCTTTCTACTAAGCTGTCATCAATCTCCACTCCTCTGTTTACCGGAGCAGGATGCATGATGATCGCATGCTGCTTCATACGCTCAGCCCGTTCTACGGTCAAGCCGTATTTGTTTAAATAGCCTTCCTGGCTGACAGCGGACTGATGCCGTTCATTTTGAATGCGCAGCAGCATGACGACATCGGAAGACTCCACTGCTTCATCCATTGAGACATACGTGCCGAATGTATTTTCTTCATCCTGCCATTCCGCAGGACCGGAAAACAGGACCCGGGCACCCAATCTTGTCAACACTTCCGCATTTGACCTTGCCACTCTGCTATGCTTGATGTCACCGTGAATGGAGACGGTAAGCCCTTTGAACGTATTGAACTCTTCATAAATGGTCATTAAATCAAGCAGTGATTGTGTCGGATGCTGGCCGCATCCGTCTCCCGCATTCAGAATCGGAATGCTCACCTGGCTGACAAGCTCTTGATAATACTCATCTTCACTGTGCCTGATGACGCACACGTCCACACCGATTGATTCGAGCGTCCGAATCGTATCATATAAGGTTTCGCCTTTTTGTACGCTTGTGCTTGTTCCATCAAGGTTCAGCACATTCATGCCCAGCTTTTTTTCTGCGACCTCGAAGCTGAACCGCGTTCTCGTGCTCGGTTCGAAAAACAGGTTTGCTGCAAACTTTCCTGTAAGCTGATTGTCTGTTTTTCCGTTTTTGAGATCTTGTGCTGTGTGAAGCAAATCTTTGATTTCCTCAGTGCTGAGTTCACTCATCGTCGTTATATGCTTCATGTTCTTTCCCCTCTCATTTTCAACTTAAGGCTGAAAAAACCCCGGGTCTAGGATAGACTCGGGGTATGGTTAAATAGAGGGCAGCATTGAAGCTTCCTTCTCTTCATAACCCTTCCAAGCCTCTCTGGACTTTCATTAAAAGGTTTTAAATATGATGTTGTTCAGATGTGTCAGCCTGCTCTTCCTTCGCTTCCGGAAGAATCAGGTTTAAGATGACACCGACTATTGCGGCAAGCGCCATCCCTGACACTTGGAATCCGCCTTGTGATACTTGGATAAATGCGCCTCCTACACCGATCACAAGGATCACCGATGTGATAATGAGGTTTCGGTTATTTTCATAATCAATTTTGTTGTCAATCAGCATTCTCAGACCGCTTGAAGCAATGATTCCGAACAGCAGGAAGGAGACGCCTCCCATGACCGCTGACGGCACTGAACTGATCAGCGCTGAAATTTTGCCGATAAAGCCGAAGCAAAGGGCAATCACTGCCGCGCCTCCGATGACAAAGACGCTGAATACTCTTGTGATGGCCAGCACGCCAATGTTTTCTCCATAAGTCGTCGTCGGCGGGCCGCCGATCAGGGAAGCAAGAATTGTCGCCACGCTGTCACCCATAATAGAGCGATGCAGTCCCGGTTTTTTAATGAAATCTTGTCCAACAACCTTACTCAGCACCATTTGATGGCCGATATGCTCCGACATTGTCACAAACGCGACCGGTACCATTGCAGCCGCGATGCCGAGTGTTACTGACGGCGAATAGTCTTTGAACGGGATGATAAATTCAGGCACTGCGAACCATTTCGCGTCAAGCACCGGCTGGAAGTTGACAATCCCTTGAGTAAGGGCGAACAGGTATCCGCCGATGATTCCGATCAAAACCGGAATCAGGCTTAAGAATCCTCGCAAGAAAATCGCGCAAATAATCGTGATGGCCAGCGTAACGCCTGCAACACTGAAGTGCTTTAAGCTGTAAACCAATTCACTCGCATTTGGATCAGCATACATCGCCATGTTTACCGCAGTGCTTGCAAGTCCCAGCCCGATGACGATAATAACAGGTCCTACGACTACAGGCGGGAGAATCTTCATCAGCCATCCTGTGCCAAGCTGCCTGATCAATAAGGCAATCAGCCCGTATACCAGCCCTGCAAGAAACGCCCCGACCATTGCAGCTCCCGGCCCGCCGGTCGCTTTTACCAGTATGATCGGAGAAATAAAGGCGAAGGATGAACCGAGATACGCCGGAATTTGCCCTTTCGTAATAAGAAGGTACGCCAGTGTTCCGATGCCGCTTGTCACCAACGCCACAGCAGGACTCATTCCGACGAGCTTCGGAACCAAAATGGTTGAGCCGAACATGGCAAACAGATGCTGAAGGCTGAATGAAACCCAAGAGAAAGGTGTCGGGACATCCCTGACCCCTAAATTTACTTTTTTCTTACTCATGATGATTTCCCCCTGATTGTTGACTTTCATTTTAGGATGACTCAATGGCTGTATAAAAAAACCTCTTTGCTATTTTTACGCAAAGAGGCATACAAAGACCTGCCGAATACTTTTCGGGTCTTTGTTGTGCACCTCTTTGCAACCTCTCTGGATTGCCCTTAAAAAGGTGATCTATTATTCATTTTCATAAATGGCGACGAGATCGTTTTGATCTACCTCATCAAGCTGAACCATAACCTTTTCAGCCTTTGATGTCGGGATGTTTTTCCCAATATAATCCGCTCGTATCGGCAGCTCCCGGTGTCCCCTGTCAACAAGCACAGCCAGCTGAATGGAGGAAGGTCTGCCTACATCAACAAGCGCATCCATACCTGCTCTGACTGTTCTTCCGGTATACAGGACATCATCAACGAGAATGACTTTTTGATCTGTGATATCTACCGGAATATCTGCACCTTTCACAAGCGGTTCTTCGTTGCTCGTTTTTTTAGAAAGATCGTCTCTGTAAAGGGTAATATCAATTTCACCGACTGTAACAGGATTTCCTTCAATCTGTTCAATTCGTTCCGCAAGGCGTTTTGCCAGGTAAATCCCTCTTGTCTTAATGCCGACAAGAATGCAGTTATTCATTCCTTTATTGCGTTCGATCATTTCGTGCGCAATCCTGGTCAAGGCCCGTCTGATTGCCTGTTCGTCGAGAATGACAGCTTTTTGATTCAATGTGTGACACCTCACAGTTTATATAGAAGAAAAAACCCCTCCTGCCAGAGCATAGAGGGGTTTTAGGACAAGGTGCGCACTATACACGCATCCCGTCTATCCGTTATCCTTCTCAGCCTCTCTGGACTGTTTTAAAGAATCTATTCAGCTTCGTTTATTATTTCAGAAATGAAACACTCTGTCAACCGTTTTTTCTGAGGGTTTCGATTAATTCTGCCATATCCTCAGGAAGCGGCGCTTCAAATTCGACATATTCTCCTGTTCGCGGGTGGTCAAAACCTAAAACGCCCGCGTGAAGCGCCTGGCCGTTAAAGTCGATTGTTTTTCTAGGACCATATTTCGGGTCGCCCGCTAATGGGAATCCGATATATTTCATATGAACACGAATTTGATGGGTTCTCCCTGTTTCAAGCTGGCATTCCACTAACGTAAAGTCCTGAAAACGCTCAAGCACATGAAAATGAGTGACAGCGTTTTTGCCATCACGTGTCACAGTCATGCTTTGACGGTCTTTTTTATCCCGCCCGATCGGCGCGTCAATTGTGCCGTCATCATGAGAAATAAGCCCGTGGACAACAGCCGTATACTTTCGCGTGACCGTTTTGTTGACCAATTGGTTTACAAGTGACTCGTGTGCCATATCATTTTTCGCCACCATTAATAAACCGGACGTGTCCTTATCGATTCTGTGAACAATCCCCGGACGCATCACACCATTGATTCCGGAAAGGTCTGTGCAATGAGCCATAAGGCCGTTTACAAGTGTGCCCGTAAGATGACCGGGTGCTGGGTGTACAACCATTCCGCGCGGCTTATTGACAACCAGCACATCCTGATCTTCATAATAAATATCAAGATCCATAGGTTCTGCCAGGACGTCGAGCGCTTCCGGTTCGGGTACAGTGACGGTCACCTGATCACCCGGCTGAATTTTATAATTTGCTTTCACCGCGCTCCCGTTCACGACAACCTGTCCGTCTTTTACCCATTGCTGAACCTGGGTTCTTGACCAATCATTCTCAGTTGATGCCAAAAATTTATCAATCCGCTCACTTTTTTGTTCTTCTGAAGCGGTTATATCAATTTGATTCATGCTATTGCTCCTTTTTCTTTTTCCCGCTGTCCAACAGCATTTGTATAAATAAAAGCATGACGCCGACACATAGTGAAGAGTCCGCGATGTTAAAAATCGGGTAATTGTAATTCACAATTATAACATGGATAAAATCCACAACTTCTTGTCTGACAGCCCGATCGATAAAGTTGCCGATGGCACCGCCAAGCATAAGCCCAAGGGCAACGCCAAGAAGCCTTTGTCCTTTTGTATAACGCTGTATGTAATAAACAATACCAATAATAACAGCGGTTGTTATGAGGTAGAAAAACCACATCTGACCCGCTAATATCCCCCATGCAGCACCCGTATTGCGATGGGAGGTGATATAGAATACCTGATCAATGATCGGAATGCTTTGGCCAAGTTCCATGTTCTTAACGACTAGCCATTTTGTCAATTGATCGGCTGCAATAATAAGTAGTGCAATTATATAATACAGCACAAACGTTCCTCCAGTTTACGGTTACTTTAATCCATTATGCATTTTATCAATAAAAAGCACTGGAGTAAAGAAATATCAGGCATATTAACTGGTCAGACACTGTTTATTCATACAGTGCCTGACCATATTCGATATCCGTTGATCTCCATATCGGAAGCGTTTTTTTTTCGAATTGGACAGAATAAAGAAAATCGTTTGCTGTTCGGGCCGTCGGCAGCACCGCCAGCTTTGAAAGAGGAATGGGGGCCCCGGTTTCTTCACAGTATCCGAATGTGCCGTTTTCGATTTTCGACAATGCAAGGAGAACGTCTTGAAGCTCTTCTTTAATGTGATAGATCAGAGTTGCTTTTTGTTTATGATTGATTGCTGCTTGCGGGCTTGTAGAAACCTGAAAGCAAGAATACTCAAATAATCTCGACTGTAATTCTTCTTTCATCAGAAGAAGTTCCGTGTAAATTGCGGTCAGTTGATCATTCATTCTTCACAACTCCTGCTCTTAACGTAGTACCTTTATTGTTGCCTATGAATGATGATCTAAAGCCCATAAGATTTTTCCTGCCGTTCTAAAGGATGTCACTCTTGGCACAAAAAAAGCCCGGCTTTTACGCCGGGCCCCTTTTGTATTATTTTTCATAGTATTTTTCAACAATTTCAGCGTTGCGTAATGAAAGTGTAGGATATTTCGGATTTGCCCCTACATCTTTTGAAATCACACGTGATCTCTCACACATTTCGCCTTCCGCTTTTTCGACAGCGATTTTACCTGTCGGAAAGCTTTGCGCATCGTTCGGCGCTTCCTGTTCTTCACTGATTGTCAGTTCTGACACAATAAACAGCTGAGAAAGATTTTCTTTAATGGAAGCCAAGAGCTCTTTGTTTTCTTTATTTGGATACAATTTCAGGTTAGCTTCCAATGATTTACCGATAATTTTTTCATTCCGCGCAGTTTCTAATGCTTTTAGCACGTCATCACGAAGAGCCATAAAGCGGTCAAATTTTTCTTCAGTCGCTTCACTGTTTGGAACTGCGATTGTTTCCGGCATATCTGTCAGCTGAACGCTCTGCTCTTCAACAAATGTTAAATGAGACCATAATTCGTCAGCCGTATGCGGAAGGATAGGCGCTGAAAGCTTCACTAATGCAAGAAGCGTTTCGTAGAATACTGTCTGCATGCTGCGTCTATCCGGATGATCCGCATGCTCGATGTAAACAATATCCTTTGCAAAATCGAGATAGAATGAGCTTAATTCGATTGTGCAGAAATTATGGATGCTGTGATACACAACCGCAAATTCGTACTCATCATACGCTTTTTTCACTTTATCAATCAGTTTGTTCAGCTTAATCAGCATATACTGATCCACTTCACGAAGTTCTTCAACAGCCACCGCATTTGTTTTTGGATCAAAATCGAAAAGGTTGCCGTGAAGGAAACGGAACGTGTTACGGATTTTACGATATACTTCCGCAACCTGCTTCAGAATGGCGTCAGACACGCGAACATCCGCCTGATAATCCACTGAAGATACCCATAATCTTAAGATGTCGGCACCAAGCTGTTTCATAACTTTAGCCGGAACAACAACGTTACCGATTGATTTACTCATCTTGCGTCCTTCTCCATCCAGTGCGAACCCATGGCTGAGCACACCTTTATACGGCGCTTTTCCTGTTACGGCTACTGCTGTAGAAAGAGAAGAGTTAAACCAGCCGCGATATTGGTCAGATCCCTCTAGGTATAAATCAGCCGGACGAACGAGGTCATCACGTTCTTCAAGTACTGCTTGATGTGAAGAGCCTGAATCAAACCAAACATCCATGATATCCTGTTCTTTTGTAAATGTGCCGTTCGGGCTTCCAGGATGTGTAAAGCCTTCTGGAAGAAGATCCTTTGCTTCTTTTTCAAACCAAATGTTTGATCCGTGCTGTCTGAACAATTCAGAAACATGTTCAATGGTTTCATCCGTAATAACCGGTTCTCCATTTTCGGCATAAAAGACCGGAATCGGCACACCCCACGCACGCTGTCTGGAAATACACCAGTCTCCGCGGTCCCGAACCATGTTGTGCAAACGCTGCTCGCCCCATTCAGGAACCCACTTGGTTTCTTTGATGGCGTCCAGCAGGTCTGATCTGAAATCTTTAATTGAAGCAAACCATTGCGCTGTCGCTCTGAAAATAGTTGGTTTTTTTGTTCTCCAATCGTGCGGATAAGAATGAGTAATGAATTCAAGCTTCACAAGTGCGCCTTTTTCATCAAGCTGCTGTGTGATCGCTTTGTTTGCATCGTCATAGAACATGCCTTCAAAGCCAGGAGCTTCGCTTGTCATGACACCTTTTGCATCAACTGGGCAAAGTACGTCTAAACCGTATTTTTGGCCGATGATAAAGTCATCTTCCCCATGCCCTGGCGCTGTATGAACACAGCCCGTTCCGGCATCAGTTGTTACGTGTTCACCTAGCATAACGAGAGAATCCCTGCCATATAGCGGGTGTTCAGCGATAATGTTCTCAAGGTCCTTCCCTTTGACCGTTCTTGTTACTTCATACTGATCAAATCCGCATGCAGACGCAACATTTTCGACTAAAGCACTTGCTACGACAAAGCGGTCTTCGCCTACTGCAATCACGCTGTACTCAAGATCAGGATGCACTGAGATTCCGAGGTTCGCCGGAATTGTCCAAGGTGTTGTTGTCCAGATGATGATACGTTCACCATTTTCAAGAACGCCTTTTCCGTCTTTTACACCAAAAGCGACATAAATAGATGCTGAACGTTTGTCTTGATATTCGATTTCGGCTTCAGCCAAAGCAGACTCACTTGAAGGTGACCAGTTAACCGGTTTAAGACCTTTGTAAATGTAGCCTCGTTTTGCCATTTCACCAAATACGCGGATTTGCTGCGCTTCGTATTCCGGTTTTAATGTCACATATGGGTTTTCCCAATCGCCGCGGACACCAAGACGTTTAAATTGCTCACGCTGTCCCTCGATTTGCTTCCAAGCGTACTCTTCGCACAGTTTGCGGAATTCCGCTACGGACATTTCTTTGCGGTTGACTTTTTTGTTTTTTGTCAGAGCTGTTTCAATTGGCAATCCGTGTGTATCCCAGCCTGGTACATACGGTGCGTTGTAGCCGCTCATTGATTTAAAGCGGACAATGAAATCCTTCAAAATCTTGTTAAGCGCGTGGCCCATATGGATGTCGCCGTTAGCATACGGAGGTCCGTCATGTAAAACAAATTTCGGGCGGTCTTTCGTCCGTTCCTGCACAAGACGATAGATATCCTCTTCCTCCCATTTCTTTTGAATGTCAGGCTCACGGTTTGGCAAATTTCCACGCATCGGGAAATCTGTTTTTGGCATTAAGAGCGTGTCTTTAAAATCCATTTTCATTCCTCCACTGCATTTTTTCAGAAAATAAAAAAAGCCCTCTCATCCCATAAGGGACGAGAAAGCTTATCTCGCGGTACCACCCTTTTAGAAAAAGCCAGCATACGCTTTTTCCTCTTGAGCATCGTAACGTGATGAACGTCCTAACCTACTGTGAGTTCAGAAAGGAAACTTAAGGGCTGATCTACATGATTCCGGCCATCCCGGACTCTCACCATCTCCGGGTCGCTATGAAGGCCTGAAGGAAACATGACTGTCCCTTTCAACCGTTTTTTCATCTGAATTTATGAACGTATTATATTCGACAAGCTAAGAAAATGTCAAGACAATCAGAGAATTTATTCCTTTTCCTCAAATACAGCGTCGACTTCATACTCAAGGAGATGATCCCAATCGTCATTTTTCAGAAGATCGAGCTGAGCCTCAATCAGCATTTGGAAACGTGTTCTGAACACTTTAGACTGTTTTTTCAGCTCTTCGATTTCCATGGCGATTTTTCTTGATTTTGATAACGATTCGTTGATAATGCGATCAGCATTTTTCTCCGCTTCCCGTACGATCAGCTTTGCCTCTTTTTGAGAATTGCGTTTTACGTCTTCAGCTGCTTCTTGGGCAACTAAAATCGATTTATTCAATGTTTCTTCAATATTGGCAAAGTGTCCGATTCTTTCATCTAGCTCATTGACTTTCGCTTCTAGTTCCGTTTTCTTCCGGAGAACAATTTCGTAATCTTTTCTGACTTGCGCTAGAAATTCATTTACTTCATCTTCATCATATCCGCGAAAACTTTTTGTAAACGTCTTGTTGTGAATATCATTTGGCGTTAATGGCATGATGCCACCTCCATTTTTACATTTCAGTACGGTTATCTAGTTCACATTATAAAACAAATTTCGCACAGATGGAGAAAAAAACTGAAAAACCGACTATTTTTGTCGTTCAAACGTAACTCTCCATTTGTCTTTTTTGGTTTTTCCTTCGATTTTGGATAAACTGCAGCGGCCAAAGCCTCTGATAGACAGCATGTCCCCTTCTGCCACTATGTAGGAAGGATCTTCAACTACCTTCCAGTTCACTTTTACGAGCCCGTTTTTCACAAGTGTCTGTGATTTCTGGCGGGATTGCCTGCTCATAGAGGCGCAGACAGCGTCAAGCCTTAAAGAAGAAACCGTGTCATCTCTTATTTCGACATCAATAGCCGGAATGTTAAGGTCTGACAAGCCAATTTTCTCAAGGCTGACCGTCGCTTTGCCTGCTTGAGTCAGCTGTGCGGCCACAAAATCAGCGGTATCGGCTGATACAATCAATTGCACAGCTGATTCAGAAAACACGATGTCACCGAATTTTTGCCGCTTTAATCCTATGCCCATTAATGCACCAAGCAGAGAACGGTGATCTACTGAGACAAACTTGTCAGCATAACGGACGTTAAACGCCTGCAGTTCAAAATCCGATTCTTCTGGAGTAATGTATTCTGGATACAGAATCGCCCGTTTCCGCTCCGCTCTGTCATAGCCGCCGGAAAAAGCAAGCCCGACGTCTGTCTGTCCCGTAACAGCAGTGAGGATGACCTGCTCTCGAGGGTCTAAAAAGTCGGTCAGCTTCATTCTGTACTGCTCTTGGACAATTCTTTTCCATTCGAGCGCCTGATCAATAAAGGCCCGCTCGTCTTTTCTGAAGTGCTGATAGATATCGCTCATCGTCTTTCCCTTCTATGTAAAGAGGCTTGGCTGCTGCCAAGCCCCTATCAAACTGTCACATTAAAACGCAATCATGCGGTAAAGTCCCCACAAGCCAGTAGTCGCAAATCGAAGCACAAGGATTGCTACGATTGGTGAAATATCCAGCATTGCAATCGGAGGGATGATTTTTCTGAATGGTTCGAGATATGGTTCACAAATCGATGCTAAAAAACGCCCGACTGCTGTTTCCCTCGTACTCGGCACCCATGACATAAAAATGTATATGATCAGGGCAAATGAGTATATTGTGATTAATAAGCTTAAAACCGAAAAAACTTGATAAAGGATCATCTCGCTTTACCACCTCTGATGTTCGTCTTCAGATATGAGCTCAGAAATCGTGCCTGATACATCTACGTTATCAGGCGTGCAGAGAAAGATATCTGAGCCGATTCTTTGAATATCTCCGCCGATGGCATAGACGGTTCCGCTTAAAAAGTCAACAATCCGCTTCGCCTGGTCATGCTGTATCCGCTGAAGATTGACGACAACTGCCCGCCGGTTCTTCAAATGGTCGGCTATTTCCTGCGCCTCCGCATACACGCGCGGCTCACTCAACACCACTTTAGAGGATTTCTGAACACTTTGCAAGCTCACTACATTCTGTTTGCCCGCAGGTTTATTCCCGGTATAAGCCGGCTTTTCTTTTTGCTCATGCTCCTCATGCGATTCCCGCTCTGTCTCAATATATTCATATTCATATTCTTCATCTTCCATCGAGAAAAAGTTTTTCAGTTTATTTTTCATACTCATTGCTGTACACCCCCTGTTTCATTTCCGACTAACGATGAGCCGATTCTAATATAAGTAGCCCCTTCTTCAATTGCAATTTCAAAATCATTTGACATGCCCATCGACAGTTCAGTACACGGAGCGTTCGGCTGCTTCAGTTTCTGAACCTGGTCACGGAGTTCTCTCAGCGACCTGAAACAGCTTCTGATCTGATCTTGATCATCAGTCAGCGGAGCCATTGTCATCAGTCCGGCCACTTGGATATGTTCGAAACCGGAAAGCTCCTGTATGAATGGAATGACTTCTTCTTTTTTCATGCCGTGTTTAGAAGGCTCAAGAGAGGTATTGACCTGCACAAAGCATCGGACAGTACCTTCAGCCCGTTTTTCAATTTCTTTCGCTAATGAGAGCCGGTCTAGGGAATGGATATAAGAAACCGCATTGACGACAGATTTTGCTTTTCTTGATTGCAGACTGCCGATAAAATGCCATTCCGGATTCCCTTTCATCAATTCCTGTTTGCGGAGCAGTTCCGCATCCCGATTCTCTCCGAGGCAGGTGATGCCAGCATCTACTGCCTCCTGTGCTCTTTCAGGCGATACATATTTTGTGACTGCAATAACCGTAACTTCATCGGAGCTGCGGCCCGATCTGTTACATGCTTCGTTTATTCGTTCGTTTATATGTCGTAAATTATCAACAACACGCAAGATCTTTATGCCTCCTTCATTCCGATAAAGGACATCATCCGTCCAGTTTTCCCCTGATCGCGGCGGTGAGAATAGAAAAGAGACGGCTCGCTTTCCGTGCATAAACCGCTGACAGAAATCTGTTCATTTGCCAAACCGCTGTCTATCAGTATGAGGCGGTTCAGCTCTTTCAAATCAAGCTGATATTGTGCCATTGCCGTCTGATTAACGGCACGGTCTGCTGAAACCGGCAATGCGCGGACAGCATCCATGACACGGTCATCTACCTTATAGCATGCTCCGCTGATAGATGGGCCAATAACAGCCTGAATATCTGAAGGATTTGAACCTTCCTTCTCAGTCCATTGCTTCACCATTTCTCTGCCAATCTGTTTGACAGTGCCCTTCCACCCGGCATGGGCAACTCCGACAAGTGATTTAACCGGATCATAAAAGAAAAGAGGCACACAATCAGCAAAGCATAATGCTAAAAATACATTTTTTTCGTTTGTATAGAGCCCGTCCGTTGCTTTTAGCGCTGTGTGATACTCACGGGCGCCTTTTCCCCTATCCCTCTGCGTCACTTTCTGAACGCGATTATCATGTGTCTGATCAGCGAATACCCAAGACTGCAAATCAGTATTAAACATATCGGCAATATATTCACGATTTTTAACTACATCTGCATCTTTGTCATGAACGTGCAATCCTGTATTTAACGATTCAAAAGGTTTTTGGCTGACACCGCCGTTTTTCGTCGTAAATCCGGCAATGACTTCTTTGTTGTTTTGATTCGTTTGAGCCCAGTCTTGTATCATGAGTGTCGAGGGTGTGGTAAGACTAAATGGGTGATATGTATTCATGATGATCCAACCTTTCGACAAACATTTAAAAAAGCGGAATTTCCCACTTATTTTACCACATCTTTCTGCATTCGTTGAGCGCCGATTTGCATATTTCTAAATGAAATGTGCCGGAAGAAACGAGACTTCCGGCATTTGCCAATCCGCGGCAGAAAAGCAGGTTTATGCATGCGGTTCACTTAATCGGACCAAGATTACATCTTCCCCGATTTTTACTATATTTCGCCATGGAATGACCAATTCCTCTTCTTTTCCGAAAAATCCGAGCACTTTCCCATTTCCTCCTAGTATGATCGCCTGAATTTTACCAGTGGTCACATTGATATCAATATCCCCAATACTCCCCAGCTTTTTTCCGTTTGAGACATTGACGACATCCTTCACCTGAAATTCTGAAATGCTGATCATTCCATCACGTCCTTTTCCCGTCCTTTTTTCAAGTATATGAACGGGCAGGCTGAACCTTGTCAGCAAGAAGAAATTTTCATGTCACTGTTCTTTTTTCCGGCTGCACCAGCTCATGATAAAATCGAGGATGATTTTTGTATACTCTACTAGTTGCTCAATCGATACCTTCTCATTCACGGAGTGTGCATTGTGCAGATCGCCAGGACCGTATATCACGCATGGAATACCGGCATCATACAGCCACCCACCATCTGTAACCGATTGAGAAACGTCAATAATTGGACTCTCCCGCTTCACTTTCTCATGAGAGGCAGTAAGCGCTAAGACGCCTGGGTGGCCAGGATCAACTTCCAATGCCGGAAAAATTTCTCCTCTGTCTTCAATCATCGATGAGCCTCCCCACTTAAATACGGGGCGGTTTTCCCTAAGCCAAATATCACTGTCACTCAGCCGATTGACGTAATCTTCTATTTCCGCTGCCACTTGGTCATGGGTTTCATTCGGATAAAAATGAACTGTGATCCACAGCCGGCATTCGTCCGCTATAAAAGCCGCATGTCTGCCGCCTTCTATAACAGCCGGGTTAATTGTATTTGTTCCAGGTTTAAAACCGGGATAACGTTTCATAATGGACCAGTGGCGCTCAAGCTCACCGAGCCCCGCAATGATTTTCGCCATTTTTTCAATTGCGCTTGCTCCGAATGTTCCTCCGCCTGCGTGAATCATATTTCGTCTCGTTCCATCATGAAATGTTTGACTGCTTTTGATTTCGATCCAGCCTGTAATGACACCGCCTTGGCCTTGAATATGCATATCGCTCGTATCCGCGACAATTGCAAAATCAGCGTGGTAGCCCCTCTTGCAGCATTCAAGCGTTCCGGCTTCTCCAACTTCCTCCCCGATAACCGATTGCAGAATCAGATCACCCGGAAGTTCAATGCCTGCTTCACGAATTAATTTGACAGCAAACAGCACACATGCCATTCCGCCCTTCATATCGGAAGCGCCTCGTCCGATTAAGAGACCGTTTTTTTCAATTGGATGAAATGGATCGTGCTCCCATTCCTCATCCTCCTTTACCTCTGCCACATCTACATGGCCATTGATGATCAGGCTATGATAATCTGCTGAACCTGTTCCCTTTAGCTGGCCTACAACATTGGGGTCTCCAGGGTACACATCCCATTTGTCGATCGAAAATCCTAATTCATTTAAAAATCCCGAAATCCATGACTGAATCCCCTCTGTATTTCTTGCAGGCGGAGCAGGTGTTTGATAAAAAATCAGCGCTTTTGCCAGCTGAATAAGCTCCTCCTTTTGTTCTTCCACTTTTTTGAGCAAAGAGTCTATTTGTTGTTCCAATCTAATCCGCTCCTATTCTTCAAAAATAAAAAGCCGCTTCAAGTTATGAAACGGCTCAATAAAAACAAACAGAGTCCTATGCACTCTGTTTCTTCACCGCTTCCCTCCGCTGGCATGATCCAGATCAGGTCAAAAGGGTTGAGACAAAGTCTCTCTCAGCTTCGCAAAGCACCCCTAGGATGAATCTATGTGTTTGTCAGGCATTCGTTATCGGCTCAGCTCTTGTTAAAAACGGCCGATCTTGGTTCCATAATACATGGATTGGCGTATCAAAAAAAGCGGAAAGTATTTGATCAGTAAGCATTTCCTTTATTTCTCCGGCTCCAAAGACCTCTCCCTGCTTTAATAAAAGAGCTTTATCAAAGACAGGCAAAATTTCCTCAGCATGATGAGTCACATAAAGGATAGATGGTGCATTTTCTTTGTTTGCAATGTATGTAATCGTATCTAACAACTTTTCCCGGGCAATAAAATCCAGCCCTGTGACTGGTTCATCCAGTATCAGCAGCTCCGGATCGGCCATTAGTGCTCTTGCAATCAATGCTCTTTGTTTTTCCCCTTGAGAAAGGGTTTCATAGCGACGGTCGGCATATTCAATTGCTCCCAAGTCCTCTAACAAACCAATCGCTTTTTCCCTTATTTTCTTACTTGGTGTTTCATATAATCCAATCGAAGCGTAAGCTCCGCTCAAAGCAATTTCAAAGGCTGAATCTGCCGGGTACAATTTTTGCTGAAGAGCTGCTGAGACGAGGCCAATTTTACGTCTGAGTTTTTCCCCAAGCTCTGTCTTGCCAAATTCATGGCCAAGCACCTGCATCTCGCCTGATGTTGGAAAATAATAAGAGCAAAGCATATTTAACAGTGCTGTCTTCCCGGCGCCATTTAGGCCGTAAAGCACCCAATTTTCCTTTTCTTCCACCTTCCAATGAATATCCCTCAATATCCATTTCCCATTCCGTTTTAATGAGACATTGTCAAGCTGCAAAATCATCGTGGTCCTCCTCTTGATTGCCTTTTGTAATTGTTTTAATTTTCTTAAAACTTCGTACAAACTAGGATACCTTATTTTTTCCAAAACGTAAACCGTCGGCAAACAATAGAAAAGCCTTTAAAACAAAATCGTTTTAAAGGCTTTTCATTATTGATGAATATTTTTATTCATTTGTTTGATAGCCGCTTTTTCAAGTCTGGACACCTGTGCTTGGGATATTCCGATTTCCTCGGCGACTTCCATTTGGGTTTTCCCTTGGAAGAATCGCTTTCTCAAAATCATTTTTTCCCTATCGTTTAGCCTTCTCATGCCCTCTTTTAAAGCCAGCTCTTCAATCCATTGTGTATCTGTATTGCGCTCATCACTGATTTGGTCCATCACATAAATCGGGTCTCCGCCGTCGTTATAGATCGGTTCAAATAGAGAAACCGGATCCTGAATGGCATCAAGCGCAAATACAATTTCCTCATGCGGTACTTCAAGAACTTTTGCGATGTCTTCTGCAGTCGGCTCCTTGCTTGTCTCACTGATTAACCGCTCTCTTACCTGAAGCGCCTTGTAAGCGATGTCCCGGAGTGATCTTGAGACACGGATCGGGTTATTATCGCGTAAATACCTGCGGATCTCTCCGATAATCATAGGTACAGCGTATGTTGAAAACTTAACATTGTGGCTTAGGTCAAAATTATCAATGGATTTCATTAGTCCGATGCAGCCGACTTGAAATAAGTCATCAACATACTCCCCTCTGTTATTAAATCGTTGAATGACACTTAAGACAAGACGCAAGTTCCCATTTACAAGCTTTTCTCTTGCTGAATCATCGCCTTCATCCTGCAGCTGCCTAAACAGCTTTCTCATCTCTTCATTCTTGAGTACTGGTAATTTGGAGGTATCCACCCCGCAGATTTCGACTTTATTTCTCGACACTTTTTTCCCTCCCTACAGGAGCTGCTGTACACCGTTAAGTATCTCCTTGGGTGGGAAAAATATGCACTGCAATCAGGCCGAAAAACTGTCGAAATCAGGAAATCCCTGTAAAATCAAGGGGTTCTACCCATAAAATTTTTTACACCATTTTGTTGAACTCTTTTCTCAATCTTTTTATAATTCGTTTCTCAAGCCGTGAAATATAGGACTGTGAAATCCCCATCATATCCGCTACATCCTTTTGGGTTTTTTCTTCTTCACCGACAAGCCCAAACCGCAGCTCCATAATTTGCTTTTCCCTCTCATTAAGCTGTTCAAGCGCTTTTTTCAAAAGCTTTTTATCTACGTTAGCTTCTATGTCTTTAGTGATGATGTCATCGTCTGTGCCAAGCACATCAGAAAGCAAAAGTTCATTGCCGTCCCAATCAATATTAAGCGGTTCATCAAAGGAAACCTCTGAACGGATTTTGTTGTTTCTCCTCAGATACATCAGAATTTCATTTTCTATACAGCGGGAGGCATAGGTCGCCAGCTTAATTTTCTTTTCTGGATTGAATGTATTCACAGCTTTGATCAATCCGATGGTACCGATGCTGATTAAATCCTCTATATTAATTCCCGTATTTTCAAATTTACGGGCGATATAAACGACCAGGCGCAAATTGCGTTCAATTAAAATGGCACGTGCCGCCTGATCGCCGTTTGGGAGCTTCATTAACAACACCTGCTCCTCATCTTTAGACAATGGAGGCGGCAGGGCTTCACTCCCGCCTATGTAGTAGACTTCATCACTTTTCAGCCCAAGTTTCATCAGCAGCTTATACCAGAGGTGCGTCAACCGTAATTTTAGTTTTTTCATCTTCCTCTCCCTTCTAAATGTACCGCCGTTTGAGTATGATAAGTAACGGACATTTGCGAACTTTATGAAACGTGTTTGACAGCCTTGCCCGAAAGCATTTTCGGATGAATAATCGCATCAAACTCTCCATCTGCTGAAAGCTTTGTTGTGCTGATACCGATTAAGCATTTATCTGCACAAATCATTTCTTCTTTTGTCATAATCGTTACGTGATCCGGTTTAACGCATAATAAAAATTGATTTTGCTGACCAACTCCCCTGTATGGAATCAACCTCATTTTATCTAAAAAGCGAAATGAATCATCAAGCTGTTCGATGGCTTCCAGCGGGTCTGTGTTTCGAATGATCATCGTTTCGGCTGCTCCGAAAATCGGCTCCAATTTATCAACGTAAATGATCATAACCGGTGTTTTTGTAAGAGGATCGTACAGCTGATTGCCCGAATCAATCAGGCCTCTGACATGAAGTGTTTGGTTGCCCAAATCGGCCTGCACGCTGACTCGTTCCTCATATTGAATGTTTTTTGTTTCAATATCTTCTATTCTTCTTTTAGAAAAAAACCATAATGCTGGAAAGCCAGCAACAATAAACAACCAGCTGATCGGATCTCCAAACCCTGTTTGATTGGTAATCATGACACCGTTTCGAACAATAGAATTTGACTGCAGCAAAGAATGAGCTCCAATAATTCCTCCTCCCATTAAAAAAGTGGCAAAATAAAAGGAAAACAAATTTTGAAAGAAAAAGCGAAATCTTTTAAAGCCAAATGTCACCAGTACAATCACAACTGAAAAAGCTAGCTTCCCAGCTGGATGGTCAACAATCGGCGAGAAAGGAGTAAACATCAAAAGGACAATACTTGAACCGATGAACGCCCCGCCTATCAGTCTTCTTTTTTTCACATGCCGTTTTAAAATAAATGCCGTGAGCAAAAGCAAAAGTGCATCAAAACAAAAGTTTAACAGCCAAATGACATCTAAATAGATTTTCACATCTGACTCCTTTCTTTCTTGCCTCACGCTGTTCCTCTTCTTGCTTCATAAGTATAAAGCAAGCTCTGTGGGAAAGTCTGTCAATTAATGTTGAGAGGAAAATACAATTTTTCAGGGAAATCTGCTTAATTTGTCGAGGAAGTGTAATGAGAGGATATAAAAAAAGCTGCCAGTGACGGCAGCTTTTTTCCACTTAATTTTCTGTGTTGATATTAAGTTTTCCATTCGCAGTTTTTCTTGTTTCATTTCCATAATCATCTCGTACGATCACTTCTACTTTTGCTCCTTTTGCTTTAATAGAAGAAGTGGCTGTCCAATAGCCTTCATATCTTCCCGGAGAAATTTCTCTTAACGGGAGCTCGGTGGCGTTTTGCACACTCACTCTTGCATTTGTCAACGGCATACGAATGATAAACGTTGCATCTAAATCCTCAGCGCTTGAGAAAGCGATTTTCACAGATTCACCGGCTTTTAAGTTTTTATCCTCTCCCGGAATTAAGCCGGAAATGACAGGCTTGTCAAAGTTGACATCAATGACTGTCTTTTTCGTCGTTTTGTTGCCTGCAAGGTCTGTAGCAATCACCTTGATTTCATTTCTTCCATTATCCAAAAGAATACGGGCTGAGTATGAACCATCAGCTACTGTTGCTTTTTTGCCATTCACCTTGACGTCTTTCAGATTGTCATCGGATACAGCCCCTTTGACAGTCAGCGTTTCTTTATTTGTTTTCTCGCCATCCTTTGGATTGTCCAGTGTTAATTCAGGCTTTTCTTGATCAAGCGTGACCGTGATTGGGCTGGAGGCATCCGTTGCTCCGTTATCTGTTGATGCAGTTGCTGTCAGCTTATTTTCGCCCTTGCTGAGTGTGATGCCTGTCTGGAACGTGCCGTCCGCGGCAGTTTTTGTTTCTCCTGCTTCTTTCTCTTCATTATAAATGTGTACCGTTGTACCAGGTGAAGCTTTTCCTTTTACAGTGACGTTCTCCTTATTTGTGTATGACTTGTCTGTCGGTGAAGTAATCTCAGGCACAGCAGCTTCGTAATCAACTAATGCGCGAATCATATAGTTGCCGTCTGCTTCGTCACCCGGCTCCCATTTTCCACCTATATACTGCCAGTTGCGGCCGGAATTCTTGCCGGTTTCATCCATTGCCAGTCCAGGTGAATACGGGTCAGGTTTCGACTGGATATATACGAGATAAAAGTCTTTATCGACCATAATCCCTTTTGAACTGAGATCTACCTTAGTCCACTCGCCATTGCGAAGAGCTTCAGCGTTAAATGGCCCGGCAATTTTCTTGCCCGGTGCTCCGTCTTTTCCTGTAGCATCGTATACCTCAACCTTAAACTCTGTACCGCCTGGATCTGGGAACTCTGTATCCCAGAATCTAAACAGTCCTCCTGTAAGCATGCCTTTGTCCTTGCCGTCAGCCAGCGTCATTTTTACCGCCCATCCGTTACCGGCAGCAAAATAAGAATTGGCATTCTCGGCTGTCCCGTCATCATATGCAATTTCACCTGGATAACCAACGAAAGGCTTCAATGCAGTTTCTTTTGTAACATTACCTTTTAACTCAACGGAAAATTCATCGCTGTAATAACCCGGTGCAGCGACTTTAATCGTATAAGAGCCTTCATAGGCCTCGAGCGTATATTCACCTTTGTCGTTCGTCGTAGCCGGTTCAACCGCAGCATCCTCTACAACATAAATGGAAGCGCCTTTTACCGGCTCTTTTGTCGTTTTATTGATAACCGTACCTTTTAATGTGCCCTTCTTCATTTCTTCTAACGTAAAATTAGCTTGTGTCGTCTGGTCCGCCTGCAGAGACACTTTTTGTGTTTTCGATTGATAACCGTATGCTTCTGCAATAAGCGTATAGTCTCCCGCTTTGTGCGTCAGCGTGTACCGCCCTGTGGATTGATCGGAATATGTTGATTTTCCTGTTTCCACTACACTGACTTGTGCCCTGAGCGGCAAAACTTGCGGCTGTATAGCTTTACTCTCGTTTTTTAAAGCTGTATGTTGAGATGGCTTTGCTTTTTTCGGATTTACTGCCTTTTTCTTTTGTTTTCCAGACGGCTTTTCGACGCCCAGCTTATTCTTTTTGGCTGTTTTTCCGGCTGATTTGTCAGAAAGCGCTACATCATCAATGTACCAGCCCTCTTTGTTAATACTTTCATCTGATTGTAGGTTAAACATCACTTGAATGTTTTGGCCTTTATAAGCCGATAAATCAATTTCTTCATCCGTCCAGCTTGATGTCTTTCCATTATAAACACCGGCCTGCTCCCAATTCTTTTCTCCCTCAGGCAGAACAAAAACGTAGCCGTAATCAAAGGCATCCTCTAAATTGTGCCAGCTTTTAAATTGAAGAAACAGATTTCCTGAATCAGGAACTTTAACAGGAGGCATAACAAGGTTCATGTTTGCCGAGTTGGCATAATTCCCCGCCAGATTTGTTCCATATACTTTTTCTCCGGATGCTGCTGTATTTGGGCCAGTTGACGGAACGCCCCATTCCCAGTTATTATTTGTTCCGCTTGCAAGCCAGCCGCCGGCTGCAGTTTCAAAATCCTGCTTATATCCCACCGTAATACTTGGTTTCACTGTTATATCATATATATCAGACGAAACCATATGTCCGCCAAAATCCTGAATGATCCACTTATAGCTTAGCTTAGTTCCTTTGATGTCTGGAATCTCTGCCTGATACGTTCCTTTTAGATGATCACCACTGATTCGTTTAGCCGTTACTTCTGTCCATTCACCTTGATCAAGCTTGTAGGACAGTTTTACAGATGTCACACTCACATTGTCTTCAGCTGTTATAGTCAGCGGCAGGCTGCCACCTTCATACGCTTCTGTAACTTTCTCATGCTGGAAGACAGGAGGCTCTTGATCATCCCCCTCTACAGAAACTTGTCCTTCTGCTTTGCCTAACCCATCTGTGACAGCGGATACAGCATCAAAAGCGTTCACCAAACCATGGCCATATCCGTTATTCGGAGAATCAGGGAATGTTGAATCTGTCAGCGGTTCAGCCGTGCTGGTTAATATATCCTCCATCTCATCGACAGAAAGTGAGGCATCCGCCTGTTTCAGCAGTGCAGCAACAGCGGATACATGCGGCCCTGCCATTGATGTGCCGTCCCATCCGTCCTCATATGTCTGACCGGGAACGGATGAACGAATATTTACGCCCGGTGCAGAAATTTCCGGCTTTATTTCATCATATGGAGATGGCCCTTGAAGAGAAAAGTCAGCGAGCTTTTTATTGATATCAGTCGCTCCAGTTGCAAACGATTCCGGATAGTTTGCAGGGTTTGCGATAGATCCAGGCCCGCCAGGAATAAAGAGATCTGTATTCCCCGCAGAAAACTCAGGGAAAATGTCGGCCGCACGCCAGGCATTGACCATGTCTCTATACCATTCATCAAGTCCTGAGCCTCCGCCCCATGAGTTATTGACAACATCAGGAGCCATTTCCGGGTGAGGGTTGCCCTCTGCGTCCTTTGGTGCTAAAACCCATTCACCAGCTTCCAAAATGTCAGCATCAGTGCCGCCATCTTCCGAGAACGCTTTAACAGCGATCCATTTTGCGCCAGGCGCTACACCGATTTGATTTGTTTCATCAGGTTCAGATCCCACCATCGTACCTGTCATATGGGTTCCGTGAGCCAAATCATCATAAGGGCTTGCCCCGCCTGCTACAGCATCATACCAGTTCATTTCATTTTCAGGCTCATCGGGATTTTCCGGGTTATATCCGCGATATTTCTCTTTTAATGCCGGATGGTTCCATTCCACACCGGTATCAATAGAGGCAACAACTGTACCAGTTCCATCGTATCCAAGCGCCCAGGCTTTTGGAGCATCGATTTGGTCGACATTCCATTCCACACCGTCAGTTGCTTTAACTGCTTTTTGCGCTTTTTTCATATTAAATGGGGAGGATGACTTAAAAAGCTGCCGTTTCTCATTAGGAAGCACTTTTTCCACTTCAGGAAACTGTGCCACTTTTTCCATAACCTCTTTTGAGGCATGAACAGCAATCCCGTTCACCACATAATAAGAATGAATCTGGTCTGCATTTCCTTTATTTTTCTGGGTGTTCAAGTATGTTAGGACGTCTTGCTGGGATACATCGGCTGTGACTTTTAAAGATGACACAACGGCAGAGCGCTTTTGATATTCCGTTTTAGCCGCAGACAGCTTCTTCGATTTCGCTTTTTTAACAGCCGCTTTTGCCGCTTTTTCTGTGTCGGCCTGATCTTTAAATTTAATCAGAAAGGTCGTTTTGTCTTTCTTTTTAAAGCTTTTCTTTAATGAACTCGAGATCTTGTTTTGAATGGATTCCGCAGATTGAAGCTCCTTTTTAACAGAAGCTGAGGTGACTTTGCTGCTTGCCCCGGCTGCTCCCGGAAACAGCAGTGAACTAATGACAACCGTACTTAAAACAGAGCTGATGAGTCTGTTTTTCGTTTTTTTCCTCATTTTCATCCCCCTTTTTCAACATGCTTTGTAAAAAATATGTCGTCCCTCCTTTTAAAAATGAATGGTTTGTCAGAACATCGCTGTATGTTAACTGTAGACAATCTAAATTACAGATATTGTCGTTTCATGTCAGCTAATTTCCATATATATGAAAATGATAAAATTGTCACGAAAATAAATAGGTCTATTCATCTATTTCATTACTAAACGAAGGAGGTAATAGGGAAAAAGGCTATATAAGAAGAAAGTTTGATGAGAAAAACAAAAAGGACAAAATCGAAAACGATTTTGTCCTTTACATTAGCCGCGTTTATTACGGTTTCTTAAGAATGTCGGGATGTCAAGCGTATCATCAGCCGGCTGTGAAGTATGACGGCTTACTGTGTTCTGCTGCTGAGGCTCCTCACGTTTGGGCTCACGCTTTGGAACACTTTGATTGTGTGTTTTGATGCTTTGATTTAAGCCTGGGCGCTGAGGCTTCGTCACGTCCTTTTCTTGTTCAATAAAGCCCGTTGCAATCACTGTCACCACAATCTCATCTTTTAGATTTTCATTAATAACAGAACCGAAAATCATGTTTACGTCTTGATCAGACGCCGAAGCGACAATGTCTGCTGCTTCCTGAACTTCATATAGGCTGAGGTTTGTTCCCCCAGTGATGTTCATGAGAACGCCTTGCGCACCGTCAATGGCCGCTTCAAGAAGCGGGCTGGAAATGGCTTTTTTCGCTGCCTCTGCCGCACGGTTTTCCCCGGTAGCAATACCGATACCCATCAAAGCAGATCCTTTGTTTGACATGATCGTTTTCACATCAGCAAAGTCAAGGTTGATAAGACCAGGTGTAGCAATCAAGTCAGAAATACCTTGGACCCCTTGGCGGAGTACGTTATCCGCTTCACGGAATGCTTCAAGCATCGGTGTGTTTTTATCAACAATTTCAAGGATACGGTCGTTCGGGATCACAATCAGTGTATCCACCGCTTCTTTCATTGCCGAGATTCCGCCTGCAGCCTGAAGCTGTCTTTTGCGTCCTTCGAAGGTAAACGGTCTTGTTACAACTCCGACTGTTAATGCGCCTAAGTCTTTAGCGATTTGTGCGATAACCGGTGCGGCACCTGTTCCTGTTCCGCCGCCCATACCAGCTGTCACGAATACCATGTCAGCGCCTTTTAACGCTTCTTCAATCTGTTCTTTGCTTTCTTCAGCGGCTTTTTTTCCGACTTCTGGATTCGCACCTGCTCCCAATCCTCTAGTCAGCTTTGCGCCGATTTGCATTTTCACTTCTGCTTTTGACAGGTTAAGAGCTTGAGCGTCCGTATTTACCGCGATGTACTCTACTCCTTGCACTTCATTTTCAATCATTCGGTTAACGGCGTTGTTACCGCCGCCTCCTACTCCGATTACTTTAATTGATGCTAAGCCGTCTATGTTTGTTTCGAACTCCAACATGCTAAATCCTCCTAATCTGCCGAATGACTATCTATCTATTCCCAAAACATGCTTAATAGTTTTTTCATTTTGCTCTGTTTATTATGTTCGGCTTGTGTTTTTTGTTTTCCTTTTGGCCGCTGCTGCACCTCATTTTGATGATGATGCTGCTCTTGTTCCTCAGATGATGAGACTGCGATTTCCTGTATCGCTTCTTCAGGCATCTTAAAGCCTATTTTTCTGCCTTGGATTCTTGCATTCCGGCAGGCGAATTGGATCAGGCCCACTCCCGTCATGTATTGAGGATCTCTTACACCGATATAATTCGGGCTTGCCACCCTGACATTGTTTTGCAGCACATCCTGTGCCAAAGACATGACACCCGGCATTGCCGCTTGTCCTCCTGTCAGCACGAAGCCTCCCGGCAGATCGGTAATTCCCATACTGCGAAGCTCTTCTGAAACAATTTCAAGAATTTCTTCTACTCTCGCTTCAATGATATTCGCTGCTTCTTGCTGTGTGAATGTTTGTTTTTGATTGGTGCCTATAACGGTTACCTCAAATACTTCATCCTCCGAGGCTTCGTCATAGTAGGCATGTCCAAATTGTTTTTTCACGCGTTCTGCTTCTTCTGTTGACGTTCTCAATCCGATGGAGATATCTTTGGTGATATTTTCGCCTCCGAGAGGAATGACACGGGTAGAAGTGAGATGTCCGTTCTGGAATACGGCAATGGTTGTTGACCCTCCCCCTATATCAATGAGAGCCACACCAAGGTTTTTCTCGTCCTTTGATAATGCAGCAGAACCGGCTGCCAGCGGCTGAAGACAAATATCAGTTATTTCAATACCAGCTCTTTCAACACAGCGGAGTAAATTATGTAAGATTGTTTTTGAACCGGTGATCAAGGTGCCCTCTACTTCTAAACGCACACCCAGCATTTTTTTCGGGTCGGTGATTTCATCTCTTCCATCTACGATAAACTGTTTAGGAATGACGTCGACAATCAGCTGTTCGTGCGGTACTGAAACAACCTGTGCCGCCTCCATGACACGGCGTACATCTTCAACCTGAATTTCTTTATTTTCACTGGAAACTGCTACAACACCGTTAGTATCTTGAATATTGATATAATTTCCATTAACGCCGACAATAGCTTTTCTAAGCGGAAAACCTACCATTCTTTCAGCTTGGTCAAACGCTTTTCTTATAGAATGAACGGTCTCATCTATATCAACGATTGAGCCTTTTTTCAACCCTTCAGACGGTACATTTCCCACACCGATAATATTAAGGGAATCATCTGTCATTTCTCCGACGATCACTTTTGTATTGGACGTACCGATGTCAAGACTGACGTAAAGTTCATTGTTGTTCATTCTATGGCACCTCCTCACATTTCGATCATTTCTATTCTATTATTTGCGGAACAACAATACAATGAATGTGGCTTTACAAGTGTGTAACAAAAAATAACAACAGAATATTTTTATGTGCTATTCACATTTTATGTTTATTGAAAATATTCGTTATATCCTATGTATATCCTCTTTTATATCACATTTTTTTTATTTTTTTTAGAAAGAGTCCACTTTGTTAGTAGATTTCTTCTGATAACGGCTATATTCTGAAATAATCTGACTCCAAAAGCGAATATACCTGCTAAATACAAGTCTACACCAAGATGGACTCCCAGAAAAGCTAAACTTATTGCCAATATAATATTAAAAAAGAAACCGGAAACAAATACCATTTCATCATATGTACCTTGTAAATGCGCCCTGATTCCGCCGATTAATGTATCAAGTGCTGCAAGCACCGCAAGCGATAAATAGTTTGAGTATTCACTCGGTATCGTTAAGTTTGTCATCAGTCCAATCGCTATTCCGAGCACCAGTCCCAATACGGGCAGCCACATGACAATTCTCCTCCTTTTCAGTCTTTAAGCAGTTTCAGCTGTTGTACGTCTAATGGTCTGTCATATGCTTTTAATGTTAGTTTGCTTTCAGATTTACCGGCTTTTAATGCTAAATTTTCAGATGCAAAAAGATCCTCAAGGCCTGACCCCTTCACTCTGCTGTACAACATGTCCGGATCTTTGGCAAGCACTTTTACTGTTAAAGGATAATCGTCAAGAGCGTACCCGTCTATTTTTGTTGTGCCGTTGATATCTCTGATGACTGTATGATTCACAACTCTTCGCTCGTTAATTGAGATATGCTCTGCACCGAAGAAGTTGAGTTCATTCATCAGCTTTTTCAGCAAATCCGGAGGCGGATTTTCGATCGCCTCTCCTGTTAAGCTTTCAGAAAAAAGCGGGGAAATAGTGATGACAATTCCGCTACCTGTTATATCGGTCATACCGGCTGTTTTTTTTAAGGTTTGCAAGGTATTATTGAGCGCGGTTTCTTTTGTCATTTCTTTCGTTTGCGAATAGCTATTCAGCAGTTTATCATATTTGTTTATTTCAGCCAGCAGCTTTTCCTGCTTCTTCTGCTCTGATGTCAGCTCTTCCCTAATGTCCCACATATCTCTTGTATCCCGGACTTGAGGGTGTTTTAATGAATTAAACTGAACAGAAATCATCAGGCCGAAGATGACCATAAGCACACTGATGCTTATGAAGGAACGCTTTATTTTCAATCTGTTTCACCCGCTTTTTCAGTCATTCCTTCGTTTTCAGAATCGGTTTCATTTGTACGTTTTTCTCTTTTTCTGCCGAAACAGAAATATGATCCAGTGACAGCTGATCGATCAGGCCTCCTGCGATATTTAACGAAGGCAGAAGGACATCCGGATCTCCAATAGCAGATATCGTAAACGGAGCGGGATGCTGCACCCCGTCTACCGTTACAACAGGACCATTGCACTTGATATAAGAATCATGCGTCAACCGCTGTCCATTTACGGCGACGGCAGCTGCTCCCGAGATATACAGTTCGTTTACCACTTGGAAGATATGGCTTTCGTGAACGATATAACTGTTCACATTCTCCCCTTCCGGTATGTATGACGCATCTTCCAATGTCACCTCAACGCCTTCTCCCTGCACACCGACTTCCCCAATATACATCCTGTATTTTTCTGTATCTTCGAGGACGTTATAGTATTCCGTCTTCTCTTTCTTCAGCTTATTTTCCGCCTGGCGGACTTTGTTTTGCTTTTGATATAATTCTTTTTCAAGCTTCCTATTTTCTTTCTCTTGTTTCAGAAGTTCATCTCTTAGTGCATATTCTTTTTTCCACTCTTCCGTCTCAGCCGCGCTTTTGTTGTTTTCTTTTGTCATTTGAAAAGAAAATGAAATCAAAAAGCCTGCAATAAGCATAATCAAGGAAAGAAGGACTGCTGATTTGCCCCTCAATTTTCATCTTCCTTTTTGGCAGCTTTATCGTTTTTTCCGAACTCTTCAAAATAGGTGGCAACTTCTAAATGAATAATTCCTTTTTTATTGCTGCTAAGCTGTGAAATGATAGAAGGATACGTCTTCATTCGGTCTGCAAAGGTTTTAATAGACGCGGTGACAACATAACCGTCGTTCATGTACAACTTAATACGGTTTTCATCCATTTTTACAGGCGTATAATAAATTTCTGAAATCGACTGTTTTAGCGAATTTGACAGCTCATCAAGCTGCTTGGCCATTTGAGAGCGTTTCTTCGCGTTTGTCCAATTCACCAAAATCGGCCCGGCATCATCCGGTGTTACTTCATTTGGCAGAACTGAGCCGTTTTCAAGCACTTCGTAGTACACATCGTCTTTTTCTAAATAAGCAATCGCTTTATATTCTTCGATTGCAATGTTGATTTTATTAGGAAGCGATTTGCTGATCTCCGCTTTTTTCACTAATTTATTTTGCTGAATCTTCTTTTCTGTTTTTTGCTTGTCCAAACTCCAAAACTCAGTATCTCCGCTGTTAATATCGGAAAGGTCGATAATTTCCTTTTTAGATACATTTTCATTCCCAGTAACAGAGATTGTTGATACTTTACTGATTGGCGTTTGCAGGTACACAATGACCAGCACCATAATAAAAAAGAGCATAATAAATGAAATGAGACGGCGGTTTGCCTTCTGTTTCCTCTGCTCTTTAATTTTAGGGATCCGCTCTTCAATGTTAACGATTTTTTCTCGGTCTTGACCCGGGTTCATTGCCTGTTCACCTCATTCAAATGAAACAGCTGTTAAAAGTCTGTCTATTCCAAAACAAACGGCATGCTATGATGCCGTTTGTCGTTTGCTTACAGTATATCATATGAACAGCTTCAGTCAGAACTTGAATCAGTGATTTTCGCCGATGATTTCAACCTCTGTGTGCATATCAATCTCGTATTTTTCACGGATTGTCTTTTTCACATGGTCAATAAGATCAAGTACATCTTTTGCTGATGCTCCCCCCGCATTGACGATAAAGTTTCCGTGCATCTCCGATATCTTTGCACCGCCGATTTGATATCCTTTCAAGCCTGCTTTTTCAACAAGGTTCCCGGCATGATTCGGAAGCGGATTTCTAAAGATGCTTCCCGCACATGGGCTTGAATACGGCTGTGTATTTTTTCTATAGTCTTTATTGCTTTGCATTTGCTGAACGATTGATTCCTTATCCTTCTGCTCCAGCTTCAAAACAGCTTCAAGGCAAACGCCCGGGCGTTTCTTTTGCAATACAGATGTCCTGTAGCTGAAATCCATCTGTTCATTTGTCAGCCACTCAATCGTGCCGTCTTCAAATAAAATGTGCGCTTTGACGAGGATCTCGCTCATATCAGAACCGTGAGCGCCGGCATTCATATAAACCGCGCCGCCGACTGATCCTGGAATACCGGCAGCAAATTCCAAACCGGACAGGCCTTTTTTGCTCAATGATGTAGCAAGGCGGACCACTGAATAACCGCCTCCGACTGTTACTTGTTCCCCTTCAAGCTCCAAGTGGTCAAGACCCGCGCCCAGCTTAATCACTACGCCTCTTATTCCTTCGTCTAAAACAAGAAGATTTGATCCGCGTCCGATGACTGTCCACTTCACATCATATTTTTTAATCACGTCCATGATGTCTTTAACAGCATCTACACTGCTTGGAATGACCAATACATCCGCAGGTCCGCCGATTTTCATTGTTGTATGATTCGCGAGCGGTTCATTTGCAAGAACCTTGCCGACTTCGCGTTCTTTTAATTCCTGTATCACTTTCTCCATCGTAAACCTCCGCATTCCATTTGCTTTTCTATTATTTTTTCAATTCCTCGAGTACGCTGTATAGACGGGCAGCCGCGTCAGGAACACCGAGTGACTTTGTTCGTTCGCTCATTTCCTTTAACGTTTGCTCATTCAGTACAATCCGGTCTAGCGCTTCAATCAGCTTCTCCCCGCTGAGCTCTGTTTCTTTCAGTACAATCGCCGCATCATGCTGGCCGAGAGATCTCGCATTGACCTCCTGGTGGTTCGCTGTCACGTATGGGCTCGGGATCAGAACACTTGGAATTCCAAGAGCAGTAATTTCGGCAATCGTAGTCGCACCGGCTCTGGCCACAATGACATCAATGGCCTTTAAATACTCCGGCATTTGATGAAGAAACGGCTTTGTGACCATATTATCAGCTGCACCATTGCTTTTCAGCTCATTCATTACTTTTTCATAGTGAACTTCACCGGTGATATACAGCACTTGGTAGTCTCTTGTTTTTAACTCATCCTGCATCTCAATGACAGCGCGGTTAATCGGTGCTGCACCCCTGCTTCCGCCAAAGATTAAAACGGTTTTTTTCTCTTCAGAAAGCCCAAATTCAGCCATTGATCGGCCCGTCTTTATTGAGACGACTTCAGAAGCTCTCGGGTTTCCCGTAAATACAACTTTCTCTCTAGGAAAATGTGATTTTGCTTCTTCAAAACAAATCGCTACCTTATTAACATATTTTGAAAGAAACTTATTTGTGATGCCCGGCAGGCTGTTTTGCTCATGGACAATAGTCGGAATTCCCATTTTCGCAGCGGCATAGACCACCGGCCCGCATACATAACCGCCCGTTCCAATCACGGCATCGGGCTTAAATTCCGCTAAATATGATTTGCTCTTTTTGACGCCCTTTAGAAAACGCATCACAGTCTTGACGTTTTCAAATGACAGCTTTCTTTTAAATCCTGTAATTTCAATTGACCGAAACGGTATATTCTCCCGCTCAACGATTTTTTTCTCCAGCCCGTTTTCTGTTCCGATATATAAAAATTCTACATTAGGATGACGTCTTTGCACTTCTTTAATAAAAGCAAGCGCGGGATAAATATGTCCCCCTGTACCGCCTCCGCTTATTGCAATTCGCATATCTTTTCCCCCAGTCTAAGTTTCTCTATAACATAACGATAACCCTGTTTTGTTGGACAGGGTTATCGCATCAATTGTTTCCTAGCTTCCTGTTAGACAGGGCGCTTGGCAAAACATTCGTTAATACCTCGAGTAGCGGCTTACATTCAGCAGCACCCCGACTGCCATCAGCATCAGAGTCAATGAAGAGCCTCCGTAGCTCAGAAACGGGAGCGTGATGCCCGTTACCGGAATCAGGCCCGTGACTACGCCGATATTGATCATGACTTGAATAGCAATCATTGAAATAATACCGACTGCGACAAAGCTTCCGTACAGATCAGGCGCACCAAGCGCAATTCTGATTCCTCTCCAAAGCAGGACGCTGAAGAGGAGCAAAATAAGTGTTCCCCCGATAAAGCCCAGCTCCTCTGACAAGATGGCGAAAATAAAGTCTGTTTGCGGCTCAGGCAGATAAAAAAACTTCTGTCTGCTTTGTCCGAGTCCCATTCCGAACAATCCGCCGGGCCCCACTGCATAAAGCGATTGAATGATCTGAAATCCGCTTCCGAGCGGATCTTCCCATGGATTTAAGTATGAGGTAATCCGCTTAATCCGATATGGAGCCGATAGGACGAGCCCGACAAATCCGCTGAGGCCGATCAGCCCGAGAAAGACGAAATGGGCGATCCGCGCGCCGGCTACAAAAATCATGACAATACAAGTTCCGACCATTACTGTCCCCGTTCCGAGGTCAGGCTGGCACATAATAATCAAAAATGCTGAAAACACGATGCCAAGTGCAGGGATGAACCCCCGTCTGAACGATGTGATGTTTTTTTGTTTTTCAGAGAGAAATTTAGCAAGGAATGCAATCATCGCAAGCTTCATAAACTCTGAAGGCTGTATGCTGAATGCTCCGACTCCGATCCAGCTTCTTGAACCGTTCCGCACCATTCCGACGCCCGGTATTAAAACAAGCACCAGAAGGAAAAAGCAGATAACCATCAGCAATTTGGACCATGTCCTCCAAGTCCAATAATCGACATTCATGATAAAAAACATAGCTATGACGCCGATTCCCGCAAATAAAAGCTGCCGTTTCGCAAAAAAGAATGAGTCATCAAATTTATAATCCGCCCATACCGCACTCGCACTGTACACCATAATTAATCCGATTGTTAATAATAATAACGTAATGATGACCAATAACAAATCAGGCGATGTTTTTTTAGTAGTCAAAGCAATCGACACCCCAAGCTTAAAGTCATTAGGGCTGCCGATTCACTTCAAGACAAGCCCTTACTTAAGCATATGCACGGCATCTATAAACATGTCACCGCGTTCTTCAAATGTTTTGAATTGATCCCAGCTCGCACACGCGGGTGACAGCAGGATGACATCTCCTTCATTTGAGATCGCAAACGCCGCAGATACTGCTTGTTCAACATTATCGACACGTTTGACATGTTGTATTCCCAGCTCATTGCCGAGTTTCTCAAGTTTTGGCGCCGTCTGGCCAAATGTAAGCACTGCTTTGACATGCTTCATATAAGGTTTCAAGTCATCAAAACCATTTCCGCGATCCAGTCCGCCCGCAAGCAGAATGACCGGCTTATCGAAAGCTGATAGCGCCTTGCTTGTCGCCAAAATGTTTGTTGCTTTACTGTCGTTATAAAATTTGCGGCCATTCACTGTCGTCACATATTGGAGGCGGTGCTTCACGCCAGTAAAGCTTGTCAGCACTTTTTTAACCGCCTCATTGGATGCACCTGCCGTTTTCACAACTGCAATCGCTGCTAAAATGTTCTCCAGGTTATGAGCGCCGGGCAGGACAACCTCTTCCAGAGGAAGAATGGCTTCGCCGTTAAACATAATCATACTGTCTTTTACGTAAGCGCCCTGTTCAAGCGTTTTGCTGACTGAAAATGGGACTGTTTCGGCTTTTCCAGCTTCAGCAAGACGCACAACCGTGTCATCATCTTGGTTGACAATGGCTTTATCTGAGGCAGTCTGATGAAGATACACTTTCTGTTTCGCTTTTTCATAGTTTTCCCGTGTATGGTGATAATCCAAATGGGCGTCAAATACATTTAAAATCAGGCTGATTTCCGGTCTGAAAGCGTGTGTTCCCATCAGCTGGAACGAAGACAGTTCAGTAACGATCCATTCGTCCCCATCAGCATGATAGGCAACCTCACTTGCGACTGTGCCGATGTTTCCGGCAATCAGTGCTTTTTGCGAGTCAGCTTTGAGCATTTCGTAAATCAGTGTTGTCGTGGTTGTTTTACCGTTCGATCCGGTAATTCCGATAAACTTGGCGTTTGTCAGGTAGTAAGCGAGCTCAATTTCCGTCCAAACCGGAATGCCTCTTTTCTCCGCTTCCTGAACCATAATGTTTTCATAAGGAATTCCCGGGTTTTTGATCAGAATCGTGATTTGATGCTGATCGAACAGAGAAACTGGATGCTCTCCGCAAACCACTTCGATTCCTTTTTCAGAGAGCTTTTGTGCCGGTTCGTTTTCTTCAAAAGGCTTTTGGTCATTGACTGCAACATAACTGCCTTTTTCATGAAGAATGGAGGCCGCCGCATACCCGCTTTTCGCAAGCCCAAGGATTAAAAAATGCTGATTCTGTAAAAATTGATCATTTTCCACTTATAACCACACCTCGATGTAAATTCCTAAAACGGCAAGCAACAGTCCCGCAGCCCAAAACGTCACGACTACTCTCCATTCAGACCAGCCAACAAGCTCGTAATGGTGATGAAGCGGACTCATTTTGAAAATTCGTTTACCTGTCGTTTTAAAGCTGATGACCTGCAGAATAACAGATAATGTCTCAATAACGAATACACCGCCAATGATAACCAGCAGGATCTCTAATTTCGTTAAAATGGCAATGGTAACGATGGCTCCTCCCAATGCAAGCGATCCCGTATCTCCCATAAACACTTTGGCCGGATGAGCATTAAATACAAGGAAGCCCAGAACTGCGCCGACAACGGCCACTGAGAAAATCGCTACGTCATATTGAGACTGATTCCATGCCAGAATGGCAAAGGCGCCAAAAGCAATCGCCGCAGTACCGGATAATAAGCCGTCAAGGCCGTCAGTCAGGTTAACTGCATTTGATCCGCCGACAAGCATAAAGAGCACCAGAATAAAGTAAGCCCAGCCTAGATCAAATGATAAGTCAGTTCCAGGAACGCGAATATCTGTCGCAAAATTGTAGTAATGGTACACCGCATAAAATACAACTGCAATAATAATTTGGCCGATCAGCTTTTGCTTTGATGTCAATCCAAGGTTGCGCTTCATGACAACCTTGATGTAATCATCTAAAAAGCCAAGCAATCCATAGCCGAGCGTAACAAACAGAAGCAGCACCATTTCGGGGCTTATTTCTGAAAACTTCTGTGTCATCACAATAGTTGTCACTATGATAGAAAGTATAATCATGACCCCGCCCATTGTCGGTGTCCCTGATTTTTTCTGATGTGATTTCGGTCCTTCTTCTCTAATACTCTGGCCGAATTTTAATCTTCTTAAAAACGGAATAAGAATCGGAGAGAGCAGAACACTAATTAAAAAACCCATTAAAATTGTAAACAGAATGACTTGCTCAAGCATTGTCCTTTTCTCCTCCTGTTTCTTTCAAACGACATACGTAGTTATCATATTCATGATTTTTTTCCATATGAAAAATCTTTTCAAGCTCCATTATTCAATAACATCTCTTTCCTATGAATTCGTCTTATTCTTATTGAGTTCAACAATGGCTCTCGCCGCTACTTCAGCATCATCAAAATCGAAGGTTTCATTTCCGATCTGCTGATAGGTTTCATGTCCTTTTCCTGCAATGAGGACAACGTCGCCTTTTTTGGCATTGGCAATCGCGAAAAAGATCGCCTGTTCGCGGTTTGCAATACTGTGATAGTATGCGTTCTCTACCCCGGCTTCCATATCTCTTAAAATCGCGCGAGGGTCTTCGCTTCTCGGGTTATCTGAAGTAAAAATTGGCTCGTCAGCCAGCTCCACAGCAATTTTAGCCATTTTCGGGCGTTTCGTCTTATCTCTGTCTCCACCGCAGCCGACAACGACAAATAGCTTTCCTTCTGTCATGTCTCTGCAGGTCTGCAGCACATTTTCAAGGCTGTCAGGTGTGTGCGCGTAGTCTACAATGACTGGAAACTCCTGCTGCTGATTGACCAATTCAAAACGTCCTCTTACACCACGCAATTCTTCAACAGCCTCAGTGATGATTTCAAATGGTATGCCTGCTGCAATACATGTCGCAACAGCGGCCAGCACGTTATACACATTAAATTGTCCGACGAGAGACATCGTGATGTGCTTCGTGCCTTTGTTTGTCACGAGATCAAAGCTTGTGCCCTGTGCAGTGATATTGATGTTCTTCGCCATCACGTCAGCATTGTTTTTAATTCCGTATGTAGAGATATGCGCTGCTGTTACCTTTTCAAAATAAGCGCTCGCCTCATCGTCAGCATTCAGTACGGCACGCTTAGGATGTTCATGGTTGAAAGCCCCGCCAAGTTGGGAAAAGAGCAGGCTTTTTGCATGCCGGTACTCATCCATCGTTTTATGATAGTCCAAATGGTCCTGCGTTAAATTCGTAAACACGGCAATATCATAATCACAGCCATGAACGCGTCCTAAAGACAAGGCGTGGGAAGAAACCTCCATGATAGCAGTGTCGACGTGCTTGTCATTCATTTTCTTAAACGTTTTCTGCAGCGTGACGCTTTCCGGAGTCGTGTTTTTCACTGGAAGTGTTTCGTCTCCGATTTTCATGTACATTGTACCGATCAAGCCTGTGCGTTTTCCCGCTTTTTTCAAGATCTCATCGACCATATGGGTCGTTGAAGTTTTGCCGTTTGTCCCCGTTATCCCGATCAGTTGGAGCTTCTTCGTCGGCTGTCCGTAAAACGCATCAGACAAAACGCTGAGCGCGCGAAGTGACTGCCGGACAATAATAACAGGAACATCCACATCGACCTCTCGTTCTGCCACAATAGCCGCTGCGCCGTTTTCTACTGCTTTTTGCGCAAAATCGTGGCCATCCACCGTATACCCTTTTACACATACAAAAAGACTCCCTTTCTTTACTTCTCTGGAGTCCATCTCAATTGAAGTTATTTCAGGGTCTTGTGAGTCGTTTACAGAAGGTTCGGTTGTTAAGTATGTAAGCAGCTTTGTAAGTTTCATCGTATCAAACCTCTCAACATTCTAATTCGTTCTTTTTATCATTGAAGTCACATCAAAGGATGTGGTAATGATTTTAAGCATACAGTTCATATTTTAGCGTAAATAAAAGGATACATCCAGCTAATCTTGAAAGATATCAGCATTTTTTCTGCAATAAAAGAATAGGCAGCCCGAATCAATCGGCTGCCTCCTTTTCATCTTCTTCAGTCAAATACACGCGTATCTTCGAACCCTCTTTTACTTTCGTTCCGGCAGCTGGCGATTGTTTAACGATTTTGCTTCCTTTCCCGGAAGCATCTACATTGAGATTCACCAATAGTGACTCAAGATCTGAGACAGACATCCCTACAACATTCGGAACTTCTATTGTTTTTGTGTCGTTCCATTGGTATTTTTTCTCGATTTGATTTTTCCGGGGCTTCACACCAAGTTCCGGCAGGCTGTCTCTCATAATATTCCCGACAATAGGCGCTGCAACCGTTCCGCCAAACTGAATCGTGCCTTTCGGGTTATCCACCGCAACGTAGACAACCAGACTCGGATCATCGGCGGGCGCGAAACCGATAAATGATACAATATGGTTGTTTTCGAGGTATTTTCCATCTTTAACCTTTTGTGCCGTTCCCGTTTTTCCTCCGACACGATATCCTTCCACAAATGCATTGCGGCCGGTGCCTTCTGCGACAACGCTTTCTAGAGCATAGCGGATTTGTTTGGATGTTTCTTCAGAAATGACTTGTTTCTTTGCGATTGGAGATTGTTTTTTGACCGTTTTCTTCGTAACAGGATCGATCCATTCCTTTGCAATATAAGGTGTGTAGAGCGTCCCTCCGTTTACAGCGGCAGATACGGCTGCAACCTGCTGAATCGGCGTGACGGATACTCCCTGTCCGAAAGCTGTAGTTGCTTGCTCCACCGGACCCACTCTGTCAAGCGGGAACAAGATGCCTGTTCCCTCGCCTTGAAGGTCAATTCCCGTTTTTTGTCCAAAACCAAAGTCTTTGATATATTTGAAAAGCTTTTCTTTTCCTAAGCGCTCGCCCAATTCAACAAACCCCGGGTTGCAGGAGTTCTGTACAACTTCTAGATACGTCTGCAGCCCGTGCCCGCCTCTTTTCCAGCACCGCAGTCTCGCTCCGTCCACTTCCGCATGCCCCTTATCATAAAATTGATCCCGTTTTAAATTAACTTTTTGCTCTTCAAGGGCTGCTGCAAGCGTAATGATTTTAAAGGTAGATCCCGGTTCATACGTGCTCCATACTGGCAGATTTCGATTGTAGACGGACGGATCGACTGATTGGTAATCAGCAGGGTCAAAGTCAGGCCTGCTAGACATCCCCAAGATTTCTCCGTTTTTCGGATTCATGGCTACGGCAATCATACCGTCCGGATGATATTTGGCCTCAGCGTTATCAAGCTCTCTTTCCAGTATCGTCTGAACCTTTGAATCAACTGTCAGCTTCATATCAAGCCCATCCTTAGGCGGCGTATAGTCGTCCGCTTCATCAGGCATCTTCTTTCCCTTGGCATCTGTATAAAACTTAACAGAACCTTTTTCCCCTTTTAGATCATCGTCGTAATAGGCTTCCAGTCCAAGGAGCCCTTGGTTGTCAATTCCTGCAAATCCAAGCACATGAGATAAAAAGCTGCCGAACGGGTAATGACGGATACTGTCCTCCGCAACATACACACCTTTTAAATCAAGCGCTTTGATTTCCTTCGCCTTCTCATTTGAAATTTTTCTCCCCTCAGGAGTGATCTTTTCGATTGACGCTTTTTTTGTCACATGTTTATATACTTTTTCTTCTGACATGTTGAGCACCGCCGCAAGCTGCTTGCTCGTTTTCATCGGATTCTGTACTTGGCGCGGCACGACGAATACGGTCGGCGCACTTTTGTTTGTTGCGAGTTTCACGCCGTTCCGGTCCAGAATCTCGCCTCTCTCCGGCTCAAACGGCAAGTTACGGCTCCAGGAATCTTTCGCCAGCGAAGTCAGTTTTTCGCCCATCACAAACTGAACATACCCCAGCCTTGTATCAATGATCAGAAACACGATCACGCCAAAAAGCAAAACAAATAATAAACGTTTTCTAACCGTTACATTCGAGACGCGCAAGAGACCGTTCACTCCTTATTTAGGCTTGTTTTATTTTATGCCTGAAATTGGACAGGTAGAACGAGGCTCCTCTGAAGGCATAAAAAAAGAAAGCCTGCATAACGCAAGCTTTCTTTTTAATCAGGATTTTTAAACTTAACCTTGATTACGGTTTTATCTTTTATTTCTTTGTCTTTCTTGACGCTTTGGCTGACAGCGTAGCCTTGGCCGTTTACTTCAATATGAATTCCCGCGAGCTCGCCGTACTGAAGAACCTCTCTTCTCGACCACCCTGTCATATCAGGCATTTTGATTTTGCCGCCCGTTTTCAGGAAAACCTTCTGATTGGTGAGAACTTCCTCATCCGCTTTCGGATACTGTTCTTTTACAGCGACATCACTGCCGATGACAATCGGTGTGAGATTCTCTTCTTTTGCTTTCTTTTGAGCAGCAGTAACCGTTTGATCTGTTAAATCAGGCATTGTCTGCGCTTTTGTTTCTTCCTTATCTGAGTCAGATTTTTCAGTTGGCTCTATGTTTAGGTAATGCAGGCTGTTTTTCATTGTTGGGTTGAAGATTTCTGATACTGGATCTGAACTGCTTTGTCCTGCTTTTAGTTGCGGCTGCTGTACAGCAACATAAATCAAAAGCTCAGGATCATCTTTTGGTGCCATACCCATAAACGAAAAGATATAGTCATCTGTTCCGTCTAAATATCCGCCTTTTCCAGCTATTTGCGCAGTACCTGTTTTCCCGGCAACATCAAAACCTTCGATTTTATAGGCTTGCCCTGTCCCGATCTTCGATGTAACGACTTCTCCCAATATATCCCGCACCTTTTTCGCAGTGCTTGCAGAAATCGGAGTTCCGGCTGATTCCGGCTTATTTTGATAAATAGTTTTATCTTTATCGGGATCAACGATATGGTCAATCACATAAGGCTTCATCATTTTGCCGTTATTCGCAATTGCCGTTGCGGCCTGAAGCTGCTGAATTGGTGTGACTGCAGACGCTTGTCCATATGCGGTTGACGCCTTATCAAATTCATATTTAAAGTTAATTTTGCTGGAGACTTCTCCTGGCAAATCAATACCTGTTTTCTGGTAAAGATTGAATTTGTGCAAATATTGATTGAGGCGGTCATATCCCAGCTTTTCTTTCGCCAGTTTCGCAAATGCAACATTCGACGATCTTAGGACGCCGTCATGATAGGTTGTCGGCCCCCAGCCAACGCCTCCATTATGGTCCCTGACAGGTTCCCCGCCAACTTCAAACGTACCTGATTTATATTTTTCGTTCGCATTAAACACGTTTTCCTGCATCGCAGCAGCGAGTGTAAAGATCTTCATCGTTGATCCGGGTTCATACGCATATGAAATCAAATCATTATAGTAGTTTGTCACATCGCGCTTGTTCGGATCAAAGCTTGGCCGCTGTCCCATGGCAAGGACTTTGCCTGTTTTCGGATCGACGACTGCGGCCATAATTTTTTTCGGATTATACTTTTGCGCCACTTTTGTCATGCTGTCTTCCAAAAAGGTTTGAATTTTCTGGTCAATGGTTAAATATACATTGTCACCATTTTTTGGCGCGGTAATTTTATTTTTGCTGTTTGGGAGCTCCCAGCCGGATTTGTCGCTTTCATATGTCACATATCCGTCCCGCTCCTTCAAATACTTATCCAGCACTTTCTCTAATCCCATCGCGCCGGAAATTTCATTTGTGTCCTGATCAACCTCGGCATAGCCGATTAGATTAGATGCAAATATACCGTTTGGATAGTAGCGTTTTGTATCCCGTAAAAATGAAATGCCCGGGAGTTTCATTTTTTCGATTTTTTGCTTTTGTGAATACGTAATATCCCGGCCAGCTGAGCCAAACTCGACTTGTTTTGCATCTTTATTTAAGATATCAAGGATGTCGGCCTTGTCCAAGTTTATCACTTTAGACAATGCTTCCGCCGTTTTTTCTTTGTCTACGACATGCTGAGGATGCTTGACATCAGTGGTCATTTTTTTATCGAGAATCGCAATCAGCTTATACGTCGCCGTGTCCTCAGCAATCACTTTTCCGTTTCGATCTAAAATCGAGCCGCGGCTTGCCTCGATGGTCCGTTTCTTTTCATGCTGCTCTGTCGCTTTTGTCGCAAGCACTTCGCCGTCCGCTTTTCCGGTTATTTGAATATATGCCATTCTCCCTAGGATGACAAAGAAAAAGAGAGCGAAACAAATACTTAGAATCGCTGCTCCTCTATTCATAAATTTATTCTTTTTTGGCATTTGAATCATTCCTGTATGTTTTTCACTTTTTTATCTTTTAAATTCAAGCCGTTCTTTTTCGCAATGTCCATAATGCGCTGCGGTTTGCTTAAATCAGCAACGCTTTTTTCGAGGTCACCAATTTGCTTATTTTCGGATGAAATTTGCTCCTCAAGCTTTTGCACCTCAATATTGGTTTGATATGCCGCATATGCCTTCGATACGATCAAAAGCGATACGCTGAGCACCGCCGCAGCAAAGAGGACAAGAAGCACTTTTTCTCCGAGAGTAATGGAAGCCCTTTTTTTGACAATCACTTTTTTCTCAGGATTGATCGCATGCCGCTGCTGTTTCTCTGGTTGGTAAGCTAAATTGCTCATAGGCTGATGACCTCCTTTTAATTTTGCATTCGCGTTTCGTTATTTTCTTTTTTCAGCAATCCGAAGCTTGGCAGAACGGGCCCTGTTGTTCTCTTCAAGCTCTTCTTGAGATGCCGTAATCGGTTTTCGTGTGATGAGCTTCAGCTCCGGCTCAAACTCTTCCGGTATAACAGGAAGACCCGGAGGAAGTTCCGGAAGCGACGACTTTTCTTTAAAAGTGGTTTTGCAAATTCTGTCTTCTAGCGAGTGGAAGGTAATGACCGATACCCTGCCCCCTGGCTTCAGAACCTCAATTGCCTGCTCCAAAGCTTCTTCAAACACCCTAAGTTCATCGTTTACGGCAATTCTGATTGCCTGAAACACGCGTTTAGCGGGATGTCCCCCGCTCCTTCTCGCTGGAGCGGGAATCGCGTCTTTTATTAGATCGACCAGTTGGCCCGTAGTTTGAATAGGAGACTTCATTCTTGCCTCCTCAATTTTTCTGGCGATCTGTTTACTGAACTTCTCTTCTCCGTATTTAAAGAAAATACGGACGAGATCCTCATAGCGCCACTCATTAACGACTTCTTTCGCCGTAAGCGTAGCCGACTGGTCCATCCTCATGTCCAACGGTGCGTCATGATGGTAACTGAATCCGCGCTCCGGTGTATCCAGCTGCGGAGAGGACACCCCTAAATCAAATAAAATACCGTCTACTTCTGTAATACCTTGTTCATTCAAACATTCTTTTAAATACCTGAAATTGCTTTTAATCAGAATAAGCTGCCCTTTATAATCGGACAACGCTTCTTTCGCATGCTGTAATGCCATATCATCTTGGTCAAAAGCGATTAAACGCCCCTTCTCGGATAACTGCTGCAATAAGTATGTACTGTGCCCAGCTCCGCCGAGTGTGCAGTCTACATATGTACCGTCCGGTTTAATATTGAGTCCGTCTACGGTTTCACGAAGAAGTACTGTCTTGTGTTGAAACATTTTGTGTTGGTCCCACCTTTTATCAGGATGAATTGAAATTGTTTTTAGAGTGTTATACACGAAGAATCATTATATATCAAACCCAATCATGTTTTCAGCAATTTCAGCAAATGAATCTTCTTGCTCTTCTGTGTATTGTTCCCAAATTACTTTACTCCACAATTCAATTCGATTAGAAACCCCGATAACAACACATTCTTTTTCCAGTTTGGCGTAATTCAATAGAGATGATGCAATATTTACCCTGCCTTGCTTGTCCAGTTCGCATTCGGTCGCCCCTGAAAAGAAGAAACGGGTAAACGCGCGGGCATCTTTCTTTGTGAGAGGAAGAGCTTTCAGTTTTTCTTCAATTTGTTTCCATTCGTGCATAGGGTAGCCGAAGAGACATTGGTCAAGCCCTCTGGTCAGCACAAATTGCTCACCTAGGCCATCTCTAAATTTAGCGGGTACGATCATGCGGCCTTTCGCATCGATGGTATGCTGATATTCACCCATAAACATGATCTCTTGCCCCACTTTCTCTCCTTAACTCACCACTATTCACCACTTCGCTCCACAACTTCATTTTACACTGTTTACCCATAAAAAAAAACCCTGAACTATTCAGGGTTCTTTAAAACTTTATTTCAAAGTTTGACAACTTGATGTTGATTTTGAAAAGAAAATGGCAGATTCTTGAATGTCATGAAGAATTTTGGACCGTACCTGTTCAAATAATACATGATATTCCAAATCCGTTCTTGCGGCGCAAGAAGCGGCTTAATGCTATTTTGAATTCTCTCATAATCCTTCAATACGTAGCCTTCTTTTTCCTCAATTCGCTTCGTCACCGTGCGCTCTAAGAATTGAAGCTGATCCTGAATAAAAGCGGCATTTTTCAGGAGTAAAGGTTCCATGCTTTGATCGACCTTTAACGCCTCCTGCCGGACCGTTTTGTGAATCGCTTCAATTTGGCTTCTCGCTTGATCCATCACCGCCGTAAACTCTTCCGGAATCTGGCGCTCGAAGTATGTCTCTCTTTGATTCTCCGTTCCGCGCTCAATCGCATCTTGTAACGAGATATTCCGTTCAGCCAGTTTTTTCTCAATATGCCGCTCAAGTATCGTAATGTTCAGCCTTGGCATGACAGGAGGCATTTTAAAACCCATCACCGCAAAAGCCTGTTTGAGCTCACCCCAATAGTTGATTTCTCCAGGGCCTGCAATAAATGCTAAAGTCGGAATGAGAAATTCCTGCATTAAAGGTCTCGTTACAACATTGTTGCTGAAGCGCTCCGGATGTTCTTCCATATGCGTATGAAGTTCATCCATCGTCCATCCTAGATCAAGCTCATTGACAACAAATCGGCCGTTATCTTTTTCAATTAAAAAACGTTCTTCTTCATATTCATAAAACAGATTTGCCTGCTCTTTTCCGGACTCGATAATCGGTTTGTAGCCTGCTTGGCGCATGAAGGCCTGCTGATCTGATACAGCGCGGGCGAGTTCATCATTTTCTCGAAGAATCTTTTGGAACATGGCCGTTTCCAGCTTTTTAATCCCAGGATCTCCAGAATTTAATAAAACTAAGCCCTCCTCTTGGAACAGATCCGCGATCAGCAGCTCAAAGAAGTCAGTAAACGTAACAGATTCTCGTAAACATCGTTTCACATTGTCAAGAAGTGAATTCGTGTGGTCTGTTTCTTCAAAAGCGGCAAACACATCATCTATCCACGCGGAACACTTTTCCTGATCAAGCGTTGTGCTCGCTGCTGATGACTTCTTCCAATATGACTGAGATAGCTTTTTTTTCACAGGACCATTCTCTTCAGAAATATGAACAAAATTAATCTCATCCAAATCGTGGTCTTCTCCGGCCACCCAGAAGATCGGTATGACAGGCACTTGCAGTTCCTTTTCTTGTTGCTTTGCTAAAACAATGATTGAAATGATTTTATGTATGGTGTAAAGCGGCCCTGTTAAAAGTCCTGCCTGCTGTCCGCCGACTACAGCGGCACTTGACGGGTCCTTCAGCTTCTCAATAGCGGACTGCATCGCACTTGAACCGAATTTATTATGGTACGAGGATAAGTACGCCGCCAATTCCTCTCTTGCGAAAAACCGGGAGGATAAGTCTTGCAGTCTTTCACGCCACATGTCCTTATGATGAATGCTGTAATCAAAAAAAGAAGACATTTCTTCTTTGCCATCTATATAGTGCTGTACAAACACATTCTGATTTTTGATGGAAAGTTCAGTTAGCTGCATCTTCTAGAACTTCCTTTCTCCAATAAATAGTTAGTTATCCGAAATGAGTATAGCATGTTACCGAAAAAGCTCAAAAGACTTTGTTTGTATTTCGCTCAAATGCTTTGATGCTGCCGTATAAAAACGCTAGATGGACGGCATCAATTCCGTGAAGACTTGCTTCCTTCAATAAGTATCCGATGATGGCGTCAGCTTCCGTCTCCCGGCCTTCAATGACATCAACCAGCATTGAAGAGCGATTTTCTTTCGTTAGTCTGCAAACGGCCTGAACCCGCTCCCAAGCCTCTTCTTCGTTTTCAAGCCTTAAAATGCGGCACGCCTCCTGAAATACCAGCTTCATAAAAGCCAGATAAGCTGGCGTTGTCAGCAGGTCTCCATTTTTCACCTGCAATAACGCAGTTAAAGGATTAATACACGCATTTACAATCAGCTTGCCCGTTAGCAGACGGTACCAATCTGTCTCATAACAAATCGGAAAATCCGAGTGGTTATGCTGAAACAAGATGTTCAGCCGATCTGGTTCAGCATCGAACGCGCTCCATTTTATCGCACCTAGGCCTGTATGATCAACAGCTGTATCCGATTTTCTTACAGCCCCGTGCTCAACGATTCCAACATAAATAGAGTGGCCAACGTGCCAGTCTTTTAGGTTGTGGATATGCCCCATGCCGTTTTGCAAAAATAATATATTCGTTTTTCTGATCCGTTCAAGCGACGGAAAAACAGACTGAAGCTGATGCTGCTTCACTGTCACGACAAGCAGATCGAAATCCGAATTGATACTCGTGTCTGCACTGCAATCAGCGCTGAATTCCTCCCCGCCTTTATAAAGCCGGATTCCTTCAGACTGAATGGCCGCAGCCTGTTCCTGCCGCCTCGTCACAACAGTCACGTCGTGATCAAGTGACAAATAATAGGCGCATAAAAGACCGACGGAGCCTCCGCCGATAATTCCAATTTTCATGATGTCACACCCAATTTAGCTTTTACGTATTATCATAGCAGAAGTATGAAGAAATTACTTCTCAAAGATCCCATGTGCTTAAAATTAAAGTTTAAATATTTGGATTTTTTAAATAAAGCGTTTACAATATATATATAGAAACAACAAAGGGGGAGATTGGTTTGACAAAGGTAGAACGTCTGCTTATCAACTATAAAACGCTGGAAGAATTCAAGAAATTTAAAGAATACGGCATCCAGGAGCTTTCAATGCTTGAAGATCTTCAGGATAATATTATTGAAAATGACAGCACTTCGCCTTTTTACGGGATTTATTTCGGCGACAAACTTGTAGCACGAATGAGTCTGTATCAAGTTAACGGCAAATCGAATTCCTATTTTGACAATCGCCAGGATTATTTGGAGCTGTGGAAGCTTGAGGTTCTTCCAGGCTACCAGAACAGGGGATATGGGAGAGCCTTGGTTGAATTTGCAAAATCATTCAAAATGCCAATCCGGACAAATCCGCGAATGAAATCAGCAGAATTTTGGAACAAAATGAACTTTAAAACTGTTAAGTATGATATGGCGCGGGACAAAGGGGAAAATCCGCTCATCTGGCATCCTGATATGGATCGCGAAATGACACCGGGAGAGTCCGCATAGACATAAAAACAACCGGCCTATTCTTCCTATAGGGCCGGTTCATTTCAAGCGTTTCTTTACGTTTCTTGAGCCGCTTTTTTCATTCTTCCGTCTTCCTTGGATACAACCATTTTTCTGGCCCGATCCATAATGTCGATCAGTGCCTTGTAATCCTCTTCTGTCATCTCTAGCTGATTCCGCAATGTTTGATTTTCACTCCGCAAATCCTCAAGCTCTTTTTGCAGCGATTGGATTTGCTCCTTCAATTTTTCCCTTTCGAGCTGAAATTCTTGTGCAGAAGGTGCTTCTTTAAATTGTTCGAGAAATTGAATGACATCCTGAATGGACAAGTCTCGTTTTCCTTCTGACGATGCCGAGGCAGTCTGCTTCACGGAATTCGGCATATTGACCGAATGAACGCCGATTTGCTTTCTCAGTTCTTTCCTCTGCTTTTTCGCAAGCTCTATACCTGACTGGTATTGTTTTCTTACATATGAGTTCCACCTGAAACCGCAGGCTGCCGCGGTTCTGGTCAGCGCCCTTCCTACCTCCTCAAAGGCGGAAAGCTGTGTTCCTCCCTCTCGAATATGACGAAGCACCACTTCTGCCAGCAGCAAATCCTCATCCTGAGTCCAAGCATCTTGTCTTGTAATGGTCAAATTCAATCTCCCTCCATGTCAGCTTATTTATCTCATACATATGCCGGTAATAGATTAGATAGACTATTTGCACTCACAAATTTTCCGCAAGCTGACAGGAAGAGAAAAAGAAAAAGCGCAGGGCTTTCACCCTGCGCTTTTCTCATTAGTTACTTTTTACATTTATGTCTTTGCCGTTGTATGATCCGCATGCTTTGCATACACGGTGAGACAACTTCATCTCTCCGCATGACGGACATTCTGTCATACCAGGTACATTAAGTTTGAAATGTGTACGGCGCAATCTTTTCTTCATTTTAGAAGTTCTTCTAAAAGGTACAGCCATTATTCCCACCTCCTTAAAGAGTTAAGATTCATCATCTTGTTTTAAGAGCTTTTCGAGGGCTGCAAGTCTCGGATCAACTTGTTTCTTCTTGTCTTCTTCCGAAATGACTTGCCAGTCCTTTCCTTCTTGAGGAGCAGCTCCTTTTTCTTGTTCAGATTCACAAAAGATTTGCATAGGGATTTCTAAAAGAATTTCTTCTTTCACGATCGGAGTTAAGTCGATAGTATCGTCCTCAACAATGTGAACGTCATCATCTTCTATATCATCCGTGTGATGAAATATAAACAGTTCTTTTGTTGAAATTTCAAATGGATACGGGACATCAACGAGTGTTCTTGAGCATGGCAAAATCATTTCGCCTGAAATTGTAAAATCAAACGAAACCTGTTTGGATTTGATATCCGCTCTGCCCTTCACCCGGACGGGAGAAATGCGGCGAATGTCAGAATTCAGCTTTGTCAGCTCATTTAACTCAACTGTTTCATCAAATTCAAAACTTTGTTTTGGCATTTGATGCAGCTGATAAATCGTCCATTTCATTTGTATCACCTCAGGAAAGCAACAAACATGATTATAGCTTTTAAGATTGTTTTTGTCAATATTTTTTCTTTACAGCATAATGCTGCCATCCAAGTATCGTTGACAGCGGAATATGCTATGCATACACTTAAAACAAAAATAAGGCGTAAGAGTTTTCATTTGCAAATGTACCATACGTTTTTAAACATAGCAAGAAAGGCGGAAAAAATATGAATGCTGTCGGATTGGTGGTTGAATATAACCCCTTTCATAACGGTCACCTTTATCATGCCCAAACAGCAAAGCGGCAAACCGGATGCGACACGGCTGTCGCGGTGATGAGCGGGCATTTTTTACAGCGTGGGGAACCGGCTGTTGTGTCAAAATGGGCCCGAACAAAAATGGCGCTGCAAAGCGGAGTTGATCTTGTTATTGAGCTGCCTTATCTTTATGCCGTGCAAAAAGCGGACATTTTTGCACGCGGCAGTGTTTCCATCCTAAACGAAATTGAATGTGAGGCGCTGTTTTTCGGGAGTGAGAATGGGGATATCAAGCCGTTTTTAGAAACAGCACAGCTTATTAATGAGCATAAACATACATTTGATGACCGAATTAAAGAAGAACTTAAAACGGGGACGAGTTATCCAGCAGCGGCGGCTAGCGCCTTCAGCTCCATTTTGCATTCCGAAAGTGCACTTGACTTGTCAAAACCAAATAACATTTTGGGATACCAGTATGTGACTTCGATTCTAACCGGGGGATATCCTATGAAACCTTATACCACGGCACGCATCTCTTCGGACTATCATGATGCCGATCTCCCTGAAGGTGAAAACCCTATCGCAAGCGCCACAAGCATCAGAAAAGCGATGACTGGCCAGAGTCTCGAAGCCTGCCTTCGTTTTCTCCCTGCTGCATCTGCACGAGAATTAGCAGCTTACCGCAAATCTTTCGGATTGTGGCATACACCTGAGCGCTACTTTTCTTACTTGAAATACAGCCTTTCAACAGTAACAGCACAGGAATTACAGCAAATATACGAGGTGGAGGAAGGTTTAGAGCACAGAATTCTTCGTTCGATCAGAAAGGCCAGCTCCTATCTGGAATATATGGAGCTGCTGAAAACGAAACGTTATACATGGACAAGGCTCCAGCGGATGAATACGCACATTTTAACCAGAACAAAAAAACAGGATATAAAAAAGCTGCTTGACGACGATAAGGTGCCATATATCAGGCTTCTCGGCATGACGAAAAAAGGACAGGCTTATTTATCCGAAAAGAAAAAAGCACTGTCTGTTCCGCTTGTCAGCAAACTGTCCTCTTTCTCTCATCCAGCTCTCGATCTGGACATAAAAGCAAGCAGAATTTACAGCCTGCCGATAGAAGAGCCGCTGAGAACCGAGTTTGACCTGCAGGAATACGGACATACACCGATTCGCTATGACGAAGATGGACAACACTTTTTAAATGTATAGAAAAAGCACCTGAGAATCAGGTGCTTTTCGCTTTCAGCTTATTCAAATAGTCAATCGCATCCTGCATGGTATCAACAGGCACAATCTTCATATCTGAATCAATATCTTTTGCTGTTTTTACAGCATTTTCATAATCGGAATTGCTGGCGCCGTTTTGATTTGGCGCGAAGAAAATGTCTTTTCCGGCTTTGTCTGCGGCGACGACTTTTTGATCAATTCCGCCAATCGGGCCTACTTTTCCGTCAACATCAATGGTACCTGTTCCCGCAATATCATAACCTTTTGTTTCGTCTGTTTTTGTCAGCTGATTATAGATTTCAAGAGACATCATTAACCCGGCAGAAGGGCCGCCAATATTCTCGATTTCAAAATCAATATCCGGCTCCACTTTGACGTTTCTGTCCGTATAAAGTGAAACACCGATCCCAGCCCGTTGCGGCTCATCAGGGAATTGTTTTAACGTAAGAGTGACACGCTTTTCTTTTTCTTCTCTTTCGATCTTTAACGTCACTTTATCGCCTGCGTTTTTGCTGCTAATATAATCAATCAGCTTTTCAGCTGACTGATAGTTTTTGCCGTCTGCACTGATGATTTTATCACCGACCTCTATTTTCCCTTTTGCCGGCATGTTTTCTACAACTGAGCTTGCATATATGCCGTTAAAGGAGTAGCTGACTTTTTTTCCTGCTTTTTGATAGGCGGCTATAACCGCGTTTTCTTGCGAGCTTTTCATCATTTGGAGCTGCCTTTTCATATACTCCTTATCTGACTCGCCTTCTTCCTTAATGCTCTCATCAGGAACAATTTCATAATAAGGGTGCATCTTTGCCCACACATATGTAAACGGATTAGCCGGTCCCACTTTGACAGTCATTAAGGACAAGCTTCCTTTTTCCGGGTAGCCTCCCTCCACTTTTATCAATGGAGCAAGCTCTGTCGCTTCTCCCGGTTTTGTAATATAGTATGGAAGTTTTATAAATGATAAAACGGCGATCAGTATGAGGATGACGAGCATCCAGCTAAAATGTTTTTTACGTAGCAAATTATGAGCCCTCCCAATTCTCTATTTCTTTTCTTATCTTGCTGATCATTCGGTTTGTCGCCTCTTCGCCTGCCGATATCATTTCTTCAATATTGGCAAACGAGCTTGAGCTGTATGTTTCAAGAGAAGGGCGAATCATGATATCTGCGGCAATCGTTTGATGCCGCACCAATTCATTTTGCAGGATATCCATACTTTGCATAATCACATCAAAAATATGCACTGCTGTTTCAGTTTTTCGAACCCTGGATACATCCGAAGCGATGATAATATCAGCTCCCATGTCTTTTACAACAGAAACCGGAATTCGATCGACGACCGCGCCGTCTACAAGAAGGCGTCCGTCCAGCCTCTGCGGAATAAAGATACCCGGTATGCTGATGCTGGCCCTCACTGCATCTGACACTGATCCTTTGCGGAACACAATCTTTTCTCCCGTCTGTAAATCACATGCAACAATGCCCAGCGGAATTTGGAGCTCTTCAATCGGTTTTCCGAATGTATAAGCATGCACAAGCTGTCTGACGCGGTCACCTTTTAGAAAACCGAGCTTCGGCACCGTATAATCAGCATAAAGCCTCCGTTTAAAGGCTTTGGCTACTTTTTTCATCGTTGCCACGTCATGGCCGGCGGCATAAAAACTGCCCACCAAAGCGCCCATGCTGCTTCCTGCAATCATATCCACATGAATTTGATGCTTATGTAAACTGGAAAGCACACCGAGATGAGCAAGCCCTCTGGCCCCTCCCGATCCTAACGCTAACCCGATTTTAGGTTTGGCCAAAGCGTTAACCTCCTGCCTGAATTCCCTGTATACCGAATTCTATGGTCTAAACTGAACCCCTATGCTCGTATATTAGTACAAAGAATCAAGAGGACAGGTACTGCTTGGCCGTTTCATGTCATACATTATTTTATCATGATATACATGTCATTGGGCATTTTTAGCATCGGGGAGGTAAGAATGAACTTGTCGAAGATCAATACACTTTTGATTGCCTCGTTTTTTCTTTTTTTAACAGCGACTGTCATCTCACATCCACAGGCCTCATTCGAAGCCTCTAAAACCGGGCTTTCTATGTGGTGGGAGGTTGTGTTTCCGTCATTGCTGCCATTTTTTATTCTGTCCGAACTCTTAATCGGCTTTGGCATTGTACGGTTTGTCGGTGTTTTGCTTGAGCCTTTTATGCGGCCGATCTTTCGCGTGCCGGGTGTCGGCGGCTTCGTTCTTGCTATGGGAATGGCATCAGGAAACCCAGCGGGAGCAAAACTCACTGCCCGTCTGCGGCAGGAAAAACAAATTTCAAGAGTAGAGGCAGAACGGCTTGCGTCGTTTACCAATTCTTCAAACCCGCTCTTTATTTTCGGCGCTGTTGCTGTCGGTTTCTTTCAAAATGCGTCACTAGGCATTTTATTGGCTTCTGCACACTATTTGGGGAATCTGGCTGTCGGTTTAACGATGCGTTCCTACGGCCGCAAGGAAGAGCAGCATCTCAGAAGAAAGAAAACGATACCCTTTCCATCGATCAAAGATGCGTTACACGCCCTTCATACCGCCAGACTTGCGGAAAAACGGCCTTTGGGCAAAATTTTAGGCGACGCCGTGACGTCTTCTGTTCAAACGCTTCTTATGGTAGGCGGCTTTATTATTTTATTTTCTGTCTTCAATCGGCTGTTGTCCGTGGTTCAGCTGACTGATATTTTGTCTGTTTTCACAAAAGGCGCGCTGACTTTGTTCCAGCTTCCGGCTCAATTGGACATTCCGCTTTTATCGGGGATGTTTGAAATCACGTTAGGCAGCAAGCTTGTCAGCGAGACAGATGTTTCTCTTCTGCAAAAAGCGATTATCGTCAGCTTTATTCTCGGGTTTAGCGGCTTTTCCGTACAAGCTCAAGTGGCAGGTATTTTATCGGAAACTGATATTAGATTTAAACCATTCTTTATCGCACGTTTGCTGCAGGGCGTTTATGCCGCTGTCTTCGTCATGCTTTTATGGAAACCGCTTTACACGGCGTGGCATGATCCTTATCAGTATGTGTTTAAATCTTTTAATAGCAGTGACATGCCGACTGCATTTATAAACGGCTGGAATCTGCTTGTGCAGATCGGACCTGCTGTCACACTATGCGCGCTGTTTACGTACATTATCATTTTTTCTTACAGACTGACAAACGGCACAAAAAAAGGATGAGTCAACCCCCTCATCCTTGTCTGTATTTTTGCTGAAGCGCAAGCTCTACTTCCGGCGGTACAAATTCTGATACCGAGCCGTTGTATCTCGCCACTTCTTTTACGATACTTGAACTTAAAAACGAATACTGATTGTTTGTCATCATGAAAAATGTCTCAATGGATTCATCAAGCACACGGTTTACTGACGTTCCCTGCATCTCGTATTCAAAATCTGATACAGCTCTCAAGCCTCTTAATATCGCTTTGGCATTTTTTCTTTTTGCATAATCAATTAACAGTCCTTGTGATGTTTCAACTGTTATGTTCGGAATGTCTTTTGTCACTTCTCTCAGAAGCTCACACCGTTCCTCTACACTGAACAAAGGCTTTTTTGAAGAATTATTCAGCACACATACATACACTTGTTCAAAAATATGCGCCCCGCGTTTGATGATGTCCAGATGCCCGTAGGTCACCGGATCAAAACTGCCGGGACAGACAGCTATACTCGCCACCTCACTACCCCCTCTTTTTATAAATCGCCACACCTGTAAGCCCATAGGTTTCTTTTCTTGTCATCACAAGATCTCCTACGGTTTCGGGAAGCTCGACCTCTCTGTCATGCTCAGCGACGATAAAGCCGTCTTCTTCCAGCATTTGATATTCGTCAATCAAAGTTAAAAGTGCTTTCAGCTTTTGTTCCTTATACGGCGGATCGAGAAAAATGCCGCGAAAGCCGGTTTCTCTCTTTGCAGCAGCGTGCAAAGCACGTTCCGCTTCATTGCGGTATACCTGTGCATGTTTTGTAAGCTCCAGCGTTTTCAAATTAGATTTTACCGTTTGAATGGCCTTAAAATCACGGTCAACGAATATACAATGCTCAAACCCGCGTGAAAGCGCTTCGATTCCAAGACCTCCGCTCCCTGCGAATAAGTCTAGTCCCCTGCCCCCATCAAAATAAGGGCCGATCATATTGAAAATGGATTCCTTCACTTTGTCGGTTGTCGGTCTTGTTGATGTTCCCGGCACAGCCTTTAGTGAACGGCCTTTTTTTGATCCAGAAATTACTCTCATGTTCCACACCACTTTTTCTAAAAGCTATTTTGTTTCTTTATTCGGCCGGACGCCGCTATGTACATAGAAAAAAATCAATCCTATCTTAACATAAAGCATTCTCCCAAACAATGAACGCTAATCTTGATAAACAGGTGTATAGGCAGCATGATCCTTGTCCATACTATAAGCAACAGCATCTAGAGGATGTTGTTGCCAACCGCGGAGAAGACTTACGTTTCCCCATAAGTTCTTCCTCCGGTTTCTCCTCTCCCTTTGCCTTCTCCTTAACATATTAAGGAATAGAAGGACCCCGCAGATGTCTGCGGGGGTTTTTTTTATTGCTATATTCCGATTTTATAATCGTATTCTTTTGCCTTATCAAGCTTTGACTCGAATTCCAATTTTAAAAACGGTTTATAAGAAGGCTCTACTTTTTTCACAAAAGAGTAAGACGCAATCTTGTCCATTGTTTTTTCAATTTGGTCCATATCACAGTACAGTACGACATATTTTAATCGTTTTGATACATAGTGCACATTCCCGAACTTTCTCAGCATTTTGCTTTGCTTTAGGGAGTGCAGATACACAACCATGCCCTGGCGCCTATTCTCCAATACAATCACCTGCCTGATTTCTTTTATATGTAAAAGACGAGACGGCCAGTCTCGTCAGGACACTTTACATCCGCAGCTTCCGCCTGAACCGCAGCCGCCTCCGCATGAAGACAAACCGTCAAAATAAGGGTTCCCAGTCGGAACTTTCACATGCTCCGAAACAGCTGTCCCAATCTCGACGCTGACCTCATCAAGAATGGACTGGAGTTCATTTTCAGCTCTCTTGAAGTCAGCCACCTTGTCGTTCAGGTCCAGCTCACGTTTGATCTCCCTCATTTTCCGGGATATTTCTCTATAGTCAGGATGATATTTGCCAAAACGCTGTACATCCTCATACTGCTCTTTTATTTTGATAAAAGAACGAATAATCCGCCCTGCCTCTTCATCTTCCTGGAGACGCTTGTAACAATTGCGGTAGTTCTCAGCCGTCTCCGACTGCAGAATCATCTCGGCAAGCTGCTGAGCTTCACTTTGAAGCCGCACGGATTCCATCGTCGCATACATAACATGCACCTCCAGTTGTTAGTTTACCATGAAACCAGCCAATTGGAAAATGCTTAACCACAGCCGAAAACAAACTCCGTATGGACGCACGAAAAAGACCCTTTCCCGGGCCTTTTAATCTTTTGTCCGCATCGCTTGGAACATTTGCATCATCATTTGCGCCATTTGAATCCCGTTTGTAAACTGATTCACCCGATGCGGAATGGTTTTTTCATAAAAATTCATCATCTCAAGCTGAAAGGTGGACAGATCATCCGGTTTTCTCGAAAGCCTGCGGTACCATATCGGCTGCTCTCTGATGAATCGTTTCCGTTCTTCGTTTGCGAAAATATATTCCTGCACCTCTTTGCGCATATGAGATCCCCTTTTTTAATCCTTTCGAAAAGAAAAAGGATGCTGTCCAGAGCCTGGCTGAGATTGCTTCTGGCTGTTCCCGGAAAATGTATTAAGAAGGCTTTGCAACGATGAGATTGACTGGCTCATTTTATTGATTTGTTCGTTCATTTGATTGACATCCATCTTTTTCACCGCAGTCACCATTTTCGTGACAAAATCATTTTTTTGCGGTGTTTCGGGCACAGCCTCTGCAGCTTCTTCCGGTTCCCGATACGGATCCCAAATCGGGTCGCCCTCCCCGAAGAGAACCCAATTTTCATATACGTCCTGCCAGCTTCTTTGTTCTTTTCGCACTTCTTTTATCAGCTTGGGATGCTTTTTGACGAATTGTTTAAAGTCATTGATTGAATGATTGGCATGTTGATTCGCCACAATCCTCACCCCCTCCGAAAATCGTTACCTACTACAATGTATCGTTTTGTCGGGCATTGTGTTCGCCTATATTCATTCACAAATGAATTTTTAGCGCTGTCCCTAAACACTGGTGAAAAGCCTTAAGAAGAAGGGCGAATCGGCTCCTCAGCAACAGCAAGAAAAGTAACATATGGAACCGTCTGTGTTTACACTTCTCTTAGCGCAAGACCAGCTTGTGTGAAATTAGAAAAAGCCCGGAACCATTCGTCCGCGGCTTTCATTACCATCGCTTAATAAAATTTTGGGTGTAATATTTTCGGTCTACTCCGACACCAAGATGCGTATAATCTGAATTCAGAAGCGCTTTTCGATGGCCTTCGCTATTCAGCCAGCCTTCTACAGCGGCCGGACCGTCCACATAATTGTATGCGATATTTTCTCCCGCTTGCTGAAAGTCAACATGCCCTTCTTCTAAGCGGTCTTTCAGTGAGCCGTATTTCTTAGAAACATGTGAGAAATAATTATTTTCCTTCATATCCTCGCTATGCCCAAAGGCGACTTCCGCCGTCGGCTGATCCCACTCAAGCTTCGCAAGTCCATGTTTGACGCGTATGACATTCGTCAAATCAAGTATTTGCTTTTCGCTCGTTGTTTGGATCTTTTTCCACTTCTCATCTGAAACGGTTTTAGGTTTGATTAATTCGCCGCGGTATACAACCTCATAAGGCCTTTGCTTTACAAAGGTCTGCGCATCAAACGCCCTGATGCTGGATAGCTTCCCTTCAAATTTGTCCATATACAGCTGGACATACATTTTTCCTACCTTTACAGTCGGTCTTGTATTGATATCCTCTTCAGAAAACTCAAACCGATAGGAATTTCCTTTATACTCTACATTCACAAATGGCGCCACCTGGGTCGTCTTGAACACATCTCCGGTTGATTCGCCAATTTTGAAAGGCTTGGCGTTAATATCATTCCCAGCAGCGAATAATGTGACCACTTTATTGTTTAATACCCCGATTTGGATATATTGGTCCTTACCTTGATTGTATACCCACCAATCGTAATCATAAGCTGAAGGGTCAATGCGTTCAGGTTCCCCAAGCTTTTTCGTTACTTCATCGGCGGACTTGCCCATGAAGGACAATAATCCTGAAGTCGGCATATGTATTCGTTTGCCGCTTTGTGCTTCCTCATTTGACACCTGAGGCTCGCTGTCATTTGATTTCTTTTCAGGAACAGATCCATATTGAATAAACAGAACATAAGTTCCGCAAATAATCAAGAGGATAACCATTGCTCTCAATATATTTTTCAATCTATCACCCCCATGGCGATTCACAATGTCTTGCCTTACAACCCATTACAATACAGCCTATTTAACATGTCAAAGATTTATGTGTTAATGAAAAAAGCCTTCTTCTCGATTATCACCTTCGGAAATATCCGATAAGGCGCTGCCGGCACGTTCATTTGTTTGCTCTGATAAAGAAAGATCACCAAGCGTGACAATTCCAGTCAGTTTTTTATTTTTTGTAACTGGTATCCTTCTGAGCTGATGCGATGCCATCAAATGAAGAACCTCATCAACTGAAGCATCTTCCTCCACACTGACAGGTTTTTCGGTCATTGCGTCAGTGATTTTTTGCGAGTTCGGTTTTTTGATGGCGATTCCTCTTAACACGAGATCACGGTCGGTCACGATGCCGACCAATGTTTCCCCATCCTCATCAACCACTGGAATCGCTCCTACATTCGCGTCCTTCATCTTTACTGCAGCTTCATATACATTATCTAATACCGTGCAATATTGCAAGTCGGCTGTCATCAGATCTTTTATTTTTGTCATCCGTTTAACCTCCTTTAGTCTAGTGCTATTGTCGTCAAAATTTAATTTTTGCATACTTTCAAAAGAAGAAGATTCATTGAAAGTTTAACGCTTTCATACTATGATTGTCAGGAAAGGTAATTTTTATAAGGAGGGGTCGGTGTTGAAGTTTACTGAAAGCGGACTTGAAGGGGTTAAGGCTGAACTCAGCTTGCTAGACGACTTAATGGAAAGCAAAGGTCTCATCAGAGCAGGCCAATGGGATTACGAGAGAGTCACCTATGACAAGAAGTTTTCGACGATTGAGGGCACGTTTTACCTGCGGATACAAGGAATTGCGGCAGAGGGTGATGTCGGAAGCGGACGCGCGGTGATTCAATTAATGTCCCCTCTCCTAGGCAAGCATTACTACCCGCACGGAGTAGAGTATGGAGAAACGGAAGAGTTTCCCGTACAGGTTGTGACAAAAAGCAAAGCACTGATTCAGGACATATCCGACATGTTAAAAACAGTTCAAATGTAACGAAAAGGTACAGCATATTCCGCTGTACCTTTTATGATATCGTCTGCTGAATATACGGCGGCTCCTCCTGCCCGTCCTTTTCCCTTTCTTTCTTCACCCATTGGAAAAAAATAATCGCCAAAAAAGTACCGTACACAATTTCCTGAATGATTTTCATCATGACGGCCCCGAGCTGCTGATCCTCTAACAAAGGCAGTGTATTCAACATCTCCGGTCCTGTTAATGGGACCTGCCCCATCATATCCGCAGGCACGCAAAGGCTCATTGCCTCGGCCCATGCAGACGGATCTGTATAGGTGGCGTATAACGGCGCACCGCTGAACATGATTAAGGCGCAAGCAGGTGTGAGCAGCATACCGTCCGCCATAATATACCCCAGCTTCATCAAGCCGTTGAGCTGACGTAGACGCCCCACCTTATGAACAAGCGGCCACCACATGAAGAATGCAAGCACAAAGATAAGCCAAGTGATGAATGTATGGTAAAACGAATCAGTTTTGACAGTATCAAATATAAGCGGTACATGATATAAAGAAAAAATGCCATTAAACAAAAGCAAAGCAATTAAGGGCTTCGTGAAAAAGGAAAAAACCGGTTTGATGGCAGGCCTGAAAATGATGTTCTCCCAGAGCCATGCAGGAATTCCAGCGATCAACAGCGGCGGTACAACCAAATACAGGACAGCCATCTGTACCATATGCGCGCTAAACATAATATGTCCGAGCAAATCAACAGGGCTTCCCTCGGCCGCATATAAAAACAGCATTGCCGACAGAAAACACACCATCTCTTTTCCAGTTATTCGATTCGGCTTTGAAAACATTCGCCTGTAAAAATAGAGATAAATCGCCGTAATGCCTAACAGGATACAAAAAAGATAAGGGCTCCACATGGCGCGAAACCCAAATATCTCCAACTGATTCATTTCTTCACCTCCGGCGGCTGTTCAAATTACCACCATATAATTGTGACAAACGCAAGCACAGTGATAAACGCGACAAACACCCCTGAATACAAAAACAATGCCGGCGCCTCATGCCCTTTTTGATTCATATGCATGAAATAATACAGCTGAAAGATGACTTGAATTGCAGCAAGCAAAATAATGAAAGGAATCGTAAACCAGCTTGCAACACCATCTGTTGCCACAGTCAGAAATGCAACAATCGTAAGACCGATCATTAAACCAAAAGACAAAACCTGATATTTCATCTCCTGGGCGTGCTTTTTTTTCTTAAATTCAAGGTCGCTGTTGATATGCCCTCTGCTTTTTTTACCGACCATGTTTATCCCACCATCCCCATTAAATATACAACGGTAAAGATGAAGACCCACACGACATCAATAAAGTGCCAATAAAGGCTGGCAACGTAAAACTTAGGCGCCGTATACAGGTTCAGCCCTCTCTTGGCATTGCGGATCATCAGCGTGCTGATCCACATCAGCCCAAACGCCACGTGGGCGCCGTGTGTACCGACAAGCGTGTAAAACGCAGAACCGAGCGCAGAGCTTGTGATGGTAAAGCCAAATTCATGGGTGTAGTGCTTAAACTCATAGATTTCCAGTCCTAAAAAGCCCGCCCCCAATAAAACCGTAATTCCCAGCCAAAGCTGCATCTTGCCGAAGGAAAAGTTCTTCATGTGGTACATCGCGTACACACTCGTTAAACTGCTCGTTAATAACAGCATTGTCGCAATGAATACAAGTGTTACGTCGAACATTTCGGTTGTAGGCGGATCACTGGCGTTTGAATTCCGAAGCGCCAGAAACGTGGCGAAGAGAGACGCAAACAGAACAGTCTCTCCGCCAAGAAAAAGCCAAAAGCCTAGAAATTTATTTTTCCCTTCCAGTGTTACTTTTTCAGGAGAAGCTGGAAAGGTTTCTGCGGTGAATTTTTCTTGAATTTGCATTATGCCTTCACCCCTTTATCATCGTTCGGCAGTTCCTCTTTATGAATATGATAGCCGTGATCATCAATGACTGAGCGGAGCAGCATCGTAATAAAGGTGATGCCGAGTCCGATAAAGATCACTGGCAAGCCCCAAGCGTAATCGCTTCTGTACAGCAGCCCGAACGCTGCGACAAAAAGGCCGAAGGAAATGATGAGCGGCAGGATTGAGCCGTTTGGCATATGAATATCATCAACCGGTTCCGCCGGTGTCATTGATTTGTGACCTGCCTGCTTCTCGATCCAAAGCGGATCAAGTCCTCTGACAAAAGGAAGCTGTTTAAAGTTATACTCCGGCGGCGGCGAAGAAACGGCCCATTCAAGCGTACGTCCGTCATGCCATGGATCATCGCCTACATACTCGCCTTTTACCGATGTCCAAATGACATTGACCAGCAGAAGAATAACAGCTGCCGCCATAAAAAACGCCCCGATTGTACTGATCAAGTTGCCGGTTTCAAGACCCTGGCCTGGCAAAAACGTATAAACCCGGCGCGGCATCCCCATTAAACCGACAAAATGCTGAATGAAAAACGTGAGGTGAAAACCGATAAAAAACAGTACAAATGAAATTTTCCCCATCGTCTCATGCAGAATTTTACCGAACATTTTCGGCCACCAGAAATGAACACCGGCTAATAGGCCGAATACCACGCCGCCAATGATGACGTAGTGGAAGTGCGCCACCACAAAATACGTATCATGGAACTGATAATCAGCAGCGGCCGCTGCCAGCATGACTCCCGTCACACCGCCAAGCACAAAAGATGGAATAAATGAGACAGCATACAGCATTGCGGTTGTATACTTCACATTTCCTCCCCAAATCGTCAACAGCCAGTTAAAAATCTTAATCCCGGTCGGAATCGCGATAGCCATTGTGGCAACCGCAAAAATTGCATTTGCAATCGGGCCGAGACCAGTCGTGAACATGTGGTGCACCCAAACCATAAAGCCCAGAAAGCCGATGAGCACGATTGCAAAAACCATTGAAGAATAGCCAAACAAACGCTTTCTGGCGAACACAGGGATGACCTCGGAAAAAATACCGAATGCAGGCAAAATTAGGATATAAACCTCCGGATGGCCGAAAATCCAAAATAAATGCTCCCAAATGACCGTATTCCCTCCAAGCTCGGGATTAAAGAAATTGGTTCCGAACAGCCGATCCAGCATCATAAGAGCCAATCCGACCGTAAGCGGCGGAAAGGCAAACAAGATCAATGCCGAGGCCACGAATGTCGTCCATGTAAACAAAGGCAGCCTCATGTACGTCATGCCCGGAGCCCTCATATTGATAATCGTGGCCAAAAAGTTAATCCCGGCTATCAGCGTCCCGAGCCCCGATATTTGGAGTCCGAGGACGAAAAAGTCTATGCCGTGCCCTTTTGAATGAAGCGAAAGAGAGGCATATGACGTCCAGCCCGCATCTGGCGCTCCGCCCAAAAACCAGCTTAGATTTAAGAAAATGCCTCCGAAAAAGAAGAGCCAAAAACCAAGCGCATTTAAAAATGGAAACGAAACGTCCCGAGCCCCGATCTGCAATGGCACAACCGCATTCATCAAGGCAAATAAAAGCGGCATCGCAGCCAGAAAGATCATCGTCGTTCCGTGCATAGTCATTACTTCATTGTACGCTTGAGCACTGAGAAACGCATTTTCCGGCTTTGCAAGCTGAATTCTGATAAACATCGCTTCAATTCCCCCGACAAGAAAGAAGAATCCTCCTGCCGCTAAATAAAGAATCGCGATTTTTTTATGGTCCACCGTCGTCAAATAATCCCAAAGCATAGATCCGCGCGTCCGCTTTTCTGTAAGCGCATTCAACATATGTGACCTCCCCCAATATCTCCCTTTCTTCCCTACTTGCTTTCCGCTTTTAAGCCTTTTAAGTATTCATAAAGCGCATCTGTTTCGTTGTCTGAGAGCTTTGGATATGTTCCTGTCATTTTGTTCCCCGGCTTTATGCTGTCAGGGTCCTTCAGCCAGGCCTTCACATTTTCTTTGTTGGCCTCTTTCACCCCTGCCACTTTTGTCCTCTCACCGAAGGTCGCCAAGTTTGGTGCCGTTCTAGCGGCTTCTGCACGCTTATCATTCGGCTCTACCGCATGGCAGCTCAGGCAGTTTTTCTCTTTAAACAGTTCTTCACCCTGCTTAGCCAAATCACTCTCTACTGTAGATTTATAGTTTTTCATTTCTTTTGTCCAGCCCTGAAATTCCTTTGCAGACATTGTCTTCACTTTAAAATCCATCAGCGCATGTGAAGGGCCGCAAAGCTCTGCACACTTTCCAAAAAACATATCTCCTGCCTCTTTGCTTCGTTTCGAATCAAATGTCAGGAAGAACTTATTTTCATTATCCGTATTCGTATCGAGTTTTCCTCCAACTGAAGGAATCCAGAAGGAATGTTTCACATCAGAAGCTTTTAAATTAAAATATACACGCTGGTCTGTCGGCACAATCAGCTCCTGGCTTGTGATAATGCCGTAATCGGGGTATTCAAACTCCCACCAGTATAAATTTGCCCGGACATTGACTACAAGAGCATCCTCAGCTTTGCGGCCTTTCTTATCCATTGGTGATGTGTCTGCTAGCTCCAGCGTATATAATACAACAGGAATCACAAGAATAATGAGCAGCAAAATCGGGATCACGGTCCATGTGATTTCTAAAAATTTATTCCCCTCTACCTGTTTCGGTATCGTGTTCTCACCAACCCGTGATCTTCTGAATCTCACAATCACATAAAAGAAGATAACAGATACTACTGCAACAACAACCACCATAATCAATGTGCTGAGCACTGTCAGGTCATACTGTTTATCAGCCACCTCGCCAGCAGGCTTGAGCGTGGATAAAAAAGGTTTTCCACATCCGCTTAATAGAAGCGGCACTAAGGCTAATAATAAAATAAGACGCCAATGCTTTACCATTTCACCCAACCCCTTTTCTGGTCAATACAAAGGCGGAAAGCAGATCGAAAACCATCGCCTCCAGCCTATCACCAATAAAGCACTTACATTTCCTCTTCTCTTAAATTATGAGTTTTTTTACTCAAAATGCCATCTATGTATAAAAGTAAAGCCGCCTGATTAAACAAGAGGTCAAGGCGGCATTTACTAGTTGTCATCGTTTATTTTGAAGCGATAAAACAAGCAGCATATCTATTTTTTAGAAAAGAGTTAAGACAACCATGGCAACGAAATAGATAGTCATGTAGTTAAGTGAGTATACGAACATCTGCGTTGCCCACTTCATAATATTCTTGGAGCGGAATCCCATTAAGCCAAGAATCAGCCAGCCGATATTTAACAGCAAACCGAGGATGACAATTGGAAGCCCTAGGCTACCAAGGAAAAACGGAAGCGGCATCAGGCACGCAACCCACACAATAATTTGTCTTTTTGTCACTTCAAATCCGTATACGACAGGAAGCATCGGAATATTTGCAGCTCTGTAATCCTCAGTTTTCTTAATAGCCAATGCTAAGAAGTGAGGAATCTGCCAAATAAATAAAATCATGAATAACACCCATGCTACGACACCGATATTCCCTTCCACTGCCGTCCACCCGATAAGCGGCGGCACTGCACCTGAAACGCTTCCCACTACAGTGTTAATCGTATAGCGGCGTTTCGTCCACATTGTGTACAATACAACATACGTAAAGACTCCGATAAAACCGATGACAGCAGCCATGACAGTTGTCATCAGCAGCATAATCAATCCTAAAGCAACCAGCAAAATTCCTGACCATAACGCCTGACTCGGCTGAATTTTACCCGTAACCGTAGGTCTTACTTTCGTGCGCTCCATAAGATGGTCAATATCCCGGTCATACCAGTTATTGATTGCGCAAGAACCCGCAATAATCAGAGATGAACCGATTAGTGTAAGAAGAACGGTGTTTATATTGCCTAAAAAACTTAAACCGGAAATATGTAGTGCAAGCCACATTCCAGTGAAAGTCGTGATGAGGTTAGAATTGACGATCCCTATTTTTATAAGGGACAGAAAATCTTTCCATGCCGTTGTTTCTTCAATTTGTCCGTCTATAGCTGTATCATTTAAGATTCTGGAGTTAGCCATAACGTAAACCTCCCTTACAAACCTAACGCAGGAGAATAAAAAAACCTGCAACTCTATCATACAAGATAACATCTTGTAAAAAAACATCCTATTAAATATTAAACGACAAACAGGAATTTATTTGTGAACTTTTTATGAATTTTACCAAAGATGCAGGCAACCGCCAAATTGGCATTGTGTTTACCTTATTTCTATCAGACCCGGCACGAATAATCAAGTGTACATTTTCCAGAAGCCGTCATTCTATTATATTTTTGTGAACAAAAGCCTCTGGGAATTGCCACAAAACACATATTCGCTTACACTTGGAACGTATATAAAATTGCAGCAGTATGTTGAGAAGGTGAATATTGTATGAATAAAGCATTAAAAGCTCTCGGTGTCTTGACGACATTTGTCATGCTTATTGTTTTAATCGGGGGTGCTCTCGTTACAAAAACAGGTTCCGGCCAAGGATGTGGCAGACAGTGGCCGCTGTGTCACGGCCGTTTTTTCCCTGAACTGAATCCGGCCTCAATTATTGAATGGAGCCACAGATTTGCAAGCGGGATCTCTATTATCCTTGTGTTAAGCCTTGCGTTTTGGTCATGGAGAAAAATCACGCCGATTTTCCGTGAAACAACGTTTCTCGCGATCATGTCTATTATCTTTTTATTTCTACAGGCATTGCTTGGCGCATTGGCTGTCGTTTTCGGTTCGAACGCGCTGATAATGGCGCTTCACTTCGGCATCTCATTAATTTCTTTTGCTTCAGTGCTTATTTTGACATTACTCATATTTGAAGCTGATAAATCAGTCAGAAAACTGGTTAAGCCGCTTCAAATCGGCAAAAAGATGCAATTTCACATGATAGGAATTTTAATATATTCCTATATCGTTGTGTATACAGGCGCATATGTAAGACACACCGAATCAAGTCTGGCATGTCCTGATGTGCCGCTGTGCAGCCCGCTGAACAATGGACTTCCGACCCAATTCCATGAATGGGTGCAAATGGGCCACAGAGCAGCAGCCTTACTATTATTTGTATGGATTATTGTTGCCGCTGTTCATGCTATCACTTCCTATAAAGATCAAAAACAGATTTTTTGGGGATGGATCTCGTGTCTTATGTTCATCACATTACAAGCACTGTCAGGTATTATGATCGTATACACTGAACTGGCACTGGGCTTTGCACTTGCCCACTCGTTCTTTATTGCCTGTCTGTTTGGCGTTTTATGCTACTTCTTATTATTGATTGCTCGCTTCCGTTACGAATCCAGACAGTCATAAAGACTCTAGACCAAAGCCTTAAGCGGCTTTGGTCTTTTTTTATGTCTTGTTTTGGCGCTTTATTGTTTCAATGGCCAGCCTTTGTATTAGTATCACTTCATGAAAATAAACCCTTTTGACCATGGATAATCAGATAGAGCCTAGAGTAATAAAGTATCTAAAAGATCGCCGGTATAAAAGCCTGTTTGATTTTGAAAAGGAATTGGCTTGTGACAGCACTACTGTATAATCTTTGAAGGCCGCTTACATCTCTTCTAAACAGTTTCACTCCGCATTTTCCATAAAAAACAAGAGTGTATATCAAATGATATACACTCTTTGTTTTTTATGCTTTTTCAATTTCGAGGAGCAGATCTCCCGTTTGAATCGGCTCGCCATTTTTCACATGAACCTGCTTGACTGTTCCTGAGAAAGGGGCTTGAACCGTTGTTTCCATTTTCATCGCTTCATTAATCATCAAATGATCACCTTTATTGACTTTTGTACCTGCTTCAGTCAATACCTTAATAACGGTTCCAGGCATGGAAGCTGCGATATGGCTCGGATTTGTCCGGTCTGCTTTCAGCCTTTCCTGAACGGAAGACTTAATGCTTTCATCTTTAATGACTACTTCACGCGGCTGCCCGTTCAGTTCGAAATAAACGACGCGAGTGGCGTCAGGCTGAGGCTCACCGATTGAAATCAGCTTAACGATCAGCGTTTTGCCGCGCTCAATTTCAACTTCTATCTCTTCACCTAATGTCATGCCGTAGAAGAATGTCGGTGTATCTAATACCGAGATGTCTCCGTAGCTTTCTGTCGTTTTCACATAATCAGTGAAAACTTTAGGATAAAGGGCATACGCCACAGCGTCCTGATCTGAAATTTCCAAGTTATGCTGCTCTTTAAATTCCTGTTTGATCGCTTCAAATGATACCGGCTCAAGCAGTTCGCCCGGTCTGACCGTAATCGGCTCCTGCCCTTTTAAGATCAGCTTTTGCAGTTTTTCCGGGAATCCGCCATGAGGCTGCCCGATATTCCCTTTGAAAAGCTCCACAACAGAATCAGGGAAATCTAATGATTCGCCTTTTTCGTAAATGTCTTTTTCAGTCAGGTTGTTTTGCACCATATAGAGTGCCATATCTCCGACTACTTTTGAAGAAGGCGTTACCTTGACGATGTCACCGAACATATCGTTCACGCGTCTGTACATTTCCTTGACTTCATTCCAGCGGTCGCCAAGGCCTACTCCCTTGGCCTGCTGCTGCAGGTTGCTGTATTGGCCCCCTGGCATCTCGTGCTCATAAATTTCAGTATGCGGAGACTTCATTCCGCTTTCAAATTCACTATAATATTTACGCACTGACTCCCAATATTGGGACAGCAATTCAACGTTTTGGACATTCATTTCCGGACGGCGGTTGTTGCCTTCCATCGCATGATAAAATCCGCTCGCGCTAGGCTGTGACGTTAATCCCGCCATTGAGCTGACCGCCACATCTATGATATCAACACCGGCTTCCACAGCTTTTGCATACATATAAATACCGTTTCCGCTCGTATCATGTGTATGAAGGTGAACCGGAATGTCGATCTTTTCTTTCAACGTTGAAACGAGTTCATATGCAGCCTGCGGTTTTAACAGCCCTGCCATATCTTTAATCCCGAGAATATGGGCACCGGCCGCCTCAAGCTCCTTCGCCATCGATGTATAATAAGCAAGATCGTACTTCGTCCGGTTCTTGTCAAGGATATCTCCCGTATAACAAATCGCCGCTTCTGCCACTTTGCCGGTATCCCGAACGGCATCAATGGCTAACGTCATTCCTTTTACCCAGTTTAAGCTGTCGAAAATACGGAACACATCAATGCCCGATTGAGCTGATTGCTTCACAAATTGTTTAATCACATTGTCCGGATAATTCGTATAGCCGACCGCATTTGATGAGCGAAGCAGCATCTGAAATAAGGTATTCGGCACTTCTTCACGAAGGTCTTCCAAACGTTTCCACGGATCCTCTTTTAGGAATCGGTAGGCTACATCGAAGGTCGCGCCTCCCCACATTTCCATACTGAACAGTTCAGGCCATAATGCAGCCGTTGGATTTGCGATTTTTTTCAAATCATGCGATCTGATTCTAGTTGCCAATAACGATTGGTGGGCATCCCTGAATGTTGTATCAGTTAAAAGGACAGATTTCTGCTCCTTAACCCAATTTGCAAGCCCTTCTGCACCTTTTTCATCGAGAATTTGCTTTGTTCCTCTGGCGGGCTGCTGATCAGCGTCTATCTTTACGGTTAACGGCTTGTCAAACGCCGGTTTTTCTTTTTTCCCGATTCCAGGGAAGCCGTTCACTGTCACATTGCCGATGTAAGTGAGCATCTTCGTTCCGCGGTCTTTTTGTTTAGGGAAAATAAATAATTCAGGCGTTGTATCAATGAAAGACGTATCATATTGCCCTGTCAGGAACTTCTCATGTTTTGCAACGTTCTCAAGGAACGGAATGTTCGTTTTTATGCCTCTGATTCTAAACTCCTGAAGGTTTCGTACCATTTTGGCAGCCGCCTGTTCAAACGTTAAAGCCCAAGTTGAAAGCTTAACGAGCAGTGAATCATAGTATGGTGTGATCACGGCGCCTTGGAAGCTGTTTCCGGTATCAAGACGGACACCAAAACCGCCGCCTGAACGGTAAGCCATAATTTTTCCTGTATCAGGCATGAAATCATTTTGCGGATCCTCAGTCGTAACCCGTGACTGAATGGCATAGCCGATTGTAAAAATGTCCTTTTGCTCAGGAATATTTACTTTTTTGCTGTGAAGACTGTGCCCTTGGGCAACAAGGATCTGTGTTTGAACAATATCGACACCCGTAATCATTTCTGTTATCGTGTGTTCAACTTGCACGCGAGGATTTACTTCAATAAAGTAGAACTCGTTGTTTGCAACAAGGAATTCGACCGTCCCCGCATTTATATAGTTTACATTTTTCGCAAGCGCAACAGCCGCCTCACAAATTTGATCCCTTAATTCAGGTGACAGCGACACACTTGGCGCCACTTCAATGACCTTTTGGTGGCGTCGTTGAACGGAACAATCCCTTTCAAAAAGATGGACGACATTGCCCTGCTTGTCTCCAATCACCTGAACTTCAATATGTTTCGGATTTTCAATTAATTTTTCTACATAAACTTCATCATTGCCAAAGGCTGCTTTCGCCTCTGATTTTGCACGTTCATATGCTTCTTTGACTTCACTTTCAGCTCTGACAATCCGCATACCGCGGCCGCCGCCGCCAAGCGAAGCTTTAATGATAATCGGATAACCGTTAGCTTGTCCAAATTGTTCAACAGCTTCAAGCGTTTCTGCAGGACCGTCGCTTCCGGGAATCACGGGGATTCCGGCTTTTTCTGCCTGCTCACGCGCTTTTACCTTGTCACCAAACATATCGAGATGCTCGGATTTTGGACCAATGAATACGATGCCTTCTTCTTCACATCGTCTCGCAAAATGAATATTTTCAGATAAGAAACCGTATCCCGGATGAATTGCATCGACTTTGTTTCTTTTCGCAATATCAATGATCCCTTCAATATCCAGGTAAGCATCAATCGGTTTTTTCCCTTCACCGACCAAGTATGCTTCATCCGCTTTGTACCGATGGTAGGAACCGGAATCTTCTTTTGAATAGACCGCAACTGTACGAATATTCAACTCGGTACACGCCCGGAATATTCGGATTGCAATTTCTCCCCTGTTTGCTACTAATACTTTTTGTATCGATTGCTGAGACAAACTTTTTTCCCCCTTACCCGAATGGAATATAATCTATCATAGCGGAATATCCTTCCCCTGTACACACTTGTTTTTTACTGATAAACAGTTTTTTTAAGCTGTTTCTTTTTCAGTCCCTTCGTCGCCAAGGGTTCTCTCTTTTTCTTATTCTCTGAATATTTTACAAACATGCTGATATTCGCTAATATCCCCATACTCCCCAGCAGCAGCACCAAAGAAGAGCCCCCGTAACTGATAAATGGCAGGGTAACCCCTGTAATCGGAATTAATCCGCTGACACCGCCAAGGTTAATAAACGACTGGATGGCAATCATGCTTGAAATGCCGATCGCTAGAAGACTTCCAAACGGGTCCTCGCATTTTCTGGCAATATAAAAACCTTTTATGACGACAAAACCCAATAAGAAAATCACAAACAATACCCCAAAAATGCCGAGCTCTTCAGCAATGACAGCCATAATAAAGTCAGTGTGTGATTCAGGCAGATATCCGTATTTTTGGATACTTTCACCGAGCCCCAGACCGAAAATGCCGCCTGAGCCGATCGCATAATAAGAATTGATCACTTGCAAACCTGATGAATTTGCATACTTAAATGGGTCTTCAAGACTCTCAAAACGCGCTAAACGGCCTTCAGTTAAAATTTTATCCTGATTCAAATAGATAATCGGGCTGACTAAAATCAAAACAATTCCGCCCAGTATGACAAGCCTCATCAGTGTCTTTCCGCTGAAGCCGGAGCACAAGATCATGCACGTCGCAATTAACCCGATAATCATGGCTGTACCGAAATCAGGCTGCATGGCAATTAACCCGCAAATCACAAGCGTCATGACTACCGGAGGGGCTACTCCCGTTAACAGATGGTCGATATAACTTTGTTTTTTTGCATATACGGCTGCAAGATATAAAATCACGACCAGTTTCACAAATTCCCCCGGCTGGATACTCATTCCGCCGATTTTAAACCAGCTCTGCGCGTTTCCGGCAACATGCCCGAAAACAAACAGTGAGATAAGCGCAAGAACAGATACAAGCAGTATCCCCTTCTGAAACTTTTGATGGGCCAGTGCCTTGTAAGGAAACAACGCCATGAGAATAAATAGAGCGCCACCCGCAATTAAAGCAAACAGCTGCCGCATGAAGAAAAAATTACTGCTTACTCCATACCGGGAGACAGCCGTAATCATGCTTGAGCTGTATACCATCACTAAACCGAATCCGCACAGTAAAACAATTGCGAATATCAGTGAGTAATCATAAGATTTTAGCATTTTTTTTAACATAACATCCTCTTCCCTGCTTCTAACTTCCATTAACTATGGTTTTTATGTATTTATCTTTTTTATTTTACTACAATTTATCAAACGAGACGAAGAATCTCTATACGATTCGGAAGGAATGTGTAAAAAAAGACCGTCTTTAAGAGAGAAAAATAGCGGTTATAAAAAAACCCAAACTGTTAATAAGTTTGAGTTTTATCATTTATTTACTTGTAAACGCGTCATGCAATGCAGACAATTCACGTTCCAATGTGTATAAAAGGTCTTTACCGTCTTTTTCATCAACCAATCCCAGGCGGACAGCAAAATCGATTTCCCTCGAAAGCCCGAACATTTGAGTATCTAAGACCTCTTCATATAGAGGACATTGAGGCATCGTTAAGTTATCCATTTGTACTCGGATCAGCTTCAAAATCTTCTCAGCGTCAACTTTTAAGAGTTCAAAAGCTTTTTGCCGATGGTCAACTATCATCTCTGAAGCCAAAAGTATCCCTCCGTTCCCCAGGCGAGTACCTAATTCTTCTATTTATCATAAAGGGTATCAGCAGAAAATGCAAGAGGATTTAAGCAGATGACATAAATTAAAAAATACTCAGCCTGTACATCTCAGACATGATTTCCAATAGCTTTACACCTGCAATGCTGTTGCCTTTTCCGTCCAATGCCGGACCGAAAATACCGATCCCGAAATCATAAGGTGAAATGCCCATAATCCCGCCGGATACGCCGCTTTTCGCAGGGATTCCGACCTTAATTGCGAATTCCCCGCTTGCATTGTACATTCCGCACGTCACCATAAATGTTTTGCAAATTCTTGCGACATCTTTTGAGATGACCTGCTCCCCAGTCTCAGGATTTCTGCCGTTCAATGCAAATACAGATCCGATTTTCGCTAAATCCAAGCTGCTCATCTCAATCGCGCATTGCTTCGTGTATAAATCCATTACTGCTTCTACATCATCCTCAAAAATACCGTACTGCTTCATATAATAACACATTGCCCGATTAATCATTGAAGTGCTGTATTCGGATTCAGCCACTTCCCGGCAGTATGTAATCTCTTGGTTGTTTGTCAGCCTTCTAATAAAAGAAAGCAAATAATCAAGTCTCTCTTTCACCGTTCTTCCTCTAATCAGACTTGTTACTACCAATGCCCCGGCATTAATCATAGGGTTTAACGGCTTGCTTGGATTTACTGTTTCCAGCTTGATAATTGAATTAAACGGATCACCGGTGGGCTCCTGTCCAACATAACTGAAGACCTTATCTTTGCCGTATTCCATTAATACCAAAGCAAGTGCAAGGACTTTCGATATACTTTGAAGCGTAAATGTTTTTTCTACGTCACCTGCTGACAGGCAAACATTATTGGAATAATAAATCGCCACTGACAGATCGTGTTTATCAGCTTTTGCCAAGGCAGGAATATAACTGGCTACCTCCCCCTTGTCCGTTACTTTTTTCGCCTTTTTCACTAAGGCTTCAAGCTCATCATTATGCCGGCATACCATGCAAACACCCTCGTTCCCTCAGCATTTCAATACACATAATTTGTACACAAAGTGACAATTCATGCGAAAACTTTTATAATTTTGAGAGAAGGGGGTCATATTATGAGCGTTATCCAAGTAAAAGGCAATGTTACATATCCGATTACCATTGATCCAAGCGTATGGATTTTTGATGATCGCAAATTTTCGTTTGACCGCAAAGGGGACAGTCAAGACACATTACAATCTACCGGGGATGAATCCGAGCTTGATTCAGAACGCGTCATCAGAGAGGGCCAGATTGCGCCGCCGACTTTAAAGACCGAAAAACAATACGAGAAGCAAAAACTGATGAACGGAAGTTTTGCAATGAGACTTGGGACTGTGCTGAAAAATGCCGAGCCGAACAGCTCTGCGACACAATGTGTATTTGTCACAAGTTCAGGAAAGGCCGCCGTTTCTCTGGAAACCGCTTTGAACAGTGTTGTCCATTTCAGTGAGGCAGGCAAGCCGATTCAAGAAGGCGGCCCCGTGCATATTTACTTTGAAGATCCGGTTCATCATAAACAGCCGATTACCGATTTAAAAGAAATCGAAATCATTTAATGTTACAGCAAGTCAGCGGCAAGCTGGGCGAGACCTGATCTCTCACCTTTTAACAGCTTCACGCTGCCTGAGATGGGTTGTCCTTTAAACCGCTCGACCACATAGGCCAAGCCATTGTTCAGACTGTCTAAATATGGGTGATCAATTTGTTCAGGATCGCCCATTAAGACTATTTTACTGCCCTCACCGACTCTCGTTAGCAATGTTTTTACCTCATGCCTGGTCAAATTTTGCGCTTCATCAATGATAATAAATTGATCCGGAATGCTTCTCCCTCTGATATAGGTCAGCGCCTCTACCTGAATTGAGCCAATTCCCGCCAAAATAGCCTCAAGCTCCCCTGGTTTTTTCGCATTGAACAGAAACTCTAAGTTGTCAAAAATTGGCTGCATCCAAGGTTTTAGCTTTTCCTCTTTTTCGCCTGGCAAATATCCGATGTCTTTGCCAACAGGAACAATTGGCCTTGCGACGACCAGCTTTTTATATATCCCCAAGTCTTCTGTCTGTAATAGCCCTGCCGCCAAGGCTAAGAGCGTCTTGCCGGTCCCCGCTTTTCCGATCAGGGTAACAAGCGGAATATCTTCCCGCAGCAAAAGCTCTAACGCCATTGTCTGCTGCACATTTTTCGGCCTGATCCCCCATATATGTTCATCATCAAATACGAGTCTTTTTAATACCGTTCCGGTTTTATCTGCAATCCCAACAGCCGAGGAGGACCCTCCCAGCTCATCCTTCATTAAAGCAAATTGATTCGGATAAAACGCATGCTGCTTCACGTCGTTTACTGAAATTTGATTTTTTCCGTAGAAAGAGCTGAACAGCTGCTGGCTGATATATATATCTTTATAGCCGCTGTACATTTCATCATTGTCCACAACCCTGTCATTTAAGAAATCTTCGGCAAGAAGTCCAATTGCGTCCGCTTTAACCCTGACAAGTACATCCTTGCTGACGAGGATAACCGGCCTGCCATTTTCCTTTGTTTCTTCCTCTAGGCTTAGGTTTTTCGCAACAGCTAATATGCGATTATCGTTCGTCTTTTCAATAAAGATCTCTTGCAACTGGTGAAACGAACGATGATTCAGTTCAATTCTCAGTGTGCCGCCGGTGTCAAGCGGCACATGCTCATGCAGCCTGCCCTTCTGCCTTAGCGCATCGATCAGCTTAGATACGTGCCTTGCATTCCTCCCAACTTCGTCCATATACCGTTTTTTTGAATCAACCTCTTCTAAAACGACAGCAGGGATGACAACCTCGTTTTCTTCAAAAGAAAATATCGCGTTAGGATCCTGTAATAACACATTCGTATCTAACACATAAATTTTACTCAAGTCTCAGCCTCCTGATATAAGGGTCAAAGTTCTTCCTGCTTCTCTTTTGATGAAAAAGGTGAATGCCTGCTAAAATATATGTTTTTGTGCATAAAGATAGAAGGTTAATTCAACAATAAAATTAATGAAAGCATTTCAAGGAGGGACCCGCAAGTGCGAATTCTTTTCATTATCATACAGCTGACGCTTATTCTGTCCGCTTGTGCCTATCAACAAGGTAAACAGGACCAGAATGTTGAAAAAGAATCAACAAGACAGCAGGAGACTAAACCGATTCATGTAAAGGACACAACTCAGGAAACAAAAGACAATGGAACTAGAGCGGATATAGCCAAGCATCTGGTCAGCGTTGCTGATAGAAACCCCGACGTCAAGGATGCAACAGCTGTTGTGCTGGGAGGTTATGCTGTTGTTGGGATTGATGTCGATGACACTTTGGATAGAAGCAAAGTGGAAACCATCAAATACTCTGTAGCACAGGCTCTAAAAAATGATCGATATGGCGCCAACGCAGTTGTTATTGCAGATCCCGATACGGTCAGCCGCCTGCGTGAAATGAGCAGAGAAATCAGTGAGGGCCATCCGGTAACAGGCATACTGGATGAATTAGCTGCGATTGTCGGCAGAGTGCTTCCCGAAGTGCCTAACGATGTGATTGACAATGAAGACGAGCCGCAAACAAAGCAGCAAAATGATCAATTAAATAGAAAACAGCAGCAGGAAATGGAGAAGGAACAAAACGATCAATCAGATCATCATATGAAAAAGAACAACAATGATTAAGCTATAGCCTTGCGCTTTAGCTTTTTCTTATTTTGGACAGCTTCTGATCCGTGCTATAATACATGTTAGTGAAAGAGGTGATATGATGAGGGTCAAATGTTCTATTTGCGATAAAATTGAAACAATTGATGATGATACCCTGATCGCGAAACGGCTTCGAAACCGCCCGATCCATACATATATGTGCCAGGAATGCCACGATCGGATTGCCAAAAAAACAGAAGAACGGCTGAAAACGGGAAAATTTACGTTTCACCCGGGACAGCAGAAAAAAGAAAAAGTCAAAAAATAAAGCGGCCGCTTAACATACAGAACAAAAAAAGACTCAGCTGAAAGCTGAGTCTTTTATGATTTTGCAGACTGTCCCTTTTTCGACTGATACAGCCGAATTTTGTAAATGATTAAAATCAGCGCAGCGACAACCAATCCTTCTGCCACGGGCAAAAACACTCCTAAAAAAGTCAAAACAGTGCAACCTAAAGCAAGAAATACATACACCACCGCTGATTTTAACACAGGAAGCCGTTTAGCAAATCCAAGCTTAAATACAATAACGGCCAACACAAAAATCGTGCCGTACAGCAGCCACATGCCTGCCGCAGGCTGCCGGTCTACTTGATATAGAGCGGCGAAGAACGACAGGCGTTCGCTTACGTCATTCAAAAAGATTCCCTCCCCTGTAAACGTACGGGTTCTATCTTTTCAAATTCTGCACGAGCTTAAGACAATCCTGCTGTTTTTTTCTTTTTAGCCGCTTTTTCACGTTCATTCTTATTGAGGATTTTCTTTCTTAAACGGATGGATTCAGGTGTTACTTCACAATATTCATCTTCGTTTAAGTACTCTAGAGACTCCTCAAGAGACATGATGCGCGCTTTTTTAATTGTAGTTGTCTGATCCTTTGTCGCAGACCGGACGTTTGTTTGCTGTTTCATTTTGCTGACGTTAACAACAAGGTCATTGTCACGGTTATGCTCTCCAACGATCATTCCTTCGTATACTTCAGTTCCCGGCTCAACGAAGATAACACCGCGGTCTTCAATTCCTTGAATACCATAAGATGTCGCTTTTCCGTTTTCCATTGACACAAGCACACCTTGACGGCGTCCGCCGACTTGGCCCGCCTGCATCGGCTGGTAGCTGTCAAACGTATGGTTCAGAATACCGAATCCGCGTGTTAATGATAGGAACTCAGTAGAGTAACCGATCAATCCGCGGGAAGGAACTGTAAAGATAAGACGGACTTGGCCGTTTCCATTGTTGATCATATCCACCATTTCGCCTTTGCGTGCTCCCATTGATTCCATGACAGAGCCAGTATGCTCTTCAGGCACATCAATTTGCACACGCTCAACAGGCTCACAGCGTACGCCGTCAATTTCTTTGATGATAACTTCAGGTTTTGACACTTGAAGCTCATAGCCCTCACGGCGCATATTTTCAATTAAAATTGACAAGTGCAGCTCACCGCGTCCGGAGACAACCCAAGCATCAGGTGAAGCTGTTGGCTCTACACGCAAGCTCACATCCGTCTGAAGCTGTGATTGAAGACGCTCTTCGATTTTACGAGCCGTTACATATTTGCCTTCACGGCCTGCAAACGGACTGTTATTCACGACAAATGTCATTTGAAGTGTCGGCTCATCAATGCGAAGCACCGGGAGCGGATCTTGATGGTCTACAGGGCATACCGTTTCACCAACGTTGATATCTTCCATCCCGGATACCGCAACGAGGTCTCCCGCTTTTGCTTCTTCAATTTCCACACGCTTTAAGCCTTGGAAACCAAAAATCTTTGTTACACGGAATGACTTAGCCGTTCCGTCAAGCTTCATAAGAGAAACCTGCTGTCCGACTTTCATCGTGCCGCGGAATACGCGTCCGATTCCGATACGGCCTACATAGTCGTTGTAGTCAAGAAGGGCAACTTGGAATTGAAGCGGCTCCTCTGCATTATCAACAGGTGCCGGAACATGCTTAATAATTGTTTCATATAAAGCTTCCATGTTTTCATCCTGTTGTTTCGGATCAAGACTCGCTGTTCCATTAATCGCGGAAGCATATACTACTGGGAACTCGAGCTGCTCTTCATTGGCATCAAGCTCAATGAACAGATCAAGAACTTCATCGATTACTTCCTCAGGACGGGCAAAGTCACGGTCAATTTTGTTTACAACAACAACCGGGTTCAGGTTTTGCTCAAGAGCTTTTTTCAGAACGAACCGAGTTTGAGGCATACAGCCTTCATATGCGTCAACGACAAGCACTACGCCGTCAACCATTTTCATAATCCGTTCTACTTCTCCCCCAAAGTCTGCGTGTCCAGGGGTGTCCAAAATATTGATACGTGTATCTTTATAGTTAATCGCAGTATTTTTCGCCAAAATTGTAATGCCGCGTTCGCGTTCAAGATCATTAGAGTCCATTGCGCGTTCAGCAACCTGTTCGTTGGCACGGAACGTTCCAGCCTGATGTAAAAGCTGATCGACTAAAGTCGTTTTCCCATGGTCAACGTGGGCAATAATCGCGATGTTGCGAAGATCATTTCGAAGTTTCACTTTTTCATCTCCTAAAAAAATTAGATAACTTTCATATTATACCACACATCCTCTTTAAAAGCGTCACGTTTTTCAGTAAACTTAATATAAGACGTAAAAGGGGATGGAAAATATGAAAAAAACGAATTGGCTTTTACTATTATTTGCATTTGCAGCGGTTTTCAGCATTATGCTGATCGGCGTCTTTATCGCTGAAAAAAGCGCTATTGGCATTATCGCCAGCATTGTACTTGTTTGCGCCGTTATGGGCGGCGGATTTACATTGAAAAAGAAAATGCGCGAACAGGGTTTGCTTGATTAAAAGCATTGCCCCGCCCGCGACATTGTAATCAAAAAACACCGCAAAGAAAGCGGTGTTTTTTCATTTCTTTAAGCCTTATCTCCCCTGTTTCTTAGTCAGGAAGAAGCAAATCATCCTTCATACATAGACAATCGTTCTAACGATCACACACGCAGCCTTCAAAAAGTAGTTCGACAACGATACACATAAAATACCATAGCGCCTATTTCTCTACCGGTAATCACTCCCTATAATGGAATTTGTAGCACAATTCATAAAAGGGAGAGAAGAAACATGAAGAACACATTTGTAAAAAAAGCGATGCTAACGACTGCCGCAATGACCTCAGCTGCTCTATTAACGTTCGGCCCTGATGCAGCCAGCGCAAAAACACCGGCTGATCACACTGATGTTTATGTTCAGCATCAGACAGTCACAAACGAAGATATCAATGCATTTATTGATATTCTAAATCAGTGTATATACGAACAAGACGGTGTATATTATTTCGACAGCGAAAAAGCTGTCGAGTTAGGAATGACAAAAGAAGAGGCTCAAGTCATCGCAAAATTGTGGGAATCGACATCAGAATTTTTCAGCATTGTTTCACAATGTGTGTATCTCGAGGATGGAGATTATAAATTCGATACAGAAAAAGCAGTTGAACTTGGCTTCACAGAAAAAGAAGCACTTGCACTTGAACAATTTTTCTCCGCTGTTTCCTTAAAGATTCACATTCTTCAAGCAGCCATTGTGCTGCAAGATGATGTATACAGCTATGATAAAGATGCAGCGGTACAAGCAGGCGCAACGCCAATGCAAGCTGACGTTTATGAAAAACTCTTCAGTGCCCTGTCACAAGAACAGCTTGCCGCTATCTACGATATGATTCATCCCCAGGCTTAATCTAAAAAAGCGCTTGTCAGACGGACAAGCGCTTTGCTTTATATTAGCAGTTTGATGATCAGCATCACGGCAAATGCCGCTCCAAACCAGCAGGCAGCTTTTATGATCAGTAAACCATAGTACCTCTGTTTAAAACGCATTTCTTCTTCCGGCAGAAAAGCCTCCTCAACAGCCTGCTCACTTTCCAATTCAAATGGCTCAGCCATCGTGTCATACATATCTCTGCAGTCGCTGCATATTTTTAAATGCTCTTCTATGATGTGTTCCGTTTCTCTTTTACAATCACCCTCAAGATACAGAGGAAGCAGGTCTCTTACTAGAAAACACGTCATATCCGCCCCTCCTCTTTCCTTTTCGTCATGTTTTTCTTCAGCTCTAATCTAGCCCGGTGCAATGTGGTTTTCACCTTAGAAAGACTCCATCCTAATATCTCAGCGATTTCTTCATAAGAAAGCTCTTGGAATTCTCTTAAAATCAAAACGGATTGATGCTGATCTTTTAACTTCAGGAGCTCCTGCCGCAGCGTTTCGCTTTTTACCGTCCGTGACAGATACTGTTCAGGCTGCTCATAAGTTGTTTGCGTTAACCCTTCATTTTTGCTGATATCAGTAAATTGGTATTTGACATCCCTGCGGTACCAATTGATAAAGGTGTGATGGGCAATGGTGTAAAGCCATGTTCTGATGGAAGAATGCCCCCTAAACGAGGCCAGACCGTTAAGAGCTTTCACAAACGTGTCTTGCGCTAAGTCCTTGGCTGTTTCAAGGTGATGAGTCCTTCTGAATAAATAATTTAAAATTTCTTGATAATACTGCCGATACAAGTCCTCAATGGAATCCCTATGCTTCATTAAAAGTAAAACCACACCGTCATCCAAATGGCCAATAAAATGAAACAGATATACATGGAAGACAGGTATACTTTCATATATCTCATTTGGCTTTCTTCCTCAGCACCAGGACTTCTCTTTAAACAAGTTTTACTCTTTAAGTCTTCCGCATTCTTTTCAAATAGGGACTCATGCTGTTTCATCCATTCCATTGATTCATCCTCTAACTCTCCTTCTTTATACAAGTCGTATAAGTCTAAAAAAACGGACTCTTTTTCTTTATGATTCATAAAGACTTTTCACCTCTTGTGTTTCTCCATCCACTACATAGGCATCATGGCGATTTGAACCAAACGGCTGAATAATGATCAGCCATGCATAATGCCGTTCATCCCCTCTTTGAACGATAATCGGACGCATACGCTTTTTGTAAATGACATCCTTATATGCAGAAGCTACTTTTTCGTAAGCCAATGTTCCATTACGATACGTATATGGGAATGCCTGATCAGGTGTATCGCTGTATACATAAACATTTAGCTGACCTTGATCTTCAAAAAACTCATATGTTTTAGAAGAATCAGTATACATTACCAAGTCACTCTTCCTGCTTTTTTTCTTCATTTTTGATACATCAGCATCAAAGACCGTTAATACCTGCCGCTGCAGCCGGCTGTTAGTCAGTGAAATTTCCTTTTTCATTGGAATCGAGAGACTGTGTAAACTACCGGATTCTCCATCAAATTCCAATATAATTCCATCTTTTGTTTCAACACGCACCATACTTCCGAGCAGGCTGTCGCTTTCAATACCAGTGATCTGATAAGGCTGTTTTGATATGTTCAGCGCTGTAAACATTTGTTCCACTTTGTCGTGAATGTCTTGTTCTGTTAAATGAACATGCAAAAGAGAGTCAAGCTGATAAATCGAAGGATCTTCACTAAAACCCATTAAGGTTTCCTTTTCCCAATAAAATACCGCGCCATCATCAGCATGATCTTTTTGATGAAGTTGATTTTTGAGGTATATACGTACGACTGTCTGGCCGTCCTCATTAGATACCTTTGTTTCGATATGATCCTTATGTAACACACGTCCGTGTCGCTCAAGGAAAGCGATAGACTTCCGCTTGTACTCCTGATTCGTTAGCTTTTTCCCATGCGCTTTTTCCAAGTATTCATAATTGCGAATCAGCTGCGATACTTCATCTACCTCAGCTTTATAACTCTTGCTTTCAAATGAGTAGAAATAATGCACATCCATGTTCGTATCGTGCAAATAAAGTGTTTCATCCGTAGGAAAAAATGACTTTAGTATCTGTTCCGCTTTTTCTGATGAAATGTGCTCCCCGACATAATTGAATGAATCATGGACATTTATCGGTTTTGATACAGCGAAAGCAGCCGTTCCTATGTTATATATCGGATTTAAGAGGAGGACAAAAAACACCATGACAGCCATCGGCAGCCACTTATTCACACGCACATAAACCTTTCCTGACTTTTGGAACAGATGATAGCTCATCAAAAATCCCGCCATTGTCAAATAAATCGTATATGGCATTACTGCACCATAATCTTTTGAGATTTGATTGGGATACGGCGCAAGCAGCAAGACAAGCAGTCCGATAATCAACGTATAAAATAAACCTAGTAAGATCTTATTCGTTCTCCAATACAGCTTGAAAAACACTACATTCAACACAATGGGAAGAGTGATGATGAAGAACAGAAACACGAATGCAATCGGCTCCATCCCATCCGGGTATTCCTTCCAATACGAAAAGAAACTAAAAATCATTTGTACGATCGGCAAACTGACAACGGCAAGGTCGAACGTATAAAACATACCCTTTCCGCCATGATCACGAAGCATCAACATGTAGTGAAAAGCCGTTAGCAGCACATAACCGTATAACAAAAAATGCAGCAGCGGCAGCAGTTCATTTCCGTCCTCTCTTAAGTACACGCTCGTGAAGTTTGTTGATTGCACCTGGTGAATAAGTTCAACAGACACCCCTGCCAGCAGCACAATCCGCAATATAACACCCGCCAAGAACATTGTGCGCTGCCGGTTTATTTTGGGATGATGCACCAAAAGATATAAGCCCGCCAGAACAACAATTGACCATTGAATCAGCAGCGTGCTTTGTCTGCTTAATATAAAATAACGTTCGAAATGCAATACATAATGACTGAATAACTCCAACACAAACAACAATCCTTTACTTCTTATTAAGGCCTCATTCGGTTAGACAGCGGACTTTTCAAAAAGTTTCAATAAAAAATAAAAATATCTCATCTTCCCCTTGATATGTAAAAAACATAACTCTTGAATGAACCATCACATGACACTTGACTCATCTTGATATTATTCAACAAAAACAAACACAGGACAATACTATCAATTTTGTCTAGTTATGTTAGTTTTTGTTGAGTATTCCAGAATGCTAGTTTAATATAACAATATAAAGTTTTCAGTATTTTCAAAAAGGGGGATTTATTGTGGGTTTAGGTAAGAAATTGTCTGTTGCTGTCGCTGCTTCGTTTATGAGTTTATCAATCAGCCTTCCAGGTGTTCAGGCTGCTGAAGGTCATCAGCTTAAAGAGAATCAAACAAATTTCCTCTCCAAAAACGCAATTGCTCAATCAGAACTATCTGCACCAAATGACAAGGCTGTCAAACAATTTTTGAAAAAGAACAGCAACATTTTTAAAGGTGATCCTGCTAAAAGGCTGAAGCTTGTTGAAAGCACGACTGATGCTCTTGGGTACAAGCACTTCCGATATGCGCCTGTCGTTAACGGAGTGCCGATTAAAGATTCGCAAGTGATCGTTCACGTCGATAAATCCGACAATGTCTATGCGATCAATGGTGAATTACACAATCAATCTGCTGCAAAAACAGAAAACAGCCAAAAAGTCTCCTCTGAAAAAGCACTGGCACTTGCTTTCAAAGCTATCGGCAAATCACCAGACGCTGTCTCTAACGGAGCGGCCAAAAACAGCGACAAAGCTGAATTAAAAGCTGTAGAAACAAAGGACGGCAGCTATCGTCTTGCTTACGACGTGACGATTCGCTATGTCGAGCCTGAACCTGCAAACTGGGAAGTCTTAGTTGACGCCGAAACAGGCAGCATTTTAAAACAGCAAAATAAAGTAGAACATGCCGCCGCCACTGGAAGCGGAACAACTCTAAAGGGAGCAACTGTTCCTTTGAACATCTCTTATGAAAGCGGAAAATACGTTCTAAGAGATCTTTCAAAACCAACAGGCACCCAAATCATCACATATGACTTACAAAACAGACAAAGCCGCCTTCCGGGCACGCTTGTCTCAAGCACAACGAAAACATTTACTTCTTCATCACAGCGGGCAGCCGTTGACGCACACTATAACCTCGGAAAAGTGTACGATTATTTTTATTCAAACTTTAAACGAAACAGCTATGATAACAAAGGCAGTAAAATTGTTTCTTCCGTTCATTATGGCACTAAGTACAACAATGCTGCCTGGATAGGAGACCAAATGATTTACGGTGACGGCGATGGTTCATTCTTCTCTCCGCTTTCCGGTTCATTAGATGTGACTGCACATGAAATGACTCATGGCGTCACTCAAGAAACGGCCAACTTGATTTATGAAAATCAGCCGGGAGCACTAAACGAATCATTCTCTGACGTATTCGGTTACTTTAACGATACAGAGGACTGGGACATCGGTGAAGACATTACAGTCAGCCAGCCTGCTCTCCGCAGCCTCTCCAATCCGACAAAATACGATCAGCCTGATAATTACGCCGATTATCAAAACCTTCCAAACACAGATGAAGGCGATTACGGCGGCGTACACACAAACAGCGGAATCCCAAACAAAGCCGCTTACAACACAATTACAAAGCTTGGTGTATCTAAATCACAGCAAATCTATTACCGTGCATTAACAACGTACCTCACGCCTTCTTCAACGTTCAAAGATGCCAAGGCAGCTCTCATTCAGTCCGCCCGTGACCTTTACGGCTCTACTGATGCTGCTAAAGTTGAAGCAGCCTGGAATGCTGTTGGATTGTAATATTAGGAAAAGCCTGAGATCCCTCAGGCTTTTTTTGTTACATGTATTCATTCTCTCTTCAGCATGAAAGGATGATGTTAAAAAATCAGAAATTGTTTCTGTTTTGCAAACAAAGAGGGAGTACAGCCGCAAGTGTGCAGCATAGGGAAAGCAGCAGTCGATCCTCCCTGATTCAACGCACAAAATTGATAGAGAAATTCTTCTAGCGACACTTGTTATGTGAAGATTTCGCGTCCAGTAAAGAGCAAAAACATTGACAAAAAAATTTATTTGTGCTAAAATTTACTATTAATATATTTGTGTGTATAATAAGATTCTCCTGGCCAGGGGAATCTTATTTTTTTGTGGGAGGATCATTTCATGAGGAAAAATGAGTCCAGCTTAACGTCTTTGGTTTCAGCTTTTGCCCGTGCATATCACAGCCGATATGACACCCCTCTTATTTTTGATGATTTTATGGCAAAAGAACTCATTAATGAAAAAGAGTTTGCAAATATCAGTGAAAATATGATTCAAGGAATATCGTTTTTCAACAAAGAGATCGCCGAACGTCTTCAAAATGATCCTGAAAAAATATTAAAATGGGTTGTACAAATCCAGCTGTCGCCCACGCCCCTGGCACGTGCATCTTATTGTGAAAAAGTTTTGCACAATGAATTAATGCTGGGAGCAAAACAGTATGTCATTCTTGGAGCAGGACTGGATACTTTCTGTTTCCGGCATCCAGAATTAGAAAACAGCTTACAGGTTTTCGAAGTGGATCATCCAGCTACACAGCAATTCAAAAAAAATAAGCTAAAGGATGCAAATCTGGCAATTCCGGGTCATCTTCATTTAGTTCCTATGGATTTTAGCAACACGTTTTCATATGAACCTCTCATAGAAAACGGATTTGAGAACACAAAAACATTTTTCAGTCTTCTGGGAGTGACTTATTATTTAACGCATGAAGAAATTGCGAGCCTCATCAGCAATTTATTTTCTCATGTCCCGGCTGGAAGCTCTATTGTTTTTGATTATGCGGACGAAACACTCTTTACAGCAAAAGGAACGTCGAATCGAGTGGAACATATGGTGAAAATGGCTGCCGCAGGCGGAGAACCGATGAAATCATGTTTCGCTTATCAGGAGATTGAACACCTGTTAGCATCATCTGGTTTACTGATCTATGAACATCTATCACCAGACGACATTAATGACCATTTCTTTGGCAATCGAAAAGACAATTTGTCAGCGTTTGAAACGATTCATTATATACATGCGGTAAAAAAATAATTTTTAAATCATTAAAAGCCTCTCAATGCTTGAGAGGCTTTTGATGGTACCCGCACGCAGCTTATGCTAAAGGCTTCACCAGGATCATAAACGATTTGCCTTTCTCATCTTTTTCCGTTTTCAGCTGTTCAAAGCCACATTGGCTTAAAAACAATATCCATTCCCTGCGCTCAATGGGAACTCCCGCAAACATCGCTTTATGTTTCGCTCTAAGCAATTTGCTGATCTGTTCAATGATCATCTTCGCATATCCCTTTTTTTCTTCAGCCGGGTCAATCAGCACCGTTCCGAGCCACGGCTTACCGTTTGAAGGAGACCACTCGAGATGGTAGCTGACGGCAACAGGCAGACCGTCTTTTTCCCACACAAGCCATGACCCGTTGTACATGGAGTAGGAGATGATATAGTCTTCTGCATTTTTATCCCCAAACTCCTCCTCTCTCCATACAGGATGAGCCTCCGCGAGCTTTTCAAACAAGCTGAGATCATCCTGCTCAAATGGCCTACTTCCCAGCATCAAGATACTCTTCAAATATCGTTTTATGTATAGATGGGTTTCCGGCTAGCACACTGTGGTTTTCTAAAAAGGTAAACGCCGATCCTTCGATGGTCGTATAGATGCCCCCTACTTCATTTAACAGCACACAGCCTGCTGCATAATCCCATGGCGCAAGCCGCATTGTAATGTAAGCATCTATCCTTCCTGCCGCGACATTTGCCAGCTCTAAAGCGGCAGAACCGTAGGAGCGTGTGCCTCTGACTCTTTTCACAAGTGGCGCTAACACATTTTGATCAATTCTTCTGTTTTCCGTTACCCATGTTGCATTAATGGCAAGAATCGCTTCTTCAATGACGGTTTCTTTTAAAGGAGCCAGCTTCGTTTCATTCATGTAAGCTCCTCTGCCGCTAAATGCGTGATACAGCTCATCGTGCACCACATCATAAATTAAACCGATTTTTCCTTCACCGTTTTCAAAAATCCCAATTGAAATCGCAAAATTTCTTTGCTGGTGCACAAAATTCATCGTCCCATCAATCGGGTCGATAATCCAGACGACTCCCTCCAGTGAGTGGAGTTTGTCTCCTTGCCCTTCTTCACCGAGTATGCGGTGTCCCGGAAACGTTTCTTGAATTCGATCAATGAAAAACTTTTCGGTTTCTTTGTCAATATTGGTGACTAAATCATTCGGATTTGATTTCGTTTCAATTGTCAGGCTTTCATGCATAGATTGTTTAATTCTCGCGCCTGCTTCTCTTATCCATTTTTTTGCAATCTCATCAATTTCCGTCCAATTTGTCATTCGTGCGTACCTCTCTTCTATGTAGACCTTTATTTTATAGGATACTGATAACGGCGGTGAAAAAGCAAGGAAAATGAAAAATATCCCTTCTCATGTAAAAACGAACCATTCATGCGGTTCGTTTTCACTATCGCTTTTTACCCGTTAAGACGAATCCATTCTTTTCTAAGTCGCTCAAGTTTGTTTTTGCTTTGTTCAATCTGCTCTTCATTTTCTTTTTGCATTGCTTCATATAGGGTTGCCAATTCATAATCAACCTCTAGTCTCCAGACAGCAACACGATTGTTTTTCTCTTCCTTAAATCCCTCTTTTACAACTTGCCTCATTGTCTTTCGCCCCTTCCAGAGATCATTTGTTTGTAAGAAAGCATCCCATTTTGCCATTCAACAATGATTACTTCTTATATCGTATGATTGTTCTATTTACGCGCAACATGATTCTGAAAATTGTGTGTTTACCTATTCGTTTATTACCACATTTCCCCTTACTTCAAACGCGCTCAATCTTTTTGAAGCTCGTATGAACTGTGATAAAATATGTATACTTAGCATGAAGGAGGAAAATCATGACACAAATGCGTTTCACTGAAGAAGACTTTAATACATTTACAATAGAAGGCTTAGACGCGCGCATGGAAGTATTAAAAGAGACGGTCCGTCCGAAGCTTACAGCTCTAGGCGAACATTTTGCCCCAACTTTATCAGCTTTAACCGGAGATGAAATGTTTCCGCATGTGGCAAAGCATGCAAGAAGATCCGTCAATCCCCCTGCTGACAGCTGGGTGGCGTTCGCAAACAGCAAAAGAGGCTATAAAAAACTGCCGCATTTCCAGATTGGTTTATGGGAAAGCCACGTCTTTGTGTGGTTCGCAATTATTTATGAATCCCCTATCAAAGAAGAATACGGCAAATTGCTTGAAGCAAATCAGGAAACCATTACGAAAAATATTCCTGACAGCTTCGTTTGGTCCGCGGATCACACAAAACCGGGAGTACATAAACAGTCTGAAATGGACAAGGAACAGCTGAAGACTCTGTTTGAGCGTTTGCAGACTGTAAAGAAAGCCGAGCTGTTATGCGGCATACAGCTTCAAAAAGAAGAAGTGCTGAATATGAATAACCAGGAATTCCTTCAGCATATCGAGGACGCCTTTAAGCAGCTTGCTTTTCTGTATCGTCTCACCCAAAAAGTATCACAAGCATAAAAAAGAGCCGGGCTATCCCCCGGCTCTTTTTCCTACATTTTAATCTTCGCCTGATCAGATTCTCTCGCCTGTTTGACCGTGCGATATGGAGAATATGTACTTTGTTCCTCAAACTCGCCGCATAGCTTTTTTTCCTCTGCCTTCCCCGGCACAATTTCCTTGAAACGGCGGTAAGCTTTAAGCAGTTCTTCGCGGTCTGCCCCTTTTTCATATGCTAGCTCAACCTGCTGGAAAAATGCAATCACATCTACTGCTTCTTCGGTTGTCCAGTCTTCGTTCATCGGATATTGGTACTCCATTTTCTTCACTCCTTATAAAATTACTTCCTTTAAGAGAAAGCATCTTCATTAGATCATAAATTGTTCTTTACATTCTTTCAAGTTCATAATATAATTCATTTGTTTTACGTCTAAAAAACGGTTGAGAAACTGATTTTAATACACACTATTATGCATAGGTATGATTACAAAGGTGGGAAAACAATTGTCGCAACATGAAACACCCTTATATACAGGACTGAAAAAGCATGCAAGCAGACAGCCTGTTCAATTCCACATTCCCGGCCACAAAAAAGGGGCAGGAATGGACCCGGAATTCAGACAATTCATCGGTGAAAACGCGTTAAGCATAGATTTAATTAATATTGAACCATTAGACGATCTGCACGCGCCTAAAGGCATTATTAAACAAGCACAGGATCTTGCTGCTGAAGCATTTGGCGCGGATCACACATTTTTTTCTGTTCAAGGAACAAGCGGCGCCATTATGACAATGGTAATGGCTGTTTGCGGACCTGGCGATAAAATTATTATTCCAAGAAATGTTCATAAATCAATTATGACAGCTATTGTATTTTCCGGAGCGGTTCCAATTTTTATTCATCCTGAAATTGACAATGAATTGGGCATCTCGCACGGCATTACACTTGAATCTGCAAAACGGGCGCTTACCGAACATCCTGATGCAAAAGGGCTTCTCGTCATCAACCCGACATATTTCGGGGTTGCAGCCGACTTAAAAAGCATTGTGGAACTCGCTCATTCGTTTGATGTGCCAGTGCTTGTTGATGAAGCACACGGCGTTCACATTCACTTTCACGACGAATTGCCGCTATCGGCCATGCAGGCAGGAGCTGATATCGCAGCGACAAGTGTACACAAGCTGGGCGGATCACTCACGCAAAGTTCGATTTTAAACATGAGAGAGGGCCTTGTATCTAAAGACCGAGTGCAATCCATCCTGAGCATGCTGACAACGACGTCAACTTCTTACTTGCTTCTCGCTTCTTTGGATGTTGCCAGAAAACGCCTTGCAACAGAAGGCCGCGAGCTTGCTGAGGAGACACTCAAGCTTGCCAATCAGACGAGAGATCGCCTCAACCAGATTGGAGGCATTTATTGTGTCGGTTCTGAAATTCTTGGTTCGAAAGCAGCTTACAGCTATGATCCGACAAAATTGATTATCTCTGTGAAAAATCTTGGACTGACAGGACATGACGTTGAAAAATGGCTTCGTGAATCCTTTAATATTGAGGTTGAGCTTTCTGATCTGTACAATATTTTGTGTATTTTCACTCCTGGTGACAGCCAAAATGATGCAGACCGGCTTGTAGAGGCTTTAACAAGCATAGCACAGCAAATGTCAGAACAAGATGTCACACATCAGCAAACTGAGGTATTGCTTCCGGAAATACCTTTATTGGCAATGACTCCGCGTGATGCTTTCTATGCAAATACGGAAGTCATCCCATTGAAAGAAGCATCCGGACGGATTATCGCTGAATTTGTCATGGTATATCCGCCTGGTATTCCAATCTTCATTCCAGGAGAAATTATTACAGAAGAAAACATCAGCTACATTTTTAAAAACCTTGACGCAGGCCTTCCTGTTCAAGGACCCGAGGACTCGACTTTACATATGATCCGGGTCATCAAAGAGCAAAAAGCAATTCAATAAAAAATAAAAAGCATGCGGCTTAAAGCCGCATGCTTTTTTTACTCTTCATCAACAGGACACTGGCATTGTCCGCAGCATGTTCCGTATAACGTTGTCACTTTCTCATCTTCAAAGTAATGAATGGCTTCGTTGCAATCTTGACAAACAATCGTTCCCATCTCTTATTCCCCATTTCTTTGAAATTTGAAAACGCTTAATTTCTTTTGTTGTTATTATATTAATATGACACATTTAAAATGTCAACAATAAACTGTATAACACATTTAATTTTAATTCATCATATACATCGTGTTTTTTCATTTTTACAATTTCTTATTCATACAGCAGCTTTATCCGATATATATGCCGCAACACATAAGGTAATATCTCGTTTTCTTGAACTTTCATTAAAGAATGCAGCAAAATTCAAAATACCCCCAGGTTGCTATTTTAAACGATTGATATCATATGTAATCTCACTTTAAAAACGGTTTCAATTATATAACAATTAGGTAACAAGAAGCAGTTTAAGCCGCCTCTCGTGATAAACTAAAGCTAGTTAACTACTGTTTATACAGAGGAGAAGATAGATGCGATATCGCGCGGTATTCCCCATGCTGATAATAGTACTTGCTTTATCGGGCTGTACGCTTTCCACCATCAATCCGATGAAAAAAAGCCGGATTGACAACATTCATCATACACAAATCCTGTTTTTTTCTGATGAGAACCAAATAGACCAGGAAGCGCCTTATTACGACGCACTGCTTGATCTAGAAAAAGATTATCCCGAGCAAATAGATAAAATGAAGGTTTATGATAAAAAAGAAGGCTGGGAAGATGAGATTGAAACTGTTCCTACCCTTATGGTTGTTGATCAGCGTCATGTCGTGGTGAAAATCGAGGGATGTGTGAAAAAGAAAGAAGACATCATTAAACCATTACAGCACGTGCTGTCAAAATAAAAAAACAGCCCCGCTTTGAGCAAGGGCTGTTTTTGATGTTCAATTTATTTTACGATATGGATCGGACTTCCGATTGCCACTTCAGCTGCTTCCATTGTGATTTCGCCCAATGTTGGGTGAGCGTGAATTGTCATCGCGATATCTTCAGCAGTCATGCCGCCTTCGATCGCTAAGCTTAATTCAGAGATCATATCAGAAGCACTTGCTCCGGCGATTTGCGCACCGATCACAAGACCGTCTTCTTTACGAGTGATCAGCTTCATGAAGCCGTCTGTTTCGTTAAGAGAAAGCGCGCGTCCGTTTGCTGCAAATGGGAATTTAGCAGCAACAATGTCAAGACCTTCTTCTTTCGCCTGTGCTTCAGTGTAACCAACTGATGCAAGTTCAGGCTCAGAGAAAACAACCGCAGGAATACCAAGGTAATCGATTTCTGCAGGCTCTCCAGCGATAGCTTCTGCAGCGATTTTACCTTCGTAAGATGCTTTATGAGCAAGCGGCGGTCCTTCGATGATATCACCGATTGCATAAATGTTAGGTACGTTTGTGCGGCACTGTTTGTCAGTTTTCACGACACCGCGGTCTGTCATTTCAATACCGACTTGCTCAAGACCAAGCTCATCAGTGTTTGGACGGCGTCCTACTGTAATCAATACGTAATCAGCATCAACCGTTTTTTCTTCGCCTTTTACTTCGAAAGTAACTGTTACGCCGTCTGGTCTTTCTTCAACGCCTTTAGCCATCGCATTTGTATGGATTTCAACGTTTCCTTTTTTCTTCAGTCTGCGTGTAACAAGAGAACTCATTTGTTTTTCGAAGCCAGGAAGAATTTCTTCTCCGCCTTCAAGAATAACAAGCTCAGTACCGAAGTTAGCATACGCAGTTCCAAGCTCAGTACCGATGTATCCGCCACCGATAACAACAAGCTTTTTAGGAATTTCTTTAAGAGCTAAAGCGCCTGTTGAATTCAGGACACGCTCACTATATTTGAAGTTTGGCAATTCGATAGGACGAGAACCAGTAGCAATGATTGCGTTTTTGAACGTGTATGTTTGAGCAGAGTTCTCATCCATCACACGAACTGAATTGCTGTCTACAAAGTAAGCTTCACCTTTTACAACATCTACTTTGTTTCCTTTAAGAAGACCTGCTACACCGCCAGTAAGTTTGTTGACAACAGAAGCTTTCCATTCTTGAACTTTTGTGAAATCAACTGTTACGTTCTCAGCAGTGATTCCCATGTCATCAGAATGCTTTGCATTCTCATAACGATGACCTGCGTTGATCAGCGCTTTTGAAGGGATACATCCAACGTTCAGACAAACGCCTCCAAGAGTTGCTTTTTCAACGACTGTTACTTTTTGTCCAAGCTGTGCAGCGCGGATGGCAGCTACATAGCCGCCAGGTCCCGCACCAATTACAAGAGTATCTGTTTCAATAGGGAAATCTCCTACTACCATAACATTACGCCTCCATTAAAATTAATTGTGGATCGTTCAGTAAACGCTTGATGTGATTTAATGCATTTTGCGCAGTTGCTCCGTCGATCATACGGTGGTCGAAGCTGAGAGAAAGAGCTAAGACTGGAGCTGCTACGATTTCGCCATCACGAACAATCGCTTTTTCTGCAATGCGTCCGATACCAAGAATCGCAACTTCTGGATGGTTGATAACCGGAGTGAACCATTGTCCGCCGGCAGAACCGATGTTTGTAATTGTGCAAGATGCGCCTTTCATTTCAGCTGGAGCAAGCTTGCCTTCACGAGCTTTTGTTGCAAGGCCATTGATTTCATCAGAAATTTCAAAGACAGATTTACGATCTGCATTTTTCACAACCGGTACAAGCAAGCCTTTTTCAGTGTCAGCAGCGATACCGATGTTGAAGTAATGTTTTTGGATAACTTCATCTGTTTTATCGTCAATTGACGTGTTTAAAACAGGGAATTTTTTCAGTGCAGATGTAAGAGCTTTTACAACGTAAGGCAAGTAAGTCAGCTTGATTCCTTGATCAGCAGCAACTTGTTTGAACTGTTTACGATGTGCAACAAGGTTTGTTACGTCCACTTCGTCCATTAACGTTACGTGAGGAGCAGTGTGTTTAGAGTTAACCATCGCTTTCGCAATTGCTTTACGGATACCGCTCATTTTTTCGCGTGTTTCTGGGAATTCGCCCTCAGGAGCTGGTGCAGCAGCCGGTTTAGCAGCTGTTTCTTGTGGTGCAGCCGTTTCTTGCGGCGCAGCTTCTTGCGCTCCTCCGTTTACAAAGCTGTCGATATCCTCTTTGACAACACGTCCGTTGTTGCCAGAACCAGTTACTTTACGGATGTCTACGCCTTTTTCACGAGCATATTTGCGTACAGAAGGCATAGCGATCACGCGTTTGTTCGGGTCAACTTCAGCTTGGTCTTGCTGTCCTGCACCAGTAGCTTTTGCAGGCTCTTTAGCTTGCTCTTCTTTCGCAACGTCTTGTCCAGCTTCTGCAGTTGACTGAACTTGTGCTTCAGTTTTCGCTTCGTCAGACTCATCGCTGCCTTTAAATTGAAGATCTTCGTAACCAGGTGCATCAAACGTAATGATCGTTTGTCCAACAGTTGCAACCGTTCCCTCTTCAACTTTTAATTCTAATACTTTTCCTTTAACAGGTGAAGGAATTTCTACTACTGCTTTATCATTTTGGACTTCAGCCAGTACATCATCTTCGTCTACCTCGTCGTTAGGCTTGACAAACCATTTTACGATTTCGCCTTCGTGGATACCTTCCCCGATATCTGGAAGTTTAAATTCAAATGCCACAGTTCTCGACCTCCTAGTTTGATTAAGCAATTTTAAAGTTACATCGTAAGCATTGAAAACAGATATATAATAGAGGGAAAACGTCATCTTCCCTCTTGATTATGCAGTTTGATTAAAATTCAAGTACTTTTCTTGCTGTTTCAAGAACGTCTTTATGGTTTGGAAGCCATACGCTCTCAGCTTGAGAGAAAGGAAATACTGTATCAGGCGCAGCTACGCGAAGTACAGGTGCTTCCAAGCTCAAGATTGCACGGTCATTAATTTCTGCTACTACGTTTGCAGCAATACCGGCTTGTTTTTGCGCTTCTTGAACGACAATCGCGCGTCCTGTTTTTTCTACAGATGCGATGATTGTATCGATATCAAGCGGGCTTACAGTACGAAGGTCGACAACTTCAGCAGAAATGCCGTCTTTTTCAAGCTCCTCAGCAGCTTTTAATGATTCATGAACCATTGCGCCGTAAGTGATGATTGAAAGATCAGTACCTTCACGTTTCACGTCAGCTTTTCCAAGCTCAATTGTGTATTCTTCTTCAGGAACTTCCTGACGGAAAGAACGGTAAAGCTTCATGTGCTCTAAGAAAACAACAGGATCGTTGTCTCTGATCGCAGAAATTAAAAGTCCTTTGGCATCGTAAGGAGTTGATGGAATAACAACTTTGATACCAGGCTGTTGTGCAACAAGACCTTCTAAGCTGTCAGCGTGAAGTTCAGGCGTATGAACACCGCCGCCGAATGGAGAACGAATTGTTACAGGTGAAGTCCAGCGTCCGCCAGAACGGTAGCGCATACGAGCCATTTGGCCAGAAACTGAATCCATTACTTCGTAAACAAATCCGAAGAATTGGATTTCCATTACCGGACGGAAGCCGTTTAAGCCTAAACCAAGGGCAAGACCGCCGATACCAGATTCAGCAAGTGGCGTGTCAAACACACGGTCTTCACCGAATTCTTTTTGCAATCCTTCTGTCGCACGGAATACGCCGCCGTTTACACCAACGTCTTCTCCGAAAACTAAGACATTTTCGTCATTTTTCAGTTCTGTGCGTAACGCATCCGTGATTGCTTGAATCATTGTCATTTGCGCCATGGCTTACTTCGACTCCTTCTGTGTATAAATTTCAAATTGCTCCTCAAGGTTGTGAGGCATTTTTTCGTACATGATTTTCATTAAATCAGTTACTTTTTGCTTCGGTTCAGCATCAGCTTTTTTGATCGCTTGCTTAATTTCTTCTTTCGCATCCTCAATTACTTTTGCTTCTTCTTCTTCAGACCATAAGCCTTTGTTTTCAAGGAACGCACGGAAGCGTACAAGCGGATCTTTTTGCTCCCACTCATTTTCGATTTCTTTTGTACGATATTTAGTAGGATCGTCACCAGCCATTGTGTGCGGGCCATAACGGAATGTAAGTGTTTCAATTAGTGTCGGACCTTCGCCGTTGATTGCACGCTCACGTGCTTCAGCAGTTGCTGCGTATACAGCAAGCGGATCCATTCCGTCTACTTGTACGCCAACAATACCGGCAGCTACAGCTTTTTGTGCAATTGTTTCAGCTGCAGATTGTTTTTCAACAGGAGTTGAAATCGCGTAACGGTTGTTTTGCACCACGAAGATTGCAGGTGCTTTATAAGCGCCGGCAAAGTTAATTCCTTCGTAGAAGTCCCCTTGAGAAGCTCCGCCGTCACCAGTGTAAGTGATTGCAACAGCTTTCTTACCGCGTTTTTTAAGACCTAGCGCAACACCGGCAGTTTGAATGTATTGAGCACCGATAATGATTTGTGGAGAAAGGGCATTCACATCATCAGGCATTTGGTTTCCTCTGAAATGTCCGCGAGAGAAAAGAAACGCTTGATATAATGGAAGGCCGTGCCAAATTAACTGAGGCACATCACGGTATCCAGGAAGAACAAAGTCTTCTTTTTCAAGCGCGAAATGCGTTGCAATCTGAGAAGCTTCTTGACCCGCAGTAGGAGCGTAAAATCCGAGACGTCCTTGACGGTTTAATGAGATAGAGCGCTGATCAAGCACACGCGTAAATACCATGCGGCGCATTAGCTCTTTTAATTGATCATCAGTTAAATCAGGCATCGCCGCTTCATTCACGACTTCTCCCTTTTCATTTAAAATTTGGAACGTTTCGAACTGCTTTTTAATGGCATCAAATTGCTTCTTACTGTCAACGATAGCTTTTTTCGTTTTTGCAGCCATACTAAGTCACCTCTTCCTTTCTTTTAAACAGTCATTAGACGTGCATTCCTTTTATACATACAAACTTAGGGTACCCTAAAGTATCAGCAGTAAGTCGTATATATTTTAGCCGATCCCCAGTTTGCCAAAACCTTTTATGTAGGATAGTTACACTCTGCTTTGAACTGTATTATTTCGAAGTTGTAAAAAACTAATACAACACCGCTTAACATGGATTAGTTTACACCAAATAAAGAAGAGCCGTCAATCGTTTTCATCGCTGATTTTCAATAAATGTATTCGCTTTACATTTTCATTGAAAAAACAGATGTCAACTGCACCCAAAACTGTACTAGTATACCTCACTATGCTGTACTACAATAGAAATGAAAATTTTGAACAAAATCTGCATCGCATTTATTTAAAAAAAGAGCTGATCGAGTCAGCTCTTTTTCACATGATAGCCTGCAGCAGCATATAAATCTTCACGGGCTTTATTATATTTTTGCGTTTGCACATTAAATTCTCCGTTATATTTATGGATCTTTTCATAAGAAACATTAACTTTATCGATCTGCTGATCCAGATCATCTCTTGTCAAGTCTTTGTTTTTTAGCTGCATATACAGCTTTTTATTAAGCTTAAGCGCTTTTTGATACTCTTCATACATGGAGCCATATGATGTATACCTTTTCTCCATGTGGTTTGCTGCGGCATAGGCCTTTTCTTTTATGTCTTTTTCCTTAATATGTTCTGCTGACGTTTTTGCTTCTTCAAATTCCGATTCCGATTTTTTCATGCTGTCATTTTCAAGCTTCAGATGTTCTTCGCGCTTGCTGACATTTTCAAGCGCCTCATTAGATAAAGCTACAATTTTTTTATAATCATCCATATTGAGCTTCATCACACTATCGTAAAGCTGATTTTCTTTTGCCTCTAACTCTTTGAGTGTTTTTTGTTCTTCTTGAAACGGTTTTTCCGACTCTGCGGCTTTTTCTAATGAATGATGAAGTGAATCAACCGGGTCCTGCTCCATGCATCCTGTTAATATCAGTAGCATAGAACAAAAAGCTCCAATCATTATTACAGGCCGCCATTTTATTGCGTCTATCACGTTGAATCCCCCAATCTTGACAATTTCTACTATAGAATCCATGGGGACATTTGGCAATAGCTGTGCTGTATAAATGCATACTGAAATTAAATCAAAAAGTGAAAAATCAGGACAGATGACCATACAACTTTTTAGTTTTTACATAGGTTATAGTAGACGCTATGCCTACTTAATAAGGCTCTGGCGTAATTAAAAGAGGAGGTTATGTAATATGTATGGATATGGTTTCGGCGGAGGCTGCTGCGGTTATGGTGGTTACGGATATGGTGGCTACGGATATGGCTACGGCCGCACCTTTGCGCTAATCGTTGTTTTATTCATTCTGTTAATCATTGTCGGAGCTGCTTATTTAGGCGGAGGCTGTTGCTAACCACACAGCATGAACTTGACCAGCCATATACGGCTGGTCATTCGTTCGTTGCACCTTTGTGAAGAAATCCGATATAATTTACATATTAAGCTTTAGGAGTGAGTTTCTTGATTACTATGGAAAACATCGTACGTGACGGCCATCCAGCCCTCAGAGAGACTGCAGAACCAGTTGAGCTGCCTCCAACTGATGCAGAAAAACAGCAGCTGGCCGACATGATCGAATTTGTTAAAAACAGCCAAAATCCGGAATTAGCCGAAAAATACAAGCTGCGCCCTGGCGTAGGACTCGCAGCTCCTCAAATTAATATCAAAAAACGAATGATCGCCGTTCATGCGGAAGATGCTTCCGGCAAGTTGTACAGTTATGCACTGTTTAATCCTAAGATCGTCAGCCATTCAGTTGAAAAAAGCTACTTAACAAGCGGCGAGGGCTGCCTGTCTGTGGATGAAGCGATTCCCGGTTATGTTCCCCGCTATGCTCGCATCAGAGTAAAAGGAACAACACTAGAAGGCGAAAACATTGATATTCGTTTAAAAGGGTTTCCGGCTATTGTGTTTCAGCATGAGATCGATCATTTGAACGGCGTTATGTTCTATGATCATATTGATAAAGAAAATCCTTTTCAAGAGCCTGAAAATGCAATCGCAATTGAACGCTAAAAGAAAAAACGGCTGGCATAATGCCAGCCGTCTCTTTATTTTAAAAGGCCCAATTCTTTGACAGCGTATGCAATCCCATCCTCGTCCACCGGCTTTGTTACAAAGTCCGCGATTTCCTTCAATTCAGGAACAGCGTTTCCCATAGCAACGCCTGTTCCAACATATTCAATCATTTGCAGATCATTTAATCCGTCGCCGAAAGCATATGTATCTCCGACATCAAACGGAAGACGCTCGATGACTTTTTTGATCCCTTCTGCCTTCGAGCCTCCGTGAGGCAAAACATCAGTCGATAGCTCATGCCAGCGCACTAGATCAAACTCAGGAAAAGCGGCATAAGCTTTTTCTTCTTCATCCTGACAGAATAAAAGAAGCTGAAAAATTTCTTTTCCTTCATAAAAAAGGTCATCGGTCTCCGGATAATCGGTTTTAAGGCTGCCGATTCCCTCGAGAATATGAGGGTGATCCGCAACTGTGGCTTTCATCGTGTCTTCAGCCATAAACACAACAGGATGTTTGTCTTTCCCCGCCTGTTTTAATAATCGTCTGATTGCATCTTCAGGCAGCGGATTTTTATAAATCACTTGATTTTCAAAGACAACATACTGTCCATTGTAGGAAATAAATGAGTTGATCCCAAGCTCCTCCAAAATCGGCTTAACCATAAACGGCGACCGGCCGCTGGCAATAAACACATGATGCCCTTGGCGCTGCAGCTCCGCCACGGTTTTTCTCGTACTTTCCGGTATATTCTTATCATGATCATATAACGTGCCGTCAATATCAAAAAAGATTAATTTTGAATCCATCGCAACTTCCCCTTTATCGTCTAGTTCTGCAATTCCCACCCTCATCATACAAAAAGTTTGTCATTCAGCAAACAATTTCGTTCAAAAATCATATTAAATTCCATTAATAACCACGAAAAGTCTTCCTTAATCTCCGTATACTATTAGTATAAAAGAACTCTGGGACAAATTTTTTATTAAAGGAGGGACTGGCTAATGCTGCGTAAATTAAGAAAGAAACTCAGAAGACAATGGAACGGAATGCTCCGCAAGAAAGCCATTGCCTGACAAGGGATCTTTCACTTTTTGAGAGGTCCTTATTTTGCTCAAGGCTTTCCTTATATTCCGTTTTCGAATATAATAGAATGAGCGAGTCTAACATACGGCATTTAAGGAGAGATTTGGAATGATTTATAAGGTATTTTATCAAGAAAAGGCTGACGAAGTACCTGTACGGGAAAAGACAGATTCACTTTATATTGAAGGCGTATCTGAGCGTGACGTCAGAACAAAGCTGAAAGAAAAGAAATTTAATATTGAGTTTATTACACCTGTAGATGGTGCATTCTTAGAATATGAACAACAGAGCGAAAATTTTAAAGTATTGGAGTTATGAGCGGTATGAAATTTGTAAAAAATGATCAGACTGCTGTTTTCGCCCTCGGAGGTTTGGGCGAAATCGGTAAAAATACGTACGCAGTGCAATTCCAAGATGAAATTGTGCTGATTGATGCGGGGATCAAGTTTCCCGAGGACGAACTGCTCGGAATTGACTACGTTATCCCTGATTATACGTATTTAGTCAAAAACGAAGATAAAATTAAAGGGCTTTTTATCACCCACGGTCACGAAGACCACATCGGCGGTATTCCATACCTGCTCAGACAAGTGAATATTCCTGTATACGGCGGAAAACTCGCGATCGGCTTACTTCGGAATAAACTTGAAGAGCATGGATTATTAAGACAAACGAAACTAAACATTATCGGCGAGGATGATATCGTAAAGTTCCGCAAAACGGCCGTGTCTTTCTTCAGAACGACACACAGTATTCCGGATTCCTACGGCATTGTTGTAAAAACGCCACCTGGAAACATCGTACATACTGGGGATTTCAAATTCGACTTTACTCCAGTCGGAGAGCCAGCAAACTTAACGAAAATGGCCGAAATCGGAAAAGAAGGCGTTTTATGCCTTCTTTCAGACAGCACAAACAGTGAAAACCCTGAGTTCACCATGTCTGAGCGCCGTGTAGGAGAAAGCATTCATGACATTTTCCGCAAGGTGGACGGCCGAATTATCTTCGCTACATTTGCGTCGAATATTCACCGCTTGCAGCAGGTAATCGAGGCTGCTGTACAAAATGGAAGAAAAGTTGCCGTATTTGGACGCAGTATGGAATCGGCTATCGAAATTGGACAGACACTCGGTTATATTAACTGTCCTAAAAATACGTTTATTGAGCATAACGAAATCAATCGTATGCCTGCTAATAAAGTAACGATTTTATGTACAGGAAGCCAAGGGGAACCAATGGCGGCGTTATCAAGAATTGCAAATGGCACACACCGCCAAATTTCAATCAATCCTGGAGATACAGTCGTATTTTCTTCATCCCCTATCCCAGGCAACACAATCAGTGTGAGTCGGACGATCAACCAGCTGTATCGCGCGGGTGCTGAGGTTATTCACGGCCCTCTTAACGATATCCATACATCTGGTCACGGCGGACAGGAAGAACAGAAGCTGATGCTCCGTTTAATCAAGCCTAAATTCTTCATGCCGATTCACGGTGAGTACAGAATGCAAAAGATGCATGTCAAGCTTGCAACAGATTGCGGCATCCCAGAGGAAAACTGCTTTATCATGGATAACGGTGAAGTATTAGCGCTTAAAGGCGATGAGGCTTCGGTTGCAGGAAAAATCCCGTCCGGTTCAGTATACATTGACGGAAGCGGTATCGGTGATATTGGCAATATCGTACTTCGTGATCGCAGAATTCTTTCTGAAGAAGGCCTTGTCATCGTTGTTGTCAGCATTGACATGGACGACTTCAAGATTTCAGCGGGTCCTGATTTGATTTCCAGAGGATTTGTATACATGAGAGAATCTGGCGACTTGATCAACGACGCTCAAGAGCTCATTTCAAATCACTTACAAAAAGTCATGGAACGAAAAACGACTCAATGGTCTGAAATCAAAAACGAGATTACAGACACTCTTGCACCTTTCTTGTACGAAAAAACAAAGCGCCGTCCGATGATCCTGCCGATCATTATGGAGGTTTAAAAAAAAGATGCACTCACTTAGGGAGTGCATCTTTTTTATTGCAGTGATATATGTTGAAATGATTTTACATCAAATAATCCTGTTGTCGTCATTTTGATATCAGGAATAACAGGCAAAGCTAAAAACGACAATGTCAAAAATGGATTAAATCCGCCTGTGAAACCGACTAACGACAATTGATCATGCAGCGTCAGCAAGCTTTGATTCACTTGCTCCGCGGATTGGTCGGATAATAACCCTGCAATCGGCAGCGGTACTGAATGGAGCTCTTCCCCATTTTTTATAATCGTTAATCCTCCGCCAATTTCCTGCAGTTTATTTACTGCCGCCGCAATATCCTCATCATTCGTTCCGACGGCAATAATATTATGGGAGTCGTGTGAAATGGTTGTGGCGATTGCTCCGCTCTTGAATCCAAATCCTTTCACAACACCAAGCCCGATTTCTTTTAATCCTTTATGCCGCTCAACAACTGCAATCTTTAACAAATCGAGCTCAGTGTCAGACTCAAAGTTGCGGGCACCAGAAGCCGGAACATGTACTAATCGTGTTTCAAGCTGGTTTGGAATGATTTGAATGACATTGAGCTGCTGCTCTGAATCAATTGGCATAAGAAAATCCTGTTTGTTAAGAGGAGCAGCAAGCTTAACTGAATCAAGCAGTGCCGGTTCTGATGCTGCAGTAGAAGCATGCTCCTGATAGACTGCTTTGCTGTCTTCAGCAACAGTCTGTCCTTTTATCATCGTCCTTGTGACAATGACATTTTCCAGATCAGATACAAAGAGCAAATCAGCGTCAAAACCCGGGGCAATCGCTCCCTTTGTATCTAGTCCGTAGCATTCGGCTGCATTGAGGCTTCCTAATTGATAAGCTATAAACGGATCAAGACCGGCTTGAATCGCCATTTTCACCTGATGATTCACACTTCCCTCTGACAGCAAATCATCCACATGCTTATCATCTGTACAGAAAAAGAAACGGCGTGCGTTCTTTTCATTCACCGCCGGCAGCACATTGAGAGTATTTTTTGCGACTGAACCCTCACGCATCATGACATACATGCCCCTTCTGATACGATCAAGAGCTTCTTCCTTCGATGTTACTTCATGATCGTTTGAAACAAATGCGGTTTTATAAATGTTAATGAGGTCTGTTGATAAACCGGCTAAATGGCCGTCTATCCGTTTTCCTGCAACACGTGCATCAAGCAGTTTCTGAACCATATCTTCTTCAGCCTGCTGAACCGACACATAATCCATAACTTCAGCCAGCCCTAATACTTCTTCTTCTTCATAAAAAGGCTTGAGATCGGCAGCTTTGAGAATTGCGCCTGATCGCTCAAAACTTGCGGCAGGCACACTGGAAGGAAGCATAAAATAAATGTTCAGCGGTGTATGCCGAGCTTGTTCAAGCATAAACGCAATCCCTTTTTCCCCGGACACATTCGCGATCTCATGCGGGTCTGTAACAACGGTCGTCACGCCATGAGGCAATACTGCTTTAGCAAACTCTATCGGTGTAACCATTGATGACTCAATATGTACATGTCCATCAATAAAACCCGGAACAATCATTTGTCCCTCTGCATCAATGATATTTTCGCCTTCATAGTCGCCAAGGCCTACAATAACCCCGTCTGTAATTGCAATATCTTCATATATCCACTCTTGATTATATACATCCATCATTTTTCCGTTCTTAATGACGATATCAGCTTTTTGTCTTCGGGCTGAAGCATTCAGCCTATTGACTAGCGCTTCTTTATTCAAATAGGCCCCTCCTCTTTTTTATTATATGGTACAATATGCTATCGGATCGCCTATGCTTAGTCAATAAATTGTTAAGAAATTGACGCTCGGTTCATTAAAGTTGTTATATTCTGATAATATTAAAACCGCCCTCTGTGGACGGTTTTTTTACTGCTATTTTGTATGAAGAACTCTTTTTTCAAAACGGGAGATGTCTGTGACTGACCCAATAACAATAAGTATATCTTCTTGGTGGATGACCTCGGTTGCAAGCGGTGATACGATGACTTCCTTGCCCCTTTTAATGGCTACAATGTTAATACCGTATTTTGCACGAATATCTAAGTCAAGAAGTGTATTTCCAGCCAGGCGGCTGTTAGCTACGATTTCAACAAGACTATGCTCTTCAGACAGCTCCAAATAGTCAAGTACATTGTTGGACACGATATTATGTGCAATTCGTTTTGCCATATCGCGTTCCGGGTGGACAATGTGATCCGCACCGATTTTAGACAGCACTTTTTCGTGATAATCGTTCTGTGCTTTAACTGTAATCGTATGAACGCCGAGTTCTTTCAGAATGAGTGTTGTTAAAATACTCGCTTGAATATTTTCCCCGATGGCTACAATCACGTGGTCAAAATTTCGCAGGCCTAAATTTTTCAGGACAGATTCGTCTGTTGAATCACCGATAACGGCGTGAGATGCTATCTTGGCATACTCGTTGACTTTATCTTCATCGATATCCATTGCCATAACCTCGACGCCTTCTTCGCTTAATGCTTTGCAAATACTGCCGCCAAAACGGCCCAGCCCAATTACCGCAAATTCTTTTTTCATAGTGGTGCTCCTTTATATAACATCATATTGATCAAATTTTATCATAATCTTTTGTTACAGTGTTATCCTTTTGGCAGCGAATTCATATGCTGCTTAAGCTTTTCAGTAAATTCAGGCGACAAATACAGCTCCGCTCCGCGTTCAATTTCAATCTGATAGTGCTGAGGCGGAGCAATTTCCGCTTCTTTTTGGAGGACGAGAAAGGTTAAGCAGTCTGTATAGTGCCTTCCGCCTGCTTCAACGTCCACAAATGCCGGCCGATACGTAAGTGATTCAACGCCCTCTCTTTTATATAGATAGGAGAGAGCAGAATAAGGGATCCGATATAAAACGCCTTCTGTTATTCCTCCGTCTTCCAGCATATCCGCTCTTGAGCCGTCTTCCCTTTTTAACGTAAAGCGGGTCGTGTATCCTTTTAAAACAGCTCTTCCCACTGGATCTTGAAAATAGTGACTGACTCCCGCCTTTTGAAAGCGGGCATGATCCATGCATGATCCATAGGCAAAATAATAAACGGGATTTTTCGATTTGCTGATCATCTGATGTTCTTTCCAGTCGCCAATGCTTATTTTCGTAAAACCGGCACACTCGTCTTTGTTCATAAAATAAATAAGCGCATTTTTAATTCCGACATCGGTTTTTATAAACACCATTTGTTTATGATATCCTTGAAAAAATTGATCAAGCTTATGTATACACAATTCGTCTGCTTCATATACTTCGCCGTATATATAGCCTTCACCATTTAAAACGGCTGTGGGCCCCTCTTTGGCAGCAAACATACTTCCCTTTGTTCTGGCCTGCTCATTGATACATGCCGATTGTGCCAGCAAATGATGGTTTTTTTCATGCTTTCTTAGTGTCCCGTATACAAACAGAAGCGAGTTCATTTTATTTTTCTCCTCTCAGCTGTCTGATTTTAAAGGCAAAACCACTTGAAAGACACTGCCTTTTCCAGCTTCGCTTTCGATTTTCAATTCCCCGTCATGTTCCTTCAAGATTCTCAAACAAATGGGAAGTCCCAATCCGGTACCCTTTTCTTTTGTGGAATAAAAAGGTTTGCCAATCTGCTTCAGTTTTTCCTGCGGCATACCGCTTCCTTCATCCTTTACGCTTATCACTGCATGAGAGGCGGTTTTTGCAGTTGAAATGGTTACGACACCGCCCTGTGGCATTGCCTCAATTCCGTTTTTAATGATATTGATAAAAACCTGCTTTAGCTGATTTTCGTCCCCGTTAATCATACAGCCATCTGTCTCTTTGAAATGTTTCTCTATGACGATATTGGACAGAATAGCATTGGTATCAAGCAATGTCGTGACTTGTTTCAAAATCTCATTAAGCTGGTGCGTTTTGAATGTTATCGCCTGCGGTTTTGCAAGCAGCAACAGCTCGCTGAGAACTAAATCGATTCTTTTAATCTCTGAAAAGATGATGTCAAAATAGTCTTTTCTGTCCGGATATTGTGTTTTCATAATCTGGAGGAAACCGCTGACAGATGTTAAAGGGTTTCTGACCTCATGAGCAATACCGGCGGCAAGTTCACTTGTGATTGATAGTTTCTGGGATTCCCTCGCCAGCCGTTCATTAATCTCAATGAGCTCATCTTCAGCCTCTTTCCGCTCAGTGATATCTGACATTGTACCCAGGCTGCCTGTAAATTGGTCATCCCGGTCATAGTAAAGTTTATAATGAACTTCTCCCCAAAAAATCGTGCCGTTCTTTGTCACGTATTTTGCCGTAAACATGCCAGAAGACGCCTTGTTTTGGATTTGTGTGTTAATGTGGTCCGCTACGTGCTTTTCTTTTATGAAGTAATCATTATACATCGTTCCCATACATTCACTGATTGAAAAGCCGGTTATTGATGCCCACGCTTGGTTTAAATATGTAATTTCGCCTTTTGCATTCGTTTGAAATACGATTTCCTGCAAATTATCCATGATACGGTTTTTTTCTTCAGAAAGCTGCTTATACTTCCATTCGTTATCCTTCATTTTCTTAACCAGCTGCTGTTTCTCATCAATATAATAAGCCAGCATCCAGACACTCACCAGCGTGACTGCAGTATACACAATATCAACAGGCCAATTAATCGGGTTTTTGCCTATAAAATAAAATAAATAATCCCAAAACATTATAAAAATCATTGCCAAAATGATGGAAATGATACGAGCTTGATATTTTCTCATATGACCACCTGCCGCTTGTGTTTCTCTACTTATTGTACCATTCTTCGACAAATAATTGAGTAAAATATGTAAAGTATCCCAAATCATTCATTACCAAATATTCTTGATGTCTTATCTTAGGCGGCGGTAATCAAAAATTGGCACGCAAAAAAGGCGGAGATGATATCGCTCCGCCTTTTTCAACATAATTTTATTCTTTTAAAGCGGCTTGAATTTCTTCGAGAAGCAGCTGTGCACCCTCAGGGCTTAGCGTAATTTTGCCGTTGCCGTAATCTTTATTTTCTGAAGTGATTTCTCCAGTCATTAAACAAACGCCATGAGGTTTGTACTTTTTCAAGATAATTTTATCTCCGTCAACAAAAAACTCAATGCTGTCTTTTATGGCAATATCCAGTGCCCGTCTTAACTCTATCGGCATAACAATGCGGCCTAATTCATCTACTTTTCTCACAACACCTATTGATTTCATAAAAACCCTTCTTCCTTTAAATGTTTCTTTTCTCATGTAATGTTTAAGGATGCACCTCAATATATCGTAGACGAATGAAACTCAAAAAAAGTTTCCCGCTTTCTATAAGAATCACAAGATATTTTTTCCATAAAACCGAAAAATGTATTACTTCTGTTACACAGCTCCTTGATTTTTTACAAAAACATTTCTTTACCGACACACACCCCCAAAAATCGCAGTATTTCTGAGAAACTTTAAATGTAGAATCATATTAAATTAGGATAGAGATTGGGTGAAAACATGTTTCAATCAACTGAAATCGGGATTGACTTAGGAACAGCTAATATACTTGTTTACAGCAAAAATAAAGGGATTATCCTAAATGAACCATCTGTTGTCGCAGTGGATACAACGACAAAAGCAGTGCTTGCAATCGGAGCTGACGCCAAAAACATGATCGGTAAAACACCGGGAAAAATTGTCGCTGTCAGACCGATGAAAGATGGCGTGATCGCAGACTATGATATGACAACTGATCTGCTAAAGCACATTATGAAAAAAGCCGCAAAAAGCATCGGCATGTCGTTCAGAAAGCCGAACGTAGTCGTTTGCACACCGTCAGGCTCAACAGCGGTAGAGCGCCGTGCCATCAGTGATGCGGTGAAAAATTGCGGCGCGAAAAACGTTCATTTAATCGAAGAGCCAGTAGCAGCCGCCATCGGAGCGGATTTACCGGTTGACGAGCCGGTTGCCAATGTGGTCGTAGATATCGGCGGAGGGACGACAGAAGTCGCTATCATTTCCTTCGGTGGCGTTGTTTCCTGCCATTCTATTAGAATCGGAGGAGACCAGCTTGATGAGGATATCGTTTCTTTCGTCCGGAAAAAATACAATTTACTGATCGGCGAACGTACGGCTGAGCAGGTAAAAATGGAAATCGGCCATGCTCTGATTGAACATATACCTGAGGCAATGGAAATTCGGGGACGCGACCTCGTGACGGGCCTTCCAAAAACCATTATGCTTCAATCCAACGAAATTCAAGATGCAATGCGCGAATCTCTCCTGCATATTCTTGAAGCCATCAGAGCGACACTTGAGGACTGCCCGCCTGAATTAAGCGGAGATATTGTCGACCGCGGCGTTATTTTAACAGGAGGCGGCGCGCTTCTTAATGGAATTAAAGAATGGCTTACAGAAGAGATTGTCGTGCCTGTACACGTGGCGCAAAACCCGCTTGAATCTGTAGCAATCGGCACAGGCCGTTCTTTAGAAGTGATTGATAAGCTGCAAAAGGCAATTAAATAGTCTTCCCCCGCATAAATCTCACACGCGGCAAATTTCTTGCTTCTTTTTTCCTCACTTCCTTCATATTGTGGGAAATGGAGAAACGTTAAGGAGGAAACCGATGCTAAGAGATTTAGGAAGAAGAGTAGCGATCGCAGCCATTTTAAGCGGAATTATTCTTGGGGGCATGAGCATTTCTTTGGCAAATATGCCCCATTCGCCTGCAGGCGGCACTGTAAAACTGAATCATCCATAGTATTGAAAAACCCAAGACATGTCGTTTTGGGTTTTTCACTTTGGCCTTCTTCTTTCCTTTATAGGATCATATTTGATATGATGAGAAAAAAGCTTGAGGAGGAATGGTTTATGGATTCATTTTCACAGAAGTTAAATACATATGCACAACTGGCAGTAGAAGTCGGTGTAAATGTCCAAAAAGGCCAGCATGTAGTCGTAAATGCTTCAACAGACGTCCGGGATTTTGTCCGCTTAATTGTAAAATACGCATATGAAAAGGGTGCAAAAAACGTCACAGTGAATTGGCAGGATGACGAAGTCGCCAAATTAAAATACGAGCTTGCGCCGTTTGAGGCATTTGAAGAATATCCTGAATGGGAAGCAAAAGGCAGAGAAGAGCTTGCCAAAAATGGAGCTGCTTTCATTTCTGTTGTGTCGTCAAATCCAGACTTGCTAAAGGGTATAGATTCTAAACGGATTGCGGCATTCCAAAAAGCTGCAGGAAAAGCATTACATACATACAGACAATATATTCAATCAAACAAAGTCAGTTGGACTCTCGTAGGTGCGGCATCAGAGGGCTGGGCTCAGAAGGTGTTTCCTGGCAAATCAAAGGAGGAAGCCATTCACCTTCTGTGGGAAGAAATTTTTAAAGCGACGCGCGTAAACGAAGACAATCCAGTTAAGGCGTGGATCAAGCATGACCAAAATCTTCATGAAAAAGTTGATCATTTGAACGAGAGACATTACGCTGCCTTACATTATCAAGCAGAAGGAACTGATTTAACAATTAAGCTGCCTAGAAAGCATGTTTGGGCAGGTGCAGGAAGCGTGAATGAAAGCGGCCATGAATTTATGGCTAATATGCCGACAGAAGAAGTATTCACGCTGCCTCAAAAAGACGGGGTTGACGGAGTAGTATCAAGCACAAAACCATTAAGCTACGGCGGAAATATTATTGAAAATTTCACTCTCACGTTTAAAAATGGCCGTATAATCGACATTAAAGCTGAAAAAGGTGAAGACATTTTAAAAGAACTGGTGGAAGCAGATGAAGGTTCTCACTATTTAGGTGAAGTGGCACTTGTTCCTTACAATTCGCCTATATCACAATCAAACATTCTTTTCTATAACACGTTGTTTGATGAAAACGCGTCAAATCATTTGGCGATCGGAAGTGCCTATGCCTTTAATATTGAAGGCGGAAAGCAGATGTCTCGTGAAGAGCTTGTCAAAGAAGGCTTAAATGAAAGCATTACACACGTCGACTTTATGATCGGTTCAAAGGATATGAATATTGACGGAATTACGGATGATGGAAAAAGAGAACCTATTTTCCGAAACGGAAATTGGGCTTTTTAAATAAATAAAAGGAGGCTTTTCGCCTCCTTTTTTTATTTTACTGCTTCATACATTTGCAGATTAGCATAAACGGTTTCTAATACGGGTGCCGTGAGAGATAAACGTTTTGCTTTTTCAAGCAAAAATCCATGCAGGTGGTCACCTTCAGTCGTTTGGCCGTTTTCCATATCCCGAAGCATGGAGGACTTCATATGATAAGACATGCTTGTCATCGTACGAAAGCTCTCTTCCTCAAGATCCGGATCAGCCGGAACGCCTTCTTTTCGTAAAACAGCGCCAATTTCCCCAATAAGAGTTTGGGCCGTATGACGTCCGCCTTCTGTGTCAAGGATCGGGCCAAGCGGTCGTTGAAATAACGTTGTAATCCCCGCTTGTGCTGCAATAAAGAGATACTTTTTCCAAATGTCCTTCTCGATATGCCCGCTAATGATGACTTCAGCCTTCACGCCTGAAAATGCCTCTTCAAGCGCTTTTATTCGATCCGTACGCTCTCCGTTCCATTCTCCAAATACAAAACGATGCGATGCACTCGTATGGTGAATTTCTCCTCTGTTGTCTAAAGCACTTTCTATAAAACACAGGCCGCCCAGCACCCGTTCTTTTGAAAATGCCGCGAACAGCTGCTCATAGTGGCGGTACCCGTTTAAGAAAGGGATAATGACAGATTCCTGATGGATAAACGGCTTGACATCATTTATCACCTGATCAAGCGAGTATGCTTTAGAAGCAATGATAACGACATCAAATTGCCCGGTTTCTCCGGCACTGATTAATACGGGCTGAAATGATGCATCCCCTTTTTCACTGTGGATGACAAGCCCGGTTTCTTTAAGCTGCTGAGCTCGTTTTTGGCGCACGAGAAATGTCACATCATTTCCTTTCTCTGCAAGCCGTCCGCCAATATACCCACCTACTCCGCCTGCTCCGACGACTAAAAATTTCATGTTGTGGTCCCCTTTCATAATGATGTATCAAAAAAAGCAGAGAAATCTCTGCTTTTTTATTCCGCGTATAGTTCAGCCAATTTTTTCTGCACATCAGTATTTTCAAGGAACTCGTCATAGCTCATTTGCTTATCAACGATGCCATTAGGTGTAATTTCTATAATTCTGTTGGCAATGGTCTGCACAAACTGATGGTCATGCGAAGTAAACAGCATAGCGCCTTTAAAACTGATTAAGCCGTTATTGAGCGCTGTAATAGATTCTAGGTCTAAATGGTTAGTCGGCTCATCCAAAATTAAAATATTGGCTCCAGAAAGCATCGCTTTTGACAGCATACAGCGCACCTTTTCTCCCCCGGAAAGTACATTTGCTTTTTTGTGGACTTCTTCTCCGGAGAACAGCATACGTCCTAAGAACCCGCGTAAAAAGCTCTCACTTTGGTCGTGCGGAGAATATTGGCGAAGCCAGTCTACAAGATTCAGATCACTGCCTTCGAAATATTCGCTGTTGTCTTTTGGAAAATACGCTTGTGATGTGGTAACACCCCATTTAAACGTTCCGCTGTCAGCTTCCATTTCCCCGGAAATGATTTTAAACAGTGTAGTAACAGCAAGTTCGTTCCGGCCAGTGAAAGCAATTTTATCTTCTCGATTCATAATGAAGCTGACATTGTCAAGCACCTTTACGCCATCGATCGTTTTTGTTAATCCTTCCACCTGAAGTACATCATTTCCGATTTCCCGTTCCGGCGTGAAGTTAACGTAAGGATAGCGTCGGGAAGACGGTTTAATATCATCCAGCGTAATTTTTTCGAGAAGTTTCTTCCTTGATGTGGCCTGCTTAGATTTAGACGCATTGGCGCTGAATCTAGCCACAAACTCTTGAAGCTGTTTAATCTGCTCTTCTTTTTTCTTGTTCGCTTCTTGAGAAAGCTTTAACGCCAGCTGGCTTGACTCGTACCAGAAATCATAGTTTCCGACATAGATTTGAATTTTGTTAAAATCAAGGTCGGCAATGTGCGTACACACTTTATTTAAGAAGTGACGGTCATGGGATACGACAATAACTGTATTTTCAAAGTTAATCAGAAACTCTTCAAGCCACTGGATTGCCTGAAGGTCCAAGTGGTTCGTCGGCTCATCGAGCAGCAGAACATCCGGCTTGCCGAATAATGCCTGTGCCAAGAGAACTTTTACCTTCTCCGAACCGCCAAGGTCTTCCATCTTCTTTGTGTGCAGGTCTTCTGAGATACCAAGACCTTTTAAAAGGATCGCCGCTTCACTTTCCGCTTCCCATCCGTTCAGTTCCGCAAATTCACCTTCTAGCTCGGCAGCGCGAATCCCATCCTCATCTGAGAAATCAGGCTTCATGTAAATAGCGTCTTTCTCCTGCATAACTTCATAGAGGCGCTTGTGACCCATGATGACCACTTTCAGCACTTCATACTCTTCGTACTCAAAATGGTTCTGCTTCAAGACGGCAAGACGTTCGCCAGGACTCATATGCACGTCGCCTGTCTGAGGCTCGATTTCGCCTGAAAGCACCTTTAGAAACGTTGATTTACCGGCACCATTTGCACCAATTAACCCATAGCAGTTGCCTGGGGTAAATTTAATATTAACATCTTCAAATAACTTACGATCCGCAAACCGCAAGCTTACATTATTTACAGCAATCATTTATTATCCTCCATCATGTCTATCATCAATAAAAGTATACCATGAATACAGAGCAAGAGAAATGATTCCCTGATAAAACAGAGAGAAAACACTTATACACCCAATCCTGCCAGCTGTGTTACAATTAAAGAGAGAGAATGCATCCGCCTGGAAAATTACACACTCTCATGGAGGAACACGTTGAGGCTTTTAACACTTACTGAATATTGCTTATTGATCTTTTTTACGGGCTTTTACCTTGCCGTAACAGGCTTTACCGCCAAGGATATCGGCTTATACATAGGCATAGCCCTTATTTACATATTTTCGCACATTTTTTCTAAACGACTTTTAGAAAAGCGCGGAAAAGAGAACAAACAGGTTCACCTTTTCTTCAGTGTGCTGGCCATTATCGGTTCAGTGTTCATTACAGTTTTATGCATTGCATTGGTCGCTTCTTTTTCAAAATAAAAACGCCTGCTGTCCAAAGGCCAGCAAGGCGTTTTTATTTTGTTTGACGCATTTCGTTAAACGGGAAAAAGACAAACTTCGATGTGCCGACAATTCGATCTTCCGCAATCAGTCCCAATCCGTTTCGGCTGTCCATAGAATTCAACCGGTTATCTCCCATGACAAAATATTTGCCTTTCGGAACCTTAACCGGCCCAAAATCGCCTGTCAGACTGACACCGAGTTTTTCTGCTTCCTTCTTGTTTTTAGACAAGTAAGGCTCGGCTACTTTTTTGCCGTTTATATAAAGCGTGTCATCCTTCATTTGAACGGTTTCTCCAGGCTTTCCGATCAATCTTTTTACATAATGGATTTTAGAAGTCTCACCGTTGATAATAACGATATCTCCGCGCTTCAGCTCGCCGATATAGTTGACTGTTTTATTCACAAACAGCCTTTCTCCGTCATGTAATGTGGGATACATAGATGAACCTTCAACTAAATACGGTTCAAACAAAAAGTGACGGATCAGGAGAGCCAGCAGAACAGCGATGACAATCGCTTTACCCCATTCCAGGTACGTATTGGTTTTTTTCTTCGCCGTTTTCTCAGTATTCGTATTTTTTTCCTCGGTCAAAGTGTTTCCTCCTAGACGATTGCTATATCAGTTGTTTCTCTTCTTTTACTTTATCATAAAAAAGAATAAATTACATAACTTAACCCGCTCGCTGCCTGTCGGATAAGAAAAAGCGTCCTTTCGAATCAAGGACGCTTTTTTTCTTATTTCTCTGTAACAGGTTTTTTGACAATACCGAGGATAATTGCCATCACAACAGCACCGATTACGATACTTAATAGGTAAAGCATCGGATGGTTTGTAATGAAAGCTACGAATACTCCTCCATGAGGCGCCGGAAGCGTTACACGGAAGAATTCAGTCAATCCGCCGGCAACAGCTGCACCGATTACAGCAGCTGGAATGACGCGAAGCGGATCAGCCGCAGCAAACGGGATCGCTCCCTCTGTTACGAAAGCAGCACCCATGAAGTAGCATGTAATACCAGCTTCACGGTCACGCTGAGTGAATTTGTTTCGGAAAATGGTTGTAGCAAGTGCGATACCTAGCGGAGGAACCATACCGCCGGCCATGATCGCCGCATGAGGCGCATAGTTGCCTGCATCGATCATCGCGATACCGAACGTAAAGGCTGCTTTATTAAGCGGACCGCCCATATCGATCGCCATCATACCGCCCAAGATAATCCCCATCAATACTAGGTTTCCAGTACCAAGGCTTTCAAGCCAGTTTGTTAAGAAATTCATAAATGCTGCTACAGGTGTATTGATGACAAATTGCATTAATACGCCAGTGATAAAAATACCGAACAGCGGGTAAATCAAAACAGGTTTTAATCCATCAAGTGACTGAGGGATAAACGTAAATACTTTTTTCAGTAAAATCACGACATAACCGGCAAGGAATCCGGCAATTAAGCCGCCTAAGAATCCAGCATTCGCTTGAGTTGCCATAAATCCACCGACCATACCAGGCGCAAAACCAGGACGATCTGCAATACTCATTGCGATAAATCCAGCAAGAACAGCCACAATTAATCCTAATGCGTTGTCACCGCCGATAAACTTAAGAGCTGCGGCAAACGCGTTGTAAGTAGGATCTTTTGGATCAGCAGAATGAATTCCCCAGAAGAATGAAATCGCAACGAGGATACCGCCGCCGACTACGAACGGAAGCATGTTGCTGACACCGCTCATCAAATGCTTATAAAACGCGTTTCCGATTCCGCTTCCAGACTTGCCTCTCGCTTCACCTTCATCGTTTGAAGCTGAAGAACCGCCGCTGCCTTGATAAATCGGGGCATCTTGGTTCATCGCTTTTTCGATCAGTTCCTGAGGGCGTCTGATACCTGCCGTTACAGGAACTTGAAGTACGCGCTTACCTTTAAAGCGTTCCATTTCAACCTGCTTGTCCGCTGCGACAATGATTGCAGGTGCATCTTCAATTTCTTGGGCAGTCAGCTTGTGCTTAATGCCGCTTGAACCATTTGTTTCGACCTTAATGTCCACGCCAAGCTCTTTCGCTTTTTCTTTAAGGGCATCCGCAGCCATGAATGTATGGGCAATACCTGTCGGGCATGCAGTAACCGCTAAAATCTTTCCTTTTCCGGCAGGTGCTGGTGCCGCTTCTTCTTCCTCTTCCTCTTCGTCATCATCTTTATCGTGCTGATTAATAATGTCGATGATGGCATCTTCTGACTCAGCTTCAAGGAGCTGCTTGCGGATTTCTTCACGCATTAACAGCGTGGAAAGTCTTGACAATGCTTCAAGGTGAGTATTGTTTGCGCCTTCAGTCGCCGCAATCATGAAGACTAAGTGAGCCGGCTGGCCGTCTAATGATTCATAATCGACACCGTCTTTAGAACGTCCGAACGCGATCGCCGGGTTGATAACGCTAGCCGTTTTCGCATGAGGGATAGCGATTCCTTCACCAATACCCGTTGAGCTTTGGCTTTCGCGGTTTAAAATGGCTTCTTTATAGGCTTGTCGGTCATTTAACTTACCAGCCTTATCAAGAACAGTGACCATTTCGTCAATCACATTTTCTTTTTCTTTGCTCTCAATATTAAGCTTTATCGTATGCTTTGTTAAAAGCTCAGTTATTTTCACTTGTGTTTCCTCCTCTATAGACGTGTGACCTTAACTTCAGGAAGAAGCTGCTGGACAAATTCTTCTGTTCCAAGTTCTTCAGAGAACGCGGTAGCACTGCCTGAAGTAACCCCTAAGCGGAATGCTTCTTCAAGCGGCAGCTGTTTGGAAATTCCGGCAAGGAAGCCTGCTACAACGGAATCTCCTGCTCCGACTGAGTTTACCAATTTCCCCTTTGGCACGTTAGCAAAATAAACTTGTTCGTTCGCAAACAAAAGCGCTCCGTCTCCTGCCATTGAAACGATTACATGTTCAGCGCCCTGTTCTACCAGCTTCTTCCCATAAGGAACAGCTTCCTCAACAGAGGTAATGGTCGTGCCGAACATTTCTCCAAGCTCATGATGGTTTGGCTTCATCAAAAACGGTTTCATTTCTGTCGCTTTCAAAAGAGCCTCTCCTGAGATATCCAGAACAACTCGTGCGTTCTGCTGTTTGCAGGCCTCTGCGATTTTTTCATACGTATCGTGAGGAAGTGAAGATGGAATACTTCCTGCAAGAACAACGATGTCTCCCTCTTCTAAAGATTGGAACTGCTCTAAAAAGGCTTTGAAATCTTCATCCGAAATTGTCGGTCCCTGCCCGTTAATTTCAGTTTCATCACCCGTTTTCAGCTTTACATTGATACGGGTATCCCCTTTTACTTCAGAAAAAGCTGTTTCCAAATTTTCTTCCCGCAAAAATGTTTTGATATATTCTCCGGTAAATCCGCCGACGAATCCGAGCGCTTTAGACGGTACATGATGTCTTTTCAGCAGTCTCGATACGTTGATGCCTTTGCCCCCTGGATACTTGGTATCATATGCAGAACGATTCAGGCCTCCTACAGTAAAATCTTCAACGTGAACAATATAATCGACAGATGGATTAAGTGTTACAGTGTAAATCATGGTTTCACTACCTTTACGACAGTTTTTTCTTGGTAATTATCGAATGTAAGCTCTTCAGCGTCAGTCGTAATGATTGTTGCGTCGCCTATTCCGGCAAATGCCGAAAATGAAATTTCTCCGAACTTCGAAGGGTCTGCTAAGACGTAAGCGTGTTTTGCCTGTTTGATCGCTTTCTGTTTTAAAAGGGCCTCATCAGGGTCCGGCGTTGTGAATCCAGCCTCTGTATGCACACCGTTTGTCCCCAGAAAGCTCTTGTCGAATCTGTACTGGTCCATAGCAATCAGTGAAGCGCCTCCAATAACCGCGCCCGTTCTGTGCTTTACGTATCCTCCAAGCAGATAAAAAGAAATTTCTTTCCTTATTAATGCTTCGATATGCATCACCCCGTTTGTGACAACGACAATATCTTTGGTTTTATCCATAAAATCAATCATGTGCAAAGTCGTCGTGCCTGCATCAAGGTAAATGCAATCCCCTTCTTCTAAAAGAGAAGCAGCTTTTTCAGCAATCTTCAATTTGTCGTGAAGGTTTTTGGATGATTTTTCAAGCATATCGGGTTCAAGTCTGATATCGGAAAGCTTGGCCGCTCCCCCATGAACACGCTTTAAAAAACCGCGTTCTTCAAGTGTCGATAAATCTCTTCTGATTGTTGATTCAGAAGCATTTGTCAGATTTATGAGCTCTTGAATCTTTACCACATCATGCTTTTCTATTTGATCAATAATCAATTGATGCCGTTCAGGAGTTAGCATGCTTCACCTCCTAATGAAAACGTATTCATTTTGAATACAATTTCATTGTAAACGCTATTTTCAGTTTAGGCAACTAAAATCATTCAAATTCATTCAATAACTATCAAAATCTTTCACGTTTATCCATATTAACGTATGTCTATAGGGTTTGTAAACTGTAAATTCGACAAAAATAAGGACAATTGTACGACATTTTCTTCTTATTTTAATGAAAAAAGTCTTTTATATTCATAGTAGAAATCACTACACATAAAAAAACCTCATGCATGTTGCATGAGGCTACTCATAACGCAGCGCTTCAATCGGATCAAGCTTTGCGGCTTTATTTGCAGGAAGCATGCCGAAAATAACACCAATGAGCATACTGAACAGCACGCCCCCGCATACAACCTCCCAGGATATGAGTGACGGCCAGCCCGCAATGGCTGAAACAAGCGCGGCCCCTCCGTACCCAATACCAATCCCGATCAGGCCGCCAATCAGCGTCAATACGACTGACTCAATTAAAAACTGAGTCAGGATCTGTCCCCTTGTCGCACCGAGTGATTTTCTGATTCCGATTTCCCGCGTCCGTTCTGTGACTGATACAAGCATAATATTCATGACACCGATTCCGCCGACCAATAGAGAGATGCCAGCAATTGAGCCGATAATCGTCGTCATTATTGCCGTTACTTTGCCAATCCCGGCCGCAATCTCTTCCATGTTCATCACTTGATACGAATCCTCTGTGCCATGATTGTCATTTACCAGCTGTGCCGCTTCTTTCCCAGCCGATTTTATATCGTCTGCTGATTCAACCTGCAATGATACGTTACTGAAATCACTTGTACCAAAAGAGGATTTCATCATATTAAACGGTACATACATTTGACTTAAATCGAAAGAAAGCAAGCCTGTTTCTTTTTTCAGCACGCCGATAATTTCAACGGGCTGTCCGTTTATCCAGACAACTTCACCTAAAGGGGAGTTTTTATCGAACAGCTCTTCAGCCATCTTTTGAGAGATGATTCCGGCTCTATTCCCCGCGAGAAAGTCATTGTCTGTAAAGGTTCTGCCGCTTTCGATTTTCAAAGAATTGACATTCATGTATCCATCATTTATTCCGTTAACCGTAGCATCGGTTTCCTCTTCATGATAACGCGCTGTCATACTTTCAGAAGTCGAGGCAACGACTTGTTTAATGCCTTCTACCCCTTTTAAACCTTTAATATCGTTTTCTGTAAACGTAGATTCAGCTGCAGCGTTCGGATTGCTTGCAAGCTCTTCGTCGCTTGGCATATAGTATAGCTCCACTGTATTTCCCGGTCCGCTGATCGACTGCTTCAGCATTTGCTCACCGCCCTGCCCTACCGCAACGACAACGATGACAGAGCCTACACCAATGATAATGCCGAGCATTGTTAAGATCGAACGCATTTTATGGGCAAGAACAGAGCTTAGAGCCATTCTGATGTTTTCTAACAGGCTCATTCTCCCACACTCCTTTGGCCGGAGCTGGCAGGAACAATATTGCCGTCACGCACCATAACAATCCGGTTCGTGCAATCTGCAACTTCGGGCTCGTGTGTAACAAGAACGATTGTCGTTCCTTCGGCATTTAATGCTGTAAATTGATCCATAATCGCTACGCTTGTTTTCGTATCCAGCGCGCCAGTCGGTTCATCTGCTAAAATTAATTTGGGCTCATTCACGATCGCCCTCGCAATCGCCACCCGCTGCTTCTGCCCGCCCGACAGCTCATTGGGCATGTGGACCATTCGATCGGCTAACCCGACCTTTTCCAATGCTCTCTCAGCCCTTTCTTGACGTTCTTTTTTGCCTATCCCGGAATAAATCATCGGCAGCTCAACATTTTTTTTTGCGTTCAGCCGCGGAAGAAGCTGAAATTGCTGAAATACAAATCCGATTGACCGGTTACGGACTGCCGCCAGTTCTTTATCTTTATATGAAGAAACGTCCTCGCCATCCAATTTATACGTACCGGAAGTCGGTCGGTCAAGACAGCCGATAATATTCATGATCGTCGATTTCCCTGATCCTGACGGCCCCATAATCGAGACATATTCTCCTTGATGAATGTCCAAATGAATAGAATGGAGAACATCAAACGTTTCCCTGCCGATCTGGTAGCTTTTTCGCACATTAGAAAGCTGAATCATTTAAGATTTCACTTCCATTCCATCAGTCACCTGATCAGATGGATTCAAAATGACTTGATCATCTTGGGAAAGCCCCTCTTTAATTTCTGTCAGATCATCTGTCACTTCGCCGATTTTGACATCAACTCGCTTTGCTTTTCCGTCTTTTGCTGTATACACATAATATTGGTCATCTTCTTTTTTGACTGCCTTTGAAGGAAGCGTATTTGCTTTTCGCTTATCGGTTTCAATATTCATGATAAATTTAAAGCCTGGCTTTCCTTCTGGAAGATTTCCTTTTATTTTCACTTGAAGCGGGTATTGGACCGCCTGTTCTGTTCCTTGTGCCGCAGCGCTTTCCTGCTGATCAGGAACAAGTCCGACTGCGGAAACCGTGCCTTTCCATGTTTTATCCTGGATAACATCTGAAGTGAGTGTGACCTTCTGGCCTTTTTTAACTTTCAGTGTATCGTATTCAGACAATTTCCCTGAGACGACGAGGTCTTTGGGGTTGCCAATATGTATGACAGGCTCTTGAATATCTGACTTTTTGGATGCCGCTTCTTGGTTGACAGAAATAACGATGCCTTCGATTTCACTTTTCACTTCTAAATCTGACACCCGGCTGGCAAGTGACTGCCGCTGAAGCTCGGTTTGTTTTAATTCGATCTCAGCTGTTTTTTTCTGCATTTGAAGCTCTGTCCGTTCAGACTCAATTTGTTTTTCTGCTTCTTTTTTCCCAACCTGTTTCGCCAGATCTTTTTCTTTATCGTCTAACGCTTTTATCTTTTCTTGAGTTTGTTCAATTTGAAGCTGGTTCGATTCAGCGGTCAACTGGTTCTGTTCTTTTTCCAGACTCAGCTGCTCATTTGTATAGGTGACTAAAGTCGTGCCCTTTTTAACTTTGTCGCCTTCCTTCACTTTAATGTCTTCTAATGTCCCCTTATCAGCTTCATAAAAGACATACTGTTCATTTGAAAATTTTAGTGTGCCGGGAACCATAACCGTTGACGAGATTTCGTTTTCTTCAAGGATTCCCGTCTGTATCTTCTGGCCGGCGCTTCCGCTTGTTGGAGCGGCAGACCGGTATACATTTATTCCAATAAAAAGAGCGACTATAACGGCGATGCCAATTCCGATCCAGACTTTTTTCATGAACTTATGCACCCGCCACAGAATTAATTAAACCTGAAAAGAGCGAAAATACAACTAAAATTCCGAATAGAATGATTGCTGAAATCCATCCGGCTTTTTTCGAGATGCCTCCCGTTTTGTGAAGTCCGATTGCTAATAATACAAAGCTCCAGATGCTGAAAATTTCAAAGGTATTTAACACGCTGGCAAGAGCCCCGTCAGATTGGATAATCCCTGCCAGTGACGTCGTGCTGTAAAGAGGATTCACGTCAGTCGTAAAAGCAACGATTCCGTTCACCAATAATCCGAGACTGCTAATTAAAGAGACAAACAAACCGAGAGAAAGCATTTTTTTGTATGTCGTAACACCGCCTGATGCTTTTACACAGAGCCAATAAATAAGAGGGGCAATAAATAATGCTGCGATACCTCCGATAATTGCGCCTGCCATTCCGCCAAATTTGGTTATTGTTGCGACAGCCTCCATTTGTTCAGCTGATAGCCCTTGCGTATCCTGGCTTTTCAAAAGCTCACTATAATCCGTACCGAGTGATTGCAGCACGGCACCGACGATGATAATTGCTGCGACAATCAAAAGCGGTCCCCATACAGCCGGCCTTTCTCTTATTCTTTCAAATTGAACAGATGGACTTGTGATCACTCCGAAAAGTGAAGGCTTTTCAGCCGACGTTCCGCTGTTTTTTTCTACATTCGTTTCCATTTCAAAACCTCCTTGAGAATATCTATCCAATAGTACGGGAAGGATATTAAAAAGTTTCATGTTTTTCTAATAAATTTCCAAAAGCCTTCAATTTATACTGAAGGCTTTTCATATTATTCTATCGCTGTGCTGTATTGCGCTTTCATAAGCCCGGCATACACGCCTTCTTTAGCGAGCAGCTGCTCATGGTTTCCTTCTTCTATTTTCTTGCCGTGATCAAGAACAATGATGCGGTCGGCATCGCGGATCGTAGACAATCTGTGGGCAATCATCACTGCCGTGCGCCCTTTCAGTAGCGTTTTTAGGGCCTGCTGAATTTTCACTTCCGTCTCTGTATCAATGCTTGCCGTTGCTTCGTCAAGGATGATAATAGCCGGATCGGCGAGCAATGCTCTTGCAAAGGAAATGAGTTGACGCTGACCAGCAGACAGTACGCTGCCCCTTTCCTCCACCTCTGTTGCATATCCTTCTGCTAAATCGGAAATAAACTCATCCGCTCCGACCGCTTGGGATGCTTTCATCACCTCTTCATCCGAAGCATTCGGCCTTCCAAAACGGATATTTTCCATGATGGTCCCGGAAAAAATAAATGTATCTTGCAGGACAATGCTGATTTGAGAGCGCAGACTGGCAATAGAGAGATCCTTAATCGGTATACCGTCTATTTTAATGGTGCCTCCGGTCGCATCATAAAAACGGCTGATTAAATTGGCAATCGTCGTCTTTCCGCTCCCTGTATGCCCGACAAGCGCAAGCCTCGAGCCAGCAGGAATAGAAAAGGAAACGGCATGAAGGGCTTTTCGTTTTTCATCATACGAAAATTCAACCTCTTCAAAACTGATCTCCCCATTTATCTTTTCATTATGAATGGCATTGGGCTTCTCCTTGACATTTGGCTGTTCGTCCAGAAACTCAAAAATCCGTTCTGATGATGCCATTCCCATTAACAGCTGATTATAGACCTGGCCCAGTCTCGAAATAGGTTCCCAAAACATCCCCAGGTAGAAAGCGAAAGAAACGAAGACGCCAATCGTAATGGTTTCATTCATAATGAGTGTGGCGCCATACCAAATCAAGACTGCCGTCCCAATCGCGTTCGTCATTTCCACCAGCGGACGGAACATGGCATTTTTTTTAGTTGCTTCCCGCCATGATTGGTAGTTCTCCTGATTGACACCGTCAAAATACGCCATGTTTTCTTCTTCCTGCGTAAATGCCTGTGTGACCCGAATACCTTGAATGCTTTCGTTTAGATGAGAGTTGAGCTTTGATTGCTTGAACCGTACCGTTTGCCAGGATCGGCGTATTTTTTTTCTGAGACTTGTTGAAATAAAAAACATAATCGGCAATGTCACCATGATGGCTATAGTCAGCTCAGGGCTGAGCGTAAACAAAATAATAATCACGCCGGCCAGGAGAAGCAAGTCGGTCAATAAATTGATGACTCCGCTTGTAAATAGCTCCTGAAGAGAGTTAATATCATTCATGATCCTGACTAAGATCGATCCCGCCGACCGCTGATCAAAAAATCGGTGGGATAAGCGCTGCACATGTGTAAATAAATGCTGCCGCAAATCGAAAATGACATGCTGGCCAAGCTGATTCATCCACCTGATTCTTAACACATTGGCGGCGTAATTAAGGACATATAAACCGCTAATGACTAAAATGAGCTGAATCAACAGCTCCGGGTTTCTCGCCGTAATCGCCTGATCAAGAACATAAACACCGATCAGAATGGGGATCACAAGCTTCACAGCAGTACCAATCAATACGGTGAGAAAAGAAAGCGGCAAAATGGTTTTTCGATATGGTTTGACATAGCTCAGCAGCCGCCACATTTGAGCCCAGTTAAACGGCTTTTCAATGATTTCATCTGAAGAGTAATAGAAACGCTCTAAAATCCCCTGTTTTTTCGCTTGTTTCATTTGGCCCCTCCCTATCCGACCTCATGCGGCTCATTCATCATTTTGACATCACGGTATTGCAAATCGTAAATCTTTTTATAGTAGCCGCCTTTTTCAAGAAGCTCATGATGTGTTCCCCTTTCACAAATGCGTCCTTTATTAAAAACGAGAATTTCATCGGCGTGTTTCAGTGAAGATATGCGGTGAGCGACGATAAAAGTTGTGCGGTTTTTCATGACTTCTTTTAAGGCAAGCTGTATGCTGTGCTCCGTTTGCATATCTACTGCACTTGTGGCATCATCCAATATTAAAACGCTCGGGTTCAAACAGATGGCTCTCGCAATAGCAATACGCTGTTTCTGTCCGCCGGAAAGCCCCATTCCCCTCTCTCCCAGCATGGTGTCATACCCATCAGGAAGCTCCATGATAAAGTTATGGGCCTGCGCCCTTTTTGCTGCTTCGATGATTTCTTCCATTGAAGCACCCGGCCGCCCATACGAAATATTTGATCGGATCGTGGATGAAAACAGGAAGGATTCTTGAAGTACGACTCCGATATTGGAGCGAAGCGTTTTTAATGAATAATTTGTGATGGGTTTGTGATCAATGGTAATCGTTCCGCTAACAGGGCTGTAAAATCTGGTCAGAAGCTGTGTCACTGAACTTTTTCCCGAACCCGTCGGGCCCAACAGTCCGATTACCTTCCCGCTGTTTGCCTCAAAGCTTACATTGCACAGCGCGTTTGTTTGTTCTTTTCCGTATGCAAGAGAAACATTTTTGAAATGGACATCTCCAGTTAATTTTTGTTTACATAAAGCAAGAGGATGATCTGTAATGTCTTCTTCTTTTTCCAGAATGTCGAGCAGGCGTTCACCTGATGCTTTTGCTTGAGAGAACATATTAATGACAAAGCCTAAGTTCATAATCGGCCACATCATATAATTGACAAGGCTGAAGAAAGCAACAAGTTCACCGGGATTGAGCTGATTTTGCATAACCAAGTATCCGCCGTATGAGAGGAGAGCTACAATACAAATGTTACCGATGAACTCCATTAAAGGGAAATACGCAGACCAGATGGAGGATGTTTGTAAATATTGTGCTCTGTATTCCGCATTGGCTTTATTGAAAATACTGACTTGGAAATCTTCTCTGGAAAGAGATTTAACCGTATTGATGCCACTGATATTTTCCTGCACTTTTGTATTGAGCTTTGCAAACGATTTGCGGATGCCTCTGAAGGCAGGATGGACTCTTTTGTCAAACCGATATACCGCAACAGCGAGAAATGGCAGAACTGCTATTGTCACGAGCGTGAGGGGAACAGAATAGTAAAACATAACCGTAAAGCTGATGGCGACCAGCAGGCCGAAGCGAATGAGCTCAGCGAGGCCGTATGATAAGAAAAAACGAAGCCCTTCAACATCAGCTGTCAGCCTGGACATCAAATCTCCTGTTTTCGCGTTATCATAATAAGAAAAAGAAAGCCGCTGCAGTTTTTCATACAGGCTATTTCTCAGTCGATAAACGGATTTGATTCCAAACATATCACCTAAATATTGGTGAAAAAAGGTAGCGGTTCCTTTCAAGGCCATTACCGCAATAAATCCCAAGCTGACCCATGCTGCAAGCTGATACTGCCTTCCCAGTACGATCTCATCAATCGTAATTTGCAGGATAATCGGATAAACGACAGTAACCGCAGTCATTAAAAGCATGGCTAGAAACGACCACAAAAACACTTTTCGGTACGGCCAATAATACATTTTTAATCTTTTAAATGTCTCCATATCCAGCACCTTTCCAACATTTATCATCTTTACTATATCGATACCCGAAATAAAATTCTATTATTTTTCAAAAATTCAGTCTAATTATGGAGTGAGTCTCTTACTTTATAGGGAGTAATATATGTAGAATAAACGCTTACAGAAAATCATTGTATGCTAGGGATACTTGGGGATATGCCAATGACATACAGAAAAACCGGATGGCTGAAATGCCGTCCGGTTTTCATCCCCCGCTGACCGGCGGTATGATGGCCACCGTGTCACCTGAAGATACAGAGGTATTTTCTTTTACATAGCTTTCGTTTACGGCAATCATAGCCGTATCAAGGGATTCAAGACCATATTGTTCTTTTAGGCTCGCTTTTATTTCATCTATGGTTGCTTGTTCCATATCTATTTCTAGTGCTTGTGTGCCGGCCTGTTCAGCAAGCCCTGCAAATAAAAGTATTTTAATCATGCTGCTCTCCCTCGCTTAGGTCTGGTTTTCCATTCGGATAAGCTGTTGTTTCAAGCTGGTCGCCGATCCATTGCTCACCGTCTTCCCAAATTTCTTTTTTCCAAATCGGCACAATCTGTTTAATTCGTTCGATCGCATACTCATTGGCTTCATAAGCAGCTTTGCGATGGGGAGAAGATACAGCGATCACGACCGCTGCTTCACCGATATCCAGCACACCTATACGGTGCGTGATTGCAGCGGAAGCGCCTTCCCATTTTTCTTCGATTTCAGCTCCGATTTGAGCAAGCATTTGCACGGCCATCGGTTCATATGCCTCATATTCAAGCCGAACCGTTCTTTTTCCGTTTGTCCATTCCCGAACCGTGCCAATAAATGTGGTAATTGCCCCTGCTTCCCGTTTCTCCACTTTTTTAATGATGTCTTCAGTAATAATAGGTGTTTTCGTAATCTCAAACCGTTTCATTATGCAGATTCCCCCTTCAGCTGTGAAAGCACAAAATCCACGGCAACCGGATCATCCGCATGAAAAACGGGCAATCCCTGATGCTCTGTCATATGCTCTTTTTTCCTATAGATGATGGCGATTATATTTACTGCCTGCAGCGCTTCCAGATCTTCCTTTTCACGTAGGATGACCACTTTAGGATAAGGGGCTTTTTTAAAGCCTTCAATCAGTAGACAGTCTGTTTCGAGAAATTGATATAACTCGATCAGCCGTGCCAAATCCCAATTGCGGCGGACTGTCAGCTGTAACACACCAGCACCTTCTACCGCTGTCACATCAGCACCTGCCGCCTTGTAACGGTCCGTGTCTTTTCCTTCCGTGAACGTTTGCGGTTCACCGCCGTGACCATGATGCTTCAGGCAGCCCAAATGAGCCCCCTGTTCAGAGGCTTTTTCAAGAATACGCTCGATAAACGTTGTTTTCCCGCTGTTTTGAAATCCTACAACTTGGACGATTGGGAAAGGACGGACCAAGGCCACTCACTTCCATTCTCTTCTCTGATGAGCAGCACTTGAACCGTTCTGCCAGATTCGTAGCCTCTCGTCCCGCCTGGCAGGATAATGAAAGCATTGGCTTCTGCTAGTGACGTGACAGAGCTCGACTTATCTAACCCGACGGGTGTCGCCAACAGCTGCCCTTCCTGGTGGTGCACAAGCGCACGAACAAATCGGGTAAACGGGTTCGGCTTCGGAAAATCTTTAGCCAGAATAGCTTCCGCACAAATCGAATGCGGTGTTTCATTAAACAGCCATGTCTGGATCATTGGCTTGACAAACAGTTCAAAACCGACATAGCATGCCGACGGGTTACCTGAGAGGCCAAACAGCAGCATATCGTTTGCATGCGCCACCGTTGTCACGCTGCCCGGGCGCATGGCAACTTTATTAAACAGCACGTCTGCTCCGAGTTTTTCATAGATCGCAGGCAAAAAGTCAAAATCACCGACTGACACACCGCCAGTTGTGATCAGGAAATCCACCTTTTTCATCGCTTCTTTCACTGCAGCAAAGCTTTTATCCAGCTCATCAGAGATTTTCCCTAAATAAAGCGGTGTTGCGCCAGCTTCTATCACTTGTGCATATACCATACTCGCATTGCTGTTGCGGATTTTCCCCGGTTCCAGCGGATCACTGACATTCAGCAATTCGGTACCTGTTGCGATAATCCCGACAACAGGCTTTCTCACCACAGGCACCGAAGCGTATCCGAAAGTTGCCAATAGAGCAGTCACTCCTGGTGTCACCCGGGTGCCCTTTCTTAGTAAAACACTCCCTTTTTGAGCGTCCTCACCTGTTTTTGAAATATTATCTCCCGGCTGAAAGCGGCGCTTTAAAGACATAAACGCCTTCCCATTCTCCTCAAAGGTTTGAGTCAGTTCAATCATGACGACTGCATCTGCCCCTTCAGGGATTTGCGCGCCGGTCATAATCCGCACGGCCTGAAACGGGCCAAGTTCTTTTTCAGATACTGACCCCGCTCCAATATGGTCAATGACTTCAAACCGAACTAGGTTTTCACGTGAAGCTTCTGCCGTATCGCACGCTCTGACTGCAAAACCATCGTATGGCGAACGGTCAAACGCGGGTACGTGGTGATCCGCAGTTATATCTTCGGCTAAAAATCGATGAAGGCTGTCTTCAAGCGCCACCCATTCTGTTTCACCTTGTTTTTGAAAATGGCAGACACGCCGAACTGCCTCGTCTACCGGTATCGGTGTTCTTTTCTCCAGCATTCTGACCCCTCCTGTTGTTACAATCCAATCACTCTTGCCAACACGGAATTGGCTTCTTTCACATCATTTGTTCCATGCACCAGTGCCCGTCCGTCATTGAAAATGACAATTCTGTAATCCTCGTAAAAAATATGCAGCAAAAACGAATTAGCCTCAACCTTGCCGATTTTCTTCAGCCGCTTAACGAGTTCCTGTTTCGGGATTCTTTTTAATGATTCCGACCTTACCTGTACTGTATCACGGCCGCATAGTACAGCGGCTTTCGGTGTGTTCCAATCCTGAAGATAGGGATATACCGCATTTGTTCCGCAAGACGGGCAATCCTCACGGCGTACATGATCAACGTTAATCTTCATATGCGAATTGTTCCAGACATCAAATGTCACAAAACCGCGCTGTATTGCTTCTATTTGGCCTGTTAACAGCTTTAATGCCTCAGCTTGCTGATATGCTGAAACGATATGCACAGCCGGCGGAATAATGCCGGCCGTATCACACGTCGCCCCGCCGACTGGAATTTGCTCAAACAAACAAGACAGGCAAGGGGTTTCTCCGGGAATGACCGTCATGAACATTCCCTGGCTGCTTACACAGGCGCCATAGACCCACGGTGTCTTTGTTTTCTGGGCAAGATCGTTTATCAGCATGCGGGTTTCAAAATTATCTGTCGCGTCGATCACGACATCTGCTTTTTCAATCAGCGGCTCTAGCGTTTCGGCTGTTCCTTCGGTAACATATGCTTCAATATGTATGTCGCTGTTAATTGCTGATAGATGCTCTTTGGCAGCCATGGCTTTCGGCATGCGGAGTTTGGCATCGCTTTCTGTATAAAGCTGCTGCCTTTGAAGATTACTCCACTCCACATAGTCACGGTCAATAATGGTAACAGTACCGATTCCCGCTCTCGAAAGCCCTTCAGCGCTTGCAGTGCCGAGCGCTCCCGCTCCGACAACCAGCACATGGCTGTCTGCCAGCCTTTTCTGGCCATCTTCCCCAATTTGCTTAAATCTGATCTGCCGTGAATAACGTTCCTCCATCAAACCTGTTCTCCTTATCTTTTATGTCATCTTATCATGTTATTGCTCCGTCAGTCCCGTCTGAAGGAGTTCAACTTATCGTCCAAACAGCTAAAATCATCGCGTGTATTAATATTGATAAACTCTGCCGGACTTGCTCCGATATCTTCAGCCTGTACGTAACAAACCGACATTCTGCCTAATAAATCTGATATTCTCAGCCTTTTCTCAGAAAGCTGATCGTATAGAACCGGCATGATACGTTTGTGGTAAATCGCAATCAATGGCTGCATTTGTCCGTCTGAAATCGGGACTACCGCGTCCGTATCGGCAGTCATCAGACGTTTGAGCTCCAGCATCGTCCTTCTTTGTATCAGCGGTGTGTCACAGGAAAGAACAGTATAAAGATCACCGTCAGTCTTTTTAAAAGCGGTATATATACCAGCCAATGGCCCCATGCCTTGAAATGGCTCAGCATCTTGATACACTTCATTTTCACCGTTTTCTTGAAATCTATCAATAAATTCGGGACGGCTGATGATAACCGTATGTTCTCCAAGTGCCTCTTTAGCGCATTCGTAAAGCATCCTGCCCTTCCATTTGACAAACGCTTTCGGTTCTCCAAATCGCCGCGAGGCTCCCCCTGCCAGCAGTACGTTTACATGCTTCATGTCATCTCACCTCTAGTTCGTTAAAAGCATAGCAAAAGCAAAGGCTCAACGCTACTGCTTGTCTGTTTATTAAAGAGGAATAGCTGTTCAGTATTTGCATATTGTAGTGTTAACATCATGAGGGAGATGGTTCGAATGAAAAGATCAGGTCCTTTTTTCCACGACGTGTCTCAGGAGAACCTTTATTTAAAATCCGAGCTTTCAAGGTGCCATAAGCTGATCTCTGAACTTGAAGCAAGCTACTTTCACCAGAAAAATAACAAATTGCTCAAAGAAAATAACGATATGAAAGAAAAACTCCAGCAAATGACTGCCGAATTAACACAAATGTCAACAAAAGAAAAACATGCCTCCCACACCAGCCAATCTCTGCACCAAATAAGAGCTGAACTGCTTGATAAAATCGTTGTTTTACAGGAGCTTCTATCTGCTGAAACCTATAAACGCAGAGCCGAAATCGAAGAAAAACATAAGCTTCATATTGCTAAAATCAAAATCGAAGAAGAAAATAAAAATCTTCATAAACGTATCAGTCAACTTCAGGCCTCTATTGAGCAGGAGCAAAATGCACTGCTTCAGGCAAAACAGCAAGCCGAATTGATAAAAACTGAAAACGGGCGTCTAAAAGAGCAAATGGTAGAAAAAGAATATCAGCTACAACATATTAAAATAGAAGTTGATCATATGAAAGATCGAATCATAGAAACGAAAGAAAGATTGCTAGACATCGAAAAAACGAAAGAAAAATTATTTCACGAAACTATTATATCGTATAAACGGCAGCTTGATGAAAGCGATGCCTGGATTGCTTCTCATTTTGCCGATATTGATGGCAACACGAAACAAAAAGAAAAAACAGAAGAAGCTCCAGTGGTCTACGCGCAGCCAAATCATGTAGAAACCATCCTTGAAGATGTCACCAAACAGATACATGTGCTTCAAAAACAGCTTACCCGCGCCCAATCATCAGACCAGGCCATGAGCCAAACAATCGAGGGGCTGAAAAACAGGGCCGCTGAAGAAAAGCCATATCAAAAGTGGGTGTATAAACTTAATCTTGAAAAAGAAAACAAACCTTCACAGAAAAAAACCAAATAAAAAACTGCTTGAGCAATGCCAAGCAGTTTTTCTGTATATTTATTCATTTGCAGATTCGGCTGATTCTGCAGTTTCGATTTCACCTTCTAAAATGTACTGGCCGCGATACGGCTTTTTCACTTCCGGGTACATTTTAATTAAGCTTTGCATAAACGTTGTCATATTAGGGATTTCAAGACCGCTTTCTTTTTCAATCTCTTTTTGAAGCTCGGAGCTTTTAATCGCCGCGTTATGGCGTTTTAATGTTTTAATGGCAGCTTCACGCAGCTTAGCTGCTTTTGATCCCGGTCTTGCCGTTCCTCTTCTTCTTCGTGTTGTTCCGTCTGGTATACCGGCAGGAAGAGAGGAAATAGATTGAAGCTGAGGCTGCACAGACTGCTGCTGTGATTGCGGCTGATAGCTTCTGATTTCCTGAGCCGCAAGCTCAGCGAGAACAGGCAGAGAGTCAGGTTTTTTTTCAGAACGGAAATCCTTTTTGATTTCGGAAGGGCTTCCATTTCTGTCCAGCTCTCTTAATTTTGCGTATATTTTATCACGTTCAATTTGATATTCACGAATGACTTTCACTTCAGCTTCATTTAATTGTTCTAACCGCAAGCGCAAAGCTTCTCTTTCATTAAACATTCCTCAATGTACCCCCTATCAAAATTAACATCTTTAATTAAGATATTAGATTACAAAAGTAATTTTATCAACTATTATTTTAGCATTTTACTATTATATTTACTCTATGAAAAATTCCTTATTTTCTGAAAATGTTTTATTTTTCAAAAGAGTCCTTTATTCTCAAGGGATCAAGGGTCTTTCTAGTTTATTTGGTATAATGTTGAAAATATATATTTTACTTACTTCTTTAAAGAAATTTAGTGTAATATCTACAATTTTCGAGTTATGAGATATGTGATTTATCTAAAATTGAGGAAAAACATCAAAAATTAGCTGTTTTTTTAGCGTATGAATGAAACAAATCATCATTTCCTATGCCCAAATCTGGAAAAATAAGCTTCTTACTCTTCTTCCATTACTTTTTTGCACAAATAAAAACCTGATGAGATCAGGTTTTTAGGAAAAACTATTCAGATACTTGCTCCGTTTCAGCCAAAACACGGTTCACACGTTTCTCAAGCATTTTCATACCGCTACCGCCGGCTTGGAAGTGACGGAGCTGTCCTGTTTTATCAAACACATAATACGCAGGTACATATTCATTTTCAAATGCATCGGTTAAAGCATGGTCACTGTCAACAAAAATCGGCTGAGTGATATCGTGTTCAGCAGCTGTTTCTTTAATTTTACCAAGGTCAAGATCATCTTCGGAACGGGGCATATGCACAGCTACAACATTCAGTTGATCTTTATATTTATCACGAAATTCATTCACTTGCGGCATTGCTTCTTTACACAAGTGACAGCTGATGGACCAGAAATGAATAAGCGTCGGTTTTTCCCCGATCAATTGCTCTCTCGTCACTTCACCATTTAACCAAGCTTTTTCTCCCGCCAATTCAGGCATTGGCTGACGTAATTTCATTGCATTTCCCTCCTATTAAACAGAAAAGCCTAACGGATATGCTAAACCTTTCGTTCTTAGAAAGATTTACAGTGTTTTTTGGCCTGGTTTCCAGTTAGCCGGACAGAGTCCGCCAGTCTGCAGCGCCTGAAGAACACGAAGCGTTTCATCCACATCACGCCCTATGTTGTTATGGAAAACAGTTTGATATTGAAGCTCCCCTTCAGGATTCATAATAAACAATCCGCGTAAAGCCACACCTTCTTCTTCGATTAAAACACCATATTCCCGGGATACCTCATGGTTTGTATCAGCAGCAAGCGGATATTTCAGCTGGCCAAGACCGTTTTCTTTGCGGTCTGTATTGATCCAAGCTAAATGAGTATGGATCGTATCAGTTGAAACCCCGATGACTTCTGCATCAAGATCTTCGAACTCGTCATAGCGGTCAGACATTGCTGTAATTTCTGTCGGACAAACAAAAGTGAAGTCCATTGGATAGAAAAACAACACCGTCCATTTGTCGTTTTTCATGTTTTCCTCAAGACTTACTTTGCCAAATTCTTTGCTTGCAAGGACTGCTTCCATTTCAAAACGAGGAGCTTGTTTACCTACCATACGTTCTGCCATATGTATCCCTCCAATTTATTGTTTGGCTTTAACGTCGACATTTCATAAAAACAAAGGTTTATTAACCATATTTTGTTATATTGCAACACCATTATATAAATTCAGATTTCCTAAGTCAATTTTTAACAAATCATGTATGTCTTTGGCTTCGACATTTTTGAATAAAACGTTTAACATGGTCATGTACAGGGTATCTAGTCTCAATGTGCAGCAATCAATTCAGAAAAGGAGCTCAACATGGACTTTATTAATCAATATGATTGGGCAGGACTTATTACAAATGCCGGTGTTCTGCTCATTAAACTTGCTATTATGATATTGCTCTATTTTATCGTTCGATCATTAGGCATAAAAATCATTAAACATCTATTTGCAAAATTCGAGGAGCAGAATAGTTTGTCTATCGGACGTGCACATACGCTCCGAAGCCTGACTCTTAACATATTTGCCTATACATTGATTTTCATATTCTTCGTCATGGTTCTTGATTTGTTTCATTACGATCCAAGCGCTCTTTTAGCGGGGGCAGGAATCGTCGGCCTGGCTGTCGGATTTGGCGCCCAAGGACTTGTCAGTGACATCGTGACAGGTTTTTTTATTTTGCTTGAGAAACAATTGGATGTCGGAGATTATATTACGGTTTCTACCTTTGACGGAATTGTCGAACAGGTTGGCTTAAGAACAACTCAAATCCGCAGCTTTGACGGAACACTGCATTACATCCCCAACAGAAATATTACAAACGTGAGCAATCATTCACGGGGAACCATGCAGGCACTTGTTGACATTAAAGTGCCAGCTGAAAGAAACATTGATGAAATGATTCACATTTTACAGCAAGTATGTGATGAAACGGCAGCCGCTCTTCCGCAAATAAAAGAAGGCCCAAATGTCATCGGGATTCAAGAACTGGGGACTTCTGAAATTGTGATCAGAGTCATTGCAAAAACAGAAAATATGGAACAGTGGCGAGTCGAGCGAATGCTTAGAAAGGAAATAAAAACTGCGTTTGACCGCGCTTTTCCTAAAGAAACTGAATAATAAAAGAACCGAAGCTCTTTGCTTCGGTTTTTATGTTACTGAATTCTGCTTTCAACTTCGCTGCAAATTTCTTCAGCCGTCATCCCGGAAGCTGTAATGACAGGTGCTTGTGTTACCGTATCGGCTATCCCTTGCACATTATTATCAAGACCCGTTACGACACAGCAGTCACAGCCTTGTGCATCGGCAGGGCTTTTCATCATTACAACGTCATATCCTTTTTCTTTTAAAGCAGCTTCTACATCTGATAACGATTGTTCAATTCCAATTTTTTTAGCCATTATTGAACACCTCCGTTTACTAGAGTGCTCATTTTATGGAATTTTATTCTTTCATTTGTACTTAATTGGCATAAACAGAAAAATAACCGGTCATGACATTAACCGCTGTTTCTATCGCATTTTCATCGGGGTTCAGCTTAGCGTGATGAAGCCCGTGTTCAGAATCAGCGCCGAGCCAGAACATAAAGCCGGGATATTTTTTCAGCATGTAGCCAAAATCCTCTCCCGTCATTGCTTCTTTTGCTTCTATTACTGTTGCCAGTTGATGTTCAGCAACAAAAGACATAAATTCTTCTGTCAGTCCGCTCGTATTGTAAACTTGGTGATATACAGACGGATAAGTCACTTTTCCTTTGCATCGGAATCCAATTTCGATTCCTTTCACTATATCTTCAATCCGTTCCTTTACCTGTTTCATCGATTCTTCAGAAAGCGTGCGAATCGTGCCTTCCAGGTGGGCCGTTTCGGCAATGATATTTTGTGCCGAGCCTCCGGTAATGGTACCAACTGTAATAACAGCGCTGTCTAGCGGATCTGTGTTTCTAGAGATGATCGTTTGCAGCTGGGTGACAAGTGTACTTGCCGCTACAACCATATCCTCAGCCAAATGCGGATATGCCGCATGTCCCCCTTTGCCTTCCAGATCAATGACAAGCTCTGATGTATTCGCAAATAGAAGGCCGCTTTTTGTCGCAATGGTGCCTACCGGAATCTCTGGTGCAATATGAAGCGCAGTGATGAAATCAGGCTGCCACTTTTTTAATACATCGCTCTCAAGCATTGGTTCCGCACCGCCAGGCCCTTCCTCTGCCGGCTGGAACAGAAAAAGCAAATCATGTTTGACTGGATGGTGAACAAAATGATCAATAATGCCGAGCGCAATCGTCATATGCAAATCATGTCCGCAGGCGTGCATGTTGCCGGGATGCTCTGATGCGAATGGAAGACCTGTTTGCTCTTCAATGGAGAGCGCGTCGATATCCGCTCTGTACGCCAGCATTTTTTCCGGCGCCGTCCCGTTCACCTTTACAAAAAGCCCTGTTCGCCATTTTTCAATTTCAATTCTGTCTTCGGGATATTGTTCTAAGACTTGTAATAAATACTGCTGGGTTTTGAACTCCTGAAACCCAAGCTCCGGTATCCGGTGCAAATCTCTGCGGATTGCGATGAGCTCCTCTTTCTTCATTTTTCATTCCTCCTGGCTATACGAATAAGGCGTGGATATATTATCCACGCCTTTTTTATCAAACTTTCCTTACAGCTGGCGTAATTCCTGCTTGATTTCAGTTTTGCCTTTTGTTTTTTCATCAATGTCTTTGATTTTCTTAGCTGGTGTGCCTGCTACAACAGTGTATGGCTCAACGTCGTTTACCACGATCGCTCCAGCAGCAACAACAGCTCCTTTACCTACCGTTACGCCTTCAAGCACAACAGCATTTGCGCCGATGACAACATCGTCTTCAATCACAACCGGTTTAGCGGATGGCGGCTCAATAACACCCGCAAGTACAGAACCCGCGCCGATATGGCAGTTTTTCCCGACAGTAGCTCGTCCGCCAAGCACAACGTTCATATCAATCATTGTGCCTTCGCCGATAACTGAACCGATATTAATAGAAGCGCCCATCATGATGACTGCGTTATCACCAATTTCAACTTGGTCGCGGATGATCGCGCCCGGCTCGATACGCGCTTTGATATTTTTAAGATCAAGCATTGGGATCGCAGAATTGCGGCGGTCATTTTCAACCACATAGTCTTCGATCTTGCTTTGGTTTTCTTCAATTGCTGTTTGAATTTCGCTCCACTCACCGAAAACGACACCAGTGTTTCCGTTGATAAAAGCTTTCGCAGCTTCGCCGAAATTGATGCCTTCCAGCTCACCTTTCACGTAAACCTTTACAGGTGTAGATTTTGTGCTATTTTGAATAAATGAAATAATTTCATTTGCGTCCATCATTTTCATATGTATAGTCCTCCTCCTGATTTTCTACCTCATTACTGTATCAAAGGAAAGATACAAAGACAAGAAAAAAAGGAACAGCCGCTTTAGCAGTTCCCGGTGGGCGATCAGACAGCGCACCCGCTTTTCTTAGCGAATTGTTTCCCGAAGTTTATTAATTCATCCTCTTCTTCACCTTCTGGATTATTTTCGATTTTTACCGAAGGGAGCACAATGTCGCCACCGCGTTCTTTTATTTTTGCCTCAAGCGTATCAACCGCTCCACAGAAAAATTCATATGCTGTATCACCGGAACCGAATACAGCGCATGTTTTGCCGGAAAAATCAATCTCATCCATGTCTTCAGCCAGATCTAAAAATTCATCAGGCAGATCGCCGTCTCCCCACGTATAGGTTCCCATTATAATATGGTCATAATCGTTAAACAGCTGGGCATCACTAATATCCATTGCTTCGAAACGGTCTACTTCTGCTTCCGCCTCCTGAAGCCCCTTCTCAATCAAATCTGCCATTGCTTCAGTGTTGCCTGACATTGTTGCATAAACGAGCAAAATCTTCGCCAATTCTTTATTCCTCCTCTAATGAATCATTGCAGAAACTTCGTAAGGCTGGACAAATTTGCATTCATACAAGCCTGCACAAAAGAAATTCTCTTTCTGATTGGCCACTCTCCATCCATGCCCCTTAATGGTATCGAACCATTTTAACGACCGGGCTTCGAGATCAACCTGGTAAATTCTCGAAAAACCGTTTTCATCTTGTGTTGTAGTGACATATATAATGCCATCATCCTCTGAAAGATCAAGAAATGATTCTTCTTTTCTGATCATACTGGATTGTATGGTGAATTCTTCATCAGTCAAAAGATTCCGTATAGTGACAGCTCCGTGCTTCCCTTTCACAGAACCCATCGCCGCCACCAGCCAATTTTCATTGAACACGAGCATGGATGCCGTCATCCGTTTTTTTTCTTTTTTGACAATTCGGACAGTGTCACACTTAATGTCATAAGCCCAAATGCCGCCAAAATATTCGTGTATTTGCGTGCCGATGAAAAGATTGTCCCCATGCAGGCATAACGACCTGATAACAGGAGGATTATCACATTCAGCAAAAGGTTTGGCTACGCGCCATGAGACACCAAAATCATCCGATACATAAATACAATGCTTACCATGGGCGCAGACAAATCCGTTGTTTCTGCCGGTAATCGCCCACACTGTTGCATTTGTCGGAAAGCTTGACATCGTCCAGGTATTCCCTTCATCAGCTGAACGAATGACCATTCCCTTTTCACCGACTCCAAATAAGTAAGGCCCTATATAACTAATACAGTGTATCTTACTTTTCAAACGAAAAAGCTTTCTCCAGCCCTGCTCCATAGAATAATGAAAAATGCCTTCTCTTTGTACCGCCACAAAATATCCAGAAAACGCCGATGCCGTGACAGCAGTTGCTCCTTTATGAAACATGGCTTTTTTCCTTGCTTATAAAATCTGCCCATGCAAGAAAACCTCTCGCAAACGCTCGGCAGCTTTCCACATCTTCATCTGTTTCAGGCGCTAATTCGATTTTTAGTGTTTCCTGGTACACAGCAGCTCCGGACTCTTGCAGCATGGCACTGAACAAATTCACCGCTTCGCAAAACTTTGGATAAGAATAATCGCCAGATCCGAAGCAGGCTGTTTTTAAACCATTAAGCTGAAGCTGTTTGACCTCTTCGAAGAAATCCTCCGCCTCGTAGGGCAAATCGCCGTCCCCCCATGTATAAGTGCCAATCAGTACATAATCATAGGATGTTAAAGCCGACGCATCCGCATCGTCTATCTCGACACAATCGATATCCAACTCATATTCCTGAAGCGTTTCTTTTATTATGAAGGCAATGTCTTCTGTATTTCCTGACATGCTGGCATATGTAATCAAGGCTTTAGCCATGTTATCACCCCATTAATTGATAATGATTTTCAATATCATATGTATCACTTTAAATGATAATGATTCTCACTGTCAACATATAAATAAAAAAAGACAGCACATCGCTGTCTTTAAAATGGATTTTCCTGATCCAGCATATCCTTTATTACTTGTACAAAAGCTTGGACTTGTTTCAGTTCAAAGGCAGGCTCATAGCCTAATAACCATGTATCCCGACCGATCGGATGCCCTTTCAGGTCTAACAGAGGCATTTTATTCACTTTATCTTCATTTTGAAGGGTAACAGACGGCAAAATGGCATAACCGATTCCGTGCAGCGCCATCTGTTTGCACGTTTCAATCTGATCAACCAATATCGTCTGTTTTGGCGACGTTTTAAATTTTTGGTGCCACCAGTGCTGTATTTCCTGAAAATAAGTACTGTCACTTTTAAACTGGATAAACGGTCGTTCTGTATGGGCAATATCTTCGATGCAGGAAATTTCAGTATCTACTAAATACAGATGATCTGTCATTAAGTAATCTTTGCGGCCCTTCCACTCAGGGTTGCCTCTTATTATGCCGATATGAACCTGATCCTCATATAAGCTTTTCAGCATTTCGCTGCTCCACCCGGTTATGAGCGAGATCTTTGCATTCGGATACTTTTCAACATACGTCTTCAGGACTTTAGGGAGCCAATGCTGACCGATTATAGAGGCGACGGCAAGCTTCAATGTGCCGTGAATTTCACCTTCAAGTTCATCAATATTTTCTCTTATTCTTTCCTGCTCTAATGTTACATCATTCGCAAACTGAATGATTTTCTCCCCGGCCGGCGTTACCGTTAATCCTTTTTGGGATCTTAAAAAGATTTTTGTGCCCCACGCCTTTTCAATGGTTTGTAAGCGCTGAGATAAAGCCGGCTGAGATACGAAAAGCCGTTCCGCCGCCTTTCTCATGTTTAATTCCTCAGCTAAAACTACGAGCATATGAAGCTCTTGAAGCTGCATGTCGTCCTCCTTTTTATTATCAATAAGTTTTTCTTATCTCCCATTCTAATAAAACCTTAGTTTCTGATTCAAGCCCTATTCTCATTTAAATTATGTATGCGCTTTCTTTTTTGCTCTGTCAATATAATAAAAATAGGCCTTGAAGCCTACTTATTCAATGAGCGTATGTGCTTATTCAATTCCTTTAAAACGACTCTTCTCGTAAAAATTCCTTCAAACACCTGCTCGTCATTTTCAACACAAACAAATCCGTTATTAATGACCATGCCGAATCCCTTCATAATCGGATCATTGATATGAAGGCGCGAAATATCAGTCAGCATGACTTCCTCAACAGTAATTTGGTCAAGCTTTTCAAACTCAATTCTTTCAAGTCCAAAAATACTGTTCATGATCATATTTGTCCCGATTAATCCATGTAAACGATAGGAAGGATCCAGAACCGGGATGGCTGTGTATCCGGTTTTTGTCAGTACTAATAATGCGTGCTCAAGGTTATTTCCGACTTGCACGTGCGCTACTTTGTCCGCCTCAATCATAAATTGTCCGACTGTTGCCTCAAGAAGCTGATCTGATTGTAAGCTTATCATGTTTTCGACCCCTTTTCATTTTCATCATCAATACATTCCCTATATTGCAATAATATAAACTTTATCAGTATTTGTCGAAAAGTTTCCTTTCAATAAAAAAGATACTCTTTGTGGAGTATCAATTATAGGGTGTTCCATTAATTTTCAAATCGAAATCGGTCGTAAAGCGTTACAAGTTTTTTGTAGGTGGTTCCGTCAACGTTTTTGGTCCCTGTCTCTATATCGTTGATCTCACTGCTTAATAGCTCGATGGCATACTCATGGTTGATCAGGATATTCAGCAGAAGTTTTTGTTCTTCTTCTGTAAATCGTTCACCGATAAGACTCATTCGCAATCAGGCCCCCTGTTTTATACTGAATACCTCTGAAAGCAAGACAACTTACTTTCAGCTCTACCGCTAGAATAAGTAATCAGAAAACAAACGTCAACCGCATAATTCGACATTCCCCTTGGCATTTCAGCCAGAATTATTTTGTGAAACGATTTGCATAGCTGAATGCAGTGTATGAATCCGGCTTTATTTTGGCCTCAATCCCCATGGAAGTGATACGTCCTGTCATTTCTTGGATCAGATCTTTTGTAAGCCCTTTTTTCCCAATATCCAAGTGGACTTCAAAGGTAAGATCCGCCCCCTCACCGGCAAAGGGCAGGAGCAGATCGGTAATATCCATTAAGTGTCCATCAAGAATATGAGCGGCCGTTTCTTGGCTGTAGGCCGTTTCTAACGAAATCTTTTCCCGAAGGCTATGTATGGGTCTGTTGACTGTATGATTTTTCAAGCAGCCCCAAGCTCCCTTGCCTGTACGATGCAAATGCAATGCGGTAATAAACTTTGTGTAATCACGGTAAACCTGTGAATCGGTTCCGATCGATAACACATAAGAAGAACGGGGATCCTTTTGAACAAAGGATTTAAGCCGTTCCATCACATCTTGAAAGGTCATCTGTGCTTCTGAAAGATTATAAAACAGAAAAGAATCAGCCATCACGACACTCCTTTTCAAGGATTTACAACCATGAAACAAGTATGTTCCTTACATGTTTATTTCGATTACTTTTGCAAAGGCGGAAGCTTCCTTCCTCCTATTTCAGGAATCTTACTGAAGAAGTTCAAAAATTTCGATTGAAACCATGTCGATATTATCAAACGGATATGTGTTAGGTTTTTCACCTTTTTGGAAAACCGTCAGTTCAAACGTTTGATTTTTTTCGAAATATTTAACACTGCATATTTTCTCACCATTCACTTCGAAATAACGCTGCATTGGCTCGTTAGCCGCTTCCGCTGTTTCTTGCAGACTTTGCAGCCGTGTGATGATACCCATTAATTGTGACATTCTAAAAAAAGACTCCTTTCAAAAAGCAACTTCAAATCAACAAGTATTTATTATAATACAAGTTCTATTGAGCATCATACCATAAAGTCGGACAGGATGGCATTTTCACTGTCGAATTTAAGTAAAGAAAAAAAACGAAAAAAACGATTTTTCTTTAGTTTGAGGCTTTTTTTGAATGTCATGCACACAATTAAGATTTTTTTCGAATTCTTCCAGCATAACAATACCTTTTTGCAACTTTGTCAAAACCTTCTTTTTGATGTGCAGGTGAAATTCCACGCGGCCATACCTCTTGGCAGTTATATTGGATAGAAGTGATAAAACAATTTGAATGAAATACGTAATCATTCCACAGAGAATTTTCCGCCTAACCTGGTGCAGCAGTGTCAGAGGTATTCGGCACTGAATGTTCCTTTCTGTGTTAACCGTTTACCACTAGTTAGGTTTATTGTTTCAGTGGATTGTCCTATGCTTTGACAAATAAAAAAACTTGGCGGGGGTAGCGCCAAGTTTTTTCGGATCTTGATCTGATAGAGGGGTTGGGGAACAGAGAGTAGCTTCTCTCTATAATTAAATGATAATGATTCTCAGTATCAATGTCAATCGTTTTTTGATATTTTTTTCAATTCATAAAAAAAACGGCCTTTCAGCCGTTAAATCAGTCCGTCCTGCTCATATAAATAAGAATATGGCAAGTCTATAAATAAATACATTTGATCATCCATCGGATATGAAAACGTTCTAATCATTTCACCTGTTTCCAAATCACTGTACAGATCACTGAAAAAACCTTTTCTGAGATTTCTCATTCGCATAATGTTCTCCAAAAAATAAGGACGCCAGCTCCAGTTTTTCTCCGTATATTCCGGCTGATAAATCCATTCTCCATCTTGCTTAAACACATTTCCCGTCAGCTGATCGCCTTCCCCATCACACATGTAAATTCTAAAGCTGCAATCTGTCAGCTCTTCCGCCAGTTTTTTAATAAAATCATCATCAGAAGACAAATTGTTTTTTCTCAAAGAGGTCACAGCTTGATGCACTCGTTTGTAAAACTGTTCGGAATGCTCATAGACGGTTTCCAGCTTCTTTTTCTCATGTGTGATAAATTGGTGAAATTCAGTTTTAAGTCTATGTTTCAATACATCTCTCTCTAGAAACGTTTCAGATGGAGACACCAAGTAATAGCCCTGAAAGTAGCGGCCTCCGTTTCTCCAGGCGTACTGAAGCTGGAAGTTCGCCTCAATATCTTCATACAGCAGCGCCGCCCCGATTTTTCTTGCTAATAAAGAGATGCTGTACAGCACATGCTCATATGACGGTGATGGCTGTGATACTTTCAGCGCCTGCAAATCGATTTTTAACAGATCTGGTGAGAGCAGCGCGATTCTGTCCAAGTTGCTGCTTTCTTTTCCGATATTGTCAACTGCGATTTTGATTCCGTATGTACGATAGTATGCAAGCATATGGTAGAGCTGCTCAATATCCCCTTCAAAATTGTGCTCTGTAATTTCTAGCACAAAACGGTGGAGTTCGATTCCCTTTGCTTCATATTCTTTCAGAAGCTCCAGAAAGCTTTCACCATGATCCAGCATCAGCAGATTGGCATCCTGATTCATAAAAATCAGCAGATCAGAATCGGCCTCTAAAAAGCGGTCAAGAGCCTGGCGGATAATTCTGTTATCAACCTCTAATTTATATTCTTCGGGTATCCCCGCGTCTAAAAAGAAGGGCCCGAGACTTTGGATTTCTGAATCTGCCAAAATTCGTCCAAGCACCTCATATCCGACGATCTTCTGTTCCTCGGCACTGAAAATCGCCTGGTAATATGGAAGGACATCATCAATGTTCGTTAAAATATCAAGTGGATCCAACATGTTATCACCTGCTTCTCTATCTTTGTCTGATTATACCACATTGAATCCAAAGATTAATATTCTTAAAACGGATAAGGATTCAGCCATTGCCCCCCGTCCATTGTGATACAATCCCCGTTTATATAGGATGCTTCATCTGAAAGCAAAAATGCTGCCAGAGCGGCGATTTCTTCCGGTGTCCCCAGCCGGCCGAGCGGCACACTGTTTATAGTGCGGGCCTTTGCTTTTTCCGATTCAAATAGTTTCTCAGCACCGCCTGTTCGTTCAATCGGGCCGGGAGCTATCGCGTTTGTTCGGATGCCGTATTGACTCCCCCACTCAACGGCCAGCGTTCTTGTCAGTGACAATACCCCCGCTTTAGCTGCAGCGGAATGAACGACCCCTGCTCCCGCTCCCCAAGCGTACGTGGCTGCCATATTTAAAATGACACCCTGCTGCTTCTGGTCAATCCAATGCCTTGCCGCGGCTTGGCTGCAAAAAAATGTACCGTTTAAAACAATATCAATAACGGCTTTCCACCCATTGGGCGTTAGCTTTTCTGCCGGACAAATAAAATTACCGGCCGCATTGTTAATCAGCGCATCAAGCCGGCCAAAGACTTTTACCGCTTCTGTAATCATGTCTGAAGCGGCGGAATCAGAACGGACATCCATTTGAAAACAGGCGACCTGCCCCTCAAAGGTCTCAATTTCTTTTTTTGTTTCTTCAAGTGCTTCATGGTTTCTGCCTGTCACCATAACGTGCCATCCTAATTCAGCCTGTTTTTTTGCCATCGCTTTTCCCATACCGCTTGACCCGCCGGTAATAATAACCGCCTTTTTTTCCATGTTTCTCCCCTCCTGTTGTGAATGAGTATTCATTCAATATTATTCTATCATTATACCCCTTCCTCTGTCAGTACATGCTGATATGAGATTTTTATCAGATACAGATGATATAATAGAAAAACTCTATTAAAGGTTGGTTTGAAATGAAAAAGATGTCCAGAAGACAATTTCTCAAAGGAATGTTCGGTGCTCTTGCTGCCGGGGCTTTAACGGCCGGCGGAGGCTATGACTATGCCAGATATTTAGAGCCGCATATGATTGAGACAACCGAACACACAATAAAAAGTTCTCTCATCCCGCACGGATTTGACGGTTTTAAAATCGTGCAGTTCAGTGATACACACTTGAGTGATTACTTTACACTCGAAGATTTAAAAACAGTCATTCTTACAATTAATGAATCGAAACCTGATCTCATTGTTTTTACAGGTGATATCATCGATAATCCTGATACGTATCAGAACCACCAGGCAGTCATTCCATTGTTGAGAAAGCTTAATGCCCCCTTCGGCAAACTTTGTATTTACGGCAATCATGATCACGGCGGCTATGGAACTGCTGTTTACAAAAGCCTGATGTCGGCTGGCGGTTTTACGGTATACCGGAATGGCTATCAAACATTATCGCTCGCAGATGGCAGCGAAATCGAGATTGCATCGCTTGATGACTTAATGCTGGGTAACCCAGATTACGAAGGAATCCTTTCAAGGCTGAGTGACAGACTTTTTTCCATTCTTCTCGTCCATGAACCTGATGCAGCCTTGAAAATAACAGATTATCCTGTAAATCTTCAGCTTTCCGGCCATACACACGGCGGCCAGATTCAGCTGCCTTTTTACGGACCGATTATTACGCCTCCATATGGAAAAGTCTACACAGAGGGAATGTATCAAACGGGTAGCACTCATATTTACGTCAACCGCGGCCTCGGGATGACCAGGCTGCCTTTGCGGTTTCTGGCCAAGCCTGAAATCACTGTCTTTACCTTAAAAAGCACAAATTAATGTAGCAGGATAGGCTCCTCATCAATACTTATAAGTAAAAAAAGGAGGATGAGGAAACTGCTTACGTACCAGGTGAAGCAAGGTGATACACTTAACAGCATCGCGGCTGATTTCAGAATCAGCACGGCTGCGTTACTCCAGGTTAATCCGTCACTGCAGGCAGGGCTCACCGCAGGACAGACCATCGTCATCCCCGGACTGCCTGACCCTTATTCAATTCCGTATCATATCGCAGTCTCAATCGGAGCGAAGACCCTAACGCTGTTCCAAAATAATCGGGTAATAAAAACCTATCCTATCGCCGTTGGCAAAATACTTACGCAAACGCCTACAGGCGAGTTTTACATTATTAACCGCCAGCGCAATCCTGGCGGCCCATTCGGGGCTTATTGGCTAAGCCTTTCAAAGCAGCACTACGGAATACACGGAACGAATAATCCCGCTTCGATTGGCAAGGCTGTTTCTAAAGGCTGCATTCGCATGCAAAACAAAGACGTGATCGAACTTGCTTCAATTGTGCCAAACGGAACAAGAGTCTTGATTAACCGGTAATGTTTTCTTATTTGTTTCAAAAACAGGCGGTTTATAATATGATAAAGTGGGACCTTTAGGGTAAGGAGCGTTTTTATGGATATATTTAAAAATCGTAATTTTGTTCATCTATTTTTCGCAGCACTCGCTTCTCAAATGGGCACGACAGTAGGCAACATGGCCTTTGCTTTTTTCTTGCTGGACCGCTTCAGCAGCCAGCCTTCATATACGACCTTGGCGGAGCTGATGTATTCTCTTCCGACCATTTTTGTATTTCTGATCGTCGGAGTCGTCGCGGACCGGTTCGACAGAAAAAAGGTAGCAGAAAACTGTGATTGGATCAGAGCAGGCCTGACTGTCGTTCTTTTTTTCACATTATTTACCGGCAATATTCCTCTTGTTTTTTGTATTTTATTTGTCAGAAGCGCTGTCACGAAGTTTTTCTTTCCGGCAGAAAACAGTTTGGTACAAGCCATTCTGCCGAAGGAGCATTATGCGAAAGCGGCCGGTCTTAACCAGATGCTTTTTAGCATTTTTATGGTGTTCGGAGTCGGAATTGGCGCTTTTATGTACAAGACAATCGGGATTGAAGGCGCCATTATTCTTGATTTTGTCAGCTTCATCATTTCCGGACTGCTGATCCGCAGCTGCCGGATTCCAAAAGAAGCCCGACAGCCAAACGGTGCATTCAGCTGGAGAAAGACTTCTGTTAAAGATTCAATAAATGACTTTAAAGAAGGCATTCTCTATATTTTAAAAAATAAATTGCTGGCATCTCTTATTTTCGGCTTCTTCATTTTTGGGTTTGTCAATGGAGGATTCGCCGTATTGCCAATGTTTACAATGAAATACGGATTGGCGCCTGACCGCTATGAGTGGCATACGTCTGTATTTACGATCGCACTCGGGTTTGGGCTGCTTGCAGGAAGTGTAATCGGCACGATTATCTCTAAAAAAGTGAAGCCCCACTTTTTAATGTCTATACCGATTTTTATTGCAGGTTTGCTGATCTTCGTCCTTGGCTACACAAATATTTTATGGGTGTATTACGCGGCAGCTTTTGCACTGGGAATGTGCATCGGACCGATCAACATTGCAATCGGAGGATGGATGCCAAAAATAGTCCATCCAAAACTGATGGGACGTGTAAGCGGAATGCAGGACCCTTTTATGATGTTTGCACAGTCTTTGACACTCGGCTTAGTGGCGCTGTTATTCCCTAAGTTCGTTCCAAACATTGATTATCTTTATTACGGCATGGGTGTTATCATCCTGATCGTTTTTATTTTTTATTTTATTACACTGCCAAAATACAGTGCACAAGCTGTGGAAGTGAATGTTCAGGAAGCATTTCAAGAACAGCCGAAAAAGAAGGCAAGATCTGTATAATGCAGGTTAAAAATGCGATTTTTTCTCAGAAAAAATCGCATTTTTACATTCAATATTTGCATTTCAACTTTAAAAAAGTATAATCTAAACATATAGAAATTGATAAGAGCAAAGGAGAGAAATAATGGACGACCATGCATATACGAAAGATCTGCAGCCAACCGTAGAAAATCTTTCAAAAGCAGTTTACACTGTGAACCGCCATGCAAAAACCGCCCCCAACCCTAAATACCTATATCTGCTGAAAAAACGTGCTTTGCAAAAGCTCGTCAAAGAAGGTAAAGGAAAGAAAATAGGGCTTCATTTTTCAAAAAATCCAAGGTTCAGCCAACAGCAATCGGACGTGCTTATCTCAATCGGAGACTACTATTTTCACATGCCTCCAACTAAAGAAGACTTCGAACATCTTCCGCATTTAGGTACACTTAATCAATCGTACCGAAATCCTAAAGCTCAAATGTCTTTAACAAAAGCAAAACACCTATTGCAAGAATATGTCGGCATGAAAGAAAAGCCGCTAGTGCCAAATCGCCAGCAGCCAGCTTATCACAAACCTGTCTTTAAAAAGCTTGGCGAGAGTTACTTTTAAAATAAAAACAGCCGTGCCTCTTCCGGGCACCGGCTGTTTTTATTTATTCGATAACATACGTATCCACTTTTTTAATCAAATCACTGATTTCAGGCTTGCTGATTTGCTCATCTGCGCCTACAACTTCGCCGCGGTGGCGCAGATCATCCGTAATTAAAGATGAGAAAATCATAACGGGCACATTTGAGCTTTTCGGATTTTCCTTCAGCAGCTTTGTGAGCCTGTGTCCGTCCATTTTTGGCATTTCAATATCCGTGATGATCATATCAATCTGTTCTGATAAATCAGTTTCGTTTTCAGCAAGGTTCATAATGTAGTCATATGCCTCTTTTCCGTTTTCAAACGAAGCGATATTGTTGTAACCTGCTTCTTTTAATTCATCCTGCAAGAGTCGCATCAAAAGCGGTGAGTCCTCTACAATGATAAGCTTTTTCTCAGTTCTTCTTTCATCAAAGCCCTCGGTATGCATATTGTACGTGTCCACACCTGAATCTGATTCGATGTCATAAATAATTTTTTCATAATCAGGCAAAAAGATCATCAGGTCTTCAAGCTTAATAATTCCGGTAAGATGCCGCTCCATTCCTTGATTTAACGATGTCGGCTTTTCAATCGCTTCCCAGGATACTCTGTGAATTTGAGATACAGAGCCGACATGAAAAACAATTTTCCGTTTATTAAATTCCGTTACGATATATTTCTCATCTTTTGACCCTTCAGGCTCTACTCCAAAAAACGAGAAAAGGCTGATCACTGGGAGGATTTCTCCTCTGAGTTTAATCATTCCTTCTACATGCTGATGGGAGTGAGGCACTGATGTCACCTCGACAGGCTGAATAATTTCTCTTACTTTCATGACGTTAATCCCGAAAGCATTTTCACCCACGCCAAACTTCACAATTTCCAATTCATTTGTACCAGAATCCAATAAAATTTCGTATTGTTGTAACGACAATTCAATCCCTCGCTATTCGCATTCAGTATTGTACTGTATATATCGGCGGAATTTGTAAAAAGTGAATGGCGACTCTTCAAAATCGAATTCCAAGAGCAATTAAGCCGCGTTCCTCAAAAAAGAAACTTTTTTCCTAATAACCATTGACTTTCCAACTAACAGTGATAAAATAGTCAAGGATTTTTCCAAAGAAGGGTGTAAATAATGGGTACCTTAGTAATATTTAAAGAAAACGAAATGACTGTTTTAGAAGATATCAGTGAAGAAACTTACCTGAATATGAAGAAAGAATCAGCTGACCTTCAAGAAGAGCATCCCCCGTATCTGATTTGGCACGAAGACCTTCATTTTGATTATGGCTATTAATGAAATTGGCACATATAAACAATAATAGAACATGATACAATAAAGACAATCAAATCGCTGGTTGTCTTCTTTTTTTCTGAAAAGAAAGGTATGTTTAGAAATAAGGCGCATACAATCGAAATATATCAGTTAAAAAGGTGACAAATAATCAGCTAGTGGTAAAATAGGATAAACTCATTATATTTGTTAAGGTGATGAATTATGGAACATTTGCTGAATCCGAAAGCAAGAGAGATTGAAATTTCAGGAATACGCAAATTCTCGAATCTTGTAGCCCAACACGAAGACGTCATTTCGCTTACAATCGGCCAGCCTGATTTTTTCACGCCGCATCATGTGAAAGCTGCCGCAAAAAAAGCCATTGATGAAAACGTGACGTCATATACACCGAATGCCGGCTACCTAGAGCTGAGACAAGCTGTGCAGCTTTATATGAAGAAAAAAGCGGATTTCAACTATGATGCTGAATCTGAAATTATCATCACAACAGGTGCAAGCCAAGCCATTGATGCTGCATTCCGGACGATTTTGTCTCCTGGTGATGAAGTGATTATGCCAGGGCCTATTTATCCAGGCTATGAACCTATTATCAATTTATGCGGGGCCAAGCCTGTTATTGTTGATACTACGTCACACGGCTTTAAGCTTACTGCCCGGCTGATTGAAGATGCGCTGACACCGAACACTAAGTGTGTCGTGCTTCCTTATCCGTCAAATCCTACTGGCGTGACTTTATCTGAAGAAGAGCTGAAAAGTATTGCAGCTCTTTTAAAAGGCAGAAATGTCTTCGTATTGTCTGATGAAATATACAGTGAATTAACATATGACAGACCGCATTACTCCATCGCAACCTATTTGCGGGATCAAACGATTGTCATTAACGGGTTGTCAAAATCGCACAGCATGACCGGTTGGAGAATTGGATTTTTATTCGCACCGAAAGACATCGCAAAGCACATTTTAAAGGTTCATCAATACAATGTGTCATGTGCCTCATCCATTTCTCAAAAAGCCGCGCTTGAAGCTGTCACAAACGGCTTTGATGATGCACTAATTATGAGAGAACAATACAAAAAACGTCTGGATTATGTATATGACCGTCTGGTTTCCATGGGAATTGACGTTGTTAAACCGTCCGGTGCGTTTTATATCTTCCCTTCTATTAAATCCTTTGGAATGAGTTCATTTGATTTTAGTATGGCTCTTTTGGAAGACGCTGGCGTGGCACTCGTGCCGGGCAGCTCGTTCTCAACATATGGTGAAGGATATGTAAGGCTGTCTTTTGCATGCTCAATGGACACGCTGAGAGAAGGCTTGGATCGTTTAGAATTATTTGTATTAAAAAAACGGGAATCAATGCAGACGATAAACAACGGCGTTTAAGCCGTTGTTTTTATTTTTTTGGAAATGAAATTTTAAACGCTGTGCCTTTTTCAGGATGGCTGTCCACATGTATGACTCCCTGATGGTTTTCAATGATATTAAATGTCACCATCAATCCAAGCCCCGTACCTTTTTCTTTTGTTGTTAAAAATGGCTCTCCAATCCGGTTTAGCACTTTTTCAGGTATACCTTCCCCCTCGTCTTTGACAGTGACATGAACAGAATGCTCATCCTCGGTGATGATAATGTCTACTGTTCCCCCATCAGGCATTGATTCAACTGCATTTTTGATTAAATTAATGAATACCTGCTTTAATTGGTTTTGATCCCCATTTATATAAATGCTGTCTTTTTCATAGCTGGTTCTGATAAAAATGCCATTTAAATTTGCCTGTGTTTCTAACAGGGCTGAGACCTCACCAATTAATTTTTTCAAGTTCAAATATTCTTTGACAGCATTTTGCTGAGGTTTCGCAAGCATGAGCAGTTCACTGAGTATTAATTCAATGCGGCTGAGTTCAGAAAACACAATATCAAAGTAATGCTCGTTTCCTTCCATTGTCGGCTTCATCAGCTGTAAAAATCCTTTGATCGCTGTAAGCGGGTTGCGGATCTCGTGGGCGATTCCCGCCGCGAGCTGGCCTGCGATTGATAATTTTTCCGATTTCAGCATCAATTCTTCTGTTTGCTTTCTCTCTGAGATGTCCCGAAGAATGACTTGGACGGCCGCTTCACCAAAAAAGGTCGTCGGAATGCAGACCATCTCCGTATAGATGACCCTGTTCTGAAAGGTGAACCAGGATTGCTTGACAATTTCTGATTCTGTTTTTTGCTCGGCAATGTTTTGGATTCTCTCTTTTACATCCTCGTGATCACAAGGATGCAGCTGATCGTATATGTTTTTGCCAATTAAATCCTCATAGGTAGCCGCTTCAAACAGGGAAATTCCCGATTCATTCATAAACACCCATTTTCCATTGTGAATCACCGCAATGGTATCAATTGAATTTTGAATCAGCAGCTGATATCGTTCACGGCTTTTTTGCAGGATGGTTTGGAATTTTTTTCTTGAAGAGATATCGATCAGCAGCAGCAGCTCAGCCTGCTGGTTTTTGTAGACGGTCGGGGATGCTTTCACTTCTAAATGAACAGGTGAGCCATCAAGCCTTTTCCACGTCTGTTCAATCATTCCGACTTCCATTCCTTTTTGCATTCGTATAATCCTGTTTTTCACGATATCATGATATTCTTCCTCAATAAATTCATAGGACCATTTGCCAATAATAGCATCCTTGCTTTTTGCTCCCAGCATTGAAAGCATCGCGCTGTTTACATAGACGATCTTACCTTTGACACTGATGCATAGCGGACTCGGGAGATTTTCAACCAACCGTTCATAATCATCCGTTATATATGTAGTCGATTCCGGGCTTGCAGGCTCGATTTCATGTTTTTCGCAGTTTAGAGATTGATGGCCTGTTTCTTCTTCAAGAACTTTCATTTTCAAAATGATTTCCCGATCTGTCCGCTCAGCTCTTGTCGTAACAATTTCTACTGCAGCCTCCACCCACACAATCGTATGATCTTTTTTAATAAAACGAAAGGTGCACGGCATCAGATGATGTTCATTATAAAAATAGCTTTCAACTAAAAATTGGTCTTCCTCATGTAAAAACGTTTTGAGGAATGATCCGATCATCTCTCCTTGGAGATAGCCCAAATGCAGTTTGGAGTTGGCTGATATATAAATGATGCGTCCATTAGAGGCCAAGACTGCATGAATATCGGTTTTCGTTTGAAACGGTTTAACATGCTGCGTATCCTGTTCCACAGAATCCCTCCTTTGCATGATCATCGTGTTTCGACATATACAGATTGACTTTTACCTAGTATGATTCGCTAGAAAATGAGTATTCTCCTTCTATTCTTATGGTGAACGTCAATTTTTGAATAAAAGAAAGGGCACACAATCTTTCTATTGTGCACCCTGTTTTTTATTTTTTACTATGTTTTTTTTCGAGCTCTGCGTAGGCGTGGATAGCTCTTTTGGCAATGAGTTTGTTGATCGGGTCGTGGTCGTTCGCTACAGAAGGCACAACAACACTAAATGCCACTTTGGGATTTTCAGATGGATAATAGCCGACAAATGTTAGATTGTACGTGCTTTTTCCCCACCAATTACGATTTGTTCCGTAATAAAATGTTTGAGCAGTTCCTGTTTTCCCGGAAACATCCTCTGCAAACGTATTTCTAGCTGTCCCTGAGGTTGTAACGAGCTTCATTCCGGTCTTTACTTGCTGTATGTCACTTTCTGAGTTGTTAATTTTATTGAGAATGTTTGGCTTTCTTTGTTCGATGGTCTTCCCAAGGCCCCCTTTATTGTTGGGCTCATGGATACTTGTAACAATTCTTGGCTGAACACGGTAGCCCCCATTGGCAATGGAAGAGATGTACTGCGCCATTTGAAGGGGGGTATATGTATCGTATTGTCCAATGGCCAGGTCTAAAATTAACCCCCCCACCGCATCAGGTGTAGTTTGCATGCCGGCTGATTCCTGCGGAAGATCAATACCTGTCTTTACACCCAGGCCAAATTGGCTGTAGTAATTTCTCATCTTGTTTAAATCCTTCTGGTCAGCGGGAAGAGGTCCATGCGGCTTGTATGTAACACCGGCAATATGCATGGCGACATTAAACATGTATACGTTTGAGCTTTTTTGCAAAGCTGTTAATTCATTGATGGTTCCCATGTTCATGTAGGATTTCTTTGGTTTGTTACCGTACCCAGCCAAATAAAGAGGTGTATCCACAAAATATTTATAATGCGGAATTCCGTCCTGATAGCCGGCCAGCACGGTGGCGCCCTTCACTGCTGAGCCCATTTCATATTGGGTGGTAAATGCCCCTATCGCATAATCTTCAATTTTGTTGGTTTTTAAGTCTATCTTTTTCCCTGCCATCGATAAAATATCGCCGTTATTCGGGTCCATCATTACGGCAAAAGCTCTGTCCAGCATGTAATTTCCGCGTGCGCGGCTGTTTCTCACTTCTTCTTCAATGATCTTTTCCATCTTTGCTTGAAGCTCCATGTCAAAGGAAAGCTGAAGATCGTATCCCCTGCTGCCTTTATCAATGGTTTTTTGGCTGACGACATTTCCTTTATTGTCTTCTATGTATTCCACTTTTTCTTTATGCGAATTTAAGTAATCTTCATATTGATACTCTAAATAACTTTTTCCCACCCTGTCATTATTCGCATAGCCTCTTGTTAAATAGAAATCTTTCCGGTCGCTCAGCAGGCCCTGATCAGGTGTCGTGACGCCCCCGAAAACGGAATAAAGGGTTTTGTCATAAGGATATTTTCGTGTCCAATCGTTTACAATGTCGATTCCCGGAAGCTCTTCTAAATGCTCAGAAACAATTGAAATTTCATCATATGTTAAGTCATTTTTGGGTCTCTGCGAGGAGTTTTTCTTCTCATCAAGCAGCGCTCCGTTTTTTCCATTGCTATTGCTTTCATTTGGATTCATTGCCTTTACGATTTGAGGTTCGTAGGCATTTCCGCTTGAGAACCTTGTATATATCGCAGCCGTTTCCATTTCTTCGTCATCTTGCTGAATAGCCTTCAATTCTTGATCCGGAACACGCTCTAGTTGAAGCTTGTAAGCCTGGGCTCCTTTCAGATTGCTTTCCGATTCCTTAAGCAGGGCGGCGGCTTTTTTCGGATGAGCTGCGATCCAGTAATCACGCAAATCCCTTTCCTTCAAAAATTCGGTATCAATATGAATGAAAGAAGCAAGCCTCTTCGCTGTTTTGATCTTATCTTCGGTTTTTGTGCTAGATGTTGATACATACACAATTTCTGGAACGCTCTGGTTGTCGACAGCAACTTTCTGGTTTCTGTCGTACATCTTCCCGCGAGGCGCAGGATAGTAAGCTGTTTTTGCATTTGATTTCTCAGCGTCTTCTTCATGCTGTTCGCCTTCAACAATTTGAACGACCCCGAGCTTAAAAATTAATGCAGTGAATAGAACAAAGACAGCTAGGAAAAAAAGGTTCATTCTGATTGCTCTGTTTCCTTTGCTCTTTTTCTTTGGTTCACGTCCTATTTCAGTCACTTCTGGTTACCCCTCTCAAATCATTCAATATATTTACATATACTGAGATTAATTGTAACACCTTTGTAATAGTTGTTACAGCGAAAAGGAGTAAAAAAAGCTGTCAACATAAAAACACATTAAAATATAACTAACCATTCAAAAAAAAGGAAGATATGTAACAGTACGATAAAACCATAAATGCCGCTGGTTTCTTTATTCATGCGATTCAGCGGATTTACTTTACGAAAATGACAATCTTTATTTGTCAAAGGAAAGTGTTGGAGTCTTTATGACAAAAAAGCTATGTTATGATTTTTTTGTAGAAACAAACAACTCTAGGAGGTTACGAACTAATGAAGAAAGCATTTATTTTATCTGCTGCCGCTGCGGTTGGATTATTCACATTCGGAGGCGTACAGCAAGCATCTGCGAAAGAACTCTCCTGCCAGTCTGTGGTAACAGTAAAAACGGGGAACACAGTACAAAACATGTCACTTAACGATGCAGTGAAAAAACTGCATATTAACACAAATATCAAAACGTTAAACGCTGCAAACGAAAAAGAGATTAAGCAGCTTCTTCAAAAACATGCGAAGCAATCTAACATGAAGGTTCAGGATGTTCAAAAGACAGAAACGGCAAAACCGGCGCAAAAGACTACTGAAAAAGCAGCTGCTGATCAAAACACCGCTTCTAAAGCACCTGCAACTGCTGAAAAAACAAACACAACAACATCTGCACCTTCATCTGTAAGTGCATATGAGAAAAAAGTTGTTGAGCTTACAAATGCAGAAAGACAAAAACAAGGCTTAAAACCGCTTCAAATTGATGAAACGTTAAGCAAATCTGCACGCGCAAAATCTCAGGATATGAAAGACAAAAACTACTTTGATCACCAAAGCCCAACTTATGGCTCACCGTTTGATATGATGAAATCTTTCGGAATCAGCTACAAAACAGCAGGTGAAAACATTGCGAAGGGCCAAAAGACACCTGAAGAAGTAGTAAAAGCCTGGATGAACAGTGAAGGTCACAGAAAAAACATTCTAAACCCTAACTTTACTCACATCGGTGTTGGCTACGTTGAGTCTGGAAGCATCTGGACACAACAATTCATCGGTAAATAATAAAAAATTTCCTGTACGATACAGGTAATCTTCAGCTTGCAGAAAAAACCATGTTTTTTCTGCAAGCTTTTTTGCTGTATTCATATTTTTGATGCAGAAATAGAAAAAGCCGCCAGCCAAGCAAGGATAGGATGCGGCATCCTTCTTTACATTCTGGAACCCGATTGTAAGGGGAATTTGTTCACTCACAATCCGTTTTGTTTTCCATCTTCCATAGCAAATATGCCTTTGATAGAATTGACCTTTTCTGTAATTAAGGAAAAATTTTCAGTCTTAGCAATATAGGCTTCGTCGCAGTTTTTTGTGAGGAACAGAGAAAGACATCATTCTTTAAAGCCTTTCTTTGATTATATGATAGGGAAATAGAGACTGTCCGAGGTTTCTCGACAGCCTGAGGTACAAAGGGCGGCCTCTATTCTATTATGTGGTTAATCTTAGCTTTCCTATTTTGTTACATTCTAATGCAAACCATACTGTCCCATCATTATCGCATCCAATTCCATGAGGCTCAGCATGAGGTGTGTTGATTGTATATTCTTCAATTTTGTGATCACTTGTCAGCCTTCCGATTTTATTTCCTCCCCATTCGGTAAACCATAAATCGGATTTTCGCCCTGCAGCAATAGCGTGAGGACGTGCATTTGGTGTTGGAATATCATATTCAGTTATGTCACCTGAAACTGTAATCCTACCTATCTTATTCCCCATGATTTCTACAAACCAAAGTGCATCATCATGCCCTTTTGTAATACCAACTGGTCCTGCTCCCGGTGTCGGAATTGGAAACTCCGTTACCTCTCCTGATTCAGTTATTTTGCCGATAGCATTATTCTGGTTTTCAGTGAACCAAAGCGAATCATCTGAACCCAATGTAATAAAAGAAGGGTATGATCCTTCATTAGGCAGTTCATATTCATAAATCTTACCCTCTACCGTCAATTTTCCAATACGATTTCCATTCATCTCAGTAAACCAGATATCGCCGTTTGGACCTTCCGTAATCCCATACGGGGCTGAATGTTGATGCGGTAATGGATATTCTCTAAATTGCCCTTTTTCGGTCAGTTTTCCTATCTTATTAGCTCTATTTTCTGTAAACCAGATATCACCTTTTGAAGACACCGTTAAACACATGGCCCCAGCATCAGGTGTCGGAATCGTATACGCTTGAATTTTTCCCTTCTTATCAATACAGCTTATTTTGTTAGCTTTATGTTGGGTAAACCATACTTTTCCCTCGTGTGAAATGGCTATCCCGTATGGGCCAGAATCAGAATGTAAAATACTTATTTCTTGCTGTTCAAGCTTCATAACTTAATTCCCCCCTTCAATATAATCTGCAAAAAAGCCTCCTATTCTCACTGTTCTGTAATAGGAGGCAATGCTTACCGTTCATACCTAAATAGGCGCCGCTTTCGTCATAAATAAAAACATTACACCATAATCCTATCTCATAATAAACAAAACAAATAAGCATTTCCAAGTGGTATTTTTCTGTTTTACCACCTAGAACCCAGAAAAAGGCTGTCGAGATTATCACGACAGCCTGATGGTTGCCTGTAGGATACAGGCAGTCTTTTTATTTCACCCAAAGTTTATATATACTCTGTGTTCCGCTGTTTTCTTCACCTTGTGCAGCAAGCTTGTCATATAAGGATTTAGCAAGCGATAAGCCTGGCATTTCTTCTCCCATTAGTTCTGCTTCCTCTAGCGCAATTCCCATATCTTTAATAAAATGCTTTACATAAAATCCTGGTTCAAAGTTGCCTTGCAGCATACGGGGAGCAAGATTTGACAATGACCAGCTTCCCGCTGCGCCCGTTGTGATGCTTTTCAGGACATTTTCCGGCTCTAGGCCTGATTTTTGAGCGTATGCCATTGCTTCAGCAACACCGATCATACCAGCTGCAATTGCAATCTGATTGCACATCTTGGTATGCTGTCCGCTTCCAGCCGGTCCTTGGTACTGAATATTCTCTCCCATTAAAGAGAAAATCGGCATGCAGGCTTCAAAAGCTTCTTTTTCTCCACCAACCATAATCGCGAGTGTTCCGTTTTGTGCACCGACATCTCCGCCTGAAACAGGAGCGTCTAAAGCGAATAATGCTTTTTCTTTGGCCGCTTCAGCAATCTTCTTCGCAAGCGAGGGCTTAGATGTCGTCATATCAATAAGATATGCTCCTTCTTTTGCGTTTTCAATAATTCCGCTTGTTCCGAAATACACTTCTTCAACATCACTGGGATAGCCGACCATTGTAATGATAACATCCGCTTCTTTCGAAAGATCTTTGACCGTTTCTTTCCATACCGCGCCTTTTTGCAGGATGCTGTCTGCTTTTTCTTTTGTCCGGGTGTATACCAATACAGGATGGCCGTCATTGAGAATATGTGTTGCCATGCTTTTTCCCATTACTCCAAGACCGATAAAACCAATTGTTTTTTTCAAGGTCATTCCTCCCAGATGTTTCGTTTAGATTTTAGTTAAAATTTATCATTTTTCCTTCATTTTCTAGACTACCATAACTATACATCATAGAGTAGACTCTAAAATAAAAAAACCCCAAAACATACCATGTTTTAGGGTTTTATTGGATTATAATGTGAATTTTGTGATTGTTTTCATAAGCTCTTGGCTTGCATGTTTTAACGTGTCTGTTGAGTGTTTGACTTTATCAAGAGTGATCAGCTGTTCATCAGTTGATGCGTTCACTTCCTCTGCTGCGGCAGCTGATTCCTGTGATATGGCTGAAATGCTTTGAATCGCTTCAGAAATCGCGAGCTGTTCTTCACTCATTCTTTGAATTTCTGCGTAAATGTGATCAATGCCTTGCACCAGTGACTGCATTTCCGAAGTTATCGTGTTTAATACCTCTCCAGTCTCGTGAATGGCACTGTTTTGTTCATCGTTCATTCTGCTTGCCTCAATCATTGCATGAGAGGCCTCTTTTGTCTCAAGCTGGATAAGCTTTACAGTCTCACTGATATGCTTTGTAGAGAGGGCTGATTGCTCAGCTAGCTTCCTCACTTCATCAGCTACAACGGCAAAACCGCGGCCGCTTTCTCCCGCTCTGGCTGCCTCAATGCTGGCATTTAAAGCAAGCAAATTGGTTTGATCAGATATGTTTGAAATCGCCGTAACGACTTCTTCAATATTCTTAGTTTGATTTTCTAAATCCAGCAGCATCGTTTCAACCTTTTTTGTTTCCATGTTGGCTTCGTTTGACTTCATCAGCAGCTGGCCGAGTGCGTCAAGTCCTTTATAGCTTGCATCCTCGGACGATTTTGAGCGTTCTTTTATTCCGCCTGCCTCCTCAGCGATTTGTCTGATTTTCATTGACAGGCTTTCTGATTTTTCATTAATGGTTTCAACTTCAGAAGCTTGTTCCGATGCCCCTGCAGATACTTCTTCAATCGCTTTTGCAATTTGTCCGCTTGTTTCATTTGTTTCTGCAGAGACAGCCGTTAATTGCTCAGTGGTATCAGATACCTTTCCTGAAGAGATCCTCACTTGCTCAACCATTTCTTTCATATTTTCAACCATCAGATTGAAGTCCCTTGTTAAAATACCGACTTCATCCTTAGATTTTGATTCCGCGTGCACTGTTAAATCGCCTGCGGAAACGGCTTTCGTTTTAGCGATCAGCTGCTGTATCGGACCGGTTATCGTTTTGGCCAGGAAGTAGCTGAGAATAATTGTGATGATAAGCGCAATCAATGATATCCAAAGATTTGCCCGATTCATTTTATCTGAAATCCACATTAATTGATCGGTATCAAATTGCGTTCCGACCTTCCAGCCCGTTTCACCAATCGTTTGATACACAACCATTTTCCCATTCACATCCTGTATCCCTTTTTTCTCGGACGCAATGGTTTTCAGTGTTTGATCCTTGGATATATTTTTCCCTTGATTTGACGGATGGGCTAAAAGATTGCCGCTCGCATCAGCTAAAAAGGCAAATCCATTGTAAGGCACCTTTTGTTTATTGACCATACTTTGGATAGCAGAGAGTTTCAAGTCATAGCTGGCAACCCCTATCACTTTTTGCCTGTCTAAGATCGCTTTCGATGCAGTAACAATCATGTCTCCTGTCACGACATCTTTATAAGGTTCCGTCCAAACAACTTGATCCGGGGCTTCAGCTGCAAGCTTATACCATGGTCTTGATGTTGGATCATAATCCTCAGCGAAATCCGCTTTTGGATATGTAAACATTTCTTTTTTTGCGGTGCCTATGTAAGCCATCGCAACATAATCATCATTATCTTTGATTTGCTTAATGTCATCGTTAAACAGCCGAGCAGCTTCTTTACTTGGTTTCGTTACAAATGTATGCGTTAATTTCCCATTAGCCAGCCTTGATAACGAAATGGCATAACTCTTTAATTGCAATTCAATATTTTGTTCAAGTGACTGCGTCACGTTTTGAGTTGTATTTTTCCCATCCTCTGTAATCATCGGTTTTAGCGTTAAATAAGAAGACAGCATTAAAAGAACAACTGTGGCGATTAACATAATCGAAACAAAAACAGCAATCTTCATGTGAAGTTTTTTAAACAAACCAATCCCCTCCTAATTTCTATATCGGCCCTTTCGTTTGAAAAATGAATAATCAAAAAATAAATTACAAGAATATCGGAATATATTTACTGAAAATTCAATCTTCGTTATAATAAAACAACATAAGGAGAGTGATGATCATACTGAAACAAATATATGTGCATAACGGAAGAAAATTTGAAGCTCTAACCATCAGAAACTACAATGAGACTGACATCAAGGGGCTGATTTCTCTTCAAAGAGAATGTTTCCCTCCCCCATTTCCCCAAGAATTACTGTGGTCTGAAAGCCAGCTCGACAGTCATATCAAAACCTTTCCGGAAGGCGCTTTATGCGCGCTCATCAATGGCAGAATTATTGGTTCCATGACGGCTCTTATTGTACAATTTGAGCATGAATCTCCTGACCATACCTGGGCGCAAGCAACAGACAACGGATCAATTAAGAATCATGACCCTCATGGAAATACCTTATATGTAGTGGATATTTCTGTTTCTCCACGTTATCGAAAGCTTGGAATCGGAAAATGGCTGATGAATACGATGTATGAGCTTACTGTTGATAAAAGGCTGGAGCGCCTTCTCGGAGGCGGACGCCTTCCTTTATATCATAAATACGCACACGAGATCAGCGCTGTTCAGTACGTTGAAGATGTGATGGAAGGCAGAAAAAACGACCCTGTGCTGTCCTTTCTCCTCCGTTGCGGGCGTTCACCTATTTGTGTAGTCAATAATTATTTAGAGGATACAGAATCATTGAATTACGGCGTTTTGATGGAATGGAAAAATCCTTTCTATAAAAAAGCGAGCTGTTCATCACAACAGCCCGGTTAAGTGAAATATTCGATTTTCGCATTAGGGAAATAAGCATCAATATAGGATTCAAGCGCTTCTCGAAGTGCGTGCTCTTCATCTTTCTGATATATATATTTTCCGATCCCGTAACGGCCCCATTTATAACGGCGCTTTTCCTCATCTAATTCAAGCTTCGTTTTCGGATAATTCTTCTCTATCACTCGTTTGGCCGGTTTTGTAAAACGGTGCTGAATTAATTCAAACGTAATATCATGTCTAACATCCTGCGGCAAAGCAGCATCAAGCTTTTCAAATAGATGTTTGTACCCTTCTTCCCAGCCTTCATGAATATAAATCGGTGCAACAATAAAGCCTAGCGGGTATCCTGCTTTTGCAACTTTAACAGCCGCTTCTATCCGCTTATCAAGAGGTGATGTTCCCGGCTCAAAGTTTTTAATCACATAGTCGGCATTAATACTGAACCTGAATCTCGTTTTCCCGTTATGCTTTGCATCTAATAGGTGATCGACATGATGAAATTTCGTTACAAATCTAAGCTTTCCGAGATCACTTTGACCAAAATGTTCAATGGCGCGCTTCAGCGTGTGTGTCAGATGATCAATTCCTACGATATCTGAGGTACATGAGGCTTCGAACCTTGTGAACTCTGGCGCGCGCTCTTTCATATACTTATCCGCCTGGTCTAATATCTCTTCGACATTTACATATGTTCTGATATACGGCTTTGATCCCATGGTTGTTTGCAGGTAGCAATAATGACAGTGCCCCATGCAGCCTGTTGCAAACGGGATGGCATATTCGGCTGAGGGTTTGGATGAATCAAACTTTAATGTTTTCCGAACACCGATAACTAAAGTTGATTTCGCATTGCGATATTGCTGAAGATGATTTTTCCCAGGAATATTACGCACCTGATTGTGGGATGTCGTTTCTCTGATTTCAATGCCCATTTTCTCAAACTTATCTTGTAATTCTTGAGCCAGCGGATATTCCAGCGCTCTTGGTTCTATATACACAAGCTGCGGAACAAATGGGTTCTGCATGATGCCACATCCTTTTCCTTTACTACTGTTACTTTTCTCACCAGACGGAAAGGATATGAGTTGTAATGATTTCCTTGTTACTCATACGGATCAATATCAAATAATTCTTTGTAAAGTGATTTAGCTTCTTCATAGCTTGCAAACACAGCGTCGTCCTCTGCAAACGGATGATAGGTTTCATAAATAAACAGAGATAGCTCGCCTTCATGGTATGGGTGGTGCACAATTTCGGCTTCCTTGATGTGAGCAACATTGGCGGCGTGCGGATTTCTGTAGATCACGTAAACAGTATCTCCTGCGTTAAATTGGTTTGACATACTATCCCTCCTAGCCATGTTATTGTGTCCTTCTATACCCTTACTTATGAAAAAAACCAGACAGGCCGAAGGCCGTCTGGTTTTTGTACATTATTTGAAAGTTTCTTTTACGAACGCGACAACTTCTTCTGTCGTGCTCATAGATAAGATTTTCTCTTTGAATGACTCAGCTTCTTGTTTAGACAATTTGCTGATTTGTGTTCTTGCCGGAAGGATAGACGTTGCGCTCATTGAGAACTCATCTAAGCCTAAGCCGAGAAGGATCGGAATCGCAATCTCGTCTCCTGCCATTTCTCCGCACATGCCAACCCATTTTCCTTCTTTATGTGCCGCTTCAATTACAAGTGTAATCAGGCGAAGGATAGCCGGGTTGTATGGCTGATACAGGTAAGATACACGTTCATTCATACGGTCAGCTGCCATTGTGTATTGGATCAAATCGTTTGTTCCGATACTGAAGAAATCAACCTCTTTAGCAAACTGATCAGCGATGACTGCAGTTGACGGAATTTCAACCATCATACCGACTTCAATATCATCAGATACAGCCTGTCCCGCTTTTACGAGCTTTTCTTTCTCTTCAAGAAGGATCGCTTTTGCTTCTTTGAATTCGTTAACTGTCGCAATCATAGGGAACATGATTTTCAAGTTTCCGTATGTACTTGCACGAAGCAGCGCGCGAAGCTGTGTTCTGAAGATTTCTTGCTCTTCCAGGCAAAGGCGAATCGCTCTGTATCCCAAGAACGGGTTCATTTCTTTAGGAAGCTGCAGGTAAGGAAGCTCTTTGTCTCCGCCGATATCAAGTGTCCGCACGACAACTGATTTTCCTTCCATACGCTCAAGAACCGTTTTGTAAGCATCAAACTGCTCATCTTCTGTAGGCAGCTGATCTCTTCCCATGTAAAGGAATTCTGTACGGTAAAGGCCAACTGCTTCGCCGCCGTTTTCAAGAACGCCTTTTACATCATCAGGAGTACCGATGTTCGCTGCGAGCTCTACATGATGTCCGTCTTTTGAGACAGTCGGTTCATTGACAAGCTTCGCCCACTCAGCCTTTTGAGCCAAATAAGCATTATGTTTTTCTTCATACTCTTTTACAGTTTCAGCAGATGGGTCAATAATGACATCACCATTGATACCGTCAACGATAACAGTCACGCCGTTTTGGATCGTGCCTGTAGCCGCTTTCGTTCCAACAACTGCTGGAATCTCAAGAGAACGCGCCATGATGGCGGAGTGAGATGTGCGTCCGCCAATATCAGTTGTGAATCCTTTTACGAACTCACGGTTTAATTGAGCTGTGTCAGACGGTGTTAAGTCTTCAGCTACAATAATAACCTCTTCTGAGATCATGCTTGGGTTTGGAATTTCGACGCCAAGCAGGTGGCCAGTTACGCGTTTTGTTACATCGCGGATATCTGCCGCACGCTCTTTCATATATTCGTTGTCCATAGACTCAAACATGGTAACGAACATAGAAGACGTTTCTTTTAAAGCGAATTCAGCGTTCACTGAATCAGTGCTGATTTTTTCTTTCACAGGGTTCAGAAGCTCAGGGTCACTGAGAACTAAAAGGTGAGCAGAAAAAATATCAGCTTTATCCTGACCCAGTTCCTTCAAAGCGTGCTCTTTGATTTTTTCGAGCTCTTCTTTTGAACGTGCAATCGCTTCATCAAAACGGCTTACTTCCGCTTCAGAATCAGAGATGCTTTTCTTTTCAACCGTTAAATCTGGCTCTTCAAGCCGGTACGCTTTTGCAATCGCGATGCCGGCTGAAGCGCCAATCCCTTTTAACTCTTGCATTACTCGCCGAGTCCTTCGCTTTTCATTGTTTCTTCTAAAGCGTTAAGAGCATCGTTTTCGTCAGCTCCACTAGCAGAGATTGTGATCTCAGCGCCTTTAGCGATACCTAGAGACATAACACCCATGATAGATTTAAGGTTAACTGTTTTGCCGTTATATTCTAAATTAACGTCAGCGTCGTATTTGCTAGCAGTTTGTACAAGAACTGTCGCAGGACGAGCGTGGATTCCAGAATCTGCAGTTACTTTAAATGTTTTTTGTGCCATTTTTATCATTCTCCTTTTAACTTAAAGCTATATTACTTCACAATATTATATCATACAACCGTACTTGTCATCTGACAAGCACGGCGTACTAACACCCTTATTTTTCAATCTTCACAATATCTTCTTGTTCTCTGTTGACTGAACCGCTTGCTTTAATGCTAACTGTTTCTCCGTCAGCAAGGTTTGTAAATATAATCGGTGTCATAAGAGATGGTACATTCGGTTTGACTGCGTCCAGATCAACTTCAAGAAGTTTTTGTCCAGGCTCAACGCGGTCTCCTTCTGATACGAAAGACGTAAATCCTTCGCCCTTCAGGCTGACAGTATCAATACCAAAGTGGATCAAAATTTCTCTTCCGCCGTCGGATTGCAGGCCGATCGCATGTTTTGTCGGGAACACATTTAGAATTTTTCCTCGAACCGGTGATACGACAATTCCTTCAGAAGGGAGAATCGCAAAACCGTCACCCATCATTTTTCCTGAGAAGACTTGGTCAGGAACATCTGTAATCGGGTGAATTTCCCCGGCAATCGGAGAAACGAAAACTTCCTCGCCGATTTCATTTTGCAGCGGTTCTGCAATCACTTCCTCAACCTGCTGGCCTACTTCCTCTTGAGCAGATGTTTTCGGTTCAGGTCTAGGCTTGCGTCCCGCAATAATGTCTTGCATTTGTGTTTTTAACCCGTCAGAACGCGGTCCGAAAATAGCCTGAATATTGTTGCCGACTTCCAGCACTCCAGAAGCGCCAAGCTGTTTCAGACGGTCTTTATCAACCTTTTTCTGATCGTTTACAGTCACACGGAGACGAGTGATACAAGCATCAAGGTGTTTGATGTTTCCCTGGTCACCCATTGCCTGCAGGATCTCATAAGGAAGATCTCCTGCTTCACCTGTTTTCCCAGTTGCTGCTGTTTCTTCCGCAGCATCCTCGCGTCCAGGTGTTTTCAGATTGAATTTGCGGATGGCAAATCGGAATCCAAAGTAGTAAATGACCGCTAACCCTAAGCCGACAGGGATGACAAGCCACCATGCCGTCCGGTTCGGCAAAATACCGAATAGGAAGTAGTCAATTAAACCGCCGGAGAATGTCATACCAATCTTAACATTCAACAGCTGCATGACCATGAATGAAAGCCCCGCAAACACACAGTGAATCGCAAACAGGACTGGTGCAACGAATAAGAATGAAAATTCCAATGGCTCTGTAATCCCTGTTAAGAAGGATGTCAAGGCTGCTGAACCCATAATACCTGCAACGAGTTTTTTGTTTTGCGGCTTTGCTTCATGATAAATGGCAAGCGCCGCAGCAGGCAGACCGAACATCATAAACGGATATTTACCTGTCATGAACGTACCTGCTGTTAACTGTACGCCGTCTTTAATCTGCGCCATAAAGATACGCTGATCCCCGCGGATGATTTCTCCTGCTGCACTCTTATAGCTGAAGAATTCGTACCAGAACGGTGAATAGAAAATGTGGTGCAATCCGAATGGAATAAGCGAACGCTCAATCACCCCGAAGATAAATGCAGCAAGGGTTGGATTCGCTTCCACTAATCCTGTTGAAAAGGCATTCAATCCATGCTGGATCGGAGGCCAGATCACTAACATAATAAGACCCAGAATCAGTGCAGAAATTGACGTAACAATTGGAACGAAACGTTTACCCGCAAAGAAACCAAGGTATTGCGGAAGTTCAATTGTGTAAAATTTGTTAAACAATAGTGCAGCTAACACACCGACGATAATACCGCCGAACACACCTGTCGCCAAGGTAGGTATACCAAGCATGTTTACATATGCAGGATGGTTTTCCGTGAAGAACTTGGCTCTTTCAATTGAATCGGAAGGAATGGTTCCGTTTGCAAGAAGAACCGCACTCATGGATACGTTCATTACCAGATAACCGATAATCGCCGCGATCCCTGCAACTCCATCACCGTTGGCAAGCCCGATGGCTACACCGACTGCGAATAGAAGCGGAAGGTTATCGAAAACAATTTGCCCAGCGCTTTCCATAACACTCGCTACGAGCTGAACATTGTCATTGCTTAAGAAATGCAGGACTTGAATCATGTCCTTATTTTGCATCGCATTCCCAATCGCAAGCAAAATACCCGCAGCCGGAAGGATCGCAACTGGAAGCATAAGCGCACGCCCAATTTTTTGAAGAACGCCGAATAATGCTTTAAACATAAGAATTGACCTCCTCTTTTTACTAGTCTGACCTTACAGCTAAAAATCATGACAACGAATTCACAGGCGTAAGTCTTCCAGTTTAACCGTTTACATTTGCCCTTTTACACAACAAAAAGGGCATGAGCAAAATTGGGTGCGCAAAAGAACGAGAATAACTTCCCGTTTTTTCCCCTCAATCACTCATGCCTGATCGGATCAGTAACACGTTATAAGGTTAAACTGAATTTATGAAATTTTATTGGTTAATCGGTACAGATGAAGCGTTAGGTAAACCGCTTCCGCCTCATGAACTGGTTTCTTCAATGTTTGCTGCAAGATTTTAATCAATTTCCAAGCTGTATTGTAGCATAGCGGATATTCATTTTTCAATAAGAACATTAATTTTTCTGGTTCTTTAGTCGGTTCTTCTTTTTTAATTCTTTCTATTGTAAATCTGATATGCCTGATCAGCCGCAAATAGTTGACACTTTCCTTATTTACTTTCATTTGAAATGAGTCTTCAATCACTTCGACAAGCTGCGCCATGAGCTGCGAGTGCTGATTGACCTCAGACAACGGGCGGTTTGTCAGCGCTGAATGGATATGCAAAGCGATAAAACCAATCTCCCCTTCAGGAAGGCAGATTCCCGCTTTTTCATTGATCATCTCTATGACTTCTTTAGCTATTTGGTACTCCTCAGGGTATAGTGACTGAGTCTCCATTAAAAATGGATTCTTCATATCAAATCCCTGCTGCTGCCTTTTGATCGAAAATGCGATATGGTCTGTCAGCGCAATATGAATATGTTCATTTAATGAGTGATTAGTCCTATTGCTGATGTGATAGATGACATCGTTCGAAATATCAACGAGCTTTTCATCAACATAGTCAAGGAGCTTTTTAAACTGCTTTTGTTCCTTCTCGTCTTTTAAAATGAACATTTTATCGTAGCCTTTATCTTCAATGAAATCATCTTGTTTTTTTCCGAAACCAATACCTTTTCCGATTAAAACGACTTCGCTGTATTTATGATGAGAAGCAATTAATACATTATTATTCAGTACCTTTTTCACTGTGAAGGACCCATTCACGATCCTCAGCTCCTTTGTCATTCAATACCTCATATCGTACATAACGAACGGAATGCACGTCAAACCTTTTTTCGATGCTTTCACTAAACAGTCGATCTTTCGATGAGTTGGTAATCCAAAACCTTCCTTTCAATCGGCTTCCCTTGAATTCTTTTTTCCAGCATGGCAAATGCCTGCTTTCCCATTTCCTTTGTTTGAATATCGATCGTTGTGATTCCAAGGGCTTGGCTGATTTCGTGGTTATCAACACTTAAGATCGCAAGCTCATCCGGTACTGATACCTGCTGATTCTTTGCTTCAAGAAAAAGCCCTGCTGAAACTTGGTCATTGGCAACAAAAATAGCCGTCGGCTTTTCCTTCCACGTTTTCCATTTATGAAAAAGCGCTTTCCCATCATTGATTGTAATCGCTTTCTCAACTACCCAGTCTTCACGAAATGCCTCCCCGATCTCTTCCAATGCTTCTTTATAGGCTTTGATTCGAAAATGGCTGTTCATGCCTTTTTTTCTTGCCAAACAGATCGCTATTTTTTTGTGCCCTTTGGCAATTAAATAGTCCAAGCCGTTCCGGAATGCTTCTTGGTGTGGAATGCTGATGGTTGGGAAACGGCCAATATCTGAATTCTGGCATAGCAATATCGGGCCCTCCCATTCCATGAGTTTCTCATCAGCAAGTGCCTTTGAACAAAAAATCAGGCCGTCAACCTGTCGCTGTTTTAATTGAGACAGCGCAAAGATTTCTTTTTGGACCTCATAGTTTGTTTGAAATAAAGAGAGGTGAATCCCGGATTCCACGGCTGCGTCAGCTATTCCTGCAATCAGCTCTGCAAAATATGGCAGGCTAACCGTCGGCAAGACAACACCAATCATGTTTGAAAATCCTTTCGACAAATGGACAGCGTGAATATTTCTCGTGTACTCCAATGCCTCCATCGCTTCAAGCACTCTTTTTCTTTTGTCTTCACTAACGTACGGATGATTGTTTATCACCCGGGAAACCGTTGTAACGGAGACACCGGCTTTTTCTGCAATGTCTTTAATATTAGCCATAGATTCCCTTCTTTCTAAATCCCTTGATCTGGAATGCGTTTCATACAATATGATAGGTACGTACCAGACATATTTTATGTTTTTTGCTGAAAGGAGAAGATCACATGGGTTTTTTCATTTTAATTGGATTATGTCTCACTGTTCTCGGCGGCAGCTGTCTTGCTGTAAAACCTCTCAACCAAAAACATGAAATTAAACCATTTCGAACTTTTGATGATTTTTTTATTTAATGCAGATAAAAAAGGACGATGTCTCGAACAAAGTCCTTTTTTACTTCCTGTTACGGCAGTATGATTAATTCCTTCGGATATTGTGTCAGAGCAACTGCCCCGTCCTTAGTTACATGAACGTCATCCTCAATGCGCACGCCGCCGATTTCAGGCACATAAATTCCCGGTTCGATCGTGTAGACCATGCCTTCCTGCAGAAGCGTATCGTTAGCCTGGCTCATTGATGGGTACTCATGGACAGAAATTCCGAGTCCGTGTCCAAGCCGATGAGGAAAATAGTCGCCGTATCCCGCTTTTTCAATGATTCCGCGGGCTGTCAAATCCAGATCTCCGATTCTGACACCGGGTTTGCTTGCCTCAATCGCGGCTTTTTCCGCTTGAAGCACAGTCTCGTAAATCGCCTCCTGCTTCGGATTGATGGTTTTGTATGCAAATGTTCTTGTAATATCAGAGCAATAGCCGTCAAGAATAACACCAAGATCAAATAAAACAAAATCACCTTTCTTTAACGTGGCTGTACCAGGATTTCCGTGAGGCTGGCCTGATTTTTCTCCGAATAAAACCATTGTCGAAAAAGACATGCCCTGAATTCCTTTTTTCTTCAGCTCATACTCAATTTGAGCGAGCACTTCCACTTCACTAATGCCTTCACGCAAAGCGGCTGTACCGACTTCAACACCGTAATCCGCAAGCTTTGCCGCCTCTTTCAGCAAACGAACTTCATTGTCGTCTTTAATCAGGCGAAATTGGTTGAGTGTTTCTTCTGCTGAAACAAATTGAGCCCCGCCCGTCGAATGCTTCAGCTGTTCAGCGCGTGATAGCGAGATGGAATCCTTTTCTACCGCAAGCGTATGTATGCTGATATTTCGCTTTTTCAAGGCTTTCTCTATCAGCTCCCACGGATTTTCGTGATCCGCATAGCCAATGATTTCATAATTCCAGCCTGCGTTGCGGGCCTGCCCTGCTTCCATTCCTGGACAAATAAAGAAAGGCTCCTCTTCTTGAAAAATAAATAACCCCATTAATCTTTCATGCGGCTCTGTGTAAAAATCGGTTAAGTAAAAAACATTTTCTTTCGTATGAATAAATGCGGCAGTATGCCCCGCTTCCTTCAGCCATGAAGAGACGCGTTGTATTCTATTCACTTCTTGTTCCTCCCCGCCATTTGCAATGCATTGTTCTACCCTTCATTGTATCAGGTTTTGCAGATGTTTGCCTTTCACAAAGCCTTCATTTTCCGATGCATTTTATTTCCTGCTTCGCTTCCTGTATACTGACAGTAACGTTCAATCGCAGGGGGTTGTTCCGTTTGCTGATGAATTTTTTCAGGCGAAAAGCAGTTATGCTCTTAACGATTTTGGGAATTTCCGCTCCTTTTATCGGAATGAAGATGGTGGGCTTTTATTATTACAGCTCAATTATAGGCTGTGCAGCGGGTTTTCTTTGCTGCATTCTCGCTCTCATCCTGGTTACGAAAAGATCTGCCAAAGACAAAAATGAAGGGAAAGCTTGATACATAAAAAACCAGCAGCCTGATGGGTCTGCTGGTTTTATTTTAGGAGTCTTAATCCGTTTAGTATGACCAAAATCGTACTTCCCTCATGACCAATCACGCCAAATGGCAATTCCATCACCTGCAAAAAGTTTGCACAAATCAGCAGGCAGATTACAGCTAGAGAAAACACGATATTTTGTTTAATGATCCTGTTCATTTTCCGTGACAAGCGGCACATGTTTACGAGCTTTTTCAAGTCGTTTTTCATGAGGACCATATCAGCGGTCTCAAGTGCTACATCTGTTCCGCCGCCCATCGCAATGCCGACATCCGCCGCTTTGAGCGCCGGCGCATCATTGATTCCGTCACCAACCATTGCTATCGTTCCAAATTCTTCTTTTAATCGTTTGATTTCATTCACTTTTTGGTCAGGCAGGCATTCTGCCGCAACAGTTGTCATGCCGGCTTCCTTGGCAATCGCTTGAGCCGTGTCCACGTGATCTCCTGTCAGCATGGCCGTTTTAATCCCAAGTCGGTTCAGTTCCTCCATGACCTCTTTTGCTTCAGGCCTAATTTGGTCCTTCAGTGCAATACAGCCCGCTATTTGATCATCCTTTTTCACAAATACAATCGTATGGCCGCTTTGAATGATATCTGATGCTGTCTGTTTCATAAATTGTGCTGCCATTTCCTCGCCGATAAAACCTGCTTTACCGACCTTCCATTTCGCGCCCGACACTTCTGCCATAACGCCAAACCCTGATGTTTCTTCTATAGATATGTAGCCGGACTGATTCACGCCGCGACTTTCAGCGTACGCCGTTATGGCTTGGGCAAGCGGATGGCTTGATTGCGTTTCGATGGCATAGACAGCCTCAAGAACTTCCGCTTCATTGAACCCTTCTGCTATTCTGATCGTCTCAACTGCCGGCTGGCCTTTTGTTACAGTACCGGTTTTATCAAAGGCGATCATTTGCACAGAGCCCAGCTGTTCAAGAAAGACGCTTCCTTTCACAAGCATACCGTTGCGGGCGCCATTTGAAATCAGGGACAACGCCGCCGGCATAATAGAGGCGACAAGCGCACAAGGTGACGCGACAACCATAAACACCATTGCGCGGTAGAAGGTTTCACTCCAGCTCCAGCCCAACGCAAAGTGCGGGATGAATAACAGGAGCCCCACCGCAATTAACACACCTTTCACATAAGCATTTTCAAATCGTTCGATGAAAGCCTGTGCGGGTGATACACTGTTTTGCGCTGATTCAACCAGTTTGATAATTTTTCTGAATAACGAATCTTCATTTGCTTTCGTGACACGAACAGTCAAGGATCCATTGCGATTCACCGTCCCTGTGAATACAGCGTCGCCTGTGTTTTTTTCTACAGGCATTGATTCACCTGTTAATGCCGACTCGTCAAGGCTTGTCGAGCCCGATTCAATGATACCGTCTGCTGCTACTCGTTCTCCAGGTTTGATCACAATCATATCACCGGCCTGCAAGTCTGAAACTGGAACCCTTTTGGTTTCATCATCGATCAGCAATGTTGCTTCTTCAGGTTCAAGCTGCATTAAAGACGTTAAATCTCTGCTGCTTTTATTCATTGTGTATGTTTCTAAAGCTCCGCTTAAGGAAAAAATAAATATTAAAATAGCACCCTCTGCCCAGTATCCAATCAAGGCGGAGCCAATAGCAGCGAAAATCATTAAAAGTTCTACATTCAGCGTTTTGGATTCGAGCGTTTCTTCGATTCCTTCCTTTGCTTTAGCGAATCCGCCGATCACAAAAGCCAGCAAGAAAAGTGTTACAGATAATACTTGATGGCCGGATAAGAGCCAGCCAGCCAAGATAAGGGCGCCTGATACAAGTGCTGCAATAAGCTCTGCGTGCTGCGCCCAGTTTTTTTCTCTCTTGTCTGTTTTCAATGGCTCGTGCGGATCGCGTTGAACGATAACTTGTTCATTCATATCGAATTCTCCTCTCTAATTGAGAACGTAAATCATCTTCATTTCTCTTATAAAAAACAAAATCGCCGCCCAAAAGGCAGCTTTATCGTCAGTTATTTCTTGATGTCTTCCTTTATTATAGCACGTAAGAATAGAATTTCAATTATAATTATTTTAATTTCTTTTTGATAATAATTATCATTAGCATTCTCAATTCTTCCCTTAATGAAAAAAGCTGAGAGTCTATGCTCTCAGCTATTCTTCCGTCCATTCCTTCAGTTGTTCCGCCGTCATCGGGCCAATTTTTGTTTTTTCAATTTCTCCCTTTTCATTCAGCAAAAATGATGTTGGGATCGTGATGATATGATACTCCTTCATCAATTCCCCTTTTGAGTCAAGGACAATCGGAAACGTCAGCTTATTTGCTTTAATAAAGTCTTCAACGGCTTGCTGATTTTGTTCCGAATTCACTAAATTCACCGTGACCAGCTTTACGCTATCGGATGGATGGGCATCATAAAACGACTGAAACTGTGGAAGCTCCTTTTTGCAGGGCGGACACCATGATGTCCAAAAATGGAGAATTGTTTTTTGCCCTTTATTCGGAATCGAGATGTCCTCCCCTTCTATCGTTTTCATAAGAAAAACAGCGGGAACAGCAGGCTGTTTTCCCTCGGCTTGTGCCGAACCTGGAAACCATGCAATCAACCCTAATAACACAATGTATATAGTAAGCAAGCGCTTCGTCAACATGGAATCTTCCTTTCATGCTTTTCAATTAGCTTGCCCCTGCTGTTCCTTTATCATCCTTCAATTCGCGGCGCCCTGTTCCCTCCCGTAAGCAATACAGATACTTGCAGTGCTTTGCAGATCGTGGCATAGTGCAGGCTCGTCAAAAGAATCATGCCAGTGTTCATCCCGAGGATAATCCCGAGCATTTGCAGATTCTCCATTGACCCCAGTACATACATCATACTCAGCGCAACGATATGGCTCCACACATTGTGATAAAAAGCCTCTTTCACAAAGCCCATTCCGATTAAGCATGCCTGCAGCGGCATGACAAACAGATGAAAGAGAAAGTAAGGCCACAACAGCTGCAAGTAATACTGCGCTTCAGGAGAGTGAAAAAACAAATGTGTGAGAGGTCCCGCAAACTGGAACATGATCCAGACAGCCGGTATACCGTAACCTAATGTAATGAAAATCGACTGCTTCAGCCTTTTTAACACGATGTCATACTGTGAAAGTGCATAAGCTTCCGAAATACTTGGTATCATGACAACCATTAACGAATGGGCAATAAATGCAGGGAACGAACCTATCGTCACAGCCACTCCAGCCAGCATTCCGTATTGATCGATCGCCGCTGTCCCGGCAACGCCCGCAGCCAAAAGCGCTCCTTTCACTAAAAAGGGTTCAATTGCGTTGACAACGGCATGAAAAATGCGCAATCCTGTAGTAGGAATTGAAACGGCAAGCAGCCTTTTTCTTACATCCTTTCCGCGCAAATGAATGTGCTGCTGGCCGGATACCGCACGCCTTGCCATAATAAATTGTGAATATAAATAAACAAGCACGACCACATCACTCACGACTAAAACAAACAAGGAAATCAGCACAGCCATGTCCAATTCAAATGAGTACCATTGAAAGAAGATGAATAAGCACAAGAGCTGAATGATTTTTTTCAGCACATTGGCAATTGCGATTTTCCCCATTTTCTGCACACCCATAAAGTAGCCTCTGGCGATCGAAGTAAAGGCGACTACAGGAATTAAGCCGATGACAATCCCTTTAATAAACGGGTGGTATGTATCAAATACCGGAATAAACGGAAGCGCAATACTAGCGGCGGCAGTAGAAAAAGCGGTGAAAATGGCTGTCATTCTAAAAGCGTGCCTTAGCATGCTTTCATGAAGCTTAGGATTTGACTCGGCAATGAATTTAGAAATGGATATCGGCAGTTCCAGGCTCGCGATGACAATAATTAAAAAGATCGTGGGCAAAATACTCATGTAAAGCCCCATCCCATGCTCGCCAAGCTCCCGTGCCAAAATCATATTTACGACAAATTCAAGGCATTCAGCGAAAAAGGCGGCAATGGATAGAAGAATGATCCCTTTCACAAATCGATTCATGATGTCTCTCCTTGTCTCTTGTACTACCAACATCATATGAGACAAGTCAAAAAATTATTTTATTTTTACTCTTTATATGAAAAAAAGCACAGTTGAGACCTATTGTCTCTTCTATGCTTAAACGGCAAAAACGTGTCTGCCGATTTTTTCGACGATTTTTCTTGAACGAATCCAATTATCTGACGCTGTTTTCGGATTATAAAAGAAGATGGCATCTGTTTCTCTATTTTTTGAGGACAGTGCTTCTTCGGCAGCTTCAATCGATTCTTTGTCAGGCTTTTGATTAATGCTGCCGTTTGCGACCGGTTCAAAGGCGTTTTTCTGATAGATAACTCCTCTAATCGTATCAGGAAAACCTTTTTTCTCCGTTCTGTTCAGTACAACGCTTGCTACAGCGACTTTGCCTTTATATGATTCTCCTTTGGCCTCTGCGTGAACGAGACGGGACAGCAACTCTTTTTCAGACTGTGTATACGTTTCTTTCTCATCATTTGTTTTGTCCGGTTTATCTTTCTCTTTCTTTTCAGTGTGTGCTGATAGCTTAATCGGTTTTATTTTCTTGTCCTTATCAGCAGACAGTGAAGGGAAAGATTCATTCGTATTTCGATCTATATGTGTAAGCCATTTCGCTTCTTCATGTTTTGTCTTCTTTGCGCTCAGTAGTGAAGCTTGTGTATGCTCAATTTTGGCTGCAGGCATGAAACAAAGAAGAAAAACAGCCAGAGCAGTGAATTTCGTTGTCATACAATTTCCTCCTTAAAGTGCTCAAAAAAACACTTCATTACCTTAACAAGAGATCCATTCATTTTCACGGAAAAAGATTTTCCAACTCTCCCAAGGAGGCATCAGGATGGAATAAAGAGGATGACTCACTGCTTACTGGCAGAAAAACAGCCTGAAATTCTATAAATCTTGTCAAATTGATACATGTTTATCCATTTATAACACTTTACATTTTATTTACATCTGTTACAGACGGATGTAATAAAAGGCTTGTATTCTGTCATATATGATAAAAAGGCTTCTCACATATGAGAAACCTTCAGCTTCTTGGCTGTTCTAAGTATTGAAATATGACATCTCCGCCTTGCTGGGCAATTCCTCGGAAATGTTTAAAATCATCTTGTTTAGATAACACAGCCCTGAAATCAAGGAAATGCTCTTTTTGGACTCTCAGTTCGTTTATGGCGCCGGTGCGCAGCTGTTCAATCATTTCTGTGATCTCTTCGGGATGCAACGAAAATTCCCCCCCTTTTCTTTCTATTGACGAAAATCAATATATCATCTTTAATGCGACAGGACAATTCATAAGGGAGATAAAACTCCTTATCGCTTTACTTCTCAATGAAAATACTGCAAAATACTTTCAAAAGGCATTATTATGTTTAAAGGAGAGGAAGCTTGTGAAAATCGCTAAGGTTGGGAATGTCATTGAATTTAAAAACGGATTAACCGGTGTTGTTGAAAAAGTAAATGAGAATTCTGTTATCGTTGATGTGACGATCATGGATAACTATCGGGATCTTGAGTTAGATTCATTGACAGTTGTTAATCATAAAAATTATAAGATCATCAGAGACTCCTATTAAAACCTCCTTATTTCCACATTGATTCAAAAAAACTGCAAGACGGACAATTAAACACCTTACATATGAAATTCGCTTTCTCAAAAGCTGCCGGCCGGCAGCTTTTTTACATAAAAAAACACCGATTTATGAATCGGCGTTTTGGTCTATTTCCGTTATTTCTATATAGAACTCGCTGACGGCCCCTGGTTCGTACAGGTTGGTCAATGACGTTGAATAATTTGTCATTTCACCTCGGAAAGCAAGATCGCGTTCCGGAACCTCGACATTAAACGTTTTTTCATACAACAGGACGGCGATATCATGGTAAGTCTCACTCGTAACGTTTAGGGTACATGCAATTTTGCGCTTCGGCTCGTTTTCTTCTTGATATGCTGCTATTTCTAATGTTACATTGTTTAATCGCAGTGTCTTCACTTCTTATCAGCTCCTTTACGGTTCATGCATCTTAGCATACCTTAACGAACTTTCACAATAAATCTGTTCTGATCGTTATGTTCACCATTTCTTTAGAAAAGACACCTTTACAAACATACGTTCGTTAAATTATAATAAAACAGACGAGCTGCCATCCAGCATCCCGTCTTTTCATTAGAAAGCGGCGAGTGGAATTCCCCCCGGATTCGCTCGTCTTTTTTATATAATCAGGATGTGTAGAACGAGTAACTAAGATGCTTTAAAAAACAAAAAATAGACGTAGTGTTACCCACGTCTATGTAAGGACATCTTGTACCTTTAACGATTATCAATAGTCTCCGGATACAAATCATGGTTCATCATACGGTATTCGGCCATTTTTTCATATTTCGTGCCAGGCTTTCCGTAGTTTGTGTACGGATCAATGGAAATTCCGCCTCTTGGCGTGAAATTGCCCCAAACTTCGATGTAGCGCGGGTCCATTAACTCAATCAAGTCATTCATGTTGATATTCATGCAGTCTTCGTGGATATATGGGGCTTAAATTCCGCGTCAATCCTACGGTCACACTGCGGTCACACTCCGCAATCAAACGATCTCGCTTTTCGACTACTCAGCGCTGCAGAAGGCAAGACGTGACTATACGATCCGAGCGTCGTTTTAATATTCGCGTGACCCAACCGTTCTTATACTAACGAGATATGTCACGTGAATGTGGCGTAGTCCTTTTAACGGTATTTTCGGTAAGCCTAAACCATCGCGGGTTACGTTAAATGAACTCCGGAAATTATTCGGATGCACCCAGCTTCCGTTTTTCGTACATACGACCAGGTCGTTGTCGTCGTATTTATCACCGAGCACGATCCGCTCATGATCGATTATCCCTTATGCGCAATAAGTGATACCACCTAACGATCCGGCAAATTAACGGTACAAAACGCGTTTATCGTCTTGGCTTCCGGAACCAGTCCGTAATTAGCTTTATCGGCTATCTTCGAAAGGGTTTGGCGAATCGTTAGGATCTTCCGCTCGAAATCGACGTCTGACCACCCAAGCCCCAAGATCTCGTCGCAACGCACGGTAAGAACTGATATTTCCATTCCGAAAATGTTAACTGAAAGAGAAAAACAAGTATGACTATTCTTTAAAGAGAAGGATCTATCGGTTAGAGTGTTTGAAGCCATAATATATGAAGCATACGCGACAATAGCAGACAAAGGTACGCATGTAGCTCGCGGTTTAGAAAAATGGTCCACGTTATCTGAGGCAAGTGAAGGTATAACACAAAAGTAAAGACGCCAGCGTGGCGTCTTAAGATTTTTCTTCTGCGTCCACAGAAGAGCTTCCTATTTTGTCACTAACAGGATCATATAAACCATCAAACTCTTTTGTTTTATCGCCATTAAGATATCCCTCAACGGTAATTCCACCAGTTGGATCAATAAAATATTCCTCGGAATAAGAAATTTTCTCTATACCCTTGTATTCACTATGAAGGTATTCAGTCATTTTACTTTTAGCTTTTTCAAAAAGAGCACTTTCTTCCTTTTTCACATCATATTGATGCTTCATAATCAGTCCCCCAACAGTTATAATTAACAATAGTAGAATAATAAGGTATTTTTTCAAAAAAAGATCATCCCTTTCCCTTCATTATTTTACATGACATGAAAGGTGTTGTATATCTTGAGCAAGAAAATTAGGACTTCAAGCCTTACGGATGAAACATATTATAGGATGAGTCAGCGTGCTTATAACTATGATTATCTCAAAAAGAAATTAAAGAACAACGATTATATACGTATTAATTCTTCCATTTCAAATCCTACTTATTGGTACGTCGACAAAATAAAATCAGACGATGACACAGGGCTTGACGCGGTTGTATTAGTGCAAGCGGAACAGAAAAACGGCAAATGGGTGAAATCCAAAAATCCAGAAAATGTTGTCGTATCCTTTGCGGGAACGGATATCGGAAAAGACCCGATCAATGATGGCGCAAAAGCTGACGGCGGCAACATTGTTTTTGGAAGCGACCCCAAAAAAGAAGCTCATTATATCGTTAAAAAGGACGCGAAAGACACGTCTAAAACACTCGGAGAATACAACGGTACACCTTCCCAAGACGCGATGCTTACAACCGGAAACTATAAACTCATTACGAAAACAACGCAAATCGACCAAGCAGACCAACTCATTAAAGAAGTTAAAAGAAAGTATAACGGAACATCGACGATTGTTTCAACAACAGGTCATTCACTCGGAGGCGCAGAGGCTGAATACAGTGCGGTAAACAATGATATTTATGGGGTCGCGTTTAACAGCCCTTCTGTCGTCAAACTACATACTGATAATAAGCAAGAAGAAATAAACGATGGCTTGTACGACCCTTACGTGAGGTCTATTATCAACCCGGATGATATGGTCGGAGCTGGTTATTGGAACGAATATGACCGCCACAACGGGACCACAATTTACACAAAAAACCCTGTACTTTCACAGATCAATCGCAAACAAAGACTGAGTGGAAGATGGGGTGACCAAATCGAAAAGAACCTCGTCTACTTTATAGATACTGTTATTCTTCGTAATCCTGATACACACGGTCTAAATGAAGCCAACTTTACATTTGATGAAAACGGAAATATCACGAACGTAAACGGCGATGAGCTTGTGTACGATAAAAACTTAAACGCAATGCTGCCGGCTGGCGCGATCGGAGGCGGGGATGCCATTAAAGTAACGCCAAAAAGTGCAAAAAAACTTGCCGAAAAAGTTGACGCGATGGTCGAGGATCTCAGAACGATGAAAAAAGAAGCGCAGAATGCCTATCAAGAGCACGACGAAAAAGTTGCTGAACTAAAAACGGAATTTTACGGTCAAGTTGGGCATGGCTTTTATGATCAGCTTAATTCGCAGGATGTAACCAATACGTTAGAAGATTTAGCCCAGTCTTACGATAAAGGACCGATATTTTACGACACACAAGCTGAACAATCATTCATAGATTCACTACAAGCAGCGATTACAGACCTTGAAGAAATAGGCGGCTTCTTGAATAAAATCGCCGACGATTTTGAAGAAAAAGATCAGATGCTTGCCAATTGGCTGAGATTATAGGAGTGACAAAGCAATGCCAACGTTAGATAACCTTTTAGAACATAAAGATGATCCAATGCGAAAACAGCTGCAGCGTCAAATGTTAAAATCAGGTATGACGCAAGTGGCAAATACTAAGCTAGAGACGGTTCGAAAAAATCTTAAACCTAAGTTCGAAATGAATTCGCTACAGGAAGAATTAAATGATGTTTATTCAGCCCTTTTATACAGCTTCGAGGGAAAAGCGCAAAAAGCACTCGCTCAGCGGATTAGTGAAAGTGCCCAGCTTGTCGTTAACGCCGAGAACGACGGAGAAACATTCGTTAATAGCTTTAAAACGAGATAAAAAGCCACTTTAATTATCAATCTAATTCTATAAAAATGATAATCTTTATAAGTTGAACCGATTTCACAGTAAGGAGTGGTTATTTGGATAAAATAGTTGATCATATAATTCAAATAATGGATAAATATTTTGAAGGACAACCTTTATTATTTCTAAGCTTGTTGATATCTTTATTTATTTTTATATGGTTTAACAGACAATTTAAATCTACTCTAGATAATGAACAAGCATACAAAAAGGAAGAAATGAAAGCATTTCTTCAACTTTATTCTGATATATTACAGAATTACTATAGTAATACAGATAAACAAGATTTTATTAATTTTGTTTATACTAAATTGCCTTTATTAGATTCAAAAACTTACATAGAAGTTAATAAATATTTGAATAGAAAAAACATAGAAAATAATGAGATGGCTAAAAAGATTGAAGAAGAGATTTTAAAATCGACCAATCTTATTAAATTATCAGAGCGACCTTTGAATAACGTAACTTTATCAGGAACTATGGAGTACTATGGGGGAAAATTTTTGGCTATTGTAAAACCTCCTTTTTTATCCTTTATGAGTGTATTGGGTTTATGGATTTTCTTCATAGTTACAAATTCAGCACATAATTTCTGGCAAATAACTAAACTCATTTCATTTGTATTATGGTTCTTCTTATTCATAGCGAGTATGGATGATTTGATTGAAAAGAAACACTTCATTGTTAATAAAAGATCTGTTACACCCTTACTTATTATGTTGATATCTCTTTCCGTATTAGTTTTTTCCTACAAGATACGATTTTTAATAGTAGCTCTATTTGTATTACTTTCAAGTTCAATTATTTTTGTTATAATTTCAAGAAAATCTTTCTCTAGGATTAACACACAAAGCAGCTCTAGTGAAGAGATAAATTGAGTAACTTAAAATTTAACATCGCAGAGGTGATCGAAATGAAGTTAAACGCTACACCACGCCTACACGCCGTTATGAAGGACAAAGGGTGGACGCAAGTGAGGCTCGCTGAAGCATCGGGCGTTCCGCAAGGTTCGATTTCGCGATTCGATAAAAACAGCCGCCACGAAGATTGGCATGTTTTCTCTATTGCGAAGGCGCTCGAGGTAGAAGTAGACGAGTTATTCGAAATAAAAGCAGCTACGGAAGAAGACGCTGAATAATCGGCGTCTTTTTTTCATAGAGTCAAAGTGATTTTTTGATATACGCAATTAAATACCGTCTGGAATGCCGGTTCTGGCTCCAACCTCCCCCTCCCCCGCCTCCTTCTCTTTTTTTATAGGCTATCTTTATTCGGTATTCTCCCAACATAATGACTTTATTTAGTTTTGTAAAGCGTTTGGAGGGCGCACGTGAGGTTGCGAAAGCTGACATTTCGGACAGTTTTTCCGTTATAATTATCACGAGGTGATCGAAATGAAACTTACGGTAAAGCCTCGTCTTGGTGCGGTTCTTTCGCAGTTAAACTGGTCGCAATCCGAATTATCGCGGAGATCTGGTGTTCCACAGGCGTCGATATCTCGGTTTGATAATTCCGAAAGGCACTACGACTGGCATGTCGCATCGATAATGAAAACAACCGGAGCCAAATACGAAGAATTATTCGAAGTAAAAGAAACGGAAGAGGGCGCTGAATAAATCGGCGTCTTTTTATAAAAATTCCCGTAGATTTTCTACTACTTCGTTCTTATCTAGAGACAAATACTGTGTTGTTACGGAAAGATCGCTATGGCCGAGCGCTTTTGATATATCTGTTAATCTAGCGCCTTTATCAAGTAATGATTTAGCGAAACCCCTTCGTAAAGAATACGGATTAATATTTTTCAATCCATACTCACGAGCGTACTTATTTAAACGCTTCTGTATGTTGTTGTTTGATGGTCCCCTCGCGATAGGTCCACCTTGTTTCGTAATAAAAACGAAGTTATTATCCTTTTGTACTGATATCTGATGGCTTTGTTTTGCTTCATTAAAACGTCTAGCATGCGTGTAAGTACATCATCGAACGGTAGCAATAAAGATTCGCGACTCTTAAGAATATCTCCGTTCAATCTTAGTAATTTATCCGAGAGATCAATGTGTTTTTCCTCGAGGTTTGTCAGGGTACTTACGCGAATCCCCGTTTTATACATAAGGAGAACAGCCGTAGCATCGCGCAAATGGACAAAGTCTTTTAAATCTAGTACGGATAAAAGTATTTTTATATCCTGCTCTGTCGCCCCTTCTTTAATTTGTTTGTCAACTTTTATATTAATGCTCTTCCAAAACTTCGTTTCAAGCCATCCATTATCAAAACAGCGGGTCAAAAAAGCCTTAAGACACTTTAGACGTATTAGTCTTGTTTGTGAGCTGACATCCATTTTTTCAAGCCATAAATAAATTGATTCCGTAGTTATTTCGTCTAAAAACGTCAGGCCTTCTGATTTCATGAAGTCTGTTACGTGAAGACGATAATCACTCATGGTCCGCTTCCTACTCCCCGCAACCTCCATTTGCCTCAATACAGTAATAAGAGCTTTTTCAATCTTTGTACGGCCCTTAAAAGAATTGGATGAACTCAATTTATGTATTAAATTAGATAACTCAGTTAAATCCTCTTTGACAGTGAAAATATCCTTCTTTTTTGTCACTTTCAAACACTCCTTTCATTAGAAAGGATAGGCATTCAAATAATCATTTTCAACAAAAACACGAAAATTAAATTGATATAACTAAAGAAAAGTTGCCTTTTATATCTAAAACACGAATAAAAAACAGTATAATATTACTAATTTTAACGAAACACGAACGAAGCTATTCACTAACAATACGACGAACTAACGCACGAAGACGCTACCGAGGAGTTAACGAATCAAATCGCGCCGCAAATATCGCACAATAACTAAACATCACCTCATGTAATCTTGTTGAAAAACTAAAACGAACGCATTAAAAAATCCCCGTCTAAAAAGACAAGGATCGTGGTCACAAGAGGGCCGCCAAATTGTGACCGGGTCACATTTTCGCTTAAAACTGACGCTTAATGTTCGGATTTTACCGTGACTGCACTTCGTCTCACACTCCGTTTCACACAACGGAATAATTAACGATTATCAATCGTCTCCGGATACAAATCATGGTTCATCATACGGTATTCGGCCATTTTTTCATATTTGGTGCCAGGCTTTCCGTAGTTTGTGTACGGATCAATGGATATTCCGCCTCTTGGCGTGAATTTGCCCCATACTTCGATGTAGCGCGGGTCCATTAATTCAATCAAGTCGTTCATGATGATATTCATGCAGTCTTCGTGGAAGTCACCATGATTTCTGAAACTGAACAAGTACAGCTTTAATGATTTGCTTTCAACCATTTTTTCATCAGGAATGTAGCTGATGTAGATTGTTGCAAAGTCAGGCTGTCCTGTTTTTGGACATAGAGATGTGAATTCAGGACAATTAAATTTTACAAAGTAATCACGGTTTACGTGTTTATTCGGGAAGGATTCCAGCACGTCCGGCGCATATTCGAACAAATAATTTGTGCCTTGGTTGCCTAGCAGTGTTACACCTTCTAATTCTGATTCTTTTCTTGTCGTCATGTTCATCTTCCTTTCTATTATACTCCGCGTTTGTTGCCCCATAACAGGGTGTGCAGCTGCGGGAGCACTCTGACGAGATTCAGCTCCGCATCGGCAGCTACCTTATCAACAAGCGCTTCATATTTTCCAAGTAAATGTGCAATCAGTGACTGGTCATCTGTCGTATGCACGTCATCATTGCCGACTTGTAAATAAAACGGAATCCCGGGGTACCGCTTGTGCACCGTTTTGGCAAATTCCAAATCTTCATCATTAAAGATGACAACCTTCAAGCTGACAGCATGCTGTCTATCATTCTCTTGAAGTGAAGTCAAAATGTGATCAAGCTTTTGAAAGTTCGTCACCATTTTTGAGCTTGGCGGTTTTGGAGAAATTGTCAAATCATCAATCAGCGTAAACCAATCCTGATAAACGGTCCCTTGAGTTTCAAGCGCTGCACGGATGTTATTTTCCTTCAGCAGTTCAATAAAAGCATCCAGCTGTTTTAACAGAGCCGGGTTACCGCCTGAGATGGTCACGTGGGAAAACGCGTCTCCCCCAATGCCCTTAAGCTCTGCAAAAATTTCTTCTGCCGTCATCCAGCGAATATCTTTTTTAGCAGACCCGTCCCAAGTGAAGGCGGAGTCACACCAGCTGCAGGAATAATCACAGCCGGCTGTCCGGACGAACATCGTTTTCTGTCCAATCACCATGCCTTCTCCTTGAATCGTCGGGCCGAAAATTTCTAATACAGGAATCCCTTTAGCCATTCAAACCACCCTTTTTCGGACGGTAGACACAGTAGCTTGTCGGTGTTTCACGGACAAACACCTGTACACAGGCCGGCTTATTCTCCAAAGTGTCTAAATAAGCCTGTACGTTGTCATAAATCGTTTTCGCCACGACTTCAGTTGTCGGCAGCGAATACCGGTCGTCCTGAGAAAAATCTTCATGATCATTTAATAGCGTATGATCATAATTTCCATGCACCAGTTTTTTGAGCACGCTGAAATTGACAAGGAAGCCGGAGTCGTCAAGTTCGTCGCCGGCAACGGTTATATTTACGGTATACGTATGCCCGTGAATCCTGCTGCACGCTCCCGCACTTTCCCGAGGGATAAAATGAGCGGCTGAGATGTGCATGTCCTTATTCAGTTCAAACGAATAAGGATGCTGGACCTGCGGATAAATTTGAGATAACAATTTATGCACGCTCTCCTTTCATCACCATATATTCTTCATAACCTCTTGAACGAAGATGGCATGCCGGACATTTGCCGCAGCCGTCTGCGATGATGCCGTTATAGCATGTCAGCGTGTTGTTTTTCACAAAATCAAGCGCGCCAAGCTCATCTGCAAGCTTCCATGTTTCCGCCTTATTGAGCCACATGAGAGGCGTGTGGATCACAAACGGCTTCTCCATCGCCAGATTTACCGTTACATTGCAAGATTTCACGAATTCGTCACGACAGTCAGGATAACCGCTGAAGTCTGTCTCGCAAACTCCTGTAATAATGTGGCGCGCGCCAATTTGGTATGCCAGGATAGACGCAAAGGATAAGAATACCAAATTGCGGCCTGGAACGAATGTGGATGGCAGTTCGCCGTCTTTTGCTTCTATCTCAATATCATTTCTAGTCAGGGCATTCGGTGCAAGCTGATTTAAAAGTGACATATCAAGCAAATGATTTTTCACACCAAGCTTTTCCGCAATGGATTTTGCCACTTCAATTTCCTGCGAATGCCGCTGATTATAATGAAAAGTCACCGTTTCGACTTCTTCGAATTCTTTTAAAGCCCACAGTAAGCATGTGGTGCTGTCTTGACCGCCGCTAAATACGACAATTGCTTTTTCTTTTTTCATGATTCCTCTCCTTCTCCGCAATAAACACATCGGCGAGAGACATCGCTACAGCTGATTTACGCAAAAAAACACCTTTTCGGAAGGTGCTCTAGAAAAACATAAAAAAGGCCGTATCCAAGGATACAGCTCGTCCTTAGTTTTTTATAGAGGGTGTAGCTAGAACCTCTCCCGCATACCGCACGGATTTTCTTCAATTTTTTCACTTCTGCTATCTTACCATAATGTTGTTTTTCTTGACAATAAAAAAGTCAGTCCCCGCTTCAAGATCTATTGTGACGGTTCGCTTCATTATATATAGTTATAAACTGCGCCGCCGAGGAGCCTTTTTACAAATCAAGGCGCCTATGAAGGCCAGACTCACATAGCCAAACAAAGGATAAATAGTTGAAATGAGCTTTCCGTACCCTATTTGGCTCGTGATATAAGCCGTGATCATAATGGCTGCAAAGATATATTTGCTTTTTATTGGAAGAAAACTCTGTACTTGTTTTTCTAATCCATATAAATTACCGATAACTGATGTGAACACTTCTCCGAAAATAATGAGTAAATAAATCAAATGGACAGATCTTGCAAAAAGATAAACCACTTGCGCCATCGGTATATCATACAAAAATACATCCGGAAGAGTCGACAAAGACAGAAAGCTCGCGGACAGCACAATCGTCAGCATCGTGCCTCCGATTAAAGCGCCTTTTTTGATCACTTTCTCCGAAGACATTTCATTCGCCAGAGGAACCAAAACCGCTTGGGCAAGCGATAAATTCAAAGCCCCGTAAGAAAAGGCTGATAACAGCCAATCCCAGCGATGCGGCCAGACCCACTGAGCTGCGTTTCGTGATTCACTGAATATAAAAGAGTCGGCCACTACAATCATTGAAAAGATGATTAAAAGGGGAACAACAAACACATTGACACCGAAAATGCCTTTTACTCCTCTGGTCATCACAATTAAGCTCAGACCGATTGTAATGAGCATCCCAATCTGAGCGGACATCCCCAATTGTTCCTCAAAAAGCGCCCCTGCTCCTGAGAGCATAACAGATGTAACTCCGAGGAGAACAAACAGCATAAATACATTGATAATCCGCCCAGCCGTCGCCCCGAACAAAAAGATGTTCATTTCTTGATATGACTTGGCATTGATTCGCTTTGAAATGATCATCAGCTTGGCGCCCAGTAACGTAAACATTCCGCCGCTGACGAGAATGCCGAATAAACCGAACCAGCCGAACTTCAGAAAAAACTCAACAATTTCTCTGCCAGTCGCAAATCCAGCTCCGACTACTGTGCCGACATACACAAAAGCAAGCTGACCTGCAGACCCTTTTGATTGTTCCATTTCTCCCCTCCGAACGAACCGCAGTTTTGTCCATAGATGCCTTTTTATAACCTATGAGACAAGTTCCTTGAAAAGACGAAGAAAACATGTTTTACTTTGTAACAAATTAAAAAATATTGTGCAAAAGACTTGAAAGTCAAAGATGGTCAGAGTATACTATTAATCAAAGTTGGTCAAACAAACCGGCCTTTTTTAAAAAACATTTGGTCAAAGATAGTCAAAAAGTAAAGTTGCTTTGAGCATATTGTTTTGAATGCCGTTACGTTTGCCATATACTAATAGTCAAAGAAGGTCAAATTCAATAGACCTTTTTATTCACTTTTATTGGTCAAAGAAGATCAAATTATTAAGGAGGTTTTGGCAAATGCGTTGTCAACATTGTCATCAAAACGAGGCGACGATTCGCCTTAACATGCAAATAAATTCCGTTCATAAACAGATGGTTCTATGTGAAACTTGTTATAACGAACTGACCCGTAAACCTTCAATGAGTATGGGTCCTCAATCTTTCGGATTTCCTTTTGAACAGGCATTCCAGCCGAAAGAACAGAGCGCAGCAAAACAAAGCGAAAAAAAAGGGCTGCTTGATGAGCTGGCTCAAAATATTACAAACGGTGCTAAAGCCGGTCTCATCGATCCCGTCATCGGCCGTGATGATGAAGTGGCACGAGTGATCGAAATTCTAAACCGCCGCAACAAAAACAATCCGGTTCTTATTGGGGAGCCGGGTGTAGGGAAAACTGCCATCGCTGAAGGACTCGCTTTAAAAATTGCTGAAGGCGATGTTCCAAACAAACTGAAAAACAAAGAGCTATACTTGCTTGATGTTGCATCCCTTGTTGCAAATACAGGTATCAGAGGCCAATTTGAGGAGAGAATGAAACAGCTGATCACTGAGCTGAAGGAACGAAAAAATGTCATTCTCTTCATTGATGAAATTCATCTTCTCGTCGGCGCAGGCTCTGCAGAAGGATCAATGGACGCCGGCAATATTCTCAAACCGGCCCTAGCCAGAGGCGAACTGCAAGTCATTGGGGCGACAACACTGAAAGAATACCGTCAAATCGAAAAAGATGCTGCGCTGGAAAGACGTTTTCAGCCTGTCATGGTGCAGGAGCCTTCAATTGAACAAGCTATCCTCATTCTGCAAGGGATTAAAGACAAATATGAGGCGTACCATGGCGTGACATTCAGTGATGAAGCAATCAAAGCATGTGTCACGTTATCATCCCGCTACATTCAGGACAGACACCTGCCGGATAAAGCAATTGATTTATTAGATGAAGCAGGTTCAAAAGCCAACCTGTTAATCGATGAACTGAATGATGAGGATGCGGCTGAACGCTTAACTGCAATTGAAGCCGAAAAAACCAAAGCCCTTGAAGAAGAAAATTACGAACTGGCGGCAAAACTCCGTGATGAAGAAATCGCATTGGAGAAAAAACTGAACAGCTCCTCCGCTCAAACCGCTGTCACTGTGGAAGCTGAGCACATTCAGGAAATGGTTGAACAAAAAACAGGCATTCCTGTCGGCAAACTGCAGGCAGACGAACAAACAAAAATGAAAGAGCTTGAAGCAAAACTTCATGAACGCGTGATCGGACAAGAATCCGCTGTTCAAAAAGTGGCAAAAGCGGTAAGACGAAGCCGCGCCGGATTAAAATCCAAAAACAGACCAGTCGGCTCCTTCCTCTTTGTCGGTCCTACCGGCGTAGGGAAAACAGAGCTCTCTAAAACACTGGCGGATGAATTGTTCGGCACAAAAGACGCTATTATCCGTCTCGATATGAGCGAATACATGGAAAAACACGCCGTATCTAAGATTATCGGTTCACCTCCTGGATATGTCGGCCATGAGGAAGCTGGACAATTAACTGAAAAAGTGCGCCGCAATCCTTACAGCATTGTGTTGCTGGATGAGATTGAAAAAGCACACCCAGACGTTCAGCATATGTTCCTGCAAATTATGGAAGATGGCCGTCTGACAGACAGCCAAGGCAGAACCGTAAGCTTTAAAGACACTGTGATCATTATGACAAGCAATGCGGGTGCTGGCGAGAAACAAACGAAAGTCGGTTTCCAATCAGATGACAGTGTCATCGAAGAACAAACATTGATTGATTCACTGAGCATGTACTTTAAACCTGAGTTCCTCAACCGTTTTGACAGCATTATTGAGTTCCGCTCATTGGAAAAAGAACATCTGGTCAAAATCGTCAGCCTTCTTCTTGGAGAACTTGAAGATACATTGGCTGAACGGGGCATCAGCTTGCATGTGACAGCTGAAGCGAAAGAAAAAATCGCTGAGCTGGGCTACCACCCTTCATTCGGTGCACGTCCGCTTAGAAGAACCATCCAAGAATGGATTGAGGATGAAATGACTGATCTGCTGCTTGATAACAGCGAGATCACAAGTTTCCACGTCATTTTAGAAGATGATAAAATCAAAGTGCAAGCGAAATAACAATTAGCGGTTTCCTTTTAGGAAGCCGCTTTTTTATGCATTCATACTCTTGACTGAGAAAATACAGTCCCTTCCCCTGAAGCGCTGATTCCTTTCATCCTTTACACTTTTCTTAAGGAGGGATGGAACATGTTTATATATAGTGAATATGTATTTCTACTATTATATGAATACAGTCTGAAGGACAGCTTGCAAACAAACTGCCAATTTCATTAAACCCCCGGGCTTTTCAATTTTGAAAAGTCCGTTTTTGTTTATTTCTCCCTTCTATGCCTCTTCCTTGAATATTTCATGAACAAATTCACAATGTCCCTAAAGTTCCGGGCACCAAAACCGATATTAACCATAGACAAGCTAGTAAAAAAGGATTTGGTGAAAACTATGGATAAAACTTCGTTAATCGGTATTATTCTTGCTTTTGTGGCATTGAGTGTGGGAATGGTTCTGAAAGGCGTCAGCTTCAACGCGCTTGCAAACCCCGCCGCCATTTTAATTATTATCGCCGGGACAATCTCAGCAGTCGTTATTGCGTTCCCAACAAAAGAAATTAAAAAAGTGCCTGCGCTGTTCCGAGTGCTATTTAAGGAAAATAAACAGCTGACAATAGAGGAACTCATTCCTATGTTCTCTGAATGGGCCCAGCTTGCACGCCGTGAAGGTCTGCTTGCTTTAGAAGCAAGCATTGAGGATGTAGATGATGCTTTCTTGAAAAACGGGCTCAGCATGGCTGTTGACGGGCAAAGCGCGGAATTTATCAGAGATATCATGACAGAGGAAGTCGAAGCAATGGAGGACAGGCACCAAGCCGGAGCCGCTATCTTTACACAAGCGGGAACGTACGCGCCAACACTTGGAGTACTCGGCGCTGTAATCGGGCTAATTGCCGCCCTCTCTCATATGGATAACACAGATGAGCTTGGACACGCCATCAGTGCTGCCTTTGTTGCCACACTTCTTGGTATCTTCACAGGATATGTGTTATGGCATCCCTTCGCAAATAAATTAAAGCGAAAATCAAAACAAGAAGTAAAACTGCGTGAAGTCATGATTGAGGGTGTGTTATCCGTTTTAGAAGGACAGGCACCGAAAGTCATCGAACAAAAGCTTTTAATGTATCTTCCTGCGAAGGACCGCTTGAAATTTGCAGAACAAGGAGAGGCGCAAAATGGCGAGAAAAAAGAAGAAGAAGCATGAGGACGAGCACGTTGATGAATCATGGCTCGTGCCTTACGCCGACATCCTTACTCTTCTCCTGGCATTGTTTATTGTGCTGTACGCGAGCAGCTCAATTGACGCAGCTAAGTTTCAAATGCTTTCAAAATCATTTAATGAAGTCTTTACAGGCGGCACCGGCGTACTGGACTACTCCAGTGTCACTCCTCCTGAAAACGAGTCAGACGGCATCGATGAAGTGAAAAAGGAAAAAGAAGAGAAAGAGAAAAACAAGAAAGAAAAAGAAAAAGCAGCTGATCAAGAAGAACTTAAAAATGTGAAGAGCCAGGTGGAAAAATTCATCAAAGATAAAAAGCTGGAACATCAGCTTGAGACGAAGATGACTAGTGAAGGCCTCCTGATTACGATTAAAGACAGCATTTTCTTTGACTCTGGAAAAGCGACCATTCGTAAGGAAGACGTACCGCTTGCAAAGGAGATTTCAAATCTTCTTGTGATTAACCCGCCAAGAAATATCATTATCAGCGGACATACTGATAATATGCCAATTAAAAATTCTGAATTCCAATCAAACTGGCATTTAAGCGTCATGAGAGCGGTAAACTTTATGGGGCTTTTGATTGAAAACCCCAAGCTCGATGCTAAAGTGTTCAGTGCCAAGGGTTATGGCGAGTACAAACCGGTGGCTTCCAACAAAACTGCGGAAGGCCGAAGCAAAAACCGGCGGGTTGAAGTTCTCATCCTGCCAAGAGGCGCAGCGGAAACAAATGAAAAATAGAAAAAAAGGAAGCCCTGTGACATATCAGGCTTCCTTTTTTTACTTATTGTGAAACTGTTTTGCGTTTAACCCTACTCTTTTTAACATTTCAGTGCACATCTCTACCTCTTCTTCGCTTAATACGCTGATCATTTCATCAATTTCAGCAGCGTGATCAGGGAAAATATCGTTCAAAAGACCGATGCCTTTTTCAGTAATTTGTGCAAATGTCACCCGTCTGTCTGTAGGAGAAGCTTTCCGAATGAGAAGTTCTTTTTGCTCCAGCTTATCTACAACGTATGTGATGCTCCCGCTAGCCAATAGAATTTTATCCCCTATCTGCTGCAGCGGCTGATCGCCTTTATGATATAAAAGCTCTAGTACAGCAAATTCAGTCGGATTCAGCCCGTGCTTATGAATATGCTTATTCATATGATCATTAATAGACCGATACGCGCGCGACAGCACGATAAATAACTTCAGTGATTTTTCTGTCATGTCTCAATCATCCTTTTAGAAACCGTTACAGAGAAACATTAATAAACAAAGACCAAAATGTCAATAAAAATCTTTCCAATATTTCTCTTCTTTTTTAAAATGTTAGCTGCTCAACATCTTTTTCTAATTTTTTTGGTTATTTTTTCTTATTAAAGAAGAAGAAACAATGATATAATACCTCTAATCAGGTGTATGTTGGAGCGATGCAAATTGAAAATACTAAAAGGCGCCTGCGGGAGAGTCAAACTTTATATCATACTAGTCGTGATTCCGGCAATCGTCATCAGCTTTTTCGTATATGAAAAAGAAAAAGATACAATAGCTGCAGAACATAAGCAAGAAGCAAGTGTCCTGCTAAACCTTCACCGCAATAAAATCAATTATTTAATCGGAGAAACGATGGCACGAATGACCTCCTTGTCCATCGCCATTGACAGACCGGTTGATATAAAGAAAATGCAGTCGATTTTGGAAAAGACCTTTGATTCAGAGCCGAGATTTTCCGGCCTCTATTTTCTAAATGCCAAAGGAGACGTCACCGCAAGCACAACCGAATTAAAAACGAAAGTAAACCTGGCCGACAGATCTTTTTTTACAAAAGCAAAGGAAACAAAAAAGACAGTCATTTCAGATAGTTATTCGAGCAGAATTACAGGCCAGCCCATTTTTACAATTTGTGTCCCTGTTTTGGACTCAAAACAAAATGTGACAGATTATCTTGTCGCAGCTATTCAAATTGATTATTTGAAAAATCTCATTAACTTGCTGAGCCCTGATGTTTATATTGAAGTCGTGAACCAAGACGGGAAAATGATTTTTGCGAGCGGACAGGCCTCCCGTGTAAAAGATCAGAAACCTGTCAGCGGATATCTGGATGATATTAGCTGGAATATGAAAGTATATCCGAACCCTGTCACAATAGAAGAATTGACAAAAAGCCTTGTACTTCCGCTTTCATGCAGTATTGTGCTGCTGAATATCCTTTTTATTCTCGTGCTGTATTATTTGCTGAAGCGCCAGACCCAGCTGGAGCGCTCAGAAAATGAGGCGCAAAAATTAGAGCTGATCGGGACGCTTGCTGCCAGCACAGCCCATGAAATCCGTAACCCTCTCACAGGGATAAGCGGCTTTATTCAGCTGTTGCAGAAGAAATATAAAGGTGAGGAAGATCAGCTTTACTTCTCCATTATCGAACAGGAGATCAAGCGCATCAATCAAATTGTGAGTGAGTTTCTCGTTCTCGGCAAGCCGACAGCTGAAAAATGGGAACTGAACTCGCTTCAGGACATTATCGGAGAAATTATGCCGATCATCTATTCTGAGGGGAACCTATACAATGTTGAAGTCGAATTACAGTATTTAACCGAGCAGCCCTTACTCGTAAAATGTACAAAAGACCATATTAAACAAGTGATTTTAAATGTGGCAAAAAATGGACTCGAGTCAATGCCTGAAGGAGGCAAACTGACGATCTCCCTAGGAGCTTTAGATAAAAAAGCCATAATCAAAGTTGTGGATAACGGTGAAGGGATTTCTCAGGAAATGCTGGATCACATCTTCCTTCCCTTTGTTACTTCTAAAGAAAAAGGAACCGGTCTCGGCCTTGTCGTTTGTAAACGGATCGTGCTGATGTACGGAGGCTCTATTCATATTGAAAGTGAAGTGCGAAGAGGCACAGAGGTGACAATTACCCTCCCCGTGTCCGCTTCATAACCCCCCTGACCTTGTCAGGAGGGTTTTTTTATCTTCGCGACCGGGCATTGCCATTCGACTTGCCTGCTGGACTGCCGGAAAAAAGGATTTTGATGAAACGCAGCAGCATTTTCAGAAGCCAAAAAAACATAAAAAATACTAAAAAACCCTTTATGCCTTCTGTGGCATCTAAAAATTCCATATTCCCTCTCCCCGTCACTTTTTGCTGAATCTCAATCGCAAATACGATCACAATGATAACTGTAACAGTATAGATAAAGGACAAGGCTGTTATACTCCATTTAGAAAGCCACGTAAACACAACATGAGTGAAACCGAAAAAAAGAATGCCAAAAATGCCGATCACCCAAAAATGCATTTCTTTGTCAGTTAAATGAATGCCGAATATTCCACATATAGAAATAAAAGCATCATGAAATTCATTGACCATTTCAGTAATAAGAATCGCCAGTTCTTTCATTAGTTCCCTCTTTCATATGAAATTTTCCAGAAAAAAAGAGCGCTTCTGAAAAGCTCTCTCTCTTTATATATGCATCTGATAGGCCGCTATTTATTTGCATCATATGCTGGCATAACATCTCTGCGGGGCCACAAGCCTAATTTCTTTACAAGACCTTGAATCCCTTGGGAATGTTCGTTTTCTTGCATAAGCTGGTGATATTCATTTATTAAACAATCCAGCTCCTGACTGTGCCTGATCGTGTCATGCCCTGTAAATCCCTGCTTTCTAGCGGCATCTATCATTAACTTTCTTTTTTCATCAATAGACACCAACAATCTTTCTTGTTCAGAAGAACCGCCCATTCACTTCACCCCTCGCCGCTAAGAAATAGGAAACAAGTTTGATTGGGTTATTGTGCATTATTACAGATTATACTTTATTTGTAAACATATTTTCATTAAATAAGTTAATTTTTCAGGTATAATAGATATATTGATAGGATTAGAAGAACAATACCCAGGTGAAGAATATCTTAAACACGCCGCCAGGCAGGAGGTATGCCCAATGAAGAAAAAGAAAGCAATAATGCTCGGAGCCGCAGGCGGAAAAGCGATTTTAAAGAGGAAAAACCGAAAAAAATGTATCCAGCACATCACTACTTTTTTTCAGATGCTTCGCGATTGGCGAAATGGCAATTACCCTCGTTCACAGGTTAAAACACTTTTGCTGCTAACTGCTGCCATCTTGTATATCGTCATGCCGCTCGATATCATTCCAGACGTTATACTAGGTCTTGGATTTATTGACGATGCAGCTGTCTTAGGTTTCATTTGGATGCTAATTAAAAAAGAACTGTCACAGTATGAAAAGTGGCGTTTGCAATAAATATAAAAAGCCCCGTTCGGTGAACGGGGCTTTCTCATGCTTATTGACTCACGCTGTTTTTTTCATAAATCGGAACCCAGCCTTCAGTTGTGACAAAAATTCTCACCGCGACAACTTTGCGGTCCTCCTGAAGCGTGAAGTAATGGCGGATATTCTCAGGCACGGAGATTAAATCTCCAGGGTTCAAACGGACATCAAAAAACGTGCCGTCCTTGCCTTGAATGACAAAAATACCGTGTCCGCTTACGATAAAACGAACCTCATCGTCTGTATGGTGATGCTCTCTTTTAAAATTTTCAAGCAGTTCATCAAGTTTCGGGTTGCTGTCTGACAATGAAATAACATCCTGTGCTTTGTAGCCCCGGCGGGTTGAGATGTCTTTAATTTCAGTTTCAAAGGTATCAAGAATTTGCTGTTTTTCTTCTTCTGTCAAATCATATTTCTCTGAGAGATGTTCCGGAAGCTTCGCGATATTCCATTGCTCATAAATAACCTCTTGACTGTCCAGAAAGTTTGCTACTTCCTCTTGATGTTCAATCGTTGTATTTGCCTCATCATGAATTCGAATTGTAGCCATTTCAATTCCTCCTTTTATTTAACCAGCTGATGCTGAAGGGTTTTCAATTTTAAATGGTAGCTGAACAAAAATTCAAACGCTTCAAGCACTCTTTTTGCTTCAAATGCTGTTCTCCCCCATGCGGTAATACCGTGATTGCGGATCAGAACAGCTCCTGAATCTTCTGAAACTTCTTTCTCAAACAGTGCCGCGAGCGTCGGAATATGAGCCGGATTTTCAATGATCGGAATGGTCACTTCTGCATTCTCTTCCCATAAGCCGAGTGCTTTTATAATTTCCTGGCCTCTGAATGTGATTTTCTTTTGGTCTCCGTATATCTCTGAAATCACATTATTGTTTACCGTATGGACATGCAGGCAGCATCCGGCATTGGTTTTATTGTACAAATGTGTATGAAGCAGTGTTTCCGCTGACGGTTTCAGAGAATGCCCGCTTTCAGCGGGCTCTCCATTTTGGTCGACCAAAAGAAAATCCTCATCCGTCTCTTTGCGTTTATCTTTTCCGCTTGCAGTGACGAGAAATGTTAAAGGCTTATCAGTAACCTTAATGGACAGATTGCCGCTAGTCGCCGGAAACCAATCTCTCTCTGCCAATTCCCGTTTTACTTCAGCGAGCTCTCGCCATCGTTCTTGTTTTGCAGCCATTCCTGTACCTCCGTTACATTCTCAATTTCTTTTATTATCTCATAAAAATCTTGATACGGGAGATGATTGAGGTTTTGCTCCTGGCATTCGTTTAATAAATAATCTCTTGCAAAGCATAAGTCAGACAGCTTTGCTGCCTCCACATCTGTAACCGAATCACCGATCATGATGATATATTGGTTTGGTTCAGAAAGTTCATGGATAACCGACGGCTTACAGCACCCGCATTGATTGCTGCATGTTCCCTTGCAAGAATGAGGCCAGTCAATATGAATATAGTCGTTGTCAAATGACGCATGATTGCAATAAACGCGATCTTTCTCCACGATGCCTTCAAGCAAAGGATATACAAAAAAGTCCATTCCTCCGCTTATGACATAAAACGGAATCTCATTCTCATTGATAAACGCTACAAATTCCCGAAAGCCTTCCCTGATTTTTGCATCTTCCAATACAAAACTTGTAATCTCTTCTTTTAAACGGCTGGGCAGAAGGCCGAACATCCGCCCGACACCTTCCTTGATCGACAGCTTTTTGGAAAGTACGCCGTCTTTTAATGCCACCCACTCCGGCGGAGCGAATGTTTTCATGATATTTATAATGTTGTCGTTCATCGTGATGGTTCCGTCAAAATCACATATAATCAAAGGTTTTCGAGTCGTCATACGGCTTCAGCCTTTCCCCATTTGTCTAGCGCAAGCTTAAGATCCTTGCATTGTTCGGCTTTTTCATCAATCGGCTGGGCTTCTAAGACCGCATCAATAATGGCTCTGAACGCACGCCCCCCGCCTTGGGCACCGTTTGGATGTCCATGTACGCCTCCTCCGGCGTTAATGATATGATCTATGCCGAAATCACGCATTAATAGCGGAACCATGCCGGGGTGAATGCCTGCTGACGGAACGGCAAATGTTTGGTTAAAAGCATCCTCTCTCACACATTCTTCATGAATGGCCAGCGCATCAGCTCTTGGCAGCGCAACCGAACCATATGGAGACGGAAAGAGGCTGAAGTCAGCACCGCAATATCGGTTTAATTTCCCGAGTAAAAGTGCATGAGAAAATCCGTAAAACGGAGAAGATGTAAAGGCCCCGCTGACCGCTGGATGCGCCATAATCGGAATTGCGATTTCAGGATCTTCCGCAAGGCTTTGCATAACGTCCAAGCCGTAAGCGAAGACATTAAACAAAAGCGCATCAGCCCCCAATTCGGCAGCACGTCTCGCTTTGTCTTTCAGATCGGCCGTGCGTCCAGTCAAATTCACCGCATACAGCGTTTTATGTCCGGTTTGCTCATACGTTTCTTTTAATATTTGCTTTCCTTCTGTAATTCTTGTTTCAAAAGGCGCTAGACCTGTCTCAAAGAAAATTTCATCGTCTTTAATCAAGTCAACTCCGCCAAGCGCCTGCTGTCGAAGCTGTTCTTTAATATCACTCAGGTCCCTTCCGATTACACCTTTAAATATGCTCATTAACAGCGGCCTTTCAAACTCTCCCAGCAGCTTCCGGATGCCGTATACGCCAAACTTTGGTCCCGGAAGTACACGCTTAAATGCTTCAGAGAAGTGAAGATCGATTAATTTGATTTTTCCGTCCAAGGACAGCTTGCCAAACACTGTTGTCAGCAAAGCCGGAATATCCTGAGAGAAATTGATTTCAGGATAGGCAATTGTGATGACGGCTTGTTTTTCTGATACAGAAGATCCCTCTCTCTCCTCAACATTTATCACCCGCCCCTTGTGCTTTTGCATTTGCTCCTGCTTTACAAGGGGGAGATCAGTCCAGGAGCCTACTGTCAATCCTGTTGCAATTTGTTCTGCTTTCTTCTCTGTATCAGCTCCCGGTTCTGTTAGAAGATATGTTGCTAATAACTCACTCATCCCAGAGCTCCTTTCATTTTCATCCATATCAAAAAACCTCTTCAAACTGCAATCGCGTCTGAAGAGGTTTCGTTTCTCGTCCGAATCTTATCTCTCAGCCGCTAGCTGCAAGAATTAGCACCGTGCTTTATAAGTCGGTTGCCGGGCTTCATCGGGCTCGTCCCTCTGCCTGCTCTTGATAAGAAAATATAGATTTTATAAATTATTTTGAATTATCCCATCGTTATAGGGTCTTGTCAATGGTTTTTTGGGTAAACAGGTTTAGTTTGCCAATTCGATAAGCGGCTTCCTTGAGCCTTTCTTCACTTGTTAAAAGTCCGACTCTGACGTAGCCCTCTCCGTATTCACCGAAGCCGTTTCCAGCCGCAACCGCCACATTCGCTTTTTCCAGCAAAAGGTCTGAGAACTTCTCAGAAGTATAGCCTTCAGGTACAGGCAGCCATGCAAAAAATGACCCTGCCGGAGCTGTCACATCCCAGCCAATTTCACGGCATGCAGCAATCCAAGCGTTTCGCCTGCTCTCATATCGGGCATTTTGCTCTGCCACACACCTCTGATCAGCTAACAGTGCCTCTGCTGCAGCCTCCTGAGTCGCTCTGAAAAGACTGACAAACATATGGTCTTGATAAAGATTGATTGCTTCAATGACCGAAGCGTTTCCGACGGCAAAGCCAACCCGCCATCCTGCCATGTTATACGTTTTTGACAGCGTGTAAATTTCAATTCCAATATCCTTTGCACCTTCAGTCTGCAAAAAGCTTAAAGGCTTACAGCCGTCAAACCCTACAGCGCCGTAAGCAAAATCATGAACGACGCAGATTCCGTTTTCTTTTGCAAAGCTCACGGTTTCTTCAAAGAATTTAGAGGTAGCAACAGCTCCAGTCGGATTATTCGGATAATTTAAATACATCAATTTCGCTTGTTCTCTCACCTGAGCGGGGATGCTGCTGTAATCGGGAAGAAACGCCCTGTCCTTTACGAGCGGCATCATTTCCATCTTCGCTTTCGCGAGTGTGACACCAGACCAGTAATCAGGGTAGCCCGGATCGGGAACTAAGATCGTATCACCGGGATTCAACAAGCATTGCGGGAGCTCGACAAGGCCGGCTTTTCCGCCAAATAATACAGCGACTTCGGTTTCCGGATCCAGATCAATGCCGTACTCTCTTTTGTAAAATGCAGCAGCCGCTGACTTTAGGCTGTATGAGCCGCGAAAAGACGAATATTTATGATTCTCAGGATCAGCAACAGCTCGTTTCATTTCCTCGACGATATGTTCCGGAGTCGGCTGATCTGGATTTCCCTGTCCTAGATTGATAACGTCGTGTCCCTCTGCGAGCTTTCGGTTCACTTTCTGCACCAGCGAAGCGAAGAATTGTTTAGGCAATGTCTTCAATACATGAGACTGTTCAAATTTCATCTATTCTCACCTTCTAAAAAAATCTTGAAATGATAGTCCATCATCATATATGGTTAAATGAAAAAAGTAAAGAAAAATTTGGGGTGTTAAAAAGATGAAATGGACGATATCTTGTCTTCAATTTGATATTTCATATGGTAAACCTTCGGAAAACATAAAAAAGGCTGAATTTTTGATCGAAAAAGAAAGCAAACATGCTGATGTTCTTGTTCTGCCTGAATTATGGACGACCGGATATGATCTGGCCAATCTTGATGAACTCGCTGATGAAGACGGCCATTTTGTTCAGAGCTGGCTGAAGAAAACGGCAAAAAAACATGGAGTCCATATTGTCGCCGGATCGGTCGCTGCCAGAAAGGATTCTGATGTTTATAATACAATGTACATCGCGGATAAGGAAGGGCAAATCATTAAAGAGTACAGAAAAGCCCATCTTTTTCAGCTGATGGATGAGCATTTGTATTTATCAGCCGGTTCCGAAGATGGATGCTTTGAGCTTGACGGCGTCAAAAGCGCAGGATTCATCTGCTATGATATCCGTTTTCCGGAGTGGATCAGAAAACATACGACAAAAGGTGCCAACGTGCTGTTTATTTCCGCGGAATGGCCTCTCCCCCGACTCGATCATTGGAAAAGCCTGCTTATTGCCCGTGCCATTGAAAATCAATGCTTTGTCGCAGCCTGCAATTGCACTGGTTCAAATCCAGATAATGAATTTGCAGGCCATAGCCTGATTATTGATCCATGGGGGCGTGTACTTGCTGAAGGCGGCCGTGAGGAAGGCATAGTCCGTGCGGAAATCGACCTTCATAAAAGCGTCGAAGTACGGGAGAGCATCCCTGTTTTCGATGATATCAGAAAAGATTTATATTAAAAAATATATTGACAACTTATTAAAACACCTGTTAGTATGTTCATCAACTGATAAATTAGAATTGTTTAACAAATGAATATATTCTCTTATCGAGAGTTGGGCGAGGGATTTGGCCTTTTGACCCCAACAGCAACCGACCGTAATTCCATTGTGAAATGGGGCGCATCTTTTTCGCGCCGAGACGCTTGTCTCTTAAGGCACGGTGCTAATTCCATTCAGATCTGATCTGAGAGATAAGAGAGGCGGACATAGATGTTAAGCCTCCTTCTCTCTGAGAAGGAGGCTTTTTTACGGCCACATATTAAGTGATTACATAATTGGAGGTTATGATGATGGCAGTCACAAAAACACCTTTATACGAAACGTTAAATGAAAGTTCCGCTGTGGCATTGGCTGTGAAGCTCGGCTTATTTCCAAGCAAAAGCACCCTGACATGTCAGGAGATCGGCGATGGCAACTTAAATTACGTTTTTCATATTTATGATCAAGAACATGACAAAGCATTGATCATTAAACAGGCGGTTCCTTATGCAAAAGTGGTGGGAGAAAGCTGGCCGCTCACAATCGATCGTGCAAGAATCGAAAGCAGCGCTCTCATCCGTCAGGGCGAGCATGTGCCTCACTTGGTTCCAAGAGTGTTTTACTCTGATACGGAAATGGCGGTTACCGTCATGGAGGATCTCTCTCACCTGAAAATCGCAAGAAAAGGACTCATTGAGGGTGAAAATTATCCGCACCTGTCACGGCACATCGGTGAATTTTTAGGAAAAACACTTTTCTACTCATCAGATTACGCGCTTGAACCTAAGGTGAAAAAACAGCTTGTTAAACAGTTTACAAACCCTGAGCTATGCGACATTACGGAAAGACTTGTTTTTACAGATCCTTTCTTCGACCATGACACAAATGATTTTGAAGAAGAGCTTCGTCCTTTTGTCGAGAAGCTTTGGAATAATGACAACGTTAAAATCGAAGCCGCTAAGCTGAAAAAGTCATTTTTAACGTCTGCGGAAACGTTGATTCATGGTGATTTGCATACAGGAAGCATTTTCGCAAATGAGCACGAAACAAAGGTGATTGATCCTGAGTTTGCTTTTTACGGACCGATCGGCTTTGATGTAGGGCAATTTATCGCCAACTTATTTTTGAACGCACTCAGCCGTGACGGAGCTGACAGAGAGCCGTTATATGAACATGTCAACCAGGTCTGGGAAACGTTTGAAGAGACGTTTAGTGAAGCCTGGCAGAAGGACAGTCTGGATGTTTACGCCAACATCGACGGTTACCTCACTGATACGCTCAGCCATATTTTTGAAGAAGCAATCGGATTTGCGGGCTGTGAGCTGATACGACGCACGATCGGCCTTGCCCATGTAGCTGACCTGGATACGATCGTGCCGGTTGATAAACGAATCGGCAGAAAACGCTTGGCGCTCGAAACCGGCACAGCCTTTATCGAAAAACGTTCGGAATTCAAAACGATAACAGATGTGATTGAATTATTTAAGTTACTTGTAAAGGAATGATCCATTCATGACCCATTCATTTGCTGTTCCACGTTCTGTTGAATGGAAAGAAACAGCTATTACCATTTTAAATCAGCAAAAGCTTCCTGATGAGACGGAAAATTTGGAGCTGACGACGAAAGAGGATGTATTTGATGCGATTGTCACACTCAAAGTAAGGGGTGCTCCGGCGATCGGCATTACGGCTGCCTTCGGACTAGCGCTTGCTGCTAAAGACATTGAAACAGAGAATGTCACAGAATTCCGGCGCAGACTGGAAGACATCAAACAATATTTAAACAGCTCACGGCCTACAGCCATTAATTTGTCATGGGCACTTGAGAGACTGAGTCATTCGGTCGAAAACGCGATTTCCGTAAATGAAGCAAAAACAAACCTTGTCCATGAAGCAATTCAGATTCAGGTCGAGGATGAGGAAACGTGCCGGTTGATCGGCCAAAACGCCCTGCAGCTTTTCAAAAAAGGCGACAGGATCATGACGATCTGCAATGCCGGCTCAATCGCGACAAGCCGCTATGGAACGGCGCTAGCTCCGTTTTACTTGGCCAAACAAAAAGATTTGGGATTGCACATTTATGCCTGCGAAACAAGGCCTGTCCTGCAAGGATCACGCCTTACTGCTTGGGAGCTGATGCAGGGAGGCATTGATGTCACGCTAATTACAGACAGCATGGCCGCCCATACGATGAAGGAAAAACAAATTTCCGCTGTTATCGTCGGAGCTGACCGAATTGCAAAGAACGGTGATACGGCAAATAAAATCGGCACATACGGCCTTGCTATTTTAGCAAACGCCTTTGATATTCCGTTTTTTGTCGCCGCACCTTTATCTACATTTGATACGAAGGTCAAATGCGGCGCTGATATCCCGATAGAGGAGCGGGATCCCGACGAAGTCAGGCAGATTTCCGGAGTACGGACCGCTCCATCAGATGTGCCTGTCTTTAATCCCGCTTTTGACATTACACCTCATGATCTCATTTCAGGAATCATCACAGAAAAAGGGATTATGACCGGTAACTATGCAGAAGAGATTGAACAGTTGTTTAAAGGTGAAAAGGTGCATTAAAAAACCGCTGGACTTTGCTCATTTGGAGCTGAGTCAGCGGTTTTTTTGTTTCTTTTTGTTAACATTGATGATTTCATCTTTTTGAGCGCTTGATATGATATGCAGTTTTACAAACAGTTTGGCAAAAACGGCAATTTTCTCAGAGCGGCTCGGCTTCAATTACTTTGTCCTCCTTTTTCATCAGACCAACTTTTTTAACTTAATAAAATGATATGTCGTCAGTGAAAAAAGGGAACGTGCCATATGTTTTATTTTTCTTTATAGGAGATTTGCTCGATGTTCAGCAAAAATGCTTTGATATCAGTTTTGCTTCCGGCGTAGCCTGTTAACGCACTGTTTTTGCCAATCACTCTGTGACACGGAACAAAAATCGGCAGGTCGTTACGTTTATTAGCCTGTCCGACAGCGCGCACCGCCTTCGGACTCCCGACCGCAGCGGCAATATCAGCATAGCTTCGGGATTCACCATATGGGATCCTCTCCAGCGCCTCCCACACTTTTTTCTGAAAAGGTGTGCCCTTTTGGCTGAGCGGCAGGGAGAATGTCTTTCTTTCTCCGGCGAAATATTCATGAAGCTGTTTTTTCGCTTCTGCAAGAAGAGGTGTTTCCTTGTGTTCTGTCTTCTGAACGGTTTCTTTCCAATCCATCCAATCTTCCTGACTGAGAAATAGACGGGTGATCCTGCCCTCCTCTTCGGCAATGATAAATTCACCGAGCGGCGTTTCAGCTGTCATATAGTAATTCACTCATCATTCCTTCTTTCTTCAGCATTCTGTCTGACGGGAAGCGTAATATGAAAAACGGTGCCCTTTCCTTCTTCACTTTCGACCATAATCTCGCCTTGATGTTCTTCAATAATTTTATAGCTTACCATAAGACCAAGTCCAGTTCCCCGTTCCTTTGTCGTATAAAATGGTTCACCAAGGCGCTTTAATTTATCTTCTGTCATTCCAATCCCCTCGTCTTTTAAGGAGATGAGGACATGATCTTGATCCAGTACCCTTATCGTCACAAAAATGTTTCCGCCGTCAGGCATCACTTCGATGGCGTTTTTTAATATGTTGATAAAAACCTGTTTCAGCTGATTCGGTTCACAGTAGATCGGGGGAATGTCGTCCATTAAATCAAGCTGCATTTGTACATTGCTGAGATTGGCTTGCGCGTTTAGAAGGTCTATCGTGTCTCTCATAATTTGGGTAACATGTTTTTCCTCATACATAATGGCCTGGGGCTTGGCTAAAATCAAAAATTCGGTGATGATGGATTCGATGCGCTTTAGTTCTGAGGTGATCACGTTGAAGTAAAGGGCGTAGTCTCCCTCGACACTTCCTTTCAGGAGCTGAATGAAGCCTTTAAGAGCAGTCATCGGATTTCTGATTTCATGGGCAATGCCGGCTGCGAGTTCGCCGACAACATGAAGGGTATCTGATTTGCGCAGGCGTTCCTCCAATTCTTTTCGCTCTGTAACGTCTTTAAAGATAGCCAAGTTCATATTTTGAATAATATTCCGTTTAAATGAGAATTCGAGTTTTCGATTGTCACTGCTGCTTAGCAAAAATGGAATTTCGTTGTCCATTTCATCAAAATTAATCTGCCTTGCCGGTGATGCCAGATTTTCAATTTGATAAGCAGAAATAATATCTAGCAGGCTGTGCTGTTTGATCTCTTCATGTGACAGCCCCAAAATATGGCTTGCTAATGGGTTGGCGTCGATAATCCTGTATTGATTGTCGAACAATACATTGCCGTCCATTGAGCCGTTGAACACTTTTCTGAATTTCAGCTCGCTTTCCCGAAGCTCCTTCTCCATCCGCTTTCTGTCGCTGACATTTCTTAAGATCGTCAAATGCTGGTTTTCAAGTATGGTCCGCTTTGAAGTGAATTCGAGCTCTTTGAACTGCCCATTCCCCATTTGAAACAGCAGCTCTTCTCTGATCTCTCCGTATTTTGCATATTTCCTTTTCGTTATGCTGTATTTCTGCTGCGAGTCGACGAGAAAATCACACAGCTTTCTTTTCAACAGCAAGTTCATCGGCAGCTCAAAGATTTTGCAGGCTGATTGATTCGCCTTAACGATTCTTCCGTCATTCGACCAAATGATGATGGCGTCCATCGCATTTTCAAAGATTTCTCTGAACCGCTCCTCACTTTTAAAGAGCTGAAGCTCCATAGACCGCTTCTCTGTGATATCCCTCATAATAGACATATAAAAACCGCTGATGATGTTTGATGTAATCGTGAATTCAAATAGCTTTTGGACTCCTGAACGAAGCTTGACAGGCAGCTCCCCCTTCGCTTTTCCCTTGCGGTTGAGCGTCTTCCAGATATTGTCGAAATCTTTTCTTGAGCCGCTGTCTATAAACTCATACAACGATAAATGAGACAGCTCATTATGATTGATTTCGAAGCTTTTACAAAAGGACAAATTGGCATCAATAAAACCGCCATCTTTATCAAACAGGACGATTCCATCAACCGCTCTGTCAAACAAGTCCTTAAAAAGCTGTTCATTCATAGAGAATTCCCGCTCCAAAATCTTCTTAGAAGATATGTCTCTCATGACAACAAAAAAGAAATCCTCGCCAATGCCTCTTTTGGCCAGAAATTCTATGTATTTTGTCGCCCCGCAATCAAGCCTGATCGGGACCTCCTTCCACAGAAAACCTTTTTTAAAAAACTTCTTTACGGCAAGATTCAGTTCATCCTTTGGGATTGAAAACAAAAAATCCAAAACAGAACGTTCTTTTAAATCTTCCGAATCAACTTGAAGCATCCTTTCTGTTGCTTCATTCGCCTTAACGATTCGCATTTCGTTATCACAAATAAAAATAGCATCGAGCGTATTGTTGACAATCACTTGATGCTGATTCAATTCCTTTTTCAGTCGCGCGTTTTCTTCTTTGAGGCGATTCAGTTCCTCTCGCAGCTCCGAGTTTGTCTGGACATCAAGAGTTTCCATGCATGTACACTCCTTCTTCAAAACCTATCCCTCAATATTTCTACAAAATGCGGGAACTTCCTTCATTTGCCCTATAAATTTCAGAAAATTTCAGCGCCATTACATTCCGAAGACATTTTCTACGATCCTTACCGCCACTTTACATCGTCCTAACAATCAGCATTTTTTTAGATTCCTTTTTCATCTTTTATTTTAAAATATGTACCAGCAGGGAATAATCTCTTAGTGACTGATGAAAGAGAAGGTGATGCTATGAGTAAATCGCGGGACAGTTATTTCGATAACGCAAAATTTTTATTGATATTCCTTGTTGTATTCGGTCATATTCTTCGTTCCTTTATTAATGATAATCACTTTATGCTCTACCTCTACAAGTTCATTTACACATTCCATATGCCTGCATTTATTCTTGTATCCGGTTATTTCGCAAAAGGCTTTAAACGGGAGGGATATGTAAAAAAGCTGGCGGCCAAGCTGATTATTCCGTATTTGATTTTCCAAATCATTTATTCCGTCTTTTATTACATTATGCAAGATGAAAGCATGGCAAATGTGAACCCGATTGATCCGCAATGGTCGTTATGGTTTCTTGTAAGCTTATTCTTTTGGAACCTGCTTCTATATCCTTTTTCAAAGCTTTCAAAGCTGGGAGCGCTGTTTGTCAGCTGCGGATTCGCCGTGCTGATCGGTTATCTGGACTTTGTCAGCAGCACGCTGAGTTTGTCACGGACATTCGTATTCTTACCGATGTTCCTTGTCGGTTTTTATTTAAATAAACATCATTTTGATTTATTGAGATCAAAACGAGGCAAACAAATTGCGCTCGGAGTGCTTGCCGCCGTATTCGTCATCTGCTGGGGCATCGATTTTGACTATTCATTTCTGTTTGGTTCAAAACCGTATTCTTCATTTGGAGACGTTACCCTGGTAAGCGGACTATCCCGAATCGGCTGGTATGTACTCGCCTTTGCGGCAACCTTTAGCTTTTTAGCGCTCGTTCCGCAAAAACGGTATTTCTTTACCAAATGGGGGACCCGGACATTTTACGTGTATTTGCTTCACGGGTTTATTATTAAAACGCTGCGGCAGGTCGGTCTTGAGGATTGGCTTACTGACTATCAAAGCTTAGTGATCCTCTTGCTTTTAACAGCAGCACTGACATCAGTACTCTCCAGCAACTTTGTTAAGACAGTCGCTCAGCCTTTCATTGAGCTGAGGATGACCAGCTTATTGCAATTTGTCAGAGGAACGGGCAAAAATGCTTATTTAAAATAGAAAAGCACCTCTTAAGCGGGACACCGCCTAAGAGGTCTTTTTTATTTCTGTTTATTGTTTTTGTTTTTTTCATTTTTCTTTTCAGGCTTTGTAACTTCCAGCGTTTCGATGATCTTTCCGGCATTGTAATCCCCAAATTCACTTGAGAATTCTTCCTCCAGCACCTTCTTATTCATAGGCTTTTTATGATTTTGCATATCTCTGCTATGACGGTGTTTCTTCACAATCACATGCCTCCCTGCTTACCCTGTTTGGAATTGCGGTTTGCCCCTCTAAAATTGGGGTCGTCATGATATTGTGTCTTATATGAATTTGGGTCCATGCTCTCAGTAGGTGTATTGTTATTTTTAATGGCTTCATTTACTTCAGCTTTACGCTTCATTCGAATCCTCCTCGCCAGTTTTCACACATTTCGGCTAAAGATGCAGGGGCATTAAACTGCACCTGTCGAAGTTAGGTTCTCCAACTGAACAGGAGGCACACATCTTTTTTTTGGCAATCAAAAAACACCGCTAAATTGGCGGTGTTTTGTCTATCCGATAATCACTCTTTCCTTCGGATAATGATAATTCGCTTCAATTTCCTTTCTACCGATCAGATACAGGAAGGTCAGGATGCCGATTCGCCCGATAAACATAACAATCATAATGACGCATTTTCCAACACTGCTCAAATCAGCCGTAATTCCAAGTGACAGACCGGTTGTACCGAATGCCGAGCACACTTCAAACAAAAGCTCCAGCAGGGAATGCTTTTCTGTAATGGTCAGAATGAGTGTCGAGCCAAAAACGAGCAAGATCGCCATCATTGTGACAACAAGCGACTTCATCAGGTCAGCAGGATGCAGCTCCCGTTTGAATACCTTTACGGACTTATTACCGCGGGCGAAATGAAACAGCGCAAGAAGATTCAAGGCAAAAGTCGTTGTCCGTATGCCTCCCCCGACTGAACTTGGCGACGCTCCGATAAACATCAGCGCACAAATAAAAAAGAGTGTGGGATCTGATAATTGGCTGATATCGATTGTGGCAAGACCCCCGCTTCGGGTTGCCGTTGATTGAAACAGGGACAGAAACAAAATATCATGCCATGATTTTCCTGCGAACGCATGGTTTGCTTCCAGGGCAAAGATGCCTATGGCTCCAAACAAGACAAGCGAGCCGAACGTAATCGTTGTGATCTTCGTAAAAAGCGTAAATGGATAACGGCGATGCTTTGAAAACAGGAAATCCTTTACTTCAACCAGCACAGGAAATCCAATCGCTCCAAATATAATTAAAAGCATTGTAATAAACTGCACAAAGTAATCGTGACGAAATGGAATCATCGAATTACCGGTAATATCAAATCCGCCATTTGTCGTTGCGCTGATACTGGCAAAAAACCCGTGTAAATAAGCTTCCTGAAAGGAATCATAGTAGGTTAAGAAATAAGTGCCGAGTATAAGCCCGCCAAAAAATTCAATCCACAAGATCAGAAAAAGAACCTGCTTCATCAGATTGACAATCCCGGAAAACTGGGATTGGTTTTGGTCAACCATAATCAATTTCCGTTCTTTCAGCCCGATTCGTTTTCCCATGATCAGCCAAATGAACGTTCCGAGCGTCATAATCCCGATTCCGCCAAATTGCAGAACAAATGCCAATATAAAAATGCCTGTTGTACTGAATGTATCAGCTGTATCAACGACCGTCAGCCCTGTTACGCTGACTGAACTGACGGCGGTAAACAGCGCATCAATGAACGTCCAGTCCGCCCCCGGTTTATGGCCCGCCGGCAAACTCAGCAATATAACGGCCACAGTAACTGCAAGAAAATAATATAATGCGATTAGCTGGGCCGGTGACAGGGCCTGTATCAATTTTCCAAACTTTAATTTCATGTAAAATCCTTCTGCCTCTCTTTTTAAGTACGGTAATTATTCTAAAGATATTAGGTCCATTTTTAAAGGCTTTTACGTAACATTTTCTTAACTTGCTTATTTTTTTATGTTTTTAATCAATGGATAAAATAAAAAAACCTCTGAGAATTTCCTCAGAGGAACAATGTGTTTGTATTACTTAGCTTCCAGCCGTCTGATACGCTCATCTAAATCAGGGTGAGTAGAGAAAAGTGAAGAGCGCTTCTTGCCATTGATCTTTAACGTTTGGACAGCTGTCTGATCGTCTTCCATCATTCGGGAAGAGTAGCCTTTAAGCGTCCGAAGCGCATGAATCATCTTATCCTTGCCGGCAAGATCCGCTCCTCCCCTGTCAGCATGGAATTCACGATGGCGTGAATACGCAAACACAACCAGGCTGCCAAGTATCGAAAAGATAATCTGAAAGACAATCATTGCAATAAAATGTACGATCGGCGCTAGATCTTCTTTGACAAAACGGCTTGCAATCCAAGCTGCGATGCGTGATAGAAAGACGACAAAGGTATTGACGATACCTTGTAAAAGCGTCATTGTTACCATATCACCATTAGCGATATGCGCGACCTCGTGGGCAAGCACTCCTTCAACCGCCGCATCATCCATCTGCTCCAAGAGCCCAGACGATACTGCGACAAGAGAACGGCGTTTAGACGGTCCAGTCGCAAACGCGTTTACTTCAGGTGAACGGTAAATCCCGACTTCCGGCATTTTCGTTAACCCTGCAGAACGGCTTAATCTATGGACACGATCAACCAATTGCTGTTCCTCGTAGCTGAGTGAGTGTTTTTTCGGATTCAGCACTCTCACGCCCATCATCGTCTTTGCCATCCATCTGGACATCGCAAGAGACGTAAAGGAACCGACAAAGCCAACGACTAAACTGAACACAAGAAGCGCCATTAGATCGATACCGCCATCAGCTGTAAAGTATGTCCCTACTCCGGTAACAGAGCTCAAAATAGACAAAACAATCCCGATTGTTGTAAGCACCAAAATATTCGTTAAAATAAACAGAAAAATTCTTTTCGCCATAACAACCTCCGTTATTTTAAGTTCAAAAGAACCTGTATATTTAAATTATAAAACATCCATTTGAAAATGCAAGGAATTCGACGTATGATGTTAATGTAATTTGCTGACGCTTCAATTTTGAACTTATACATAAACCGCTTATCCGCGTCAAATTGTTTAAAGAGGTGAACAATGAACATTTTTAAACTTTCTCGAACCGATATGGTGCGGCTGCTCTATTCCCTAAAAGGACAAGGAGAACATAGCCCGCTCGACATTCTCGTCCAATCAGCGAACATGTCAGCAGAAAAAGCAGCCAATCATCTTGAAATTCCTGAATTTCTTACAAGATACGAACGAAAAAAACAGAAAAAAGAATACGGCCTCTCTACAAATGAAATCGTAGAGCTCGGCAACTTATGCGAACTGACTTCATTAAAGTCAACCGCGATTCAAAACTGGGTAAAGCGTGATATCAAGGATCTGATCGGACACCCTGAGCTGGGCAAAAAATACTCAGTTGAACAAGCAGTTATTCTTTTAATTGTACGTGATTTAAAATCCATTTATGACTTTGAACACATACGTGCTATTTTAAAAGTGGCCTTTAACACAATCTCAGACAGATCTGATGATGTCATTAGCCCGATTGCTTATTATGAAAGTTGTGCATATGTGCTTGATGCCGTTCATCACCAAGATACTCCTTCTATGAAAGAATCAAATCTGCAGGTGATCGTCGAACAGGAGACAGAACGTCTCCGCTACCGTTTTGAAGAACTGAATGACGGCCAATGGCTTAAAATCAGACAGATTATCGCCATTACAGTCCTCTCCATTTTAACGTTCCATATTCAGGCAACCGCTCATAAAATGACAGCAGACATTTTATAGTCTGCGCACCCCCGGCTCAGAGGCCGGGGGTTTATTTTTCTCCACAACAATTGCCAGCATAAATAATCCCCGTATATTTCAAACTAAATACGCGTTAAGAATTTCTTTATAGAAAAAGGAGATGAAAAAGATGGCGAGCAGAAATAAACTCGTTGTTCCAGGGGTGGAGCAGGCACTAGACCAATTTAAACTCGAAGTGGCTCAAGAATTCGGTGTGAACCTTGGTTCTGATACAGTCGCACGCGCTAACGGCTCTGTAGGCGGAGAAATGACAAAGCGGCTGGTGCAGCAAGCACAATCTCAGTTAAACGGCACAACTAAATAAATTCAGGTCTTTATTCGCCGGGGGCACTCGGCGAATCTTCATTTTGAGCTGAATTATTATCACTGCTGTAGCCGTTTGGATTACGGCGGTCTGAAGCGTTATCCCTTCTGGATGAAGAACGATTCTTGCCTTGTTCACCATTGTTCCAGTCCCTGTGGTATTGGCTTTGACCTTTGTCAGCGCTGTTATTTTCATTTCCTTTATCTTGAGGATCTTGTATTGGGGTTTGCTCATCGTCCCCATCTTTTTCGGTATTTGTGTTTTCATCTGATTCCTTTACATTTTTATCTTTATCACTTTTATCAGTCTGGTCATCCGCTTTATCTTCTTTCTGGTCACCGGAATCCGTATCATTCAACTGTTCATTATCTCCTTGCTTGCTGTCCTGGGAGTCGGTTTGATCGGTGTTTTCACCTTCATTTTCTTCTCTCTTTTGATCCTCTTCCCCGGATGGTTTGCTGGAGTCATCTTTTAAATCTTTATTGTTATTCTTTTCATTTGATTTGATGTAGCTGCCTGTTGAAACGCCTTCTTTCTTCGCTTTTTCCCTCGTTTGCATATCAGACTCGAGAGATTCCATGCGGTATGTCGTTTTATATTTTTCAGTTACATCGTTGAGCTGTTTTTTCACAGCTTTTTTATATGTATTGTCTTCCGTATTTTCATAAACAGTGGAAATCAATATTTCTTTCGATTTCTTTACATACCCGTGCTCATTGCAGTCGGTTATTATATCGTCAATCACCTTTTTAAAATCAGTCTTCTCCCAATCATCTATATCATTTACGACCTGCTTTCCCTCATCGTTTAGAGGCGTCAGTTCAATCACTTCATAATCGCTGTTTAACGCCATTTCAACGCTTGGATTGATATCGATTGTCATATACGCATAGGCCTTATTGTTGGAAAAAACGGGGAGAACTATAAAAATAAAAAGCATAATAGCAGTCATCGTAAAAATCCCCATTTTGAAAGGGCGCAGTTTAAAAAAATCAAAAAAGCTGGCCCTTCTGCCCATGCGTGTTTCACTCGGAAGCATGATTTCCTCTCCGATTTCATAGCTGTGGCGATCATTTTTAGCTTTTAAAAATTGTCCGTCAGGGGTCAGCAACGTGACGAATTTTTTATTTTTCTCTACTATAATCCCTCTTCTCATGAGTGCAGCACCCCTTTAAGATAATCTTTTAAATAAATATAATCACCCGTAATGATAATACACATCGCAATAATATATTTTCTGTTTCTCTCAATCGTTTTTCGGCTTACAGAGACAAGCTGCTCCAGCTGTTTCACTGGAAGCTGCTTCTTTGTGTACAAAATAGCGGCCAATTCTTCGTGTTCAACAAGCGTCATTGCCACTTTTATGGCGTTTTGCCTTGCATCCGTGTGCTTTGGAGAATTTTCAAGCAGTTCTTTAAACGACAAACCATAATCCTTGAGCTGCTTTTGAAAATAGAGGATTTCCTCCCGCCTCTGCTCCTGTTCAATCTGACGGCGGTATTCATCAATGGAAAGCTCGGCTTCAATCAGGCTTTGTGATGATTCCTGATCGTCTCCTTCCTGTAAATCGATATTTATATTTTGTGCGCTTCTGGCTTCTTTTCTAATGTAATCAATGACTTTTCTTTTTATAATAAGCTCAGCAAATGCGAGCAGAGAATTTCCTTTTTCAGGTGAATATTTTTCAATGGCTTCATTAAACGCGATCAGTCCAATACTGAACTCATCGTCTTTTTCATCTATATATCGTTTACAAACGGATGAAACCGTCTTTGCGATAAATGGCTTATATTGCTGTATTAATTCATTTTGCAGATCTTTATTGCCTTTTTGTATACTCTCAACAGCTTTTTCAAGCGTTTGCTTCTTTTTTCCCAATTTAAACAAAAGGCTAAGCACTGGTTTCACCTCAGTTCCTCCCTATAACTACTCATTAATGATAGCTAATTTGATAGGGATTCGCAAAGGAGAAAAAGAAATATTGATTTCCAATGTCTCAATTATGACAAACCATTCTGACGTCCTATACATGATTTCGTGCCTTTCTAAAGAATTAAGGGGGTTTTATGCGTGTTTTTTGTAACAAACCTGTTATAAAAATGTTATTTTATTTCGGGTATGAAAACGCTTCAAACACGAAAAGACTCTGCTTTTAAGCAGAGTCTTTCAGATTACGCCCGTTCCCGAGTGCTGTTTTTTTGTTCGTTTTGTGTGCCCTCCAGCTGTTTTTTCCCACCTGACATAAACCAGCCGCTAACTGCAATTGCCGCTAAGACACCCCAGAATATCAGCTTCCATGTTCCAGAATGGATAAAGTGTTCAGAAACAACCGCTATGTCACGATGGGCAAGCGTATATAAAGCAAGCTTCACTCCGACCCAGCCGACAATCACAAAGGCTGCTGTTTCTAGGCTTGGACGTTCCTTTAATAACTTTACAAACATTGAAGCCGCAAATCGCATGATCACCAGTCCGATTATACCACCGGCCAAAATGATGATAAATTGCCCTCCGTCAAGTCCGCCGATCTTCGGGAGTGATGTCCCAGGGAGCGTAACCGCCAGTGCTACTGCTGCTAAAATAGAATCAACAGCAAACGCGATATCTGCCAGTTCCACTTTTAAAACAGTCGGCCAAAAACCGCTTTTCTTCGTCTCTTTATGCGTGTCTTCTTTCTTAAATACATATCTTTTCAATAAGTGGCTTGCTGAGATATACAGCAAATAGATCGCGCCAATCGCTTGAACCTGCCATACGTTGACCAAGAAAGAAATTGCAAATAAAGAGCCAAATCGCAGTACAAAAGCCCCTGCCAATCCATAAAACAGCGCTTTTTTTCTTTTTTCTTCCGGCAAATGTTTTACCATGACCGCCATAACCAGTGCGTTATCGGCGGCTAAAATCCCTTCCAGCCCGATCAAGACGAGAAGAACCCAACCATACTCTAATAATAATGCTGCATCCATAAATGATACCCTCCCAAAAAAGTTGTTTTCTTTCTCTTCATCCGATCTTATGCCGGCCGGACCATGCAAAAAAGACCTTTGCCGACATAAGGCAAAGGTCTTGCTAGACATGAATTCAAGCATGCCAACAAAGCCGATGGATACCATCCATGAAATGACGACTTTGTTTCCGGAATATATTCCGGACGCTACTCCCCTTTGGGATTTCAAGAAATATCATTTTATACGTCAATAATATGCGCAGTGCGGTGATTTGTCAACGTTTATTTTTTAAAAATACTGATAAATGTTCGGAGTGCGTGCGTTTCTTCCTCTTTTTCATCAATAAGTAGAGCAGGAACAGCACCAAAATCGCTATCCCGATCGGAAGCATATATTGATCAAGAATAGAGCCGACTTCCTTCCAATTTTCACCGAGCTTCACACCGAGATAAACATATACAAATGTAATCGGAAGCATAGCGATGAATGTATAAAGCGAAAACACCCAAACATTCATTTTTGCAATGCCGCACGGTATGGAGATCAATGTCCTGATGCCAGGCAAAAAACGGCCGCTGAAGGCGACAAAGCCCCCATGTTTTTTAAAAAATTGATCAGACTTATCAAGCGCTTCAGGCTTAATAAAAAGGTACTTCCCAAAACGTTCAAGAAACGGCCTTCCTCCGTACCTTCCTATCCAATACAGCGTAAGCGGACCGGCCACTCCTCCAAGCGTTCCTGCCAAAACAACGCCGGCAAGCGTCATATCGCCTTTCGATACCCAGTAGCCCGCAAGAGGCAGGACGATTTCAGCGGGGATAAACTCAATACTGAGCGCTAGAAATATTCCAAAATAAGATAAGCTTTTAAATGCTTCTATCCATGACATAACCAGCTCTTCGATAGCCTTCAACTCCCCTTTTCCCTATTTATGTATTGTACATTTTATTTTTTTGGAAAACGTCAACATGATTTTAACACATTTTTCACGGTCAGCTGAACTAAAAATAGCTCTCACTCGTATTTCTATCATCTTGAAGGCTGAAAGTCTGGAGTTAAGCAGCCGATAATAAAGAGAGTCAACAAGACTGGAACATCAGATACGGGAGGAATCTCCATTTGGAAATACACGTTACGTATAATACGACGCTCATATATTTATCTATTCTTATTGCCTGTGCTGCCTCATACATTTCCCTTGAACTGTCAAGGAAAGTCACGATCCATACGGGTTTAAAAAGTAAAGTTTGGCTGATTGGCGGCTCACTTATAATGGGATTCGGGATTTGGTCAATGCATTTTGTAGGGATGATGGCCGTCCATATGGAGATGGAGATGCAGCTGGAATATGAATTCATGCCTTTAATGGCATCCATTGGTGCATCTGTTTCCGGATCATTTGTGTCATTATATTTTGTCAGCCGGAACATTCTTACATTTTACAGACTGCTTACCGGATCAGTTGTGCTTGGCGCATCTATTGCTTCTATGCACTATATCGGAATGTCTGCCATTTCCCGGGTAATGATTATATATGAACCGATTCTATTTACAGTTTCAATTATCATTGCGATTGCAGCATCTTTCGTCTCGTTAAAGATATTCTTTGACTTGGCCGTAAAAAAACATTCTGATCATCTTATGTATTATAAAGTCATCAGTTCACTTGTAATGGGTTTAGGGATTTCGGGCATGCATTATACAGGAATGCTTGCCGCAACTTTCCATGAGGACACGGCTCCTTCCGGAAGCCATATGGAAGTACATACGTTTCATTGGTCAATTTTTGTTACTTTAATTATTTTTTGTATACAAACACTATTATTATTCAGTTCCCATGCAGACCGAAAGTTTATGAAACAAAGCGAACGCATAAAGGATAACGAACAGAGATTTCAATCTTTAATCAACCACAATATTGACGCCATCTTTATTTTGTCATTAGAAGGCGACATTATATCATCAAATCATGCCGGCGAGGAAATGATCAGCAAATTTGGATTCAGCATGCACGATTGGGAAAATTATACATCCCAGAAGATTAAGCTCCTTTTTGAGCAAGTTAAAAAAGATAAACAAGCGATGAACAGTGATAGCGATCTGATTACTGAAAAAGGCCAGTTTCACTTAAATATTACGCTCATACCTGTTGAGGTCAATCAAGAGCTTGACAGCATTTATGTTATTTGCAAAGACATGACAAAGCAGTACAGAGCAGAGAAAGAAATCCATAGAATGGCTCATTATGATTCGCTTACAGACTTACCTAACAGAAGGCATGCCATCTCTCACCTAACAGAAGTGCTGAATCGCGAGCATACCTTACACTATAACACCGTTGTATTCTTTCTGGACTTAAACCGGTTTAAAGTGATTAACGATGCATTAGGGCATAATGTCGGTGATCAACTGCTTCAGCTTGCAGCTAAGCGCCTGTCATCTGTAGTTCCTGATAACGGATTTATTGCCCGTCTTGGCGGCGATGAATTTATTATTATATTGACAGATGCCAATACAGGAACAGGCGAGGCAGATGTTTTAGCAAAAAAAATTATCCAAAAATTCGAAAAACCTTTTAAAATCCAAGAGCACACTTTAGTCACCTCTGTCAGTATCGGGATTGCGATATCTCCAAAAGACGGGACGGATGGCCTTGAATTGATGAAAAAGGCTGATATGGCGATGTATGCCGCTAAAGAACCAAACAAAAGCAAATACAGGTACTTTTCTTTTTCAATCGGGAACAAAGAAACCGTCAAGCTGAATCAAGAGATCGTACTTAGAGAAGCAATTGAAAACGATAGATTTGTCTTATATTATCAGCCGCAATTCAGCGCAAAAAATCAAAAAATGACAGGGGCAGAAGCATTAATACGTCTTGTCACACCCGACGGTCAGCTGTGCCCACCCGGAGAATTCATCGGTGTCGCAGAAGAAACGGGCCTTATTATTGATATCGGAAAGTGGATTATAGATAAAGCATGCAAACAGGCAAGGGTTTGGCATGACAAAGGCTATGATCTTTCTGTCGCCATCAATATTTCCGCCAAACAGTTTCAATCCGAAGATCTGATTCCCCTCATCAAGGATACGCTGAATAAATACAAGCTTCCTCCGCACCTTCTTGAAGTGGAAGTGACAGAAAGCATGACAATGGACAATCTTGATCACTCCAAAAAGGTTTTGTCATCGCTAACGGAATTAGGAATCAGAATCAGTATTGACGATTTCGGTACTGGCCACAGCTCGCTTAGCTATTTGAAGGACTTTCCGATTCACAGGCTGAAAATTGACAAATCATTTATTGACGATATTCAAACCCATCGTAAATCAGAGCAAATTACAGGGGCTATTATTGCCATGGGCCATCAGCTGTCTTTGCAGGTGATTGCCGAAGGTGTTGAAAATTCAGCACAAAAGCAGCTTCTTTATGAAAAAGGCTGCGACCATTTGCAGGGATTCTTTTTCAGCAGGCCAATACCGCCGGAACAAATCGAACAATTCATTATTGAACAGCCGCCGCAATAATAGCGCCGGCTGTTTTTTTCACCCATAAGTTACTACACATGAATCGCCCCACTCCTCTTCACACTAAAGAAAAAAAGGGGTTTATCGATATGCATACAATGTGGAAGGGATCGATCAGTTTCGGACTAGTAAACATCCCCATCAAGCTATATGCGGCCACAGAAGATAAAGATATTAAGCTGCGCAGCCTCCATAAAGAGGATCACGCACCAATTAAATACGAGAAAGTTTGCACGAATTGCGAAAAAACACTTAGCCCTGATGAAATTGTCAAAGGATATGAATATGTAAAAGGAAAATATGTAGTGCTGACGGACGAAGATTTAAAAAGCTTAAAGCAGGAGCATGAGGAGAAAGCGGTTGAGATTGTTGACTTTGTTCAGCTTCAGGAAATTGATCCGATTTATTTTAACCGCTCCTACTTCGTCGGCCCCGGGGATAACGGGACGAAAGCCTATACTCTGCTGCGTGAGGCGCTGCGTTCAACCGGAAAGATTGGTATCGCCAATATGACAATCAGGTCAAAGCAGCAACTGGCGATTCTCCGCGTTTATGAAAATTGTATCGTCATGGAGTCCATCCATTATCCGGATGAGGTCAGAAGCGCCGCTCATGTCCCAGGTGTACCTGATCAATCGAATGTAAATGATAAGGAACTACAAACCGCTATCACATTAATAGATGAACTGACTGCTGAGTTTAAACCTGAAAAATATGAGGACACGTATCGTCAGGCTCTGCTGCAAAGAGTCAATGACAAGCTTGAAAATAAAGAGACAGCCGTCACTCCTGATAAAGCGCCACCGCGTGAAGATGTCATTGACCTGGTAAGCGCACTGCAAGCCAGCATCGACAGAACCAGAAGACCGAACCCCGAGACATCGGCTGCCGCACCTGCACAAGCCGCTGAACCGAAAGGAGCCGGAGATAAAAAACGGAAAACGACTAGAAAAAAAGCCTCCGGCACGTCATAGTCCATGGCGTTAACCATGCAGCCGGTCCTTACTTCGTCACCGCCAATCGGAGAAGAATGGCGTTACGAAGTTAAATATGACGGGTACCGATGTATTCTTCGCATCCATTCTTCAGGTGTGACCTTAACCAGCAGAAATGGTGTGGAGCTCAACAGCACCTTCCCTGAAATCACACAATTCGCCAAAAGTGTCTTTCAGCCTATGGAAAAAGAACTTCCGCTGACACTTGATGGAGAAATCGTCTGTTTGGTGAATCCTTGTCGAGCAGATTTTGAACATCTTCAAGTACGGGGACGTTTAAAAAGGCCAGACAAGATTCAGGAATCGGCAAACGCGAGGCCGTGCTGCTTTCTCGCTTTTGACTTATTAGAGCGAAACGGAGAAGATGTAACGCTTGGTTCGTATTTGGACCGTAAAAAAACGCTGTATGACCTCATGTCCGCAGCAAAGCTTCCTGCGTCTCCAGACCCTTACGCAAAGGAAACCATCCAATATATCCCCTGTTACGATCATTTTGATCAACTCTGGGAAATGGTAATGAAATATGACGGAGAAGGAATTGTAGCGAAAAAAACAAACAGCAAATGGCTTGGAAAGAAGCGGTCGTCCGATTGGCTCAAATATAAAAACTTTAAACAAGCACATGTTTGCATAACAGGCTTCAACCCTAACAATGGGTTTCTGACGGTGTCCGTATTAAAAAACGGGATCATGACACCGATAGCCTCTGTCTCGCACGGAATGCGTGATGAGGAAAAAAGCGCGATACGAGAGATTATGGAACAGCACGGACATCAAGCACCTTCTGGCGAATTTACGCTTGAACCTTCTATTTGTGCAACTGTTCAATACTTAACGGTTCTTCAAGGCACACTAAGAGAGGTATCGTTTGTCGGTTTCGAATTCCAAATGGACTGGACCGAATGCACATATGCGCAAGTCATACGCCACTCTAAACCGGTTCACCCAAAGCTTCAGTTCACAAGCCTGGATAAAATCATATTTGAAAAGAATAAAAAAACAAAAGAAGATTTTATTCAGTATATGATTGAGGTCAGTGACTACCTGTTTCCATTTCTGAAAAACCGGGCTGTCACCGTCATTCGCTATCCGCATGGAGCTAGGAGCGAATCATTTTTCCAAAAAAACAAGCCGGACTACGCGCCGGATTTTGTTCAATCTTTCTATGACGGAAGCCATGAGCATATTGTCTGCGAGGATATGTCTACGTTGTTATGGCTTTGCAACCAGCTTGCTTTGGAGTTTCACGTTCCTTTTCAAACCATTAGAAGCAGGCGTCCGGCTGAGATTGTCATTGATTTAGACCCGCCTTCGCGAGATGACTTTATTATGGCCGTTCAGGCTGCAAATGAACTGAAGCGGCTGTTTGACTCCTTTGGCATTACTTCGTACCCGAAGCTGTCCGGCAACAAAGGCATCCAGCTTTATATTCCCTTGTCTCCTGAGGCTTTCACGTATGAAGAAACACGCCAATTTACACAGCTGATTGCCGAGTACTGCACCAATGCATTTCCCGAGCTATTTACCACTGAACGCTTGATTAAAAACAGGCATGGCAAATTGTATCTTGATTATTTGCAGCATGCAGAAGGAAAAACGATTATCTGTCCCTATTCGACGAGAGGAAATGAGCTCGGGACTGTCGCGGCACCGCTTTACTGGCATGAAGTCCAATCATCTTTAACACCCGCTCTGTTTACAATTGATACCGTCATTGATCGGATTAAGAAAAAGGGCTGTCCATTTTTTGATTTTTACCGCAACCCGCAGGACGAACCTCTTAGCGCTATATTACATCAGTTGAAAAAAAGAGCTGACTAATGAAGTCAGCTCTTTCCGTTTAACTGTACTTTTTCTCTAATCGCTCTTTTTCCTGGCGCTGAAGCGGGCTCAGCGGCTCATTATACAAATCGATATCAATCGCGTATTTCGGGCGTCTTTTCACTTCGGAAAATATCGTCCCGATATACTCTCCGATAATCCCAATTCCCATCAATTGCAGCCCGCCCAAAAACCAAATGGAAATGATGAGAGACGCCCAGCCTGCATTCGTATGGCCGAGCAGCTTTTGAATAAACGCGCCAATCCCTGCCACAGCGCTGAGAAAAAATAAAACAAATCCCAAAAGCGTAAAGAATCGAATTGGTGCGACACTGAATGATGTAATCCCGTTAAAAGCGAATGACAGCATTTTTTTCAGCGGATATTTCGTTTTGCCGGCAAAGCGTTCCTTGCGGTCATACAACACTTCGGCTGATTTAAAGCCAATCATGGGAACAATGCCTCTTAAAAACAAATTCGCTTCTGGATAACGCTCAAGCTCTTCAAGGGATCTTTTATTCATTAAACGAAAATCAGCATGATTGTAAATTAATTTAATCCCAAGCTTATTCATGAGGCGATAAAATCCTAATGCGGTCGTGCGTTTGAAAAAGGTATCGGTTTTTCTGCTCCGGCGGACACCGTACACAATCTCGCAGCCTTCATGATATTTCAGCATAAAATCCCGGATCACAGAGATGTCGTCCTGAAGATCAGCATCAATCGAAATGACACAGTCTGACCTATTCTTCGCTTTATGGAGTCCGGCTAAAAGCGCTTTTTGGTGGCCGACATTGCAGGCTAATTTTAAACCGGTAACCTTCTTGTTTTTTATGCTTTCCATGGCAATCAGAGCCCAAGTGCGATCTTTGCTGCCATCATCGACGAATAGAATTTTACTGTTTTCAGCAATTAATTTCTCTTCAATTAAATCGTCTACAACCTCTGTCAGCTGACGGCTTGTTTCTTGAAACACTTCCTCTTCATTGAAACACGGGACGACGATGGTTAATACTGGCTGTGGCTGTTTCAATCGATATCCTCCTTATCTTGTTTCATATAAATAAATGCGCCAAGCGGAATCCTTATGGTCAAACGTCTTGACAAGCGCAAGATGGTTTTGTTCAGCATTCATGATCGGAACTGAAGAAAAAATGTACCGTCCGCCCATTTTTTTAAATACATCTGTATTTAATTGAAGATTGTTGATCGTTTTCTTCGAGTTCTTTTTGAAATCATATCGTTTACCGAGTTCATCGACAAAAAGGTAGCAGCGGCTGCCCCACTCATCAAAATATTGTTTCAGCCGAGTGTTTTTTTCCAGCTCTTTTTCGATGATTTTCCTAAATTCATATTTATAAGAGAGCGGATATAGATTGTTATACGTATCTAACGTATAAAACCCGTTATATTGGGCGATAGACGGATGCAGGCCGATGCTCGCCACCCTGTACGAATCTTGCGGGCGTCCGATAAATTCCTTAATCTCGTTGAATTGCTCGGATGCATAAAACTCCCTAAATGTCGGCGCGTTGTAATGAACACCATACGTATACTCTTCATTAAAAGGCGCCAGCACCATCAGCTGTGCAGCGACCGCGGCGTACACAAGCCATTTCCACCCTTTCCCCATCCGCCAAATAAGATATAAAGCAAGCGCAAAGCTCACGTATATAACAAGCGGTCGCAGAAAATGAAATCGGGCAAAATTAAATTCTGCTAAAAAGGCAAATTTCTGCTTAGGCACTGCCCAAATTTTATTGAACCAAAACGCATACCATAATGACAGTCCGTAATTAAGCACACATAAAAACAGATAAACATTTTCTGGCTTTGTCCGATTTCGTTTGAACAGCAGAGCAGCAAATACGAGCAGCAGAATCGGGAGGATGACAACGGTATGAACGGTCATCACATGATTATGGCCATAGACAAAGTTTTTTACGGATAGCCGAAGAGAATGCCAAACGTCATGCCTGGATGAGATAAATTCAATCCGATGCATCGGTGCGTGCTCAAACAGCATCGAATAGACAAGCCGATATTCAACGAAAAGATAGATACTCGTCATAAATGCAATACTGCCTAAAAAAATCAGATTCCATCTTCTTTTTGTAATGGCATCATACAGCCAAAAACACGCCATTCCTGCCAGGAAAAAGAAGAAGCCTAACACAAAGCTTGAATATAAAGGGAGCAGTCCGAGCGTCAGCCATTCTCTCCATGAGATATCCCCTTTTCGGATATTTAAAAAAGCCCACAGTGCCAAAGGGTACCCAAGCGTACTTAGCATTCCCGAAGGCCAGAAAGGTGTTAAGGCAAATGCAAGCGATACGCCAATTCGGATGAAAGCCGCTTTTGGCTCCGGGATTACATGTTTTTTCAGCAGCACATACATTCCCAAAAAAGCGACAACTCTTGTAACCGTTTGGCTTATTGCATAGGCAGTCATGGAAGAAAAGAAAGCATGAAGCCAAACAATGCCGCTCCACTCGGTGCCAAAGGCATCCCGTGGCAGCCCGTTAATGATTTGCGGAATGGCAGCGTCAACCTTGCCGACGATTTCTCCGCTATCGGCAAGAACCTTGTACCACGCGATGTTGGAATCTAAATTATCGTGGACTCGGATATGGGCATCTTCCTTTAAAATAAAAAGCGGGGATACATACAGCAAAAGGAGAAATAATGCGATCCAGAGATAATATGTTTCTTTTTTTTGTTGTCTCATCAACCGTAACATTGCTTACACATCCATTTGTTATTCTGACTCCGTCGGCATGTTCTGCCTTATGTGTCAAAATTTATTATCCCTTTTCCCTTCCAAATCATTCATCATATGACAATCCGTTTTTCAGCCTGTCTCTACCCATTAATTCCCGCTATCCATAGTGCTTGATCACTTACTATACTGATAGCAGGGAGGGGATATATTTTGTTTACAATCTTACTTTCATTGGCCATACTCGTATTTGTGCCATTTCTATATAAAGCGAACCGCAATACAAAAGATGTGAAAGTCAACACCATTTCAATCGATCAAAAAGACGGCCTTCCAGCCAGAAAAAAATTAAATATCCTTCATTTATCAGATCTTCACTTAGAAAACATTTCAGTCTCACCTGAGGAGCTGTATCTTTTAACAAAAGATCAGCCTGTGGACATCATTGCTCTTACCGGTGATTTTCTTGATCGGAAACGTAATATTCCGAAGCTGGCAGGTTACTTGAACGCCTTGCAAAAGCTGAAGCCTGCATATGGAATGTACGCGGTGTTCGGTAACCACGACTATGTATTGAAAGAAAGAGACTTTCAGAGGCTGAAGCGTGTTTTAGAGGAAAACGGCTGTATCACGCTTCAAAATAAACATGTTCGAATCGAGACGGCTGCAGGGCCAATCAATATTATCGGCATTGATGATTACAGTACGAATCGCAGTAATATCACCGGCTCTTATCAAAGTTTGGAAAACGGCTATCAGCTTGTACTAACACATGACCCAAATATTATTCTGGATATGAAAGATGTTCATTATGATTACCTGCTGTCAGGCCATTTTCACGGCGGGCAAATCCATTGGCCAAAACCGTATCATTTGGTGAAAATGGGCAAACTCGTGCGCATGAACATGATTAAAGGTCTTCATTATCATCACGATAAGCCATTTTATATCAGCGAAGGCTTAGGACAAACCGGCGTAAATATCCGTGTCGGAAGCCGCCCTGAAGTGACATTTCATCAGATTTAAGCAAAAAAGACTGTGCTGACCGAGGCATCAGTCTTTTTTTTGATAGGTTTTCTGCAGCTTTTCTTTTGAGATCAACAAATAGGATGAATTCGGTAAATGCCGCAAGCTCACAGGCTTTGAAGTCAAATATAAAATCGGCACATGGGACATTTTTTTAAAGCATCTGTAAAAAGGGTTCACCGGGGTGATCACATCAAAGCCGAGCCTTTTTACACCTTTGTCAAGCATCGTAATCCCAATGATTCCTTTGATTTTCTCGCTTTTTTTATGATTGTTGATATAGTCAAGAAGAAGCGGCATTGATTGATATACTTTCTGATAAATAATGATTCCTTTTCTGACCGTACTCTCAATGCTTTGCAGTTCTCTTATCAGCTTAATATTGTGCAGATGGATTTTAACGAGCACATCATTTTTTTTAATATGCGTTCCGTCGCTCAGCACGACATGATGTCCTTTATACTTCGTCAGCCTGACTCGAAAAACGCTTTTTTGCTCTTTGTCAATCAAGCTTAGCCTAGAAAAAAAGAAATAAATCGGGTCAAGCATTTTCCAAATGGAAAGGAAACAGGTTTTCATCTTTTCACCTTCCTTATGATCAAAAACACCCTTATATTTTGTGAGCGTTCTCCCCAAAATATAGTTGCCATATTTTTTTGGGAGGACTGTCATGAAAAACATTCTCATTTTTCCTTTTTTAAGCATTTCCACCGGCCATCATCATGTGGCTGATGCATTACAGGCTGAATTAGAGTCTCAGGGGCTTGCAGCTGAGAACATTGATATCTTTTCACATGCGTATAGGCGGTTAGAAAAACTGTCCTCCGCGGGTTATTTAAAATGGATTCAATACTTCCCAAAAACGTATAGCGGCATTTACCGGCTGCTCGCCTGCGGAGAATATCAGCATGACAAACGCTATTCCACGTACGAATTGCTGTTCACACAGCAAATGAGGCACATCCTCCAAGAAAAACAACCTGATTTCGCCTTCTGCACACATGCGCTGCCTTCTTATCTGCTGAACCGGCTAAAGCCTGAATATCCGAATCTGACGGTTGTGAATGTATACACTGATTTTTTCGTGAATCAATTATGGGGACGGAAGAACATTGATTACCATTTTGTTCCGAGCACCGAAGTAAAGAAGCAGCTTATATCAGAGGGGATCGATCAGAAAAACATATACTTGACCGGCATACCCGTTCACCGAATGTTTGAAATGGGATCAGCAGATGCCTGTCAGCATCATCCGCCATATACCATCATCATCACAGGAGGCAGTATGGGAGTTGGGGGAATGTTAAAATGGGTGCAGAAACTGTCGCCAGACGGAAAGATCTTATACAAAATATTATGCGGCAGAAACGAAAAGCTCTACTGCTATGTCAAAAGTTTACACCACCCTTTAATTGAGGCGATTCCTTACCTTCACAGCAAAGCAGAGATGAACCGTTTGTACGAACAGGCGGCAGGCATCATGACAAAACCCGGAGGCGTGACCATCAGTGAATGCTTACAGAAGCGGCTCCCCGTATTTATTTATCATGCACTGCCGGGACAGGAGGAAATGAATTTGAACCTTTTAAAAGAAAGGAAGCTTGTCATAGATATGAGAAACTGGGATGTACAAAAAGCAGAAGAACGTTTTGCGGTATTTTTTCAATCAAGTGAACTGATGAAGAAATATCAAACACACGTCAATGAATATCTTGAAGAAATGTCTGATAGGAAGATTGAAGATGTTTTAAAAAGAATCCTATAAAACAAAAAAACACTCTCCAGAAAGAGAGTGTAGAGTCGTTAACGAAACAGCAAATGCTGGCTGTGTATGCCCGCTTTCTTGAGCAGGACGATCAACTGGTCCTGTTCATCAGGCGAAAGGCCTGAAAACGCTCTCGCAATACGCAGAGCATGAATCGGATAAATTTTATCCAAATACTCATTTCCCTTGTCAGTTAAATGTGCGTAAACGGAGCGTTTATCTTTCGGGTCCTGCTCCCTTACTAAAAACCCGTTTCTTTCTAGTTTGTCAATAACATATGTGACGTTTCCGCTTACAAGCAGAAGTCTCGACCCAATTTGCTGCAATTTTTGCGGGCCTCTTGTGTACAGGAGCTCCAGTACAGCAAATTCAGTGGGATTAAAACCGTGCTCTTTGCTATCACGGATACTATGTTCGGACACACTTTTGAAAGCCCTTGCAAAAACTCTGTACAAATTCATCGCACGCTCAACTTCTTCTTCGTTAAACGATAATCTCATCATATCTACCTCGTATATAGGATTTTTATAAAAAAATAATGAAAACCCTTACATATAATAAGAGTTCAGTCCCTTACTATACGTATTCGCTATAATTCGAGAAATTCCTTCTAAAAGCAAAAAAATCCTTATACATTATCTTGTATAAGGATAATTTCTGTGATTTGTAATGCTTCGAAAGAAATAAGCATATTCTTTCCGAAGCTCAGAAATCGTCATTTTGTTCATGACCTCTTTATTATAAACCCCAATTTGATAGAGTTTTTCAGAATAATGGCTTCGTTCTTTTTCTAAAGCGGTTTTCAATAAATTACTCATAGCGTCCTCCTTCATTTTGAGGTATCCTATACAAAAGATACTCTATTTAAATGAACGTGGTATGAATCTAATGTAAAGAATTTATGTTTACGAAGATTTACGGTACCGTCCGTTTTGAACGGATCTTAATAATTGAAAAGCCTGTTCTCCGGCAAGCTGCATAAACGTCTCCAGCATTTCATCACGCTTGATATCCAACTCGATAATTTCTTTTGCCAGTGAGACCGCTTTTTCTTCCTCCATGATTATCCTTCCTCCTCGTTTGTTCGTTACATAAAGGATAAAACGCGCTTGTATGTTACGCATTATTCTTGTTAATTTTTCTTCCGCATTTTTTCAAAAATATTCTATTTGATGTTAGAAAATATGACAAGCGTCAGGTTTTTTCTCTTTGTTTTTTATATACTATTATCAAAAGACATCCAGGGGTGGAAAAATGACCACAGAAGATCATTCTTATAAAGACAAAAAAGTGATTTCAATCGGAATTGTGAGTGAATTGACAGGATTGTCCGTAAGACAGATCAGGTATTATGAGGAACGAAAACTCATTTACCCGCAGCGTTCTTCAAGGGGGACAAGAAAATACTCCTTTGCCGATGTGGAGCGTCTGATGGATATCGCCAATAAGCGGGAAGACGGCGTACAGACGGCAGAGATTTTAAAGGATATGCGCAAAAAAGAACAGATGTTAAAAAACGATCCGCAAGTGCGGAAAAAAATGCTGGAGGGGCAGCTTAATGCTCACTTTCGGTACAAAAACCGTTAAATGATAAAAGTCCGGCTCGCAGTTGAGACGGACTTTTTAAATTTATAATGAGTGTATGAATGCAGTGGCAATGCCAAAGTAGATTAATAAAGATAAAATATCGTTTAACGTTGTAATCAGCGGTCCAGAAGCAATCGCCGGGTCTACTTTCAGTTTGTGCAAAATAATAGGGATAATCGTTCCTGACATCGTGCCGATGATTAAGGTTAAAAACAGTGAAGAAGCGACAACAAATCCCAAAAGCGCATTCCCCTGCCATATGATGGAGACAATCGCGATTAGCACAGAACAAACCGCTCCGATAAAAATACTTGTTCTGAACTCCCGGAAGATCAGGCGCACAATCGTTTTTTTGTTCATTTCTTCTTTAGACAAACCTCTGATGACAACCGCGAGAGATTGTGTTCCCGTATTTCCTGTCATCCCTGACACCATCGGCATGAAAAACGCAAGCGCGACAACCTGTTTCAGCGCATCTTCAAAATAGCTGATAATGCTTCCTGAAATCAGCCCGATAAACAAGAGTAAAATCAGCCATGGCAGGCGCCGGTATGCCGCCACGTAAGCTTTTGTGTCAAAGGTGATGTCTTTACCGGAAGCGGCAAATTTTTCGTAATCCTCATCAGCTTCCCGAATGACGACGTCGATAATATCATCAACCGTTACGATGCCGACAAGCACGTTGTTTTCTTCTACAACCGGTATTGCCAAGAAATCGTAACGTTCAATCAGGCGGGCAACTTCTTCCTGGTCCTGAAGAGCATCTGCTGATATGACGCGGGTAAACATTAAATCCTGCACCTTTTCTTCAGGTTCACCCAGGATCAAATCACGGTAGGAAAGAACCCCAACCAGCTGTTTGCTTTCATTAATAACATATAAGTAGTTGATCGATTCAGCGATTTCAGCGAAGCTTTTCAGTTTGACGACCGCGTCTTTTACCGTATAATGCTGAGGAATCCACACATATCGGTTTGTCATCATGCGTCCCGCTGAGTCAGCCGGATAATTCATCAAGAGCTGTACAGCTTTTGACTCTGACGCTTCCATGCTGGACAAAAGCTGCTCCTTCAGTTCTTCATCCATTTCTTCAAGCAATTGTGCGAGGTCATCGTTGTCCATTTTGTTCATCGCCAGTGTTGCTTTTGTTTTTCCGACTTTATTTAAGACGGCAAGCTGAAATTCGCGTTCCAGCTCCCCGATCATATCAGTGATATCGTCTACAGTTAAATAAGATAAATAGCGGGCGCGGTGTTTTTCCGGCATTTCTTTAAAAATAAACGCCATGTCATAGGGCTGAAGCTCATCAATAACGCTTCTGAAATCCCTGATTTTCCCGTCTCGCAATAAAATAATGATGCGTAAAATGAGTTCGTCATAGGTCATGTTTTGAACCATCGGGACTCGTACCTCCTCTACGGAGACGTGCCGGCCTCGCCAGAAGGTGCGGCAGTTCGTCTCCTCATCGTGTAATCAATTGCCTTGTTGTCATAGTATATGGGTACTTCTTCAGATTGACTCGAATGGGGAGAATCCATACTCCGCACCTCCTTTGATTGGGTTCGTTTTAAAGGCATAAAAAAAGCCTTCAGGATTGAAGGTGAAAGAAGCACGGCAAAAAAGCGTGCGGGCGCCTTCAATCGTAGAGCTTTAGCACTGTATGGCATAGGACAATCATCCAGCTGCATTAAAAATCACCTTATGTCGATGATTTCTGTTGACCCATTGGCGTCTTTGGACATTTTTGGGCAGCAGCGTATCTCCATACAGGAGCCTCACCTAACGAAGTTCCTAATTGAATTGACACACTGAGATTACAGAAAAAAACAAGCTGTGTCAACTCAAAAAAGTAATAAATGCGCTTACATCACAATTACGGAACAAAACAAGGGCCTAAGCCCTTATTCTGTTGTTTGTGTCTCGTCATCTTCAGAAAGCAGATGATACGTTTCATGAAGAAATAAGGCATACTCTCCATCCTTCGTTGGATGAGGGACATATTCAGCCTGATTGATGTATTGCTCCTCTTTCTTTTCCATGTGTTTCGCCTCCTTTTCACTTAGATTGTCCAAAAGAAGGTTTCTTATCATGAAAAACCCCCGCTGCAGCGGGGGTTTGATTAGTCGTCTATCTCAGTTTTGATCATGCGGCCATCCTTTGCGGAAATTTCAAATTCTGTCTCAGTTCCTTGTTTCGTTTGGATTTCAATTTCATAGATGTAAGCACCGTCATCTTCGTCCAGCTTACTTTCTGTTACGGTTCCATCTGTTCGCTTTAAAGCAATTTCTTCCGCTTCTTCTTTTGTTATGGCAACTTGTTCTGCTTTCTCCTTTAACGGGTCATTAAGCGCTTGTTTTGTATGAATATCTACATAAACGTCGTAGTCTTCACCCGCTTTTTCAATCTCCACTTCATAGACATCTTTGCCATTGTAAAGCTCTCTGTCAATGTCTTCTACGTTGCCGTCAACAACTGTTTTGGCAATTGATTCTGCTTGTTGTTCAGTGAGTGCACCCGCCTTAGAAGAAGGCTGACTGTTTTCATTGTTTTCTTTGGCAAACGCGTTGTAGCTGAATCCTCCAGCCGCTAGGCACCCTGCTAAAAGCCCGACCATCCATCTTTTCTTGAGCATTTGTGAGTCCTCCTTTGTTTTGTATGAGTACAGTTTACACACTCAACATGAAAGGAAAACGAGAGTAAGATGAGAATTTGATGAGAAACCTTTAGTCTTCATAGACAATGTTAGCTACCTTTCCTGTGTAGGCATTGATCTTCACTGTCGCTTCTTTATCATCAGGAAGATCAACATCCACTTCAAAGATGAGAGTGCCCTCACTTTCTTCGAGATCTGCGTCATCCGCTGTCCCGCCCGTTTCTCGCTCTGCAATTGTTTTGGCTTCTTTTTTCGTAATCGGTGTTTTTTGTTGGTCTTTATTGCTGATTTGATCGGCAGACAAGACTGTTTTTGCCTGCATATCTACCTTCACTTCGTATGTTTTTCCGCCTTCTTTTTGAATGATATATGTGGCAACGCGATTCTTGTGTGTTCGTTTTTTGACCGTACCCGGCACCCGCTTAAGCGCGAGATGCTCGGCTTCTTTTTCTGTCATAACAGATGGATTCATCGCTTTTACTCTATTCATTGAAAGAATGTCAGCTGATGTTGCGTCAGCTTTTATAAAATAAGTTCCCTTGGGATTTTCAAGGGTCATCTCATATGTTTTTTTATCCTTTGACTGTGTTGATTTCGTGACCTTGCCTTCATAAGAGGCTTCGACTTTTTTTATGACAGCCTCCTTTGACAGTACGTCCTCGTGGGTTTGCCGAATGATGAGAAACGTACAGACGATGACGGCTAAAACTGCTGCAGCTGCAAAAGATACTGTTTTTATTGGTTTGTTCATCGGCCTCCCCCATTCTGTTCGCTGAATTGCATGGTGACAGCTGTTCCTTGTCCCGACTTGCTTTTGACAGATAGCTCAATGCCATGCTCATCGGCGATTTGCTTGGCAATGGAAAGGCCTAAACCCGTTCCGCCTGTTTTTCTGTTCCGTGCCTCATCTGCCCGGTAGAACCGTTCGAACAAATGCGAGATATGTTCCTCAGGTATCCCGATACCTTCATCCCTTACTGACAGAAACGGCTGTCCATCCTTCGTTCCGGCTGATATCACAATGGCTTTTTCACTATACTTTATGGCATTATCGAGCAAAATGGTCAGCAGCTGCTTGATGCGTTCTTCATCAGCTGTTACAGGCAGGCTCTTTTTATCTGTTTCGAGTAAAATGTCGCGCTGATAGACAGGCTGGAGCGTTTGCGTGACGGCCCGCGACACTTCAATCAAATCGATTGTTTTCAGATCAACCTCGAGTCCTTGATGGCTTTTGGCCAGCGCCAAAAGCTGATTGGCCAGTTTCTTCATATGCACCGCTTCTGCATGAATGGCTTCTATCGATTCCTCAAGCACTTCCGGCTTTTTTGCCCCCCATCGCTTCATCAGGCTGCTGTAACTTTCTATAATGGTGAGCGGAGTTTTCAATTCGTGTGAAGCATCTTGAACGAATTGCTGCTGTTTATCGTAGTGCTCTTTCAGCATCATTGCCATCTCATTAAATGTCAGCCCCATTTGATACAATTCATCGTGCGACTGTCCTTCTAAAGAAATCGTTTTGAATGCTTTCTCTCGCTGTATGTCTTTCATGGTCATCATTAATCGTCTGATCGGATTGATAATACGGCGGGCGAGCAAGCTGCCGGCAAAAAAAGAAGCAATGCAGACAGCGGCACTTGCAGCGATTAAGATGAGTTTCAACAGAAACAGGCTCTCTTCTGTGTTCTCCAGCCTTTCCACCACCTGAAGAGAAACCACTTGTCCATCGGTCCAAATCACCGGAACAGCAGCCTCAGCAAACAGCTTGCCGTCATGTTTCCTCACATCTGCCGTTTCTCCGCTGTGAAAAGAGAGAGGAAAATCTTTATACGCTTTTTCTTTTGTGATCGTCATGGCGGCTTTTTGATCACCGTTCACTACACGCACCATGCCATTTGCCGGCAGGTAGGCCTGCAGCATGTCCTGCAAAGCCACTCCTTCTGTTTCAGCAGCATGCAGCGCTTCGGCCATGTTATCCGTCTCATCAGCAAGCCGGGCCGCATCCTTTGATGTCAGCGCAGACGAAAAAATGAGATATACTGCGGTATGAACCAAAATTAATAAAATTAACAGTGATATTGATGTGTACAGATGAATCTTGGTCTTCAGCTTCATCGTTTACCCCTTAATGGCATAGCCGACCCCGCGAATCGTATGGATCAGCTGTTTTTCGTAAGGATAGTCCAGTTTTTTTCTGATGTATCTTATGTAGACGTCTACGACATTTGTATCACCGATATAATCAAATCCCCATACCGCGCTTAGAATTTGCTCCCGTGTCAGCACTTGCTGCGGATGCTTTAGCATGTAGACGAGCAAATCAAATTCCCGCGGCGTTAATTCCACCTCTTTGTCTCCGCGTCTCACTTCACGGGTTTTTTCGTTCACCCGTAAATCGTCATATGTAAGAAAGGTGCCGATTTCTTCCGTTTTTGTTCCATTTTGGCGCAGCGCCGCCCTGATTCTCGCAAGTAATTCCTCGATTTCAAACGGCTTGGTGACATAGTCATTCGCACCGATATCCAGACCTGTTACCTTATCAGGAATGCTGTCTCGCGCCGTTAATAAAATGACCGGTGTCTGTTGATCCGTTTTTCTCAAGCGGCGCAGCACTTCCAGTCCGCTAAGCCCCGGCAGCATGACATCAAGAAGCACCAAGGAATACCCGTCTTCCGCGGCCGCATTCAGGCCTTCTGTTCCATTGTGTTTAATGGTCACGCCGTATCCTTCATATTCCAATTCAAGCTGCAGAACCCTGGCGATTTTTTCTTCATCTTCCACAATTAATATGTGTCCTTTGTCCAAATGTGATCATCCTCTCCTGTCCCTATATGAAAAAAATGATTTCGTTGTTTACAAAATGATTCTTATCATCTATTATGATGTCAAAATAAAAAATTGTATACGGAAAGCACTAGGGGTGCTGTTTTGGCTGAGATAAAACGCGGGAGAATCGCGTTTTGATCCCTTATGACCCGATCTGGATAATACCAGCGTGGGGAAGTGCAGGTTGACCGAATGGTGTATTTTTTTGTGCGCTTAATCGATCTATGACTGCATATTCCCTTAGGATATGCAGTTTTTTATTTTATCCAAAAAACAGGAGGCTTTTAGAAATGGAGCATATGTGCGGTACAAGCAGAATCGCCGGTTTTCGCTTCTCTTTATATCCGATGACGGATGATTTTATCAGTGTGATCAAGTCTGCGCTGAAAAAAACAGATACGTCCAAGGTTTGGACGAAAACCGACCATATCAGCACGGTGTTACGCGGATCGATTGATCATGTATTCGATGCCGCAAAAGCCATTTACCTTTATGCAGCAAACAGCGAGACACACATCGTCATGAGCGGCACGTTTTCCATTGGGTGCCCGGGCGACACTCAGGGAGATACATATCTTTCCAAAGACAATAAGCGTGTCAATGAAGATGCTGTCCGAGGCTTGAACGCGGAAGCGCGTGCCAATTTGCGCTTTATCCAATGAATGAGCCGGATTATATGGGATTGATTATGAAGGCTGTCGACATCGCAAAAGCCCAAGGTACTTTTGTACAGGGTGTCCATTACGCGAGCGAGCTTGAAGGGGATGCCCATGACGTATTCAGAACATTGGAAGCCGTTTTCCGCATGGCTGAGCAGCAAACAAACCACATCACCATGACTGTGAATCTTTCGGCTAACAGCCCATCAAGAAAAAACAGAAAGCAGGGATAACATGAAAAGCTGGAAAGTAAAAGAAATTGTCATCATGTCCGTTATCAGTATCGTATTTGCCGTTGTTTATTTATTATTTACACATTTCGGAAACGTGCTTGCAGGTATGTTTGGGCCAATTGCCTATGAACCGATTTACGGCATTTGGTTTATCGTTTCGGTCATCGCCGCATACATCATTCGAAAACCGGGTGCGGCGCTCGTTTCTGAAATCATTGCCGCTCTCGTTGAGTGTCTGCTGGGAAATCCGTCTGGCCCGATGGTCATCGTCATCGGCATTGTTCAAGGACTCGGGGCTGAAGCTGTATTCCTTGCAACACGCTGGAAAGCATACTCTCTCCCTGTCCTTATGCTGGCCGGAATGGGATCTTCAGTAGCCAGCTTTATCTACGATCTCTTTGTTTCTGGCTATGCAGCCTATTCATCAGGTTATCTGCTCATTATGCTTGTGATCCGTCTCATTTCCGGCGCGCTCTTGGCGGGCCTTCTCGGAAAAGCCGTCAGCGACTCTCTCGCTTATACAGGTGTGTTAAACGGAATGGCACTCGGAAAGGAACTGAAAAAGAAACGGAAGCGGGCGTCAGAACATGCAAGCCTTTGACGAGCTTCTGACAGTTGACCAGCTCAGCTTCTCTTATGAAGAAGACGAAAAACCGGTTTTTCAAAATATTTCGTTTGAGCTTCAAAAAGGAGAATGTGTTTTATTGCTAGGCCCCAGCGGGTGCGGTAAAAGCTCGCTCGCCCTTTGTTTAAACGGTCTATATCCGGAGGCTTGCGACGGCATTCAGTCCGGACATGTCTTTCTATTTCAAAAGCCGGTCACAAACGCTGAAACCACCGAAACGATTGCTCAGCATGCCGGGGTCGTTTTTCAGGATCCTGATCAGCAGTTCTGCATGCTGACGGTGGAGGACGAAATCGCTTTCGGGCTGGAAAATCTGCAGATTCCAAAAGAAGAAATGACAGAGAAAATCAATGCCGTATTAGAAAAATTACGTATTACCCATTTAAAAGAAAAAACGATATCCACCCTTTCAGGAGGACAAAAGCAGAAAGTGGCTCTCGCCTGTATTTTGGCGATGGAGCCTGAGCTTATTATTTTAGATGAGCCAACTTCTCTATTAGACCCTTTCTCAGCGCGGGAATTCGTTCATCTGATGAAAGATCTTCAGCGGGAAAAAGGTTTCAGCCTCCTCGTCATTGAGCATCAGCTTGATGAATGGGCGCCTTGGATTGAGAGGACGATCGTGCTCGATAAATCAGGCCACAAAGCGCTGGATGGCCTGACGAAAGATCTATTTCAGCACGAAGCGGAGACACTAAAGAAATTGGGCATCGCAATTCCAAAGGTCTGCCATCTGCAGGAAAAGCTGAGTATGCCGTTTACTTTATCAAAAGAAACGCTGTTCAAAGAGCCCTTTCCTGCCGGGCGTGCCGAAAAGAAGGAAACTCCTTCTGGAAAGAGTGTGCTCGAAGTCCGCAGCCTTTCGTTCGCGAGAGGACAACAAACGATTTTCGAAGACATCAGCTTTTCATTGCGCGAAGGCTCTTTGACGGCGCTTGTCGGCCCGAACGGCACTGGAAAATCGACGCTCTTATCTGTTCTGGCCCGTCTTATGAAACCGCAAAGCGGCAAAATTCTTCTATTTGAACAGCCGCTGCAGCAATATAAGGAAAAAGAATTGCGAAAAAGAATGGGATTTGTTTTTCAAAACCCTGAACACCAATTCGTCACCGATACGGTGTATGATGAGCTGCTGTTCGGCCAGAAGGTAAATGCTGAAACTGAGAAAAAAGCGCAACACCTGCTGAGTCGTTTCGATCTTGCCCATTTGGCTGATCATCATCCGTTTGCGGTCAGCCAAGGGCAAAAACGGCGACTGAGCGTTGCTACCATGCTCATGCATGACGTAAAGGTTTTATTATTAGACGAACCAACCTTTGGCCAGGACGCCCGCACGGCGGCTGAATGTATGGAAATGATTCAGCGCATTAAGGCAGAGGGAACCGCTGTCCTCATGGTTACACACGATATGGAGCTAGTCTCTTCGTATGCTGACAGCGTGCTTGTGCTTCACAATACAGGCTTGGCCTTTAATGGATCTCCAGTGCAGTTGTTTTCTCAAGAAACAGGGCTTGCCCAAAAAGCAAAGCTCACCCTACCCCTTCTATATGAATGGATGGCATATCAAGAGGAGGTGCGCGATGAAGCAGCCGTTACATCTCATTAATCCAATCGTAAAAGCGGCGGCGGTTTTTTGTTGTGTCGTCATGCTGTCGTTTATTTACAACCCTTACACTCCGGCGTGTTTTTATATCATCATCGTTGCGGGTATTCTATTGGCGGCCGGAATCCCATTGAAAAAATGGTTGTTGTTTACGATTCCGTTTTTGATTTTAGCATTCGGGTGCGTATGGACAGCCGCCGTTTTTGGAAAGGTGCCGACAACACCGGATAATTTTTTGTTTCAAACAGGCCCTATCTCCATTAACAGCGATAATGTGTCTGTCGGCATCTCATTGGGCTTTCGTATTTTGTGCTTTTCCGCCTTATCGATGATGTTTGTTTTTACGACCGATCCGATTTTATTTATGCTGAGCCTTGTCCAGCAGTGCAGGCTCTCACCAAAGCTCGCGTACGGTGTCATTGCAGGCTTTCGCTTTCTTCCGCTGTTAAAGGATGAGGTCCAGCTGATCCAGCAGGCTCATAAAATCAGAGGAGGTGCAGCGGAGAGCGGCTTCATAAATAAAATCAGCGGGTTAAAACGATATACCATACCGCTATTGGCAAGCGCCATCAGAAAAGCAGAACGGACAGCGCTTGCGATGGAATCGAAAGGTTTTACAGGAAGCAGAAACCGGACATATTACAGGATGCTGTCCGTGAACCGGCGCGACTGGGTGTTCTTTTGCCTCGTTCTCTTATTATTCGCGGGATCTTTTCTCGTATCTTTATGTTTCGCATCATAAAAAAATCCGCTATCTGAGATAGCGGATTTTTTTATTGATGATAGTTTAATGCTTGGGCAAGATTGGTTTTAATGGTAATATTCGAAAAGTCAATTCCCAGCTGTACAGCGGTTTGCGCAATCTCAGGCCTGATTCCTGACAGAGTTGACCGGACACCGATCAGATTGAGCGCCTCAATCAATTTAAAAATCTGGTGCGCCACCATCGTATCCACTACCACAACACCTGACAGATCGATTAACAGATGCTCAACGCGTCTTTTTGCACAAGCCTGAAGCGTGTTTTCCAGAATAAACTTGGCCCGCTCGGTATCGATGTCACCGACAAGCGGCAGCAGAGCTGTTGATTTGCTCAGGGTAATGATAGGTGAGCTTAATTCCAATATCATTTCTCTCTGGGCGTTTAATTGCTGCTTAGCATTCATTTCAGCGTGATCAACGAATGTATAAATGGTGAAATCAAATACTTTTACAATCAAATCAGCCCATTTTTGCTTCTCTCCCGGTTCAAATGCTGACTCATTTTCTTCTGCGAACTTCTCAAAATACTTCGTATATAATCTCCGGTTTCTCATAAACTCTCGAATGACATACTGAACCGGTGTGTCGAGATGCTTTTGATCATTCGTCAGCTCAATGACCCACTCTTGAAATTCTTCGAGAAATTGTTTTTCCGGTAAAACATACATGTAATTCAGATGCCGGTAAAATTCTCTGTCCTGCTCTTTCAATTCTTCCGTTACTGTTGCATTATGTAAGGCGTAAAGCGAATTCGGATCACTTTCCTCCATCGTTTCTATCCATTCCTCGGCCATTTGCTCCACATGTTCTGAAAAAAACGCATATAATTTTTCATTCAGTTTCATCACACTGCTCCTTTCCCCAACACCATTATAACTTGACTGCCAGCTAAATCCCAGTCATACACGCTGAAGCCATCCAATATTTTGAAAATTACTAATTCTTTGGTGTGTATCCTATTTTTTCAAAATGCTTCAAATGGCTCTGTCCGATCGGTTGTTTTTTTCATATAATATGAGGCAACACCCTTGAATCCACTTGAAAGCATAAAAAAGGAGGGCTTTTTTATGAATGGTGAAATCCGCTTGATCCCGTATGTGACGAATGAGCAGATCATGGATGTAAACGAGCTTCCTGAGGGCATTAAAGTGATTAAGGCGCCAGAAATGTGGGCAAAAGGGGTAAAAGGCAAGAATGTAAAAATTGCTGTATTGGACACGGGATGCGACACGAGCCATCCAGATTTAAAAAGCCAAATCATTGGCGGAAAGAACTTCACGGATGATGACGGCGGCAAGGAAGATGCGATTTCCGACTACAACGGACACGGTACACACGTCGCCGGAACGATTGCAGCTAATGATTCAAACGGAGGCATTGCCGGAGTCGCGCCTGAGGCAAGCCTATTGATTGTGAAGGTTCTTGGCGGCGAGAACGGCAGCGGACAATACGAATGGATCATCAACGGCATTAACTACGCGGTGGAACAGAAAGTCGATATCATCTCAATGTCCCTTGGCGGACCAAGTGATGTGCCGGAGCTGGAAGAAGCCGTGAAAAACGCGGTCAAAAACGGAGTGCTTGTCGTGTGTGCAGCGGGAAATGAGGGTGACGGCGACGAACGCACAGAAGAGCTTTCCTACCCTGCGGCTTATAATGAAGTGATTGCAGTTGGATCTGTTTCTGTAGCGCGAGAATTATCAGAATTTTCTAACGCAAATAAAGAGATTGACCTTGTAGCACCAGGAGAAAACATCTTATCCACTCTTCCCAACAAGAAGTACGGTAAGCTTACCGGCACTTCAATGGCTGCCCCTCATGTCAGCGGTGCGCTTGCTTTAATCAAAAGCTATGAAGAAGAATCATTTCAAAGAAAGCTTTCAGAATCTGAAGTTTTCGCACAGCTAATCCGCAGGACACTTCCTCTTGACATTGCAAAAACGCTGGCAGGCAATGGATTCCTGTATTTAACAGCTCCTGATGAGCTCGCAGAAAAAGCAGAGCAATCACATTTGTTGACCCTATAAAAGTATTTTTCTTATATAATATGCTCCAAATCATGTAAATAAAATTTCAAATTCTATATTGACAATGAATTTGAATTACTGTTAAGATTACCAACAAATGATTCAACTTTTCAAAAAATTAATAACATTTTCTCTTATCGAGAGTTGGGCGAGGGATTGGCCTTTTGACCCCAACAGCAACCGACCGTAATACCATTGTGAAATGGGGCGCACTGCTTTTCGCGCCGAGACTGATGTCTCATAAGGCACGGTGCTAATTCCATCAGATTGAATCTGAGAGATGAGAGAGGCAGTGTTTTACGTAGAAAAGCCTCTTTCTCTCATGGGAAAGAGGCTTTTTGTTGTGAGAAAACCTCTTAGCAGCCTGTATCCGCGGGTTAACGAGAGTGTTTTACATATAAAGGAGGAGAAACAATGACAACTATCAAAACATCGAATTTAGGATTTCCCAGAATCGGACTAAACCGAGAATGGAAAAAAGCACTTGAAGCGTATTGGAAAGGCAGTACTGATAAAGATACGTTTTTGAAGCAAATTGACGAACTATTTTTATCCGCAGTAAAAACACAAATTGACCAGCAGATTGATGTTGTGCCTGTTTCTGATTTCACACAGTATGACCATGTACTCGACACAGCCGTCAGCTTCAACTGGATCCCGAAACGGTTCAGGCATTTGACTGACGCTACCGATACATACTTCGCTATTGCCCGCGGAATCAAAGACGCTGTATCCAGTGAAATGACAAAATGGTTTAATACAAATTACCATTACATCGTTCCGGAATATGACGAGAGCATTGAATTCCGTCTGACAAGAAATAAACAGCTCGAAGATTATCGCCGTATCAAAGAGGCATACGGTGTTGAAACAAAGCCTGTGATTGTCGGCCCTTATACATTTGTTACGCTTGCTAAAGGCTATGAACCGTCTGAAGCAAAAGCGATCCAAAAACGCCTTGTGCCATTATATGTACAGCTTTTGAAGGAGCTTGAAGAAGAAGGCGTAAAATGGGTTCAAATTGATGAGCCGGCGCTCGTTACCGCTTCTAGCGAAGATGTCCGCGGCGCAAAAGAATTATTTGAAAGCATTACAAGTGAACTTTCATCCTTGAATGTGCTTTTGCAGACGTATTTTGATTCTGTTGATGCTTATGAAGAGCTGATCTCTTACCCAGTTCAAGGAATTGGCCTTGATTTCGTTCACGATAAAGGGAGAAACCTGGAACAGCTTAAAACACATGGCTTTCCGACAGACAAAGTGCTGGCAGCCGGCGTTATCGACGGACGCAATATTTGGAAAGCAGATCTTGAAGAGCGTCTCGATGCCGTTCTTGATATTCTCAGCGTTGCAAAAGTTGATGAACTGTGGATTCAGCCTTCAAGCAGCCTGCTGCATGTTCCAGTAGCGAAACACCCCGATGAGCACTTGGAAACAGATCTATTGAACGGATTATCCTACGCAAAAGAAAAGCTGGCCGAGCTGACAGCTTTGAAAGAGGGATTAGTATCAGGAAAAGCGGCGATCAGCGAAGAGATTCAGCAGGTTAAGGCTGATATCCAGGCGCTTAAACAGTTTGCAACAGGCGCCAATTCCGAACAAAAGAAAGAGCTTGAGCAATTAACTGATAAAGACTTCAAGCGTCCTATTCCGTTTGAAGAACGTTTAGCCCTGCAAAATGAATCTCTCGGCCTTCCGCTTTTGCCGACGACAACGATCGGCAGCTTCCCGCAGTCTGCTGAAGTGCGGAGCGCGCGCCAAAAATGGCGGAAAGCTGAGTGGTCCGATGAACAGTATCAAAACTTTATCAATGCGGAAACAAAAAGATGGATTGATATTCAAGAAGAATTAGAGCTTGATGTCCTTGTTCACGGCGAATTTGAACGGACAGACATGGTCGAATACTTCGGTGAAAAGCTGGCCGGTTTCGCCTTCACTAAATACGCTTGGGTTCAATCATACGGATCACGCTGTGTACGCCCGCCAGTCATTTACGGAGATGTTGAATTTATTGAACCGATGACAGTGAAAGACACAGTCTATGCACAGTCACTGACTTCCAAGCATGTGAAAGGAATGCTGACGGGACCTGTTACAATCTTAAACTGGTCTTTCCCTCGAAACGACATTTCGAGAAAAGAAATCGCCTTCCAAATCGGGCTTGCCCTTCGTAAAGAAGTTAAAGCGCTGGAAGACGCAGGCATTCAAATCATTCAGGTCGATGAACCAGCGCTGCGTGAAGGCCTTCCATTGAAAACCCGCGATTGGGATGAGTATTTGACTTGGGCGGCAGAAGCATTCAGATTAACCACTTCTTCCGTGAAAAACGAGACGCAGATTCATACACATATGTGCTACAGCAACTTCGAAGATATCGTTGGTACGATCAATGATCTTGATGCCGATGTGATTACAATCGAACATAGCAGAAGCCACGGAGGATTTTTAGATTACTTAAAAGACCACCCGTATTTGAAAGGGCTTGGCCTTGGTGTATATGACATTCACAGCCCTCGTGTGCCGTCAACTGAAGAAATGTACAACATTATTGTTGAGGCGCTTGCCGTCTGTCCGACTGACCGCTTCTGGGTAAATCCGGACTGCGGATTGAAAACAAGACAGCAGGAAGAAACGGTTGCCGCATTGAAAAACATGGTTGAAGCCGCAAAACAGGCGAGAGCACAGCAGACACAGCTAGTATAATTTTTAAAAAACCATCTGCATTTAGCAGGTGGTTTTTTCTATAATACAGCCACAATCGGTTTCTCATTTTAGCAAATCCCCCAAATACTTTGTTTATTTTGCACTTTTTTAAGAATGTTCTTTGCATTCTTTTCGGCTATACTAATAACACTCTATTGACAGGAGGGATTGGGATGAATCATGAAACGTTCTTAAAACGGTCTGTCACTCTCGCATGTGAAGGGGTGAATGCAGGTATCGGCGGGCCTTTTGGAGCTGTTATCGTGAAAGACGGAGCCATTATTGCAGAGGGCCAGAACAACGTCACAACAAACAATGATCCGACTGCCCACGCGGAAGTTACAGCTATTCGGAACGCCTGTAAGGTGTTAGGGGCATACCAGCTTGATGACTGCATTTTGTATACGAGCTGTGAACCATGCCCAATGTGCTTGGGCGCCATCTACTGGGCCCGGCCGAAAGCCGTTTTCTATGCAGCGGAGCATACAGACGCTGCCGAAGCCGGGTTTGATGATTCATTCATTTATGAAGAAATTGATAAACCCGCTGAAGAAAGAACAATTCCCTTTTATCAAGTGACTCTGACAGAGCATTTATCCCCGTTTCAAGCATGGCGGGATCTTGCCAACAAGAAAGAATATTAAAAGGATCAGGCATGCACGGCCTGATTCTTGTTATTTCTTCAAGCAGCCGCTATGCCCCAAAACAGCAGTCATATACGCCAATTCAGCACGGCAGACACCGCACCAGCCGCCCGCTTCACCTGTAACTTTTCAGGCTTCAAACGCTGTGACCGCTTCTCTGACGTTTTATCAATCATCTGTGCCCACTTCTATCCCGTTCCGCGTCAATTCATCATGCATAAGTCTGAATCCATTTACAAGACATGTTTCAGACCTCGAGAAAAATCACGCCCACTCTGTTTGCTTCCACACAAAAAACATCCTGAGAGTCTCAGGATGCCGGTTATTATTTTAATTCTAGTTTCACATCAACATTTCCTCTGGTTGCCTTGGAATAAGGGCAGAATTCATGAGCGGCGTTGACAAGCTCTTGTGCCTTTTCCCGGTCTAAATCTTTCGTGTTCACAACAAGTGTGACACCGATTTTAAAGCCGCCGTCGCTCTCATCCTTCATGAGGCTGACCTGCCCTTCAATCTCCGAATCAATTTCGATATTTTGCTCTTTGGCCACATGTTCGAGCGCGCCGCCGAAGCATGCAGCATACCCTGCCGCAAAGAGCTGTTCCGGATTGGTGCCGGTTTGTCCTTCTTTTTTCGCGTTTGGCATCACAATATCAAAATCAAGAACACCGTCATCTGATGTAATATGTCCTGCCCGTCCGCCTCGCGCGGTTACTTTTGCTGTAAATAATGCCATTTGTATTCAGCCTCCTTATTTATATCTAGTTGTTATATTTCCCTTTCTGATCTTTTTAAACATGCTATGTTTGCCGAGAATAGGAAAAGTGAAGTTTTTCAGATACAATAGAATCGAATGACAAAAAGAGTTGGTGAACAAAATGGAAAATAAATTTGATCATATGAAATTGGAGAATCAGCTTTGTTTTTTGCTATATGCGAGTTCGCGGGAAATGACAAAGCAATACAAGCCGCTGCTTGATAAGCTGAATGTAACATACCCTCAATATTTGGCTTTGCTTTTGTTATGGGAACATGAAACCCTTACTGTCAAAAAAATGGGCGAGCTGCTGTATTTAGATTCAGGGACACTTACTCCAATGCTTAAACGAATGGAACACCAGGGTTTGATTACGAGAAAAAGATCTGAAGAGGATGAGCGATCCGTGTTGGTCAGCCTGACAGAGGACGGGGCGTTATTAAAAGAAAAAGCGGTTGACATTCCAGAGACGATTCTAGGGCTCTCAAAGCTATCTGGAGAGGATCTCAAACAGTTAAAGTCCGCTCTATATACATTGTTGGAAACACTTCATTAAAAAAATTGAGGATGCCCTGTGCGGGGCATCCTCTTTTTATTTATTCAACAACTTCAAGCGTCACTTCAATATTTCCGGAGGTTGCTTTTGAATACGGGCAGACGTCGTGCGCTTTTTTCACAAGCGCCTCCAATTCTGATGCACTGACTCCTTCTCCTTTTACTTGCAGCGTCACACCCAGCTTATAGCCCTGGTCCGCTTCATCCTTTAACAGGCTGACATTCGCTGTAACCTCTGTCTCTACTTTTACCCGTTCTGTTCTTGCGACAAGCTGCAATGCACTGTCAAAGCAAGCTGCATAACCCGCTGCAAAGAGCTGCTCTGGATTTGTCGCTTTTTCTAATTTCTTTGCTCTTGGTGTTCCCGGCATTGCGACATCAAGCTCAAGAACGCGGTCTGATGAAATGACCTTTCCTTCTCTTCCTCCTACCGCTGAAACAGTTGCTGTAAATAATGGCTGACTCATTTTTTTATCCCCCTAATATGTTTTGTACAATTAAATTGTACACAATCTATTTTGTGATGTCAATTTTTTGCCGCATAAAAAAAGCTTATCCCGTAACGAGATAAGCTTCTGTATCAAATATTTCCCCGCTATTCGCGGATTTGCCCAGTTCCTTTTATGATGTATTTAGTAGAAGTCAGTGCAGGAAGCCCCATTGGCCCTCTTGCATGAAGCTTTTGCGTGCTGATGCCGATTTCGGCTCCGTAGCCGAATTCAAAGCCATCAGTAAAACGGGTTGACGCGTTATGATAGACAGCGGCAGCATCGACAGCCGTTTGAAAATAAGCCGCGTTTTTGTCATTTTCAGTTAATATCGCTTCAGAATGATTGGTGCCGTATTGTTGGATATGCTTCACAGCTTCTTGGACGTTCTCAACCGTCTTTACGCTGAGGACAGGCGCTAAAAATTCAGTTTCCCAATCTTCTTTTGATGCTTGTTTGCTTGAAGGGTGAAGTTCACATACAAGTTCATCACCGCGAATTTCAACTCCCGCGTTTTCCAGCTGGGCCAGCAATTCTTTCCCGTGCTGTCTTGCCCATGCCTTGTGAATCAGCAATGATTCAATCGCGTTGCATACGGAAGGGCGCTGCGTTTTGGCATTTACGACAACCTTTTCTGCCATTTGCGGTTTAGCCGTTTCATCGATGAATATATGGCAGTTTCCAGCTCCCGTTTCTAATACAGGAACTGTTGATTCTCTTACAACGAGATCAATCAGTTTCTTGCCTCCGCGCGGAATCAATACGTCTAAGCCATCATTTAACGTAAAGAGCTCTTTTGCTGTCTCTCTGCTCGTATCTTCAATCAGCTGCACAGCGTGAATCGGAAGCTCTGATTGCTCAAGTGCTCTGTGAATGACACTGACGAGCGCTTTGTTGCTGTGGATGGCTGAGGAGCTCCCCCGCAGAACAACCGCGTTCCCTGTCTTTAGGCAAAGGGTAGCCGCATCGACTGTGACGTTTGGCCTCGCCTCATAAATCATTCCTACGACACCGAGCGGCACACGGATTTTTTCAATAAACAGGCCGTTTTCTTTTTCAATCGTTTCAAGAGAGTCGCCGACCGGGTCCGCTAAGTCGATTAAGAGCTCCACCGCGTCCGCGATATCGCGTATACGTTTCTCATCCAGCGTGAGACGGTCAATGATGTCCGGTGTTAAACCATTCTCTTTTCCGTTCTCAATGTCTTTTGCATTCTCCGCCAAGAGAAAATCCAGTTCTTTACGGAGTCCGTTTGCAATGAGACTGAGCGCCTCATCCTTCTCGACTGTTGTTTTCATGATCATTTCGGCTGCTGCTTCTTTCGCCTGCTTCGCTTTTACAGAAACTTCACTCATTTTTCCGCCTCCTAGTCTTTTACATTGACCCAGTCATTCCTATGAATAACCTCAAACGTTTTCTCAAAATCAAGTTCGTCACTTCGTTTGCCTTTAGCCTCCATAATCTCCTCGGAGGAGTAATGAGTTTGGCCTTTGCCGATCACGCCGCCCGGTCCCCTGACTTCCACAACCGCCCCTTTCGGAAAACTTCCGTTAACGCCCACAACGCCAGCGGGCAGCAGACTGCTTCCGTTATGGATCATCGCCTCTTCGGCACCCGCATCAATGATGATTTCTCCAGATATCGGAGAGTGGAACTGAATCCACTGCCTCGTGTTGTTAACCGAAGACAGTTCTTTGTCTCCGATATAAGTGCCGTCTCCCCTCCCGTCCAAAATGTCCGCAAGTTTTTGCGCCCCGCTGCCTGTTCCAATGAACACTTTCACTCCAAGAGACAGCGCGGTTTGTGCGGCTAACAGTTTTGATTTCATTCCGCCGGTGCCGACCTTTGATCCGGCTGAACCTGCATATCCAAGCATTTCAGGCGTGATCTCCGGCAAATAATCAAATCGTTTCGCCTCAGGATTTTCATTCGGATTGGCATCATACAGTCCGTTGATGTCGGTGAGAATCATAAGCTGGTCTGCGTGAATCAATCCGCTGACTAATGCAGAAAGCATATCATTATCTCCGAAAGTCAATTCTTCAACAGATGTGGAATCGTTCTCGTTGATAATCGGAATGACGCCCCGTTCTAATAATTCCATTATCGTAGCATATGCGTTTCGATACCGTTCTCTTTTCGAAAAATCATTTCTCGTTAAAAGGATTTGTCCCGGAGTCAATGAGTATTGTTTAAAGTGATTCATATATTGCTGCATTAACAGTGTTTGTCCGACCGCGGCTGCCGCCTGTTTTCCTTTGATGGTAACGGGGCGGGACGGATAACCGAGGCTTGAAAACCCCGCCGCTACGGCTCCCGAGGTAATCAGGATCATTTCATGCCCCGCTTTTTTCAACACGGAAATGGCCTGAACATGCTCTCTGATTTTTGCCTCATCAATGCTCCCTTTGCTATTCGTGAGCGAACTGCTTCCTATTTTCACTACTATTCTTTGTTTTTTCATTTATTCTCCTCCGCGGCTCTTCTACAATAAAAAAACCCATTTCATCCTGATTCATAAGGACGAAATGGGTTTCCGTGGTACCACCTTGATTGAACGCGCTTGTGCACGCTCCGCTCTCCTGTAACGCCAGGTTATGCGCCTAGGTTTTCCCCCTAAGACTCCAAGGCAGGTTCGGCAGGTTTCATGCGGCAAAATGTTTCAGCGGGTCATTTTGCTCTCTGTCACAGAAAGGTCTGCTTACTAATCCTCTTCAACGCTCAATGATTTTTTTATATTATGCAAAGAAAAGAGACACTTGTCAAGGTTTTTTGTGATCAAAAATAGCCCGCATTGCGCGGGCATTTTGTGGTCTAGTTAAAGACGATTGTTTTATTTTCATGAACGATGACGCGGTCTTCCAAATGCCATTTCACAGCACGGGCAAGCACGCTGCGCTCAATTGTTCTTCCGATGTTTTTCAACGCTTCCGCATTATCGCGGTGGTCTACTCGCTCAATATCCTGTTCAATGATCGGCCCTTCATCAAGATCGTTTGTCACATAGTGAGATGTCGCACCGATCAGTTTCACGCCGCGCTCGTAGGCCCGTTTGTACGGATTCGCACCGATAAAAGCAGGCAGGAATGAATGGTGGATATTGATGATGCGATTCGGATGAGCCGAAACAAAATCAGGAGTTAGAATCTGCATATAGCGTGCGAGCACAATCACATCAATATCGTACTGCTCCAGCAGTTCAAGCTGCTTTTTTTCGACTTCCGCTCTGATGTCTTTGTTCGCTTTCATATAGTGGAATGGAATGTTCAGGCGCTCAACCAGCTCTCTCGCTTCCTCATGGTTACTGATGACAACAGCGATCTCAGCCATAAGGTTGCCGGTTTGCCATTCCCAAATCAGCTCATGCAGGCAGTGAAGCTCCTTTGAAACAAAGATGGCGACGCGCTTCAGCTCGCTTGCCAATGTTAAGCTCCAAGTCATGTCGAATTTTTCCGCAACAGAGGCAAACGCCGCTTGAAGGGATTCTTTTTTCTCATGAATGCCCGCACAGTCGAATTCGATTCTCAGAAAGAACCGCCCGCCTTCAGGGTCTGTCGTATATTGATTTGATTCTATAATATTAGCGCCGTGTTCAAATAAAAACGCGGAAACCGCGGAGACGATCCCCGGCTGATCGGGACAGCTGACCAAAAGGCGCCCTTTATCCTCATTTCCGTCACGGTAATCGTCCATCCGCTGAGTCATATATGATTTCATGAATAATCCCTCTTATCTTTGTAAGTCTAAACTATTTATCCATTATACTGAAGATTTGATAAAAATCAATTTATGACAAAATTTTTAAACCAACCGCTGAGCATAAAATCAACGCGATAAAGAAGATCCGTTTGGCGTCTTTTTGCTCCTTGTAAAAGAGGATGCCGACAAGCGCCCCGCCGGCGGTGCCAATCCCTGTCCAGACCGCGTAAGCCGTTCCCATCGGAATGGTTTCCATTGCGTACGACAGCAAGGAAAATGAAGCGGCAAAACCAACAATGATCAACAACACCCATTTCACGCTTTTTTCCTTCGCATATTGATTCATAAGGGCCACGCCGGCCATTTCTAAACAGCCCGCGCACAGTAAACTGATCCAGTGCAGCATTATGCCCCGCCTCCTTTTTCCTCTGTCTCATCCTGTGTCACAAGCTTCAATCCGATGACACCGATTAAGAGCACGCCAATTAACAATAGCTTCGGCCACCCAATTGGTTCATGAAACAGAATAATTTCACTAAGTACCGTTCCCGCTGTGCCGAGTCCGGTAAAGACGGCGTATACGGTACCGACAGGCAGACTATGAGTTGCTTTTATTAGAAGATAAAAGCTGAATATGATGCCGATGGCAGTGCCGCTCCATGTTAAGGCTGAGTCAGCGTGCTTTAAGCCTATCACCCAAACAACCTCGAAAACAGCGGCAAGCACGACCAATCCCCATTTCATTTGAGTCATTCCTTTCTATCTATTAAGATTCTCCGAAAACAAAAAAACCCCGGACAGTCGACTCATAATGAGCTTGACTCTCCCGGGCTTTTTTCCCTCCGTGTGCATACGCGCTTCTATTTACGCGTATGTGTTTTCTCTCGGACCAGTCCATGTCCATTGACATGCGGAACCCTAGAAAACTTTACATGATATCATCATACTAAACTCAGCTCTATCTTTCAATTGTAAGATTTTCTTTCATAAACAGCGATCGGTTTATTCCATTTTCTGATCGTTTTGCTGTAATGCATGCCGATTTTCTCCGCTACCCGTATGGACGCTTTGTTACCCGGATCAATCAAAGCCGCCATTTTGCCGAACTGCCGCTCGTTAAAGCCATAGTCCAGACAGGCCCGAGCCGCTTCTTGCGCATAGCCGTTCCCCCAGTGGCGGCGGGCAAACATATAGCCAATTTCCATTACTGTTTGATTTTCGATCTGCTGTGGTACGATGCCGCATTGTCCCAAAAAATCCCCTGTCCGCTTATCTTCGGCGACCCACAGACTGACGCCGTACCCTTTTTCATTTCGTTTGTTCCAATTGATCCACTCGCGGGTTTGCCTCTTATCTTTTAAACCGGAGTAATATTTCATGACGTCAGGATCGTTAAAAAGTTCAAACAAATAAGCCTGATCCCGATCTTCCATACTGCGCAAACGAATTCGATCGGTTACAAGCTTCGTTTTAACGCTCATATTTCGCCACATCCTGCTTCCATTCTTTTTTGAGGGCTTCAATATGTGCTTGATGATAGCGGCTATGATCTGACATATGCCAAATGCCCCACCGTATGGTCGCGGTGTCACCATCATAAGAAAGAGGCTGATGCAAATCATTTTCAGTTAAGGTGTAACATACCGATTTCAGCTCGTTTACCACATGCTGATGTCTTTTCAGGAGTTCATCTAATCCGGGTTGATTCTTCGGTTCAGGCAGCTGTCCGTTTTGATCTGTCATCGGGCCGTATGCCTGTTCAATATGATTCGGTATCCGATTTCCCTTGATCCGCCAGACCCATCTGATATCAACATTTGCGATATGGTGCAAAAGCTGAGCCGTGCTGTTTTTTGTTTGGCAGCGCCCCTTATAGTAAAGTTCACTGTGCGTCATGTGGCTTACGATGGAAGCCAGACGGAGACTGTTTTCTTCCACTGCGGAATATAGCAGACTGACCGTTGGTGCCATATCGTTTCTTATGAATAAGTCCTTCATGTTCAGCTCCCCTCCTAACTAGGTACATTTGACACCAAACAAAAATTCCCTTTAAAAAAGAAAAAAGCTCTCATTGCAATAGAGAGCCATCTTAATTGTTATTTCCCGGTTTATATAAATAAGGATCATGCTGGGGTTCATTCGAGGTATTTAAATCAAGGGATATATCGCCGCGCGCATTCATCGTGCCAAGGGTGATTGAAGACAGCAGTTTCGGGCTGTACCCTTTTTCCTCAAGTTTCTCAAACAGCCAGGATCGGTTTTTTTGGAGATATTTTAAATTATGATCAAGGATTTCGCCGTCCAGTATGAGCGGAATCGGGATAAAATTCCGTTCAGCTTTCATATTCAAATCCCGCACTTGCACCGCTCTCGCTTCCTCTTTTGGAATAACGCTTACTTCTCCCGTTTCTTCAATGATGGCAAGATCAATGTCAGCCGGATCGGCATAGCCCTTTTCCCTCAGCTTTCCGAGCAGTTCATTAACAGTCAGCCTTTCTTTACGGAGGCCGCGTTCATCAATATCCCCGTTTCGGATTAAGACAGTTGGGCTCACGACCAGGAGCCATCGCCATTTATTAGATAAAGAGAGCTTGCTCATTATTAGATAAAGCACCAAAAAAGCGCCCGCATAATAAATTGACATCGGCAGCTTGGATGTTAGGATCGGCTCACTGATGATGGTTCCGATTGCAAAGGTCAAAAGCAGATCAAAATTGTTCATTTGTGACACAGCTTTTTTACCGGCAAGCCGAAACAAAATATATGCAATCGAAAATACGATAACTGGCTTCAGTAAAAATACCCATACCATCCATAACACCGATCTTTACCTCCATCCGCTGATCATATTGAGCCTATTGTGCCCCGTGGCAGACCCTCTATGCATGCCCTTTTGTCCAATAGAAAGTGACACCGATTGGAGGCACAATATGAAATATCAGAAGACGTATTCCCATTGGCCCTGCGATCTGCCATAAGCTCCCCAGCTCGCGGGCTATCAGCAACAGCAAACACTTGACAGGCTGGTCGGTTTAGAGCTAAGGATGGAGCAGCTAATCAGAGCGATTGAGGTAAACAATGAATAGCTGAGAACAATGCAAGAACAGCAAAACCGTGTATGCACAAACGGCGGCGGGTCAGTGATTGTCCGGATGTAAACCGGCGCTTGTCCGCCTTCTTCTCTCTCAATAAAAAACTCTTCTCTGAAAGGAGAAGAGTTTCATGTTTGTGTTTAAACGGACTGTGCCAAACTTAGTTGCGGGCCGAATAGCTCGTAATGGATAGACTCCGGCGCTGACCCGAGCTCTGATACAAGCTTATGCATTCCCGTAATAAACGACGGTGAACCACAAATATAGTAATCCGCATCTGTGTTGGCAATCAATTCTTTGAGGAATTGCTGATCAATCTGCCCTTCATGAAATTGAAGATCACCTGCACGGTCTTCCTCTGTCGGCTCGCGATACACAAATGCTGTTTTAACAGCAGAATGTTTAGCGGCTTCTTCTACCTCATGGCGCAATGCGTGATATTCACTGTTTTTCGCCGCATGAATGAACAGAATTTGCCGTTCAGGCTGTTTGGAAACAGATGTTTTCAACATGCTGATCATTGGTGTAATGCCAACTCCGGCACTGATCAAAACGAGATCTTTCTGTGATGCAAGATTTAAAACAAAGTCCCCTGCCGGTGCGCTGATCTCTATTGAATCTCCCTCCTGAAGCCCATCATGTAGATAGGAAGACACGACACCATCTTTTTTTACTGAAATTCGATAATAGTCTTTTCCCGGCATATCAGACAGGCTGTACTGGCGGATATGCGTATATTCAGAATCAGGAATCCGAACTTTTAGGCTGATGTACTGCCCCGCTTGGAATTCAGGTAACGGCTTGCCGTCTTCTGATTTCAAATAGAAGGATGTAATTTCTTTGCTTTCCCGCTCTTTTTTCGCGATGACGAACGGCTTATACTCTTTCCAGCCGCCGGCTTGCTCTTCCGCCTGTTCATACATTTCTTTTTCAATTCCGATGAACGCGTCAGCAATAACTCCGTACGCTTTCTCCCATGCCTGCATAATGTCAGGGGTTGCAGCATCTCCCAATACATCTTTAATGGCAATCAGCAAATATTTACCGACGATCGGGTAGTGTTCAGGCTTAATTCCAATACTGCGGTGCTTGTGGCCGATTTGTTTGACAACCGGAATAATATTTCCTAACTGATCAATATTTGCCGCAGCTGCAATAACGGCATTTGCCAATGCAGTTCGCTGTGTTTTTTTCTTTTGGTTTGTTTGGTTAAAAATGTTTAAAAGCTCTGGATGGTCTTGAAACATCCGATCGTAAAAACGGCCAGTGATTGTTTCTCCATGCTGTTGCAATACGGGTACAGTGCTTTTAATAATTTCGATTGTTTTGTTATCTAACATTGTATAAACAATCCTTTCGAAAAGATGTATTTAGAATATATCTTTAAAATACATGATCTTACGAATAAAAGATATATCTAAAATGAATCTTTAATAAAGTTGTCACAAAATTATCAATTTAACATGACATTTGTTGCTTTTTTATAGAATCCCCTAGCAAAAACGGACTAACCATTGTAATAATCACCATTGAAAAGTACAAAAAAACCCAAAACAACTTATGTTTTGGGTTTAATGTTCACCAAGGCTTATCAGTTCCAAGCGCATTTGCAAGCGCCTGGCTGTGTTTCTTGCGGTTCTTTCGTTCATTAGCGCGCTGTACAGCTGTATTATGCAGCATGATTTCTTCTTCTGTTTCCGGTACAACTCTCGGTACAGGCACCGGCTTGCCATTTGAATCTAATGCGACAAATGTCAAAAAGGATGTGGCAGCGAGTTCCCGTTCGCCAGTCATCAAATGCTCCTTAATAACTTTCACAAATACTTCCATGGAAGATGTGCCGACCCATGTCACATACGACTCTAGGCAAACAGAATCCTTTTGCCCGATCGGTTTTAAAAAATCTACAGAATCCATTGAAGCTGTTACGGTTTCACGTCTGCAATGGCGCGCCGCAGAAATAGAGGCAATGTCATCGATGTAGCTCATTAATTTTCCGCCAAACAGTGTATTATGGTTGTTCGTATCAAGCGGGAACACCCTGCTGGTTTTTACAACCTTTGACTCTTTACAAAATCTTGTTTCCGGTGTTTCCATACCTTTCTCCCCTTTGATGTCTGATCTTTTAGCTAAATGCACTTATATTCTCCTATTAAACAATATTCTCTTCCATTTGTCTAAAATTTAAAATGGTTTAATGATTTTCATGATGAGGGAATAATAAATGTATTCTTCACACTTTAGGAGGAAAAACAAATGGACGTATCCATCCCGAAATCTCAGCACAAAACGGTATGCCGAACGGAATACGGCACACTTCAGAAAGTGGTTTTATGCAGACCTGAGCACATGACCATAAAAGATGTCATAAACGAAACACAAAAACATTTTGAAGATGACAATATTCATGTAAAAACCGCCAACGATCAGCACAGCCGCTTAGTGGAGGCACTCAGGTCACACAACGTTGAGGTCATCCTTTTGCCCGTTCGTGACGGACTCCCAGAACAGGTTTTTACTAGGGATATAGGGTTTGTCATCGGAGAAAAAGCTTTTCTGTCGAGCATGACTGAACCGATTCGCCAAGGAGAAGAAGCCGTTATAAAAGATTTTTTTCACAGCCAAGGTATCTCTTACACCCGTATGCTTGATACAAGCATTGAAGGCGGGGATGTCATTATCGATGGTGACACCGTATATGTCGGAATCAGCCAGCGCACCGACATTTCAGCCATCGGCCAGCTGGAAGAGGCACTTCCTGAGTACACGATCATTCCAGTAAAGCTGCATGAAAAATTTTTGCATTTGGACTGTGTTTTTAACATTGTATCTGAAAGCGAAGCGTTAATTTATCCTCAAGCACTTGAGCCAGAGGCAGCTGATATGCTGGCAAAACGTTATGACCTTATTGAAGTGCCCGAGGACGAACAATTTACGCTTGGCACCAACGTCCTTTCAATCGGGAGAAAAACGATCATCAGCCTCCCTGGCAACCAACATGTCAATCAAGAGCTATCAAAAAGAGGCTATCACATTATCGAAATTGACCTGTCAGAAATTATCAAATCAGGCGGCTCCTTCAGGTGCTGTACACTGCCGCTGATTCGCGGTGAATGAAGAATCTTCCCCTTTTTCATGTTTTGAACAGCTTATTTTATCAAGATACGTTAATATAGAGGTGACATCATTTTTAAGGGGGAAATCGCATGACAAAATACATAGGATATGTCGGAACATATACAAAAGGCGGAAGCGAAGGAATTTATTCATTTGAGCTTGATACTGAGAAAAAAGCACTCAGTGAGCCAAAGCTTGCCGCTAAGCTGGGCAACCCGACATATGTGACGCCGAATAAAAACAACACCATCCTTTATTCCATCGAAAAAGCAGACGGCCAAGGCGGAGTTGCTGCCTATCAAATCAATAAAAACAGCGGCGAGTTGACATTTCTGAATCATCAGTTAATTGATGGTCCTTCTCCATGCCACGTAAGTGTTGATGATCAAAATCAATTCGTACTGACTGCCAATTATCACAGCGGGAAGGTACACGCGTTTCCGGTTCAGGAAGACGGCAGCTTGCAATCACCTGCTTCTGAAGCCGCTCACACAGGAAAAGGTCCGCACGAAAGACAAGAAAAACCGCATACACACTACGCAGGGTTCACACCTGAACACAATTATGTCGTAGCGGTTGATTTAGGTACAGATAAGCTGTACACCTATAAGCTGAAAGACGGCGTATTGGCTGAATCCGGAAGCCATTCCTTCGCTCCCGGTACAGGGCCTCGCCATATCGCTTTTCATCCGAAAGAAAAATACGCTTATGTCATGACAGAATTAAGCAATGAAGTGATTGCGCTTGAATACAATCCGACAGCCGGTGAATTTAGAGAAATTCAGGTCGTTTCTGCCATCCCTGATGATTTTACGGATAACAGCCAGGGAAGTGCAATTCATGTCACACAGGACGGACGCTTTGTTTACGTCGCAAACCGCGGCCACGACAGTATCGCCGTATTTGAAGTGAATCAATATTCAGGAGAGCTGGCTTTCATAGAAAGAGTTTCGACAGAAGGAAACTGGCCTCGTGACTTTGTATTTGACCCAACGGAAGGGTTCCTCGTTGCCTCAAACGAAGAAACAGGCAGCCTTGTCCTGTTTGAAAGAGACAAAGAAACCGGCAGATTGACACTGCTTCCGTCAACTGTTTCTGTCCCTTACCCGGTTTGTGTAAAATTTTTACATCAAGCATAAAAGCAAAGACTGGCTCAGGAGCCAGTCTTTTTTGTCTATCTCACCTTTTCTCTCGTCTCAGCAGTTCGATACAAATGGCAAGCGACAAAGCGGCCGGGTTCGATTTCTTGAAGCTGGGGACGGGATTCCCCGCATTCAGGCATCGCCTCCGGGCAACGGGTCCGAAACACGCAGCCGCTCGGCGGATTGACTGGGCTCGGCAGCTCCCCTTTCAAGAGAATACGCTCACGCTTGTCCTCCAATTCGGGATCCGGAATCGGAATCGAGGATAAAAGCGCCTTTGTATAGGGATGTAGCGGCTCACGATACAAAGTGCCGCTCTCTGTAATTTCCATCATGTGCCCTAAGTACATGACACCGATCCTGTCACTGATATGCTTCACCATCGAAAGATCGTGGGCAATAAATAAAAATGTGAGCCCTTTTTCTTTTTGAAGCCGCTTCAGCAGATTGACCACCTGCGCTTGAACCGAGACATCAAGAGCAGAAATCGGTTCGTCCGCCACGATAAATTCGGGATTCAGCGACAGTGCTCTCGCAATCCCGATTCTCTGCCTTTGCCCGCCGCTGAATTCATGCGGATAACGGCTGCCAAAATCGGGGTGAAGCCCAACTGCCTCAAGGAGCTCGTCCACGACGAGAAGCCGCGCTTTATGGGTATTGTAGAGATTGTGAATCTCCATCGGCTCCAAAATAATTTCTCGAACGGTCATGCGCGGGTTCAATGAAGCATAGGGGTCCTGAAAAATCATCTGCAGTTTGCGGTTGAAGGCAAACTGCTCTTTTTCACTTAGTGCATGAAGATTTGTGCCGCGGTATACCACACTTCCTTCTGTTGGCTGATAGAGGCGCATCAGCACTCTCCCCAAGGTTGATTTCCCGCACCCTGATTCCCCGACTAGCCCGAACGTTTCTCCTTCACGAATCTGAAAGGTGACCCCGTCGACGGCTTTGACTGTCCGCTTTTTCCCTGCGTCAAAATGCATTTTTAGCTTGCTGACCTCTAACAAAGGCAGTGGCGTCATTTGTCTCCCTCCTTATTCTGAAAAACAGCGGCGCACCGCACAAAGTTCTTTTTCATAGATTGTTTCTTTTAATGTAAGGATTTCGATTGATTTTCCCGTCTTTGGAGAATGAAGCATTTTTCCGCCGCCAACGGAGAGACCGACGTGATGAATCGCTCCTTTTCCTTCCTCATAAGCAAAAAACAGCAGGTCACCAGCCTTCATATCATCAAGCGGGACATCCTTCCCCGCCTTAGCCTGATCTCCCGCATCACGGGGGATGCGGTATCCATTGGCCTTAAATATACTGTACATAAACCCGGAGCAATCAAACCCAAACCCGCTGATCCCTCCCCACAGGTAGGGAAGGCCAAGAAAAAACGCCCCCGTTTGAATGATGTCTTCAGCAGTCCCTTTCTGTTCGCTGACAGGCACTGCATCACTTTGCTTCACAAACCTTTCCCCAAAAACGGTCGAAACCTTAAAATATCCGTTTTCTTCTGCAATGAGGGGGAGAACTGTCAAAAAGCTCAATTCGATCTCCTTTTCTCCATTGCTTTTGTACAAAAAGGCAGCAGGTTTGCTGATCATCACATCGTGTTGTGAATGGATGGGTGTAGATTTTTCCAGTTGGTTCTTTTTCATCCAGCCCGGGTATCCGCGCGGATCCTTTCGGGATGGCTGGCTAGGCACGATCACAGAAACCCATTCCCCCTGTTCCGCCGTCACAAGTACCTTTTCGCCAAAGAGAACCTGAGTTTGGATTACATTGTCTGTACATAATCCAAGCCGTTCATCATACGTCATGCGCTCCAGCCAGTCTCTGATCCTTACAGTCGGTTGAAGCATGAATTGATCAGACAGACGCGGTGAATCAGGCGCTGTCCAGATGTTGGCCACTGCTGATATGACGGTGTGCATCATTGCTCTGTTTCCCCTTTCAAAAGCGCAGCCCCGGTGATTCCGAGACCCGGTCTGCCAGGCATCGAAATCGTGCTGCCGCTGTATGTTATACCGCCTTTGATAACATCTGTTTTCAGCATCAGCGGCGCGTCAAAATCAAAGCGTGTGATGTTTCTTTTGCTTGCCGCAAAATGCGCCGCGGCCGTAATGCCCAGCTTTGTTTCGATCATGCTGCCGACCATGCACTCCACCCCGCAGGCCTCCGCTATGGCATTGATTTTCTCTGCTCCGCTGATGCCGCCCGCTTTCATCAATTTAATATTGATCAAGTCTGCGCTTCGGGTTTGCAGAACTTCGAATGCCTGCCGCGGTGTAAAAACACTTTCATCAGCCATAATCGGCGTATCTGTGGCATCTGTCACCTTTTTAAGCCCTGTGAGATCATCTTTATGAACAGGCTGCTCAACAAGCTCAATCCCAAGGCCCGCATCCTCCATTTTCCGAATGGCAGTTACAGCCTCCTTCGGCGTCCACCCCTGATTAGCGTCTAAACGCAGTTTCACGGCTGATCCGACACGTTTTCTGATTTCCTGAATGCGGGCGATATCTGTTGCGATATCATCTTTTCCGACCTTTATTTTCAGCGTTTGAAAGCCTTGTTTGAGATAATTCTCAGCATCCGCTGCCATCTCTTCAGGTGAGTTGACACTGACGGTATAATCTGTTTCAAGCGCATCCCGGTATCCGCCAAGCATTTGATAAAGCGGCAGTCCGCACATCTGCGCCCAGCCGTCGTATAGCGCCATTTCCACAGCAGCCTTCGCGCTCATATTTCCTGTAAGAAGATGCTGGATGTCGTACAGAATAGCCTCACAGCCCGCCAGGCTTTTTCCAAGCAATGCCGGCTTCAACACATGGTGGATGGCACTTTCAATGCTATCCATGCTGTCACCTGTAATCACGACCGTCGGCGGCGCTTCTCCCCATCCGATTGCGCCGCTGTCATAAGTGATCCTGACAATGACTGATTCAGCCGTATACACAGTGCGAAGCGCGGTTTTAAATGTCTTTGTCAGCGGGACGGCGATTCGGCTTGTTTCGATTCGAATGATTTTCATGTCTTCAGCGCCCCTTCTGAAACGCCTGCCTCTATTACAACTGTTTTTTCTGCTGTATTCATAGCAGCTTTCGCACCGACCGGAACGGCAATACTTGGGGAGCAGTGGCCAATTTTAAATCCTTTCAGAGCAGGTTTTCCGGCTGTTATAATATAGTCTTCCAGCACCTGCTCAAGAGAGAGAGACTTCTCTCTCTTCACTGGGACACAATTGTGAAAATCACAAACTAAAATCCCCTCCGCTTCCGTCAGCTTCCCCGCCATTTTCAGCTGATTTAGCATCCGGTCGATTTGGTAAGGCTCCTCGTCAATATCTTCAATAAACAGAAGCTTTCCTCTCGTATCAATTTCAAATGGCGTGCCCAGTGTAGACGTCAGCAAAGACAGATTTCCCCCGACAAGCTCACCTTCCGCTTTGCCGGGAACAAGCACGGTCAGCGGAGAAAGCTCTTCAGTATAGGTGAATTCCGTCTCCTGGAAGAGCTGCTTATACGACGCTTTTGTCAGCGGGTGAACGTCGTCAAGGCCAATATCCGAGCTAAGCATCGGGCCATGGAAGGTGATAAGACCTGTGTTTTGATGAATGGCAGTATGTAAAAACGTAATATCGCTGTATCCCCAAAAGATTTTAGGGTGTTTGCGGATTAAGTTGAAATCAATGCCCGCGGCGATACGTCCTGTCCCAAACCCCCCGCATGCGCACAGCACTGCTTTCACCTCCTCGTCTCTGAACATCTCATGGAGATCCGCCAGACGCTCATCATCCTGTCCCGCTAAATAACCGTGCTGGTTTTTCAGTGCCTTGCCCAGCTTCACCTGAAGACCGAGCTCTTCTAAAAATAAAAGCGCGGTGTCAAGCTTTTTTGGATCCGGCGGGCTTGCGGGCGCGATCACTCCGACTGTATCACCCTTTTTCAGCGCTTTCGGCTTGTGATTCAACGGAAACACTCCTTTCATTTGCTCTGCACCCTACGTATACGTGCAAGAAAGAGAAAAAATACCGCTCCTTCGCATAAAGAAGCAGTATTTCCTCAATCACCGCCATCAGTTTTTATCTGCCCATTTTAAATCGATATAGCCGACAGGGTGACGGACAATTCCCTTTACTTGTTCGTTTTGCAGGTGAACCTGATTATAAAAATAAATTGGAATGATCGGCGCTTCATTGATGAGTAGCTTTTCAGCTTGATGCATAAGAGAGAAACGTGTTTTTTCATCGGCTTCATTTTTCGCCTTTTGGATCAGCTGATCGTATTCTTTATTGGCCCATCCTGTGCGGTTCATCGAATTTCCCGCTTGGAAGGCTTCCAGAAAACTGATAGGGTCCGCATAATCTGGTAAAAATGAGCTTTGAGAGAATTGGAATTTCAATGCTTTTTGATCCTCTAAAAATACGTTCCATTCCATATTGGCCAGCTTTACATCGACTCCAAGGGTATTTTTTAATTTTTGCTGGACAGCCTCGGCAATCTTTTTATGCTCCGGCTTTGTGCTGTAAGTAAGCGTGATCGCAGGAAGCTTATTATAGTTTTCTTCCTTCATCCCCTTTTCGAGCAGCTGCTTCGCTTTGCTTTCGTTAGGCGTGATCAGGTCTCCGCCCGCTTCACGGAAATCTTTGCCGTCGGGCTGCGTAAATCCAGGCGATACAAAGGCGCGCGCCGGTTTTTCATTATTTTTCGTGACGTACTTTACAATTTCGTCTTGATCCACAGCCATCGCAAAGGCTTTTCTGATGTTTTCATTTTGGAATGGCTCCATGTTCACATTAAACCGATAGAAATAGAGACCCGCCTGGTCAACAATATTGACGTTATCCTGATCCATCAGCTGGTCGCTTAACTCTGCAGGGACATAAGCAGTATCAAGTTCGCCTGATTGAAACATCTGATAATCTGTATTTCTGTCACTGACCATCGCCCATTTCACCTTATCAAGCTTTACGGTATCCTTATCCCAATACGTGTCGCTTTTCTCCATAGTGATGCTGTCATCATGCTTCCATTCAGTCAGCTTAAACGGGCCGTTCCCAACAAAAGTATCCGCCTCAGCGAACCACTTTGGATTGTCTTTATCGACCTTTTCGTTTACTGGAAAATACGCTGGATTGGAGACGACGCTGAGAAAATATTTTTGCGGTGCTTCCAGCGTAACTTCAAGGGTTCGATCATCCTTTGCCGTCACCTTCACATCGTCTTTTTTCCCTTTCCCGCTGTTATACGCTTCGCCGCCTTCAATAAGATAGCCTAGGAATGCCGATGAAGCGCCTTTTTTCGGATCAAGCATCCGCTTCCACGCGTATTCGAAGTCTCCGGCTGTTACCGGATCTCCGTTTGTCCATTTCGCATTTTCTCGTATCGTAAACGTGTAGGTTTTTTTATCCTTTGATACAGACCACTTCTCCGCCATTGCCGGCTCGGGCTCATTCTCTTTGCCAAGACGCGTCAGCCCCTCCATGATGTTATTTAACGGCTGCCATGACACATTATTGAAACCGATCGGCGGATCAAATGAAGTCGGTTCATTTTCGTTATTTAAATAAAGCACCTTTTCTCCGCTGGTTTTTGCCTTATCATGACTGCCTTCTTTTCCGGCCTGTTCATTTGCTGTGCATCCCATCAGCGCAAACGAAAGTCCTAATGCAAGGCCCATACCCCATAGCTTTTTCACTCGTTTCATCCTCTTCCCCCTTTTCATGTTCAACCCTTCGCATCTCCTGACAGCACAGCATGCTCTGCTCGTTGATCCTGCAGCCAGCAGTTGACAGTATGCGAGTCAGATCTGATCGTCTGGGCCGGATATACCCTGTCACACACAACCATCCTGTTCGGACAGCGGGCGGCAAACGGGCAGCCCGGCGGAGGTGAAAATAAATCCGGCGGCGTTCCGTCAATCGGGATCAGCTCAGCGCCATCTAAATCCAGCCGCGGAACAGAGCCCAGCAGGCCTTTTGTATATGGGTGCTGCGGCTGATAAAAAATATCTTTTCTTGTGCCGATTTCCGCCATTTTCCCGGCATACATGACTGCGACTCTGTCAGCTACCTGGGCAACAACCCCTAAATCGTGCGTAATCAGAATGACAGACACATTCGTTTTTCTCTGAATCTCTTTAAACAGCTCTAAAATCTGGGCCTGAATGGTTACATCCAGGGCGGTGGTCGGTTCATCCGCAATTAAGATGTCAGGCTCGCAAATCAGCGCCATCGCAATGACAATCCGCTGTCTCATGCCGCCGCTGAATTGATGGGGATATTGCTTTAGGCGCTCTTCGGGATCTGGAATACCGACCAATGACAGCATGGAAAGCACCTCTTTCCGCACCGCTTTTTTGCCCATTTTTTTGTGGCGCAATAGCGCTTCCCCCAGCTGGTCGCCGACAGTCAGCGTCGGGTTTAACGCCGTCATCGGGTCTTGAAAAATCATAGAAATGTCGGCTCCCCTTATGCTTCTCATTTCTTTGTCAGAGAGACGGCAAAGGTCTTTGTTTTTAAATAGAATGCTGCCGTCTGTCACCTTCGCCGAATAAGGCGGAAGCAGGCCCATAATGCTTTGAGAGGTCACGCTTTTGCCGCAGCCGGATTCGCCGACGATCGCAAAGGTTTCTCCTTTATACAAATCAAAGCTCACCCCTCTGACCGCCTGAACCGTCCCGCCGTAAGTCGTAAAAGACACGTGCAGATTTTGGACTGACAGAACTTTTTCCATACAGCTACCTCCTCAGCTTAGGGTCGAGCGCATCCTGCAATCCGTCCCCCAGCACATTAAACGCATACATTGTCAGAGATATGAAAAAGGCCGGAAAAAACAGGCGCCACCAATGGCCAGACAAAATTGTAGGCAGGCCGTCATTTGCCATCACACCCCAGCTTGCAAACGGGGCCTGTATGCCGAGGCCGAGAAAGCTTAAAAATGATTCTGCGAATATTGCGGCAGGTACGGTTAATGTCATTTGTACGATGATCGCTCCCATTGTATTCGGCAGCAAATCCTTCCGTATAATGCGAAACGTTTTCGCGCCAAAGGTTTTCGAGGCGAGCACATATTCATAATTTTTAATCTGAAGCACCTGGCCTCTTACAATTCTCGCCATGCCGACCCATCCGGTCACAGTCAGCGCCACAATAATCGTGCCCAGTCCCGGCCCCATGAGCACCATCAGCAAAATGACAACAAGCAGGTACGGCAGCCCGTACAGCACTTCGATAATCCGCATCATAATGCTGTCAATCCTGCCGCCTTTATAACCGGCAACGCCTCCGTAAATGACACCGATCACAAAGTCAATCAGCGCTGCCATCACGCCGACAAATAACGAAATTCTCGCGCCATACCATGTTCGGGTAAACACATCCCGGCCGAGTTCATCGGTGCCGAACCAATGATCGGCTGAGGGCGGTAGATTTTGTTCGGTCAGCGATTGGCGCACGACACTATGAGGCGATATAAAGGGTCCGATAACTGCCATGACAAAAAGAAATAAAAGAATAAAGAGTCCAGCCATCGCTAATTTATTTTTCTTCAGCCTCCTCCAGGCATCCTGCGTGTATGACAAGCTCGGCCGCTTGACCGAATCGGCTTCCCGATTTTTTTCCTGATTTGAGACAAACCACTCATCCGGTACCTGAATGTGCTGTTCTGGCTGGCGTTCATCCGTTTGTACAGGGAGATTCACACGCTTCACCCTTTCTTATGCAGTTTAATGCGCGGGTCTAAGAGACCGTAGGCCAAATCGACCAAAAACAGCATGATGATCAGAATGACGCTGTAAAAAACGGTCGTTCCCATAATCACGGGATAGTCCCGCTGATTAATGCTTTCCACAAAATATTTTCCCATTCCCGGAATGGCAAAGATTTTTTCAATGACAAAGCTTCCTGTTAAGATGCTGGCGACGAGTGTGCCCAGGACGGTAATGACGGGCATGAGTGCATTTCTGAGTGCGTGTTTCACAATAATTTTGAACGGGGAAAGCCCTTTTGCTTTTGCTGTGCGGATATAATCCTGAGTCAGAACTTCGACCATGCTTGACCGTGTCAGCCTGGCAATGATCGCCATTGGCCCTACAGCAAGCGCTGCGGTCGGAAGCACCATATGAATCGGGCTCGTCCATGTGGCAGCAGGAAATAGTTTGAGATTGACTGCAAATTGCTGGATGAGCAATGTTGCGAGAATAAAATTCGGGATGGAGATGCCAAGTACCGCAAGACTCATCGCAGCGTAGTCCAAAAAGCCATTACGGCGGAGCGCAGCGATTACGCCTAGTACCAGCCCAGAAATCACAGCAATGACAATCGCCGTCATTCCAAGCTCAAAGGAAACGGGAAATCCGCGTTCCAGCATGTCATTTACGCTGTCGGATGGTTTTTTTATTGAAGGTCCAAAATCGAATGTAATGATGGATTTTAGGTAGATGATGTATTGGAAAATGAGAGGATCGTCTAAGTGATAGTAGGCTTCGAGATTTTTTTGAACGGCTTCATTTGTGCCTCTCTCCTCGTTAAAAGGAGATCCGGGAATGACCTTCATGAGAACAAAAGTCAGGGTGGTAATCACCAAAATCGTAGCTGCCATTGCCCAAAAACGCTTTATCAGGTATCGTGCCAAAGCCTAAAACACCCCTTTAGCAGAATGATGTCCGCATCGCAAGCTCAGTCATGACAAGCATCGCCTGATAGGCTTCAAGCATGTCCTTCGCCTGAAATTGAACGGTTGTGGTTCCCGTTTTGATTTCCGTTCCCGGCATCAGATTCGCCCATTCTGCCTGGCCGTAATTGGCGAATTCAATGCTCAGAACCGGCCTGTCAGGCGGTGTAAGCGGTTTGACCTTGTCCTTGTTTTGCAGGGCAAATGCGGTTTTTTCTGTCAACAGCCGTCCGGCTTTCGCAGGCGACAAGCACTTCACTGCAGATCTTGAAATCGTTTGTTTGACTGCGGCTGTCGTCACGTTCGGAATAAGCTCTTCCGCTTCCTTCGCCGCCCGGTCATCCCCGGCTACCATTAATACAGGGACATCATAATAACCGGCAACGTATGCATTTAGCCCAAGCTCACCGACAGGCTGATCGTTTATGTAAAAATGACGGACCCCGAAAATCATGCTGTGTGACATGACACCGGGGGTCGAGGCTCTCGCATGATAACCGAGGAACAAAGCGCCTGTAAACGTATCATCCAGTCCCTCAACCATAGAAAATGGTTTGACGTCACCGGAAATCAAATCTGCTTCAGGGTGAAGCTTTTCAACCATCAGATTATTCATCTTCGAATGACTGTCATTGACCAACACCTCTGTACACCCGCTGTTAAATGCTTCGGCAATACAGTAGTTTGCTTCTTCAGTCATAATGAGCCGCCCGCGTTCATAATTACGCTTGCCGGAATCCACAAAGGTATCGTCCGGAAGACCCGAAATACCTTCCATATCTACTGACAGGTACAATTTCATAACGCTCCTCCTTTTTTACTAAATTATGAATATTCCAACAAATTATATTAAAAAAAGAGGAAAAATGCAATATAACTGGGGAAAATCTCGACCATTCAGTGATAAAAAAGAATCCTCTTGCAAGGATTCATGTCTGTTTTTCTGTCTGTTCTGTAACAAGTTCATATTTTTTCAGCGTCCTTTCAAACACCTGATCAAAAACGTCCGGCACAGAGGCGCGTATCACCTCAGCTCCCTCTCCCGTTATTCCGCCTTTCGTTGCAACACGTTCCAGCGTCTCCTCGAAAGACATATTTTTTTCGATCAGCAGCTTGCCAGTTCCGTATAGTGAATGAATCAGAAAATCAAAGGCTTCTTCTTTGGACAGGCTGCTGTTTCTGACGGCAGACAGTGCCAATTCTTCAAAGATTGCAGCTATGAATCCCGGTGCCGAGCTCGTTAAATTGCTGGCCGCATCAACATTCGATTCTTTGATTTCTCGTACACGGCTGAAAACCGATAACAATTCATTCAGATGCTCTTTCTTCTCCGCAGCTAGTGCTTCACTGTGAACGACAAGTGAGATGCCGGCTTCTGCTTCGGACGTAATGGCAGGAATAACGCGTGAGATACCCGCTTCTGTTTCCGCCTCCAAAAGACGCAGCGGCACACCGGCAGCTATGGATACGATGTGAGTATTTCTGTTCACATACGGGTGCAGACGGCGCATTGTTTCGATGACATGGAGCGGCGGGACGCATATCAAAATCAATTGGCATGTATTTGCCCATTTCTCCAGCGAATCAGCCGATACGTTTGGGTAATCTGACATGAGTGCCTGCAGCCGCTCCCCCTTCGTTCTCGTTTCAATAAATAGCTCATTCTCTTTTATTTGTCCGTGCTTCAACAGCTGTCTGGCGATCATATCCGCCATGCTGCCATATCCAATCAATCCAATTTGTTCCATTGACTCAGTCCTTTCATATACAATATGAAGTGTACCGTTTTCCGCACTTTTTCACAATTTCCCATAATCTTTTCATTTTTATCCCACAGTTTTTGTTTATGATAAACTCAAGTCATAAACCTATCATAAATAGTAATGTGAAAATAGAGAAACGGAGTGAACATAATGAATAACTATCGTGATGAAAACAGAACGGAAGGTAATGAGAATGAGGTCTTTTTAACAAAAGAGAACGATCAGAGCACCTCCTACTCAGCCCGCAATGTCATTCATGATCAGGAAAAGAAAAAACGAGGATTCGGATGGTTCAGGCCGTTGCTTGGCGGAGTGATCGGCGGCAGTCTCGCCCTTGGCATTTACACGTTTACACCGCTTGGCGACCATGATTCTCAGGACACTGCAAAACAATCATCCAGCCAGCAGCAAACGCAATCTGTTACTGCTAAAAGCACGTCCTCTGAATCTAAAAAAAGCTCATCAAGCTCAAGCAGCTCATCTGCATTCAAGAGCGAGGACTCTTCTAAAATCTCAGATATGGTAGAAGACCTTTCACCAGCAATAGTCGGCATTACAAATCTTCAGGCACAATCAAACAGCTCTTTGTTCGGCTCTGGCTCATCCAGTTCCAGCTCTGATTCCAGCGAAGATACAGAAAGCGGTTCAGGGTCTGGTGTCATTTTCAAAAAAGAGAATGGCAAGGCTTATATCATTACAAATAACCACGTCGTAGAAGGAGCATCTTCACTGAAGGTATCTTTATATGACGGCACTGAAGTGACAGCAAAGCTGGTAGGCAGTGACTCGTTAACTGATTTAGCTGTTCTCCAAATCAGTGATGATCATGTCACAAAAGTGGCAAACTTCGGAAATTCATCTGATCTCAGAACAGGCGAGACCGTTATTGCGATTGGGGACCCGCTTGGAAAAGACCTGTCCCGCACGGTAACACAAGGAATTGTAAGCGGCGTGGACAGGACGGTTTCAATGTCTACTTCAGCCGGCGAAACGAGCATTAACGTCATTCAGACAGACGCAGCAATTAACCCAGGTAACAGCGGCGGCCCTTTGTTAAATACAGACGGCAAAATTGTCGGCATTAACAGTATGAAAATCAGTGAGGATGATGTTGAGGGTATCGGATTTGCCATTCCAAGCAATGACGTAAAACCGATTGCTGAAGAATTGCTGTCGAAAGGGCAAATTGAACGTCCATATATCGGTGTCAGCATGCTTGATCTAGAACAAGTGCCGCAAAACTACCAAGAAGGCACACTCGGCCTGTTCGGCAGCCAGCTGAATAAAGGTGTTTACATCCGTGAGGTCGCTTCAGGCTCTCCTGCTGAAAAGGCTGGATTAAAAGCGGAGGATATTATCATCGGCCTAAAAGGTAAAGAAACCGATACAGGCAGTGAATTGCGCAATATCTTATATAAAGACGCAAAAATCGGTGATACCGTTGAAGTGAAAATTCTCAGAAACGGCAAAGAAATGACGAAAAAAATTAAACTCGATCAAAAAGAAGAGAAAACTTCGTAAGAGATAAAGCCTCAGGCCGCCAAATTCGGCCTGAGGCTTTTTTAATAGACAAAGACCTAACTGCTCTATGAAACTTTCTGGCAAGATATCCGTATATCATACAGACTGACATCATTCGCATCAAGATGCTAGAAACATCGTTTGCTAGGAGGTATAAACATGAAAACCGCGGGATTGAGTATGATCTGCGCAGGATTAGCTTTTCTTTTGCTGAGCTTTCTTCTCTCTGAATCGACGTTGGCATGGGGAGTTGTACTGGGTGCCAGTATTCTATTAAACGTCACTGGTACAGCAGTGATCATGCGTTTCTTAAAAGCCCCCCAATATAATAGTTGACATGCGGCAAAGCCTAAGACGAAAACGATTAGGCTTTGCCGTTTTTCTTTCAGCGTGAGTGAACCGAAGTACAAGCCCGCAATCTCTTCCGCCTTCTCTTATTCCATATATCCATTCGCATTTTTCACTTTGATCGACAGAACATAAAAAAACCCCTGTCCGTTAAGAACAGAGGTTTTAAGGTTATGACATGTGCTGGTCTCTATAGAGTCTTTTATTTTCAATCCCGTACGATTTCTGTACGATGTAAAGTGGCCGGTCTTTGGCTTCATCATAGATTCTGCCGATATATTCGCCGATCATGCCCAGTATCAGAAGCACAATGCCGCTGAACAGGAGCTGGATCACAATAAGTGATGACCAGCCGGTAATCGTGCTGTCTGTGAACAGCTTCAAATACAGTACGATAAACATATACAGAAATCCTGCGCCTGACATTAAGACCCCGACATAGCTTGCCAGCTTCAGCGGTTTATGTGAAAATGTCGTAATGCCGTCCATTGAAAGCTTCAGCATTTTCTTAAGCGGGTATTTCGTTTCTCCGGCAAGCCTTTCATCACGTACATACTCAACTGCCGTTTGTTTGAAGCCTACCCAGCTGACGAGTCCTCGGACAAAAGGGTTTTTTTCCTTTAATTTTTTCATTTCATCACAGACTTTTCTGTCCATGAGGCGGAAATCCCCGGTATCAATCGGGATATCAATATCTGTCATGCTGCTGAGAAGCCGGTAAAACATAGCTGCAGTCTGTTTTTTGAAAAAGGTTTCCCCTTTTCGTTTTGTACGTACGGCGTATACGACCTCATAGCCTTCCTTCCACTTTTCAATCATGTCTAAAATTAACTCAGGAGGGTCCTGCAAATCGGCGTCAATGACGGCGATGGCATTTCCCTGTGCATAATCCATACCCGCTGTAATCGCGATCTGGTGCCCAAAATTCCTTGAAAAGTCTATAATCTTTACTCTCGGATCGATCAGGCTGTACTCTCTTAAAATCTCAATACTGCGATCTTTGCTTCCATCATTGACGAAAAGCAGCTCGTAGTTTTCCTTCGTTTGATCCATGACCTCTTTTAAGCGCTGATAGGTTTCATGAATGACAAGCTCTTCGTTATACACAGGTACAACAATTGAATATTGAATATGTCTGCTCATGTTTTTTCCTCCTATTCATCAGCATTTAGTTCGTATAACGTTGCTGACTGGTTCATTCCGCCAGGCCCGCCGCCCATTTTGCCGGTTTGGCCTGAAGCCTTGCTGTTGCTTGATGTATCAGCTGAATCAGTATCTTCTGTTTTTTGATCAGAACTTGATTGCCATTTTTCTGATGCTACTTCTTTTCCATTTTTCTCAACCCATTCGACAATGTCATTGTTTCCGCCTTTCCCCATTCCTGAAGCCAAGAAGTATTTCACTTTTCCTTCTTTTACGAGCTTTTTAAATTGAGTCAGCGTGATCGCCGGGTCAGAACCGCTGTATCCGCCAATAGCCATGACAGCTTTTTTCGTTTTAATGATATATGGCGCCGCTGTGTTCGAATCGGTTGTGGCGAATAGGTATTCAGCTCCGGCGTTATTCTCCTCTAGATATTTGATCAGTTTTTCATTTACAGTCGCATCAGACATTCCCATGCCTTTTCCGCTCATTGATGCGAGCTGAGGGCCTGTTTCAGGCAGTGAACTGTTGCCACCGTACAATAGCGGTGTGCTTGCCCAATATATCGGCATCACCAGCAATGCGAGAAGAGCTGCAAGCGAAGTATAATAACTGATCGGTTTTTGGCGCTGTTTGAACAGCAGCAAAGCAATCGCTGACAACACGCCGATAACCCCTACCCCGATACTCCATCCAACACCGATTTGATCGTTGTAGTTTCTGAGAATAAACAATTCAAATCCAGTTGTCGCAATGATTGCGCCTGGCAGAAGCCATGATTTCCAGCCTGTCTGATTGCGGTACAGATGAACAAGGGCAACCCACCCCGCACCGACAAGAGCCGCAATCGGCGGTGCCAGCATGATGAGATAATAATGATGGAAAAATTCTGCGACACTGAAGAATCCGGCAATCGGTACAAGCCACGCTACCCAGAACACCGTTTCCTTCTGCTCTATAGATAATCTTCTTCTTTCTCTCGCGCCAGCGATCAGTAAGCCTGCGATTCCAAAAATCGCAAATGGCAGAAGCCAGCTGATTTGATCAGATAACTCTGTTTGGAAAAGCCGCAGTGGACCAGGTGTTCCCGTTCCAAACATTCCTGAACCTGATTGCATTTTTGAGCCGGTTCCTGTTCCGCCTTTCCCTCCGTCTCCGCCAGGTCCTCCTTGGCCGCCATCTCCGCCGCTTGGAGGGCCTCCTTGACCGCCGCTTGGCATTTCTCCGCCGCTTGGCATTTGGCCATTGGATGGAGGTGCCGTCATATTGCCACTTGAGGATTTGTCATCGCTTGATGTCTGATTAGGCGGTGCTTGAGTGTTATCAGAAGAAGACATTTCTTTTGAAGCGTCTTTGTTTGGCGCACCCTGGCCGCTACCGGAATTTTGGCCTGTCAGCCGCTGGATTCCGTTATAACCAAAAGCCAATTCCAGCACAGAGTTGGTTTGGCTGCTTCCGATATAAGGCCGCTTGCTTGCAGGGATATTGTCAACAATGAGCGGCCACGATAACGAAACGGCTGCTAATACGGCTAACGCACTTACCAGCGAAATGATTTTTTTCTTCATCGTAGCGTTTGCCGCAATCAAATAGAATAATAAGAAAGCCGGTAAAATCATGTAAGCCTGCAGCATTTTTGTATTGAAACCTACTCCAACAACGAAAAACGCTGCTAACAACCAGATCAGCTTTCCTTTTCTGATCGCTTTAAAGAGAAGCCATGTAGCAAGCAATAAGAAAAATACCAGTAATGCATCAACATTGTTTGTACGTGCTACAGCCACCGCGATCGGTGTACATGCCATGATGAAAGAGGCAATTCTTGCTGCCGTCTTACCGAATGTCGGTTTTATTAACAGATACATTAAAAGGACAGAACCTACACCAGCAAGTGCCTGAGGCAGGATGACGCTCCATCCGTGCATACCGAATATAAGTGCGCTGATGGTTTGTATCTGGAACGTAATAGGCGGTTTATCAACCGTTATAAACCCCGCCGCGTCGAATGAGGCATAGAAAAAATTATGAAAGCTTTGCATCATACTTGTGACTGCAGCGGTGTAATAAGGATTCACCGTATCATCATTCCAGATGTTATAGATATTTAAGAATGCAGATGCGAGCAAAATGAGGATGAGGACGATATCCAGCTCGCGTTTTTTCTTTTCCACGTGTTTTTCACTCCTTTTTGTCTAACTTGGAAATAGTGTAACAAGCAAATATGAATAAACTATTAATAAACAAAGACAATATTTTTGCCGAGGCCATTTCATGCCAATCATCCTAGATACAGCTGATCTCAAGCCATTTCTCCCAACCGTAATCTGATATTTCATTCCAATGGGTGATGCTGTTTTACCAAAATAAAAAAGCCCTCCGGCGGCGCCGGAAGGCAGATGAATCACAATTTATTGGATCGGTTTCAATTTCGCTTCAATTTCAGCTCTTCGATGCTCAAGATACGGAGGAAGAGCGATCGTTTGGCCAAGCTCATCAAGATTTTCATCTACCATAAAGCCCGGTCCGTCTGTTGATAACTCGAACAAAATGCCGTTCGGTTCTCTGAAATACAGCGCCTTGAAATAGTAGCGCTCAACAATGCCAGAATTGCTAAAGCCTTCCCGGCTGATGATCTGATGCCACCCGGCAAGTTCTTCTTCATCTCTTACCCGAAATGCAACGTGGTGAACACTTCCTTTTCCTTGGCGCTCGCGCGGAAGATCGTTTCTTTCTATTAAATGGATTTCCGTTGCCGCACCGCCTTCTCCTGATTCCAAAATAACTGCGGTTCCTTGTCCTCCAACTGGTTCACGGTTCATTTCTGTAAATCCAAGAATATTCGTCAATACGTGTAAGGTTGGTTCAGCATATGGCACAGTCAGTTCAACCGGCCCTAATCCGCGAAACGAAAATTCTTCCGGAATGCCGCTCTGTTTAACAGGCAGGCCATATCCTTTTCCTTTCTCATCAGCAGTCAGCACAAGCCGCTGCCCTTCATGATCTTGGAATGCCAATATGTCACGTCCGGCTCTTTTTGAGATGCCGCTGTGCACCACTTCGTGCTCTTCAAAACGTTCTTTCCAGTAATGCAGAGCTTCTGTACTTGGGACGCGCAACCCAATAGAAGAAATACTGTTTGTTCCCGCATGAAATGGTGCAATGCGGGGAATCTCGAAAAACGTCAGCTCAGTTCCCGGATTTGCCACTTCATCTCCGTAGAACAGATGATACATTGTTGGTTCATCCTGGTTGACGGATTTTTTGACGAGCTTTAATCCTAATACTTTCTTATAGAAATCCAAGTTTTTTTGTGCGTCGGCCGTTAATGCCGATACATGGTGAATGCCGTTGACTTTCATATGCTGTCCCTCCAGGTCATTTTATCTCGATTTCGAGATATCATATCATAGTTATCTATTTATTGTTCTAATTACAAGGTATTTTATTCGCAAGGGAAAGTCAACATATCAGCTTCACCGACGGTTCGTTCATTTTCTGACTTCTGCCTCTCCTCTGATCCGTCTAAAATTCCTCTGCAGAAAACACGAACTTTACAAAAAGAAATAATGATATTCATTCGTTTATAGATTGTTAAACGAGGCGTTTCCACCGTTTTTTCAACTGCAAGAAAAGCAAATATCGAAAATCAGAAAATTTATTTTATTTCACTTTTCTAAAATAGGGTTTACAATATGAAAAAATAGATTCTTCATCATGAAGCTTCAACACCATAGGAGGTTACGGACATGCATACTGAAGACAACGGTTTGAAAAAAGAGATAGGCCTCTTGTTTGCCCTTACTCTTGTCATCGGAACCATTATCGGCTCTGGTGTTTTTATGAAGCCCGGCGCTGTGCTTGCTTATTCAGGTGATTCAAAAACCGCGCTTTTCGCCTGGCTGTTAGGCGGGATTTTAACGTTGGCAGGCGGTTTGACAATCGCGGAAATCGGAACGCAGATTCCAAAAACCGGCGGGCTTTATACGTACCTTGAAGAAGTGTATGGCGAATTTTGGGGATTTTTGTGCGGCTGGGTGCAGATTATCATTTACGGTCCGGCGATTATAGCCGCGCTGGGTTTATATTTTGGCTCTTTAATGGCGAATCTTTTCGGCTGGGGATCTGGATTGTCAAAAGCAATCGGAATTATAGCAGTTCTCTTTTTATGCGTCATTAATATAATCGGTACAAAATACGGCGGCTTTGTCCAAACGCTGACAACGATCGGTAAACTGATTCCGATTGCATGCATCATCATCTTCGGCCTTTGGAAAGGTGATCAGCACATCTTCACAGCAGTAAACGAAAGTATTTCCGATATGAACTTCGGAGCGGCCATTTTGGCTACACTATTTGCGTACGACGGATGGATTCTTCTGGCCGCTCTAGGCGGAGAAATGAAAAATCCCGAAAAGCTGCTGCCACGCGCAATGACGGGCGGATTATTAATCGTAACAGCCATCTATATTTTCATTAACTTTGCATTGCTTCACATCCTGTCTGCGAACGAAATTGTCACACTTGGCGAAAATGCGACAAGCACTGCTGCCACCATGCTGTTCGGTTCAATTGGCGGAAAGCTGATTAGTGTCGGAATTATCGTCAGCATCTTTGGGTGTTTAAATGGAAAAGTACTTTCTTTCCCGCGTGTTTCATTTGCAATGGCAGAACGCAAACAGCTTCCATTTGCTGATAAGCTTTCACATGTACACCCGACTTTCCGCACACCATGGATCGCGATTTCCTTCCAGATTGCTTTGGCTTTGATTATGATGCTGATCAGCAACCCGGATAAGCTCTCTGAAATCTCTATTTTTATGATCTACATTTTTTATGTGATGGCCTTTTTTGCGGTGTTTATTCTCCGCAAGCGAACAAAGGGAGAAAAGCGCGCCTACAGTGTTCCGCTTTATCCATTCATGCCGATTTTGGCCATCGCAGGCTCCTTCTTTGTATTAGGCAGCACACTCATTACAGATACAATGAGCTGCGGATTATCCATCCTCATCGGCCTTGCCGGACTGCCTGTTTATTACTGGATGAAAAAACGAAAAGCAAGCTGATAAAACGGTTCCCTTGTTTAGGGAACCGTTTTTTGGTGAAACAGAAGATAAAAGTTGACAGGAAAAACACAACTTTTGATATACTTTTTACGTTAAGCAGAAAGATTTTGCAAACTTGGGTCGGTTTTTTGAATCGAAGTAGGTCAAAATAAGGGGACATGATTTGCAGAAAAAGTCAAGCCGTGTTTTTTTCGACTTTACCTGTTTTTTTTCGACAAAAGGCTATATAATAATTTGATGTGTGCATTGTCTCATTCAAACTATGGAGGGTTTTTAATGATAAGAAGAAAAAAAGATAAGTTCTCACTCCTTTTAACAGAAATTGCAAAGAACATAGACGAAACTGCCGAATATTTTGTGAACTTTAAGGTCACAAACCAAACGACGCTTAAAGAATTCGCAGATACGTTAAAGGAATATGAAACAAAAGGTGACAATCATGTTCATGTCATGATTAAAGAGCTTAACAAAGCGTTCATCACTCCTATTGAACGCGAAGATATCCTTCAGCTGACAAACAGCCTGGATGATGTGCTTGACGGAATCGAACATTTCTCTGCCATGATGGAGATTTTCTCAATTACCTCATCTGACGAGCATATCGATAAATTCAGCGGATACATCAGAGAATGTGCGAAAGAAATTTTAATTACAATTGAACTGCTGGCAGAAAACCGGTTAAAGGATATTCAGCCTCACGCTATCAAAATTAAAGAGTATGAGCACAGCTGTGACAACCTGCACAGAAAATCATTAAAGAATCTTTTCGGAAATGAAACAGATCCGATTAAAGTTATTCAATATCGTGAAATTTATGAAACGCTTGAAGAAATTGCCGACTCTTGCCAAAGTGTTGCCAATAATCTTGAAACCATCATTATGAAAAACGCGTAACGAGGGGTAAAAATGGATATTCTATTCATATTAACAATACTAATAGTCATTTGTGCTCTGGCGTTTGATTTCATCAATGGGTTTCATGATACGGCGAACGCTATTGCGACTTCGGTATCAACAAAAGCGCTGAAACCGCGCCATGCCATTATCATGGCGGCTGTGATGAATTTTATCGGAGCAATGACATTTACAGGTGTTGCCAAAACCATTACGAAAGACATTGTAGATCCTTATACACTGGAAAATGGCTCTGTCGTAATTCTGGCCGCGCTAGTCGCTGCGATTGCCTGGAACCTTATCACATGGTACTACGGCATCCCAAGCAGCTCGTCCCATGCCATCATTGGAGCTATTGCCGGAGCAGCCGTTGCGGCAGCCGGATTTACTGCGTTAAATTATAAAGGCTTCATTAAAATCATTGAAGCATTGATCTTTTCACCGATTATCGCTTTTGTCCTTGGTTTTATTTTATACAGTATCGTCAAGCTGATTTTCAAAGACAGCAATTTGGCGAAAACAAACAAGCAATTCCGCAGAGTGCAGATTGTAACAGCTGCCCTGCAATCGTATACGCACGGAACAAACGATGCGCAAAAAGCAATGGGAATTATCACAATGGCTCTCATCACAGCGAATTTACATACTTCTTCTAACGATATTCCTACCTGGGTGCAATTCGCCTGCGCGACAGCCATGGGTCTAGGAACATCAATCGGCGGCTGGAAAATCATCAAAACCGTTGGCGGAAAGATTATGAAAATTCGCCCGGTAAACGGGGTTTCCGCTGACTTAACCGGGGCAGCCATTATTTTCGGCGCTACATTTATTCATTTGCCGGTCAGTACAACCCACGTCATTTCTTCATCAATTCTTGGCGTCGGTGCGTCACACCGGGTAAAAGGCGTAAACTGGGGTACGGCCAAGCGAATGCTCATTACATGGGTCATTACGCTTCCGATTTCAGCGACACTTGGTGCCATCGCCTACTTTATTTTAAATATGATTTTTTAATGTCACACCGCTTCTGTCAAAGGAGCGGTTTTTTTAATGGAAGAGGAAAACCATCCGGATCTCTCGAATACAATAAGCAGAACCTATTTCAGATGTGAGGGAGTCGAGTATGGTTTTATTCTTTCAGATCATGGTCTGGTGCATTGTGGCTGGACTGGGGTTATACGTGTATGCCACGTGGCGTTTCGAAGCGAAGGTCAAAGAAAAAATGTCCGCCATCCGGAAAACATGGTATTTGCTGTTTGTTCTGGGCGCTATGGTATACTGGACATATGAGCCCACTTCCCTATTTACCCACTGGGATCGGTATCTCATTGTCGCAGTCAGCTTTGCTTTGATTGATGCTTTCATCTTCTTAAGTGCATACGTCAAAAAACTGGCTGGCAGCGAGCTTGAAACAGACACAAGAGAAATTCTTGAAGAAAACAACGAAATGCTCCACATGTATCTCAATCGGCTGAAAACATACCAATACCTATTGAAAAACGAACCGATCCATGTTTATTATGGAAGTATAGATGCTTATGCTGAAGGCATTGATAAGCTGCTGAAAACCTATGCTGATAAAATGAACTTAACGGCTTCTCTTTGCCAATATACGACGCAGGCTGATAAAGACCGGTTAACCGAGCATATGGATGATCCGGCAGATGTACAAACACGGCTCGATCGAAAGGATGTTTATTACGACCAATACGGAAAAATGGTTCTCATCCCTTTTACCATCGAGACAAAGAACTATGTCATCAAGCTGACGTCTGACAGCATTGTCACGGAATTTGATTATTTGCTATTTACGTCATTAACAAGCATATATGATTTGGTGCTGCCAATTGAGGAGGAAGGTGAAGGATAATGGAACGTGCGTTTCAAAACGGATGCGAGCCCAGAGCGGCCAAACCGTTTAAAATCCTGAAAAAACGTTCAACCACCAGTGTCGCAAGCTATCAAGTCAGTCCGCACACAGCGAGAATCTTCAAAGAAAACGAACGGCTGATTGACGAGTATAAACGAAAAAAAGCATGATCACACTAAAAGGACAAGAGAAAACAGCTCTTGTCCTTATTCCTTTTCTTAATGGGTTACATATAATAAATACAAACAGAGGATAATGTCAGGTGATACAGTGAAAAAATTGGTGAGGCGTGTGAAGTTTGTTGATTACGGTAAGTTTGGGCTTTCCGGGTACTCGCTTCGGGTGAGGGAGCGCAGTGCAGGAATTTTAAAAAAGTTGAAGAAAAAAAAATAAATCCCGGAACCAGCTCCGGGATTTTTATGGTCTGTGATCAGCTTAATTGCGCTGCGATCTTGGCTTTCGTCGCAGGCCCGTAAATACCGTCAGCAGTCAGACCGTTAACAGACTGAAAACGTGCGACTGCGTCAGCTGTTTTCGGGCTGTAAATGCCGTCAATTCCGTTGTTGACAGCGCCTTTATCAGGGTAAAAATACAGAGCCGCAAGTGCTCGTTGCACTTGAAAGACGTGTTCTCCTGAGGTATAAGGTGTTGTCAATTGAATGATACCATCAGGGAGCGGATAGAGCTCTGGTTCTTCAGCGGACGATGGCGCACTTACAATTAATACTTGACCAACCCGAATAAGATTCGGGTCTTCGATATTGTTCCACTCTTGCAGCTGAGCAACCGTAACACCGAATGCTTTCGCTATCGATGTGAGTGTGTCACCTTGTTTCACGACGTAAGTTTGGCTGCCGCCTCCCCCAATTCCTGCTTTGAACGAATCCCACGTATCTAACAATTTTCGCGGACATTCCTTCCCTGACCAATACTTGTGAGGGACGACATTGGCAAGACTGATATTATGTTCAGCCATTAATGTTTTGATGAGCCACTGGGCATTTGCTGTTGCTTTTGCAAAATCTCCATCAGCATTTTCGCAAATTTCAATACCGATAGAAGCCCGGTTGCCGCTTCCATTTCCGTCTCCCGCATGCCAGCCGTTTTCATTCAAAGGCAGATGCTGATAAATTTCTGTATCATCAACTGTAAAATGCCAGCTTGTCGTCGTATCAGGATTTTTCAAATAGCGGGCATGGGCCGCAGCATCCGCCCCTACTGCAGTATTCGCTGTATTGTGCACCGTAATGTAAAGCGGCGTCATTGCGTAGCCTGGACGGTTATTTGCGCCAACCGGAATAAAGTCTTGGATAATGTTAACCATTTTCATCTCTCCTTATTTTGTCAGATTATTGTCTCTTAACAAGTCACGCTGCTTTTTCCCTTTTTCTGTTACATAGTTGTTTTTAAACCAAGCGGCAAGTGTCGTTCCAATTGTAAAGGCAATGGAACCGGCTGAATAAAGAGCGTCAGCAAGCTGATTGACCTGCTCCTCCTGAATGTCCAATGGTGATTTGCCGAGCATCAGCATGGTCTGGTTGATTAAAGCAATTAAAAGAAGCACCGTCCTGATGACCGTGCCCTTGTCAAACGTGTTCATAAAAATCCCCCTTTAATGCTGCAGCAGGCTGTACATAATGGCGATGGCTCCGCCAATGATGCCTGTAGACACTGCTGTAATGATGGCACCTGTGATGGTGCGTTTAATCCACGTAGTGTTTTCTTCAATTTTGTTTAATTTTTCGTTCAGCGTCATGATTTGCTGGTCTTGACGGTCAGACACGCGTTCTAATGCGGAAACCCTCTGCTCAAGCGCTTTGTGCTCGCCTTTCATGTCTGCTAAATCCTGCTGAAACATACTAACATCAGGTACATCCGTCGGTTGTGACATCAGTGCGTCCCCCTATTATTTCATCTTGTTCACCTCCTTTGAGGCAAAATAAAAAACGCCCTATTAAATTAAGCGTTTATCATTCCTTATTAAGTCTCAATAAGTTCACTAGTTCTCAACAGAGGTATCTTCACTGGAAGTTAGGTAATCCTTTCCGGTGATTTCTTTGTATTGCTCTTTGGTAATCCATTCAATCCTAACGTATTCTCGAATTTTTTCATCTGTATAGCATTTCCATTTATAAAACTGCTTTATGTCAGCTACTTCTGGATACCTAGCCATTCATACTCACCCTTCAATTCTTGTATTTGTTTTTGCATCTGAGCAATGACAAAAGCCTGCTCCGCTTCCCTCATACGTCTTTCCTCATTTTCCTTCTCTGTCTTAGCAATCTGCAAAGATAGCGCTGCATTTTGTTGCTTCAAAAGGTCAACCACAGAGACTTCTTCTCCCGTTGAAATTAAAACCGCATCAATCTCTTCCTGTGTGGCTACCTCAGTCCATTCCTGTTTATCTGCATCAAACTTTGGTTTGAACAGAGAAGGAGAATCCGGCAGCTCTACGGTAGTGCAATCAGTAGGTATGATATAATTGCCTTTCTCGTCAACTTCAGACACCAAGACAGGCTCCACAAATAAAAAATTTTCATCATATCTATAGACTTGTATCAAATTTTAACCTCCTTTAGTTTAATGCAATTACAATATCCATATAGTAACCAGTTACATTGCTGTTATTATTCGAGTGAATACCTGACAATTTCATATCTCCACTTGTATGGATAAATAACTTAGAATAACCAGTCGTACCAGAAACAGGAACCATTACAACTGCACCTTTTTCTGGCAATCTGTCAGATGGAATTGTTCCACATACAACTTCACGATTTGCTGTGATATGGCCACGTAATAGAAGCAAATTCCCCCACTTTGCGTATTGAAACGGTCTGTCTCCAGTAGCAGCTCCATTTTTTAGTGTGACGTTTTGCCATGTTACCGATTCAAAATCTTCGTTAGTAATAAGACGCTTCCATCCTAAAAAATTACCTTCTTTATGAAAAATTCCAATCCATGTTTGATTATCATAGGATCTTGTAGCGACAATTTTCTTTAAACCTTGAGGCGGGGCAAGGTCAGCCGGAACATCTGTAATATCATAATAGTACCAAGCTGCTTCATCATCACCTGGGTGATTCACAACTCCTGCGCCGAAATATAAGCCAGTTGGATAATCAAAAAGATTCTTTCCATTATCAATCCTAATTCGTTGGCCAGTATCTGTTGTTAATGGATATAGTTGCGCATTATTCCATTTGTCTTTATCAAATTTTGTTACGTGGATATCTGTTTGGTTAGCATGGGCATCTACCCTAGATTGCGCCCCTGCTGTTGACTCAATAGGATACCAATTGATTGCAGTTTGATTCGCATTATAGTAAAACCACCATGCATTGCCTCTCCCATCTACAGCATAGCCAATACCTATTCCTGGCTGTCCTACCAGTTGCATCCCCCGCAAGCTTACCCCCGACGGATTATCTGTCACTGCATTTGTTCCATAAAATGAAACTGTGCCTACATCCTTTAGGGATTCATAAAATGAACCAGAATTCAAATTAATTTTTTGTGTGCCATTATCTGCAGTTATTTTGAACAATTGACTGACATCCCATTTTTCTTTTTCAGCCTTAGTTACATGTATATCAGTAAGCTTGGCGTGAGCATCGACTTTCTTTTGAGCTCCCTCTGTAGATTCTATCTCAATCCAAGATGTCCATGTAATAGAATCATTTTTACGAATTCGATAGAAGGATTTTAAACCATTTGAAGCATCGTACGCAGTTTGAACGAGTGTATTTCCATAGCTCATAACTAGAAGAAAACATTGGGTCAAGCATGGCCCGTTCAATCCAGCATTGTATATCAAATACATTCCAGTAGCAGTCAGTTCATTATAATCCGTTGTCTCACTACTGCTTTTATAAAATACCTTGCCGTTATCTTGTGTTAGTTTAAAAAGCTGTCCTGCATCCCATTTATCTTTATTGTCTTTTGTAACATGTATATCTGTATTATCAGAATGGGAAGCCACTCTTTTTATTGAATCTTCTTCAGTTTCGAATTTTATCCAATCGGACCATGTTCCATTAACTAGGGACTTTCTCCAAAATCCACCGTCTTCGGCCATTGCCATTGCTTCTCCGTTCGTCGAAGAGGAATACAAGTAAATACCGTGAACCGATCGAGGCGGTGCATTTTTAGCATCACTCGAAATATAAAAAGTAAAAGTCTTGTTTTGCCCTAAGACAACACTATGAAAGTCGTAACTTTTATTGATATTAATAAGGATTGATCCATCGTCTGTCGTAATTTTCGAAAGCTGCGCACCATTCCATTTAACCCGTTCTTCATTCATAACATGCCGCACCTGATCTTGCTCATGCTTGTCAAAATCCTTCTTAGCCGCCTGCTGCACATTATCAACATTCTCCAGCCCGATTTGCGCCTTTGTTGTGTTGTGGGGGTTGTTCATGTCGTTTTTGTGGGCGGCCAGGTCTGTGTGGGCGTCTTTTATGCCTTTTTCCCAGCGGTTGACGTCATCTTCGTTGATGGGGTCGTCCGGAAGCCAGTCTGTTTTTTCTTCGTATGCCATGTTTACACCACCTCAAAAGTAAATCTGAAATCGAGTGTTCTGTTTTCGCTGACGTCCAGGTCAGTCTTTCTCTCTGTGATCACATTGCCCAGCTCGTCAAAAATTTGTACCGTTTCGATATGCTTAATGTCTTCCTCACGCTTTGTCAGGACGGTGACTGTCGCTCCGTCAATGGTGAGTTCTACTATTTCTGTTTTTTGGCCGTTGAGCAGCACGTGATCAATTCTGCTTTTCAGATCTGCCGCTGTACGTTCTCTGTATATGGTTGAAATCAAGTTAAAACCACCTCATTGTTGTTAAGGGTGACAGAATAACCGACCTTCAGCTCACTGGCTGTTCGGTATCTGCGGTGATTCAGGATGACTGTGTCTTTGATTTGCAGCGTCTCGTTTAATCCGCCTCTGAGCGTATACGCCAAATGAGCAGGCTTCATGTTTTCTATCGCTTCGATCAGCTCATTCATGTGCTGAAGGTCATCAACATTGATATCCACGTTAAAGCGGTATTCACCGGGGAGCAGACGGACCTGTGCAGACGGGTTTTTCAAGAAACGATTTACCGCCTGCTCAATAGCCTTGTAAGTGATTGGCGGGATGTTCGACATTTTGGAAATGAGCCGCAATCGTCTGATCTCATCTGTGTCGCCTGATTCACGCGGGACGTTTAAAATCTTTTCCCAGCGGCTGAGCCCCCATGTCGCCGTCGGCACGAATAGCTGATCCGTCAGATCAAATATGCTGTTATTCTGTTTATCAAACTCAGGCGCTTCCGCTTTCAGCAGCTCAGCCATTTCTTTAAGGCTGGTGAGAAACGGCGGCAGATAAGCTCTCATGTCATCTTGTTTGCTCAATAATCTTCACCTGCCCAAGCTTAGGAATTTCCACGTCGCTCAGCACCAGATTTTCAGACGTGCCGTTGATTTGAATATTGGAGTAGTCACTGACTGACGGCGAATTATAGACAATATTGTTAATTTGAGAAAGACGGATGACGTTGTCTTCAAACGCCATTTTCTTAAAGAGATTTAAAACGCCTTCCTCAATTTCTGACTTCACTTCATCAATTGAGTGATTGATCTCTGGCAGCACCTCGGCAGAAATCTCAACTTCCTTCCAGACTGCGCTTTCCACTGTGACTACGGCTCCGATTGGCGCCTGTCCCTCTCCCTGCCCTGGTTCAGGGTCGATATAATCTTTCACTTTTTGAATTAAAATAGGAGAAGCGGGCTCAAGATTCGCATTCGTGACGACAATTTTAACCGTGCCGTCACCGTTCCAAAGCGGGAAGATCTTTGCCTTCCCCACACCGTCCACTTCTTCAGCCCACTCCTTATAATGCATTTTATTGGCACTGACAGCCTCCCGACGAACCCTTGTAAAATACCGTTCCCGCAGGCTGTCATCTCCTTCTTCCTCGCGTCCCGGAATTAGGATTTCTTTGACAATGGCCGTTTCTAAACCGGGAATGGTATCCAATGATAGTAAATTGCGCCCGGTCAGATTGGCATTTCCCGCTTCACCAGGTGTTTCACAGATGAGCGTCCCGTCTGCCGTATATTGAAAATAAAGATTATCCACGTAAAAGCGGGAGCCGACAGGAATAGTAACTCCAGATGTAAACTCTCCCGCTCTGACCGCCTTTGTGGCGGCTGTCCGTTCAATTCCCGCTTCCGCTGCACGCCTGTCTAAAAATTCGCCTTGCGCGGTATCAGAAAAAACTAGCTCAAGAACAGTATCCAGCCATATATAAGACTTCGCAAGCTCGGCCGCCGCCGGGGCTAACGCATTATAAATGACGCTGCCTTCTCTTGTGTCAATATCTGCAGAAATGCTGTTCAGCATACGCTCCATAATCGCTTCAAAAGTCTGATCTTCAAACATCTTCGCCAATCACCTCCTCAATCTCAAGCGTTCCTTCATCCGTCTCCACCACGAAGGACACATGAAACGCGTCGCCTTGTTTTTCAATCTCAAAATCTGTTACATCCGATATCCGGTCATCATAAACCAGCGCCTCTTCTATCAGTCTCGGGATCTCCATCTTTTTATAGGCATCAGTCGTCTCATGATCTGTCAGCACGTCCTGAAGCTCATTTCCGACATTATGGCTGTATACGGAATACGCGTAGCGTTCTGTCTGTAAGGCGATATAGACGAATTGCCTGATCGCTTCAAGCCCGGTAATCAGCTCATTCGTAATTCTTCCGTTTTCAAAATCTATTTTGTACGTTTGCGAGGTTTCAGTGACTTCGCTCTCATCTTCAAAATCCTCAAACTCCACTTCTGGTGTCAGGGCCATGATGCCCACTCCTTTTTACAAGCTAAATAAAAACCCCTTCGATCGAAGCGGTTTGTCTATACTTTATCTAAAATAAAAAACGATTGACCGCCAGTCAGAGCCGCGGTCATGACGCGATCCCCCGGCTCGAGTGCATCGTCTCCTCCGGACTGCATCCGTTTTGGGATAATGATGGCGTCTGCCGGTATGATCAGTTTGCTGTTTTCTTTTAATTTGATTTCCACAGGAGAAACCGAAACGACCTCAGCCGGGAGCAGTTCCACCGGAGACTCAGCGTCAACTGCACCAACAGCCAACTGTTTTATAGCCTCACTTAATCTCATCAGGATACTCCTTCCGGCATCTTATTCTTTTCGACAACATCGATCGTCATCGTATGTTTTGTTCCTTTAAATTCATGCCGGTCCGTATCTACCCAATAGGTTTTCTTGATGCCGGCCTCCGGAATAGAAATATAGACGGGTAAGCCGCTCTGCACTTCCGGGATGCCCACTGCCTGAATATTTTTCAGTTCTTTTTTCACGCCCTTTTTTTCAGCTAGGCGTACATCTGCCCGCTGCTGAAGCTGTGCCTGGTTGATGTCATCTGTGACCGTTTCTGTATATTGAAGCACACCGTATTTGTTTACGCCTGAACTGTCCTTGGCAGAGGCTTTATATGTTTTATTGTCCTTCTGCCGGCGAAGCACCACCCGAGTAGCAGTGTCGTTTATAGAAGTGCTGTATTGGTAACCCGTAATATTGACACCCGTTTCAAGCACCCATACCTCTGACGGATCTGGCCACGCGCGCAGGCCGAGCTTTCCTTTTTCCGAATACAGCTGGTAATGTCGCCCTGTCTGGCTTTTCGTCTGTTTCAGCGCTTTTAATATGATGTCATACAATGTCGTATCATTTTTAATGACAAGACTTTTGATCGTATGGCCTGTGTTCGCGATCGAGGTTGTCGGTATCTGAAAATCATTGGCAATCCTTCTGATGATCTGGTCGGCCCGCTGATTGGAAAACACGTACATATCCTGGTTTTTGACCAGGTACTGAAGCATATCATATGCGCTGAAGGCAAGCGTATGCTCGTCCGGGGTTCTTGCAAAAACAATGCCCCGAAAAAGCTCTTTTCCCTTCCATTTAAACAATACCGTATCTCCTTCTGAGACACTGTAATACGTCTGGTCGCCCTGTTTGATGACGATGGTCGCTTCAATGGAACGCGGCGCCTGATAACGATGGCCTTCAAGCGATACACTTTCTGCCACCAGCTCAAGCCACTCTGTGTCTTTAATGACGAACAGTTCTATCATCATACATCACCTGTTTCATTGCGGTATCTTTAACTTTTGGCCGGGAAATATCCAGTGGCCCGGCTGCCTGATGTTTCGTTTGCTTCGTTTAATCATTGCTGTTTTATTGGCGTTCCAAATTTTGCGCCATTGCGTGCTGTTCCCGTAAAATCTGCCGGCAATGTCCCACAGCGTGTCTCCCTTTTTCACTGTGTAGGTTTTCGGGGAAGCCTTCGACGGGCGTTTTGCCTTTGTTTTTTTCTTCCGCTTGATTTTTCGGGGGGAAGCGGTTTTGTATTCTTTTAATTGAATATCAAAAGAACGATCACCTATATCCTGCTGGCCTTCGCTATAGGAAAAACCTTCAATGCTGCAAGTCAGATTCACTTTGGTTCCGGTAATCAAAAACTGGATCGGTTTTTTTGCCTTCATCCATTTTTCAATTTTTGTTATCGCATTTTCCGGCGACGGGAAGTTTTGATATTCTGCTATCGGACTGTATTTCTTCGGAAAAAAAGAAGAGAACGAAATTTCTTTCGCTCCCTGTTCGTCAATAAATGTAAGGTCACCGAACTTGGCTACCTTAACCGTCTCATTCTGAACTGTATTTGAAATACTCAGCTGGTCGGGAAGAACGGGGAGCCGCAGCTTGTCCTTCCCTTGTGAAATCCAAAATTCATATACGGATTTAGTCAAATGCAACGACTCCCTTCGTTCCAATATTGATATCCTTTTGCAGTTCATCTATAAGCGCCTGCTTGATCTTCGCCGCTAGGCTTTCGGCGTCTTGTCCATTATGGAAGTGCTGGTCACCGTTAAATTGAATATAAATCTCTTTTGATCCAGAAACCGTTGCGGTTGGCCGGTTAGCCGAGGTAACAGCTGAAACTTGTCCTGAAGAAAGCTCAGACTGCTGGGATTGAGACGGATCTGTCACTTCCATACCAAGAGCCTGTGCCGCTCTCTGAAGAAGGTAGCGGCCGCGGATGCCACGTTCCTCTGGGATGATCCATTCCCGCTTGTTTCCTTCACCGACACGGGCAATTTGTTCTTTCGTGATCAGCCCGCCGTTTGCATAACCGACATAAGGACCGCCACGTTTCAGGCTTTTAATGCCAGGTACATTGTCAATAGAGCCGTATCTGCTTTTGATGTAGCCGATTGCGGCAGCAGCGTTATGAATCGGGTTTTTAATGTTACCCATGCCTGGCGCTTTATGTGCGTTAAAAGTGGTTGGTACTGTCTGCATGAGCCCTTGGGATGGATTGCCTGCCTTCGCGTTACTATCCCACAGGTTAATGGCGTTAGGATTGCCTCCTGATTCAAACTTTGCAATTGTCATCAATCCCGGAAGCCAGCTTAATGGTGTTTTTGTGGCCATCATTGCAGCCATAAGCCACTGCTTCACATTTCCACCTACTGCACCCATTCCGGAATAAGCAGCTGCCAGTGAACCGGCTTGCTTTTCAGCGTATTTTTTCACATCGACAGAATCCAACCCTTTTACGACACCAACAGAGGCAAAGCGGCCGAGACTCATCATAACTCGAGAAGGCGAATGGATATCTAATTCTTCACGGAAAGCCTGCTCCACTTTTTTCGCGAGTTCCTTGGCGGCTTCATGGACTTCACTTGTCTTTGAAGTCATACCTGAAACAAAATTCCCGATCATACCGGTTCCCCAGCCGTTTGATGATTCTTTAGATCGCAAAAACGGTTTGTCAACATGTGTACTCACATACTGTGCTGTCCCTGTTTGGGTCGAGTTCTGTCCCTGCGCAAAGCCTTTGACCGTACCTGTCCCCCATGATGACGATTTGCTCACAGTGGCTTGGTACGGCGTTTTAACTTTTGATTGCAAAAAGCCGTCTGTACCGGTTGCTGTACCGTTTTGGCCCTTGGCATAGCCGCTCACCATTTGTTTTCCGTAGTTTGGTGAAGCAGATATCATTTGTGTAAATGGCGTATTGATGTTTTTCTTTTTCCAGTCTTCCATTTTGACAGGCTGATTGCTGATGCCTTTACCAAAGCCCTCTGAAAATTGCTGTCCGAGGTCTGAAGCTTGTCCGTTAAGGCTAGATGTGTTAATAGAAGGTGACATTGAAGCAGAATGGCTGCCAACAGTGTTTAGAGCTGTTCCACTTGAAAGTGTAGAGGCTGATGCCATATCATCGACCACATGCATGCCCAATTTCGATGCGGCTTGCGCTAACAGCATTTTGCCGCGGCCGCGATTGTTGTCGACTGGAATGACAAATTCTTTACCCGCTTCACCGATCCAGGAGATAGTTGGTTTCGTAATAAAACCACCTGAGGCGTTTTTATCAGTTTTCATTCCAAAGTCTCTGTGAGCTTTCTCTCGTCCATTTTGAAAACGCTCTACCTTTTCTTGAATCCAAGACTTCATTCCGCCGCCCACTTTTTGAGCAGTTTTTACTACTTTCCCGCCTGCAGACTGCACTGCATCCCAAGAATCTCCTAATATATTTTTTCCCCACTCTTTTACTGAATCCCATTTTCCAGACCACCAGTCTTTATTAAATAGGCTGTCTTCAAGTGTAGATTTGAATTTTTTCCAAAGTGACTTTGTATTTTCCCATTTTTCCTTTGTCCAGCCTTTAACACCTTCCCACTTACCGGACCACCAATCTTTATTAAAGACTGTTTCTTTTACTTTTGACTTAATTGATTCCCAAACAGAAACGGCACCGTTCCATTTTTCCTGAGCCCAGCTCTTAACGCCTTCCCACTTACCGGACCACCAATCTTTATTAAAGACTGTTTCTTTTACTTTTGATTTAACAGAGTTCCAGACAGAGGAAGCTTGATCCCATTTTTCCTGTGTCCAACCTTTTACGGACTCCCATTTTCCGCCCCACCAATCACTATTGAAAAGTGTAGACTCTAATGTACCGTATGCATAACCAGCTTTTTCTGCCCACCAATTTGAGTCAAAAAAAGTAGTAGAAGCTGTATCTTTTATATTAGTCCATGTATCACTAAGGCCTCCGAGAGTATCACTCGTTGTTGTTTTAACACCTGTCCATTTTTCATTCCACCAATCACCATTAAATAATGTATTTGAAATGTTCTCTTTGATTTGAGAAGTATCAAACATCTTACCAATGTTCTTACCTGCTTCTTCGCCGCCGATTCCGCCTACTAATCCGCCGCCAATTCCTCCGATTGCGCCTCCGATTACTGTACCTTCCGGGCCTACGAAGGATCCAATCGCTGCCCCTGCTTCTGCTCCGGCTGTTGCACCCGCTTCTGCTCCCGCAATGCGTCCTCCGATTGAACCAACCTTTTCGCCAGCATTATCTTTATTGATTCCAGCTAAATCAAACACTGCTAAAGCAGATCCTACGTATGGAACTGCCTTTCCCATTCCTCTGAACGCTTTGCCTAGTTTGGATGAATCCTTCCCTAGCGATTTTAACCCTCCAAGCCAGTTCTTTAACTTGGAACCCGAGGTCCTAGGTGCACTTTCAGCAGGTATGCCGCTCTGACGTCTTCTTATCACCTCTCCAGGAACCTTGAGTGTTCTGGTTGGAGCCTTTGTGGGACTTTTCTTTTTTCTGTAGGTTTTTTTATTTTTAGTGCCCGAACTGATACCGCCGCCTTCACAGCAGCCACAGCAACAATTTCCTCCTGTATTACGGTTAAGGACTTTATTATCGGTGTCAGAATTTTCACCAGAATCGTCCTTTTTTTGTGGTCCTAGAATTTTATCAATGATCTTATCGAACACGTCATTTTTCAGCTTTTCTATCAATCTCTCTTTGAAACGATCTAAAAAAGCTTTGCCTATTTCATTGAGTGTATCCTTAATCCAAGGCCAAGCTGATTTTGTCCACCAATCCTTCAGCCAACCTTTTATTTTTCCGACCCATCCAGATTTTTGATCAGAGCTTTTATCAGAGCCTTTATCCGAGGATGTGCCTGATTCTTTCTTAGATTTCTCTTTGTTAATCGGGCTTTCTTTTTTATTGATTTTGTCTGATATTTTTGTCTTAACAACCACTTTTACATAATAGGTTTTTTCAAATTTCCTTAGAAGTGCTGTTAATCGATTAACTGTTTTGGTGATTTCATCGATGACCTTTAGCTTGACTGTGTATCCGTTTTTCAAATTTTTCTTAATATAACCGATAATCCTTTTAACTGTCGAAGTAACCTTGTCATCTGGAATCAAAAGGAATGATAGCTTTTGATTAGATAGCATCTTCTTTATTTTTTTATACGCAGCTGCTGTCCGGTCTACTAAAGATACAGTCAGCTTCGTCTCTTTCGGCAGCCGCTTAAGTTTTCGTTCAATTGCTTCGAGCTTTGGAGTGACTTGATCATCGAGTACAACTTTGATTTCAAGTGATTTCGCGAATTTTAAAATGATATAGTCGTTTATTTTTCTTAGCCGGTAAAATGCTTGATCTTCTGCCCTGATACTGATTTTAATTTGCCGATTAATGGTTTTAACTTTTTTTTCGACCTCTTGGAATCCTTTATGTATCCGTTTTAGTTTTTTAGATACCTTGTCTTCGAGATCGAAACGGGCTGTTAATTTTGCGATACTATTTCCCTCCTCTCCTTGATTCTTTTTCTAATAGATTTAGCTTATAACCTATCAACCCAAATAAAAGAGCTTTAAAATGTTTTGGTGCTTCATATAATTCAAGAAGTTGGGATGGCGAATAATGAAGCTCATGCATTGCATAGTACAAATACACAGCTTCCTTATCGCCATCCTTTACTAGTTTTTTGCTTCTTCTTCTAGATCTTCAAGATCATCTTCAAAACCATTGATTTCAATTGCTTTATTCAGCCAGTTCGCATACTCTCCCCCAACAGATAGTACACGTTTTGCGACTTCTACTGGATCCGCTGTTTTGTATGCTTCCCTTAAATCTTTTGAACGAAAATCAGGATAAATAGTAGATTCGATGGCAATTCGCGCATAAAAGCGCTGTGAGTCTAAATCTTTGACGCGGCCGCGGCCTTTCACATTTTTGAATGTGGTGTTTTCTTTCTCTAATTCATCAATCCGTTCAGTTGTAATTGGTTTTAAAATAAACGGAATGACATTCCCTTTTTTATCAACAAAACGCTTTGAGATCGGCACTTTGATTTCTTCAGCTTCAATTGTTTTTCCCGGCATAAAAAAGGAAAGATCATATACGTTTTCGTTCTTCTCGCTCATGTAAAAAACTCCCTTGTCTTTTGATTGATTTCATCATGAAAAACAGACCTTTCTGAGAAAGGTCTGCTGGCTATTTCAGTTTTAATTAAAACGTGTCAGAAAGCTTTTCAGGCACGTCGAAGTCTTCGAAGGTAAATGGAACTTCTTCCTCTAACGCTTCTGAATCGACATCAAGGCTTGCGATTTTGGCAGAGTCAAAGTTGACGTCGTACAGCGTAACTCGCTCTGTGCCCCGGCCGGAGGATTGATCATCCAGCACGGCTTGGAGTGTGAAATAAGGGTCGCTGCCTTTTTTGACATAGTCCATCATCAATAGCACGAATTTCGATGTGACTTTGTAGAACGTCGCGGTCCCTGTTCCATTTGCCCCTGTTGTTTTATGGCCTGTCATGCGGCGGCCCATAATGTTGACTTCAGACTTGTTTTTCTCAACGTTTGCTTCAAATGTTTTGATGTGCGCCATTTCCTCACCATCGAGAAATAAGCGGCCTTCTTTTCCTGAAATTGTGTTTTGTGCTTTTAATGCCATATTAGTTTACCTCCACATTAAAGTAGAATTTTTCTGCTGCGTCGACAGGCTGTACAGCCAGGTCAATCAAGAAGCCGTCACGATCTTCATTCATTGAAATTGTGATATCTTCATCGGAATCAAAGCCAGTGATGCCTCCCGCATCCTGAAGCGTTGTCATGTATTGCGTGATCATCGTTTTTACATACTGAAGGCCGTCTTCAGACGCCGGGATATCGCTCCCGCTGCCTTTTCTTGATTTAATTAAGGCTTTCAGCTCGCGTGTTAAATCATTATTCACAGCATCCAGGACACGAACGATTTTGTTTTTCGCAAATTTCTTGTTTTTCTCAGCTGTGAACGTCACGAGTGAGTTAATATCCTTTTCTACACTGACGGATTTATCGCGGGCGTCGAATGTGAATAAAAATTCACCTTTGCCCAGACGTTCAACAATCGTGTCGTGGTCAAGGCGGTGTAACACATCAACGGCGCCTTCGTACTCTACAAATGTAAGTGATTGATTAAAGGTTGCTCCTGCACTCGCTCCAGCTACCCAAGCTGTTGCTTTGTCCGGTGTAACTTCCGTGCCATCTTCCAGCAGGACACCTTCTGTTACGTTGATGATGCCTTCGTAGTCACCGGCATAATTGGCTGTGACGCCTTGTACTTTTTGTCCTTGGCCGTCGCGCAGGCGTTTAATGAAAGCAGCAAATGTCGCCTTTAGCTGGTCCCCCTCCGCAACAGGCAGCGCAATCACATCAAAGCTCTCTGTTTCAGCCGCGGCTAAGAAATCTGTATAGTCGGAGTTGACAGGGGCTTTATCCGTACCGCCGGATAAACGAATACCCGCGGATGCTTTCAGCGCTTCAGCTGCAGTGTCCCCTTCTGATCCAGTGAGAGGAATCGTCGAAGAAAGATCGCCTGTTCCAGTAAAAGTGACATAGCCGTTAGCTTTTAATTCTTCAGCCTTTTTGACGGTCTGTTTGTCAACCTCTGATTCGTCCATATATGTTGTCACATCGAAAGAATCAGCATCCAGCACATTTTGATTGATGCGGATGATAATATCATTACCTTTTGTTCCGCCATATACCGCAGTCGCTTTAACGCCTTCAGCAATATCAGCAGACGCTCGGACGCCTTCGGTTAGACGGTACATCAATACCGTTTTCGCGTTTTTCTTCGCTTCACGCAGCAGCAATAAAGACGGGTCATCAATGCTGAGACCCACTTTTTTGTTTAGGTCTTCAACGCTTGAAATGGAGACGAACGTTTTCGCTTCGCCCCAGCTTGATGCGACCGGAAGTGCGACTGTTCCCCGTTCACTGAGTGATACCCGCTCCTGTGCCGTTGTTTTAAAGTTAAAATAAATGCCTGCACGTTCTTTTTCTTTGCCTGTTGTAAATGTTCCGCCATTCATGATGACATGACCTCCTTGGTTAGAAATGTTTGAATCAATTCATTGGCTTCTGATTTCGTCATACGTGTTTGATCCACGCCAAATAAAGCCCCCTGAAGAATATCCGGCTTAACGCCGAACAGTTCCTTCGCGTGCTTAATCAAATCCGCTGTATCAAAAAGAGCTTCCCGGCTCTCCGTATGTACAGCCTTCTTCTGTTGTTTGTTCTTTGCCACCGCTTATTTCACCCCGCTGTTCATGTCGATATCCTGTAAGACAGGCTGTTCTGTTTTGTGATAATAATATCGGCTGCTCCACCTGATCACCATGACCGCCTCGCCCCTGTCTCCTACCCTTGTCTCAATTCGGGTAACGCGAACCATATCCCCCGTCTTCTCGCCGGATTCACTGAGCAGCGGAACCATGTTTCTCGCTTCTCTGATGGCATCCGCGAGCCTGTCCGCTTCATCCAGCGCCTGAACGGAGTCATGATGAAACAGCTTCACATTGAGACTGTAGGTTTTTTTAAATGTGGAGACCGTATCTGTTTCTTCGAAAACAGATGGCGATGGGACGTATAACGACGGCACCTGAAAGTGATCAGGAAGCTCGCGTTCATAAATGGGAACAGACCACTGGCTGTACAAAAATGCCATGATCGATCCTGTTTCACTGTTCATCCAGCTCCTCCTTTACAGCTTCTTCAGCCACTGGCGCAGTTTGCTTTCCAGCGATTTTTCAAACAGCTGTTCATATAAAAGCAGCGCATGATCCCAGTAGCCCGTGCCCGGGATCCATTTTCTCTTGAGCGCCATTCCCGTTGAAGCCGCGGGATCATAAATAAACCGCGAACCTTGAAAACGTCCCGGCACCCATCTCACATCTTGTTTTGACGTCCAATGGCCGTCATTCAGAAATGAGGCGTAATCAAGCTGTGTACCCACCTCAAGCGAAAGACCGCCACTTTGAGCAATCCAGAGATTGTCCTTTGTGCCTCTTTCGAACGAGCGGAACAGTTTTTCTGTATTAACCGTTTGTGTGCTGATGAGCTCAGATTGGACGATCTCCAGAAAATCTTGCCCGCACTCCTCAAGCCACCGGGTCGCCTGTCGGGAAAAGCCGCCCGAAGCCGCTTCTTTTAATGCCGCGTTTAGCTGTTTCAATCCCGCTATTTTCATAGGCTTTCATCCCTGACTGCGATGACTTCCCAATGATGATGTCTAATTTTTTTCGGCAGCTTTAGTATATATTGATGATTCTCCCAAATGATTTTATCGTTTACGCGGATATCCGCTGACAACGGAAAATGGACGAGAAAGCTGTGATATACAGTTTGATCCGGCTCCTCCTGAACCAGCTGCTGCGTTTTTTCGGTAAAATAACAAGCGACATCTTGTTCATCGGGTGTCTCCGGATATGAAGTCACCGGCTGCAGTCTGTCTGCCGGAATCCCAAATCGGCCTGCAGATGGCGCTTGCGCTGCTTCATGATAAATGTCACAGCGATGAATGAGCATCTGCTGATAGCTCATAAAGACCTCACCTTCAGTCTGGAGGATTCAGGGACGTAGCCCGGCGTGATAAACTCTTCGAGCAAATGATACACCTCAGGCCGCTGAATGCCGCCTTCTCCGGAAACCGTGTAGGAATAATCCCCCATTTTTTCAGACTGATAGCTTGATGATGCAGATTCATCGCTGTTGACAAGCGCAAAATACTGGGCAAGCTTTACTAAAGCCAACTTCACCTTACCGGGCAGCGGATCATACAAGCTATCTTCAAAGCGGTGGCCCGTGATGAGAGCCGCTTCTGCCTCCGCCTCGATGATATCCTGCGCCAGCAGTTCTTCAGGCCTGTTCTTCACCCGATCATAGACCGAATATGAGGCTACGTCAGTCGGTTCAATGAGCATGAGCTGGCCACCCCGTTTCTATTATTCTTTTACGTTAATTAATTTCGCGCAGGCATCCTCTTCCTCGAACTTGCTGTCGAGCTTGGCTGTTAAGACAATAATGAATTTACGGGAACGGATGTCTTTGTCGACTTCAATTCGGATATTGCGGGAGAAGCCGAGAATGATATTTTTCGGATGTGTGAGAATGATATCAGAAGCGTCATATTGCGCGTCTCCCTCACCGACTGTGTACGGCTGAATATTGGATACCCCTTTGACCGGCACGCCGAATGCTGTTGACAAGCCGCCCTGAACAGCCTGGTCCCCAAGGTTTGTCTGGCGGTTCGCCACGCGGTCCTTCCATTCAACTTCTAAGCCATGTGACGTATAGAATCTGAATTCCTGAGGGATGCGCAAATATTTCGGCGGAACTGCTTTTAAGCCTTTTTTGAATGTCGCTCTGGACAGTTCTTCACCGTTCATGTCAACGATATGGGAAACCGCCTGTTTGCGGATGCCGTCCAGCTGTGCCAGATATGGATCAGCTGATGCTGTATCGCCGTTTACAATCAGCTCCTCAATATCAACTGCTGCGCGCTCTGCTAAAATTTGCATGATTGTCTGCTGCAGGCCGTCTTTTTCAATATTGTTTTCGAGTGTGTCATACGTAATGTTAATTTCCGCAATGACTTCCTTCGTGTTTAGCTGGACCGTGCTTGTCGTTGGAACTGTCAGCTCGTCGTTTGACAATGCTTTTCCTTCTTGCGCAGCCCGCAGAATACGCTGGCCGAAGCCGATTTTTTCAAATTTTTGCGAGTCGTTTTCCATTTGAATCACACGGGATTCACTAAAGATGGTCGGCGTGTTTTGCACCATGCGGATAAAAGCTGATGCTTGCGCAGGGTTCATAAGCCCGCCGCTTTTTAAAGCAGAAAGCGACATTTCCGCTTTCCGAATGATCTCTTGATTTCTCAATTGATTTCCTCCTCCTTGACTGGTTTTACAGCAGTCCGCTCCAGATTGATTTTTTGACTTGCTCTGTATTGCCGCCCGTATCGTCCGCTGTCTGCTTAGATGCGCCACGCGCTTTTTCCAAAGCCTCGATGCGCTCGATCAGCGGGGCAAGCATGTCTTCAACGAGCTTTTTCAGACGCTCGTCATCACCCGTCTGCTCCGGCTTTTCCTCCGTGTCTGTGTTTTTTTCAATCCGCTCAAGCCGTTTGAGCAGAGGGTAAAGCGCATGCTCGAATGATTCTTTCATGTCTTCTTTTCTCATTTCTTCAGTCTCCTTCCCTGTTTTGTCAGCAAGCATTTGCTTGAATACACTGAGGAATCCCGCTTTTTCAACCGGTTCTTCCTCATACACATCTGCAGTGCCCGCCATGCTGTAGCCGGTGATGATTCCAGCCTTGATCTGTTCCCACACCTCGTCTGACGCTCTTGTCACGAGCACCCATGAGCCCTTTGTAATCCGCTTTGACCCGATCATAAAATCATCGGGCGCCACATAGGATTCGACCACGACGCCGGTTCCGCCCTCAAAGCTGTGATTAATATCAATCTCCCGTGCTTCAGCGAGAAAACCGTGCGCCGCTTTTTCAATTTCCTCGGCGGTCATAAAATCACCGTGGGCATCAGGAACATTAGGCTCATACACGATTCCGTACACGAGCTTTTGTTCATCCTGCTCACTTTTTGTAAACAGCCGAACCTTTTTTTCAAATGACGGAGGCCCGGCTGACTTCGTAAAGAAAAATTCAGTCTGGTTAGCCGCCTTGTCCACATAACTGACAAAGCTGATTTTGGCATTTCTTAATTCGCGCGCCACCTGCTTGATTCACCTCCCTTCAGGACGTTTTGATATCTTCGATGCTTTCTTTCAGCTCCTGCATGAGCGCAGTCAAGTTTGTCTTTTCCGCATCCTGTCCTGCAGGCCGTTTATAAATGTCCTCCGGCCACTCCTCCAGTGTTTTGCCAAGCACCCGTCCGGCAAGGTCGCGTAAATCATTAGGCGAGACTGCTCCGGCTGTAATAAAAGGACCGAGCACCTTCGCAATCTCAAGCGGATCACGAAAGTCCGGTCCTTTTAATGTCAGCCTGACGTCATGGATATTCAGCTCCGGCAAAAGCAGCGTATTCAGTTTATTCACGAGCGTTTTTCGCTCCGGCTGAAAGACCTGCTCCTCCGTAATTTTTCTCGCCGTATCCGCTGTCGCCCGGTTGTATTCCTGGGCCTCGCCTGTATACAGCGGCGGGAGGCGGAACGCCGAGCGCAGCTTATTTCTGCTTTTTTCATCGTATTCAAGAAACAAGGCGTCGTTTTGCAGAATTTCGGCCAAGGATTTGATTTCCACGGAAACCGGCGTAATATCCTCGCCTCCGTGGAGATCCTTTTCTTTTGCGATTCCTTCGGCTTCGATCAGGAGAAATTTATGGGCGTTTTCAACGCCTTCAAGATCATTCATGTATTCCTGCAGCTCCCGGTAAGAAGCTTCTGACAGCATCCCGTTTTCCACTGTAATCGCAGCGGGGACGTGGCGCCCCTGCTTAAAATACATAAAATTGAGTTCTTCTGCTTTTCGGGCTCCGTATAAATTGACAATATTGCCGATCCAGCGGGGCACACCGTATACGCCGCTTCCGATTTTGAGATGAATGGCTTCATTCGCTTGATGCTTCTCTGCCAATGTGTTTACATATTCACCAGTGCGCATATCCATTTTTCGCGGATCGCCGTATTCTTTAAAAAATACTTTCTTTCCATTGATCATCTGCACATATTTTCGGAAGCGTTTTTGCCTTTTGATCCTTTTCATTTTCCCGTTTTCTTCATATATAAATGAGACCTCAACAGGCTCACCGGCTCCGCATACACGCATATATTTCACATCTAAATATTCGATGCCGGCCGGTTTTCCCGCCCCGTCGCGAAGCACTTCCATAAAGCCGTTGCCTGTTTTTTCTCTGTCTTCGATGGCATAGCCTAAAATCATTTCAGCTGATTCATCAAAGTGAAGACATTTATAAAAGGCTTCGAGTCTGGCCCAGTCTTTTTCCGCTCTTTTCTTTTTTGCCTGATCGACATCACTCGCGTTGACATCAAATGTGTACTCAACATCGAAGCCAAAACCCGTAATATTCACTCTGTACGCATCAATGCATTGCTGCAGAATGGTCGAGTATTCGGCAATGGTTTTGAGCTCGAGGATATTATAGGGAGGAGCGATAATGTCCTCTCCGTACAGCTCAGAAAAGTCATCTTCATAGATTTGCTTTGTCTGAGGAGCGGCGGCATTGGCTTTAAATACAGTTGCTCTGACTGTTTGATTGTGCATGATTTATGACCTCCTCCTTTCTCGGTTCGGCCGGATTCGTTTGTGTGCTGTCTCTTTCATATCAGCAACCTCATAATCATCAAGTGCATACCAAATGGCAGAAAGCGTATGCGGGTCAATCGTGAATTCATCCTCTATCAGAGCCCCATTTTTATCTTTAGCATACGTCAGCGTTTTGAGCTCATAGATGACATTTTCACAGCGGTCCGAACAGAAGATTTTTTTGAACCGTTTTACCTTTTTGGTATATTGAAGCCTCGAGCCGGGAAATTTTCTGGCTCCAACCATCCGAAAGCCCTGCTGGCGGAAATATTGGATGCTTTTCGGCTCAGCCGAGTCGGCTTTGATCAATTCCTGTGTATCGATAAACTCACGAAGCTCCTCAGCCGTCCTGTCATCTGTCATTTTGTTTTGATAATACTCCCAATAAATGTAGAGATATTTTTTTTCAGGATCGACAGCAAGCCGGACGACGGCATTATAGGATTCCTCGAATCCAAAATCCATGCCTGTACGAAAAATCGGCTTGCTGATGGCTGCGATAGATTCATTTACTTGATCATGCGGGAGCACCTCGAACTGCGGCAGCACCCTGATCCCATTGACGCCGAATCGTCCTTTGCGGGCAACCCGGTACAGGTCGGGATCATACTCTTTGAGTCCGTCAAGCTGTTTCACATAGCTTTCCGGGAGAAAAAGATTGTCGTTAGCGGTGGAATGGTGATAATACGTATCACCCTTCACAATCGTCCGCTTTTCATAAAGCTCGCTGTCGTCCAGCACAAACCGTTTATTGCGTTCATCTCGAAAAAAATGCCGGTACGTCCAATTGGAGGTGCCGACGGGATTGGTGGTACAGATCATATGAAGCTTCAGCTCAGGATGGCGAAGACGTCCGATTAATTCCTTGAATCCCTCATACTTCACCTCTGAGCACTCTTCAATCCATATTAATGAAATGTTATGAACCGATTTTAATTTTGCCGGATTGTCCATGCCTTTGAACATGATCCGGCTGCCATTTTGAAATCGCAGCTGCAGCGGGGAAGAAAGGGCTGCCACAGCTTTTGTCAGACCGAGCTCTTCAATCACCTCTTGAAACAAGGCGAAGGTCGAATCCCGATGGGTATCAAACACCTCGCGGATGACAAGGGCCGTCCGTTTTTCCTTCAGCAGCTTTAACACGATTTTCAATGCGGTATGATAGCTTTTGGATGAGCCGTAGCCGCCGACGAGAAACTGGTACGTCTGCTCCCAATTGAACACGTAATCTTCGAAATGTGGGTTGATTTCCTTTACAATCATGACTTGCGCTCTTTTCGTTTGATCATAATTTCAATCGGCTCTTGGCTGTCATCTGTTTTCTCCGCTTTTTGTTTGGCAAGCTTCAATTTCTCATTTTCAATTTTTTGTTTAAATTGATCTGGAAACAAATCAAAATATAAGGATAGCTTCTCAAGCGCCTTCATTTTATCTGCAAGCTTGATGGCAATGCCTTCTTTGCCAAGCTTTGCTTCCGTCACGATGGTGCCGTCAACGAGCCCGGAGTCTTTGACATCGACAAAGCTGATTTCCTTCATAATCGGATTATCATCTTCATCAAACAGCGGACCCGATTTCCCGACAGCCTGGACCTCTTTTTTTCCAAAGGTCACATAGTCCGTAATATCCGCAAACGCGATCTTGATATAAACCTGCAGCACATCCATTGCTTCAATAAACATCTCGTTGACCATTTCTTTTTTTATGCGTCTGATTTCAGCAGCGACCTTTTCATTTTTTAAGAGCCGGCTCCCCGTCACATGAGCGCTGTCCGGAGAATAGCCCGCTTTGATTGCTGACTGCGTGGCATTGAAGCTTTTGACGTAATACAGGCAAAACAGCCGCTGGCGTTCATTTAATTCATCGTTGTCTATCCGGCGCTGTGTTTGTTCGTTTTTGGACGCAGAAAACAGGGCCTCTTTCCATTTGTCTTGTTTTTTCCAGACGCCGATTGTTTTCGCGGAAACGCCGATGGTGTCCGCGATCGCCCGATTTGTGATCTTTCCTTGATGTTGTTGATAGATTGCTAATGCTTGTTCGCGCTGTTGTGTTTTCATGCTACGGCATCACCGCCACCTCCAGCATGGTTGTTTATTCATAAAAGCGGCTGATTATCCCAGCCGCTTATGTGTCATGCTCTATTCACTTATAGGTGGCAAACGTATGACAAGCTTTCATGCAAGTGATCGATTCAATTCTTCCTGCTGTCTTTGCATCTTTCCAATCGCCCGTTTGATCGTCGTTTGCACTGTCGATTTTTTTACGCCGAGAAGATCAGCGATCCGTTCATAAGAAAAACATTCTACCTTGTGCAGCAAAAACATTTCTTTTTCTCTGTCCGTTAACAGGGCTAATGCTGCTTGAATTCTCTCTCTGTCTTCTTCTGATACCTGTCCGTCCGGCTCAAACATCATAGCGCTGGAAAATGATTCAATGATTCTCGGATCCTTAATCATGAGCCGCTGGTACGCATCACGCCGGTCAATCGCCCGTCTGATACCGGGCTGTCTTCCTTTTTCAAGCCATTCTGTTACATATTCAAGATCAGTAATTATATTTCTGATAATTTTTTTATCCTTCAGCTCTTCAGCTGAGAGCACGGATTCATCTGCCTCAGCGAGCGGTTTATATTGTGTTCTTGTTTGTTTGAGCGTGCGTTTATATTCAAATAGCAAGTCTTGCATTCTATGATCCTCCTCATTTTTGGAAATAAAAAACGGACACCAATCAACGCACAAATGCTGTGCAGTTGATCAGTGTCCGCAGGCTTTCCGTCTTGGACGTATTCTGTTTTCGCTTTAATTTAATTTGTAGCCGATTTCAAATTCCACACGGGCAAGGTCGCCCTTTCTTGTTTCAACGAGCGTTTTTCCATGCTCCGGCGCTTCTGTAATCCATGCTTCTTGCTTGATCCCATCCACAATAATGACACGGATTTTTCCGTCTTCCAGCTGGCTCCCCAGCGTGATGGAATCAATATGCAGCAGTTTTTTAGGATGAATCATGTTTCTTTTCCTCCCTTTTTCGGTGCAGCGCTTGCTTCGGCTTTTTCTAACAGCTGAATGATGCGCTCCTTTGAATGAACAGAATTTCCCTTCAGAAAATCAAGAGCTGCTTTAGACGCTTCCAGCAGTTCAGGCGCAGCGGCCATCAAAGCGGCATTGCTTTTTTGCGAATAAGAGCTGAGGTCAAATACAGCGGCAATCAGCCGCCCGTTTGAATACGGAAATCTTTCTTTTTCTTCTTCACTGTAAGCTGAATAAATATAGATTGGTTTTGTATCCCCGCACGGGACAGCATGCCACGGCGCAGGGCTTTTCTCTGTCTGTTTTGTTTTTTCCAACACTTTCACTTCCCGTCATCCTTATACCATTGTTCAATGTTTTTTTCTGTTCGCTTTGCCCGAAACAGCAAAGCGATCAGGGCAGTCAGCTGTTTAATCACGGACATTCAGCCTCGATTTTCCCGCTGTCAGCATTTGCTCCAGCTTTTGAATGACAGGCGTTAAATCAGTGCCGGACCGGCAGTTCGGACATGGATGAAAAACGACTCCAATCCCTGTATGCTCCACAATGACTTTCTTTGTCTGACAAAGCTTGCACATTATCTGACGCCCTCCAATCTATGGTTCAGCTCGTAGGCTGCCCCTTTGATAATCACTAAATAGTCACTGCACATTTCGTAGATTCTCGTGCCGAGCGCTTCATCGATCCGTACAAGTGCTTCAATTGTCAGCTCGCTCGAAAGCAAAATCGGTTTATGATTTAAGTAGCGGTAGTTGAGTACCGAATACATTTGCTCTAATTGCCAATCTGTAGCGCGGGGTTTGCCGTTAACCGGTTTAAACAGATCATCTATGAACAGCACATCCGCTTGCTTCATCCGGTTCAGCTTTGCTTCTAATAGGTCAAAGTCATTTTTCAGATCGGTAAAGCCCTCCACAAACGGAAAATAAATGACAGGCACATAGCAAGTTCTCATTAATTCATTGGCAGCGGCGGTCAATAGGTGCGTTTTCCCTGAACCGGGCTGTCCTAGAAGGGCAATGCTGTTTTTCCGGCAATCCTTAATTTGTCCATAATCCGCCACATACTCTTTAGTACATTCAAACGCGTCTTTTATGGCCTGCGGCTTTCCCTCCGTGCGGAATTCCTTGAAGCCCAGCTGTCTGAAAGCGTGAGTAATCTCACTTGCCCCCAGCAGCCGCTTCACTTTCCGTTCTGCCATGCAGCTGCACATCGTCCAGACTTCCAGGCCATTCTGCCTGACGAGATAACCTCCCTGATCCTTGCAGCGCAGGCAATCATACCGGCCTGCGTCTAATTCGGCCGGTTTGTCCGCCAGTAATGGACGTCTCCCTCTTCTCAGCTCGTCTAAAATCTGTTCGATTGTTCGTTTTGTCATGTTTTTTCATCCTCTCATGCTGAATTGCAACATTCTTTTTGGCTTGCTGCGCGTTAAATCGGTCTTCAATGAATTTCGAGCAGTAGCCAAAGGCCTTGATTGTTTCTGAAGCGGAAGTCCGCCGATTTTCAAAAGCTTGAAAGCATTCCTCAAGCCATTTGATTGTTTGCGTGACAGGAACGCCGATAGCAACAATGCGGGCGATGGCTTGATAATCTCTTGAGGAAGGATACACGGTGCGTCCTTCTTGAGCCGACCGTAATTGTGTAAACCGCTTCGCAATGTGATCCACTGCCTCATCAGCAGCAGTATATTTGTTTGTTTTATCTTTATCTGTGCGGTCGCTTGTGTCCGGTGTCTGCGGCGAAAATGGCCGTTCTTTTATACTCCGGTGCACCATTTTGTCCGATCTGAAGGTGAATTTTTTGGAATGCTTGACCGAAATCACCAGTCCGTATGGCGCACGGACTGCCTTTATGTACTCATGGGTTTCGAGAAGCTCTAGCCACCTTCTGACGGTTTTTTCACTTACACCGAAGACTGCCGCCATTTCTCTCGCTTTTAATGGCTTATGGCCGAGTACGATGCCCCAGCTTACGCCGTCTTTTTCGATTTCTTTTGTTGTTGAGCTGATAAACCAGAGAAACAGCCATAGTGCCGGTCCAATTTTGTCATAATGTTCTGAATTCAATAGTCCTGAATACATCGGAAAAGGATAGCTTTTATCGTTTTTCATTGTACGCCGCTTCTCCTTTTAACATCATGTATGCTTGAAACTGCTCTTGCGTTTCAAAGTGGAACACCGGAAGGCCGCATGCCGTAAACGAAATGGTGCCGCCGGATTGTCCGAGATGGCGCTGATCTATGGGATTTTCACTAAAAACAATTTGGATTGGATACATGTGATCACTCTCCTGATTTGTTTTTGATACATTTCGTATCAACTGTTACCAAGTATAAACGATACAATCTGTATCATCAAGTTATTTTTGATACTTTTTTTATCATAACTTTATTTTGATACATATTGTATCTATAATTATAAGTAACTTAGGGAGTTTAAAAAAGAGAGGTCATAGTATGATAGGCGGCAGATTGAAAAGTCTCAGAGGGAAAAGGACACAGGAAGAAATCGCATCACACATCGGTGTGTCACGGGCACGATATTCCCATTACGAAAACGGGCGAAGCGAACCTGATTACGACACACTCCAAAAGCTGGCTGATTACTTTCAAGTAACGACTGATTACTTATTAACGGGTAAAGACAAAAAATCCGACGACGATATGTTCTCAGATCCGGACCTGCAGCTTGCGTACCGTGATATGCAGGATTTTTCCCCAGAAAGCAAACAGCAGGCCATCGAATTTATCAACTATTTAAAAGAAAAAGAGAAAAACCGCAAACCGAAAAATAAATAAATCGTTCTCTGTTCTCTAAAACATATAAAAAGTAGACCGATATAAAGAAAAAGTGTTTATTTTTTAAAGAAAAGGGAAAAATTTCTACACCACTTTCCAGTCCTATACGGGCTTTTCTTTCTCGCTAAAAACAGAACACACGTTCGAAAGGGAGTATTCAATTGGGCGATTACTTATCACATCTGGAGGAATACGTTAAAAATTTGTACACCCGTCTGGGTATCACATCCCCTCATCACATTGACATGCTGAAAATCGCAAAGGACCTGGATATTTGGGTGCATTTTGAGGATATGGGGAGCATGATGGTGAAATACGACGGCATGTACAGTATCGTATTGAACCAAAAAAAGTCACGGGAAGAGCAATGGGAGGATTTTGGCCATGAGCTGTGCCACGTGTTAAAGCATGCAGGCAATCATTTTCAGATGAACAAGCTTTTCAGAGAACTACAGGAATTTCAGGCGAATCAATTTATGTACCACTTCTGTGTGCCAACCTTTATGCTGTTGCAGATGGAACTGCCGCAATGGAGAAGCCAGGCACTCGCCACAATTTCGGCGGTATTCCGGGTAACAAAGGAATTTGCTGAAAAAAGGCTTGACATGTTTGAACGGCGTAAAGCAGGTATTCAATTTCAGAAGCGGCTCGCTTATTTATTAGCTCACAAGCGGCCAAATGCGTACGAGGAAAGCGATCAGCAGCACTTGCAAGTCGCAGAGGAAAAAGCGTTCTATCATGTCGGCAAAAACATCTGATCCAAAAGGGCTGGGGACATTTATCCTCAGCCCGGCAGAGATATTAATATTTTGACATCGGTGGAATGGTATTCTGCAGCCACATTGGCGCCGGTTTAAGATGAGGCGCAGATGCGAACGCAATCGGAGCCGGGATATACCTGAATTCACCCCGGCCATCAAAGGCTTCCCCATGTGCCCATCTTCCTTGTGAGCTTTCATCCCCCCTGGAAAAGTTAAACAGATCATAGGAGACTTCCTGCTTTTCGAGCTCACGCGGAAACGTCGTCGGGACGACAATATCCCGTTCTCTTTCCTCCAGCTCTTTAATGGCCGCATACCACATATTTTGATGATAAGTATCCCTTGCAATCAAAAATGACAGCATATCTCTTACCCCTGGATCATCGGTCATGGCATAAAGACGTGTCACCTGAAGGCGCCCTTGGGATTCCGCATTTAAGTTGGCGCGAAAATCTGCGAGCAAATTTCCGCTTGAAATAATATATTTGGCATTCCATGGATATCCTTCGCTGTCAGCCGCCATCGCGCCTAAACCTGCGACAATCGCATGCTGCGGGTTCATTCCGGACAACACCGCTGCCACAGTAGGATCACTTTTATAAGCATTTTCCTGCACATCAGCCGGTGCATTGTCCAAAAGCCTGGAGATCATCGTCGCAAGCATTTCCACATGCCCGATCTCTTCTGTACCGACATCATAAAGCAAATCTTTATATTTCGCATCTGCACGGCAGTTAAAACCCTGAAACAAATATTGCATCATAACACTGATCTCACCGTATTGGCCGCCCAGCACCTCTTGAAGCTTTTTCGCATAAACCGGATCGGGATGAGCTGGCTTTGCTTGATATTGAAGCTCTTTTATATGATAAAACATGAATCATTCCTCCCTACACTTTCGCACACCCCCAGCGTATGAAGGAATGGGCCGACCGTGCAGGTCCCGTCTGGTTTTATTTATAAAAGCCAAGTTTGACGGCTTCCACATATCGATCAAACAAATCGTTTTGTATGTAGCTTTTATCACGGCAACCAAAATTGCAGAACAGCACGTTTCTTTGTGCAGTGCTCACCTCCAATTGGAGCCCCATTTCTCTCTTCGTCCGATTGACAATATTGTTTGGATGTACACCTGCCAGCCGATCTTTCTCACTAGTGAGTTCGGCGCTGAAACCCGCTTCATTCAGACGCTCACAAATGAGCTTGGCTTTTTTGCGATCCGTCCCGCCAACCAATGTTTTTGGGATGTTTGGATCATAATACCCGTGAAACGCTAATGCGTAATCGTGGGCATTCACTTTTTCTAAAGCCAACGGCTCATCAAAACGAATGCTAGTGAGATGCAAAGAACGATTGTTTCGCTGTTTTACACCTTCAAACAAGTAAATGGAACATCGATCGGAAAATGCCCGCACCAGTTCACTGACACCAGGCTCAATTCTGCCGCCGTGGGGACCGAGGACGATAAGTTCACTTCCGTTTTTTTCTTCATAAATAATCCGGTACTCCGATTCAGAAGCAGAAAGGGCCGCAAAGCTGTCATACCGATCTTTCATTTTGAACGCCCTCCTTTTCCAGTCAGCATCAGTTTACTCTACTCTTCTATGAATGAAAACCTTTTTATAGTATGATTTGATAGAATACAGACAGGAGGTATATGATGGGATTTATTGATGGTTTACTAGGCAATGCGTCAACACTGTCAACGGCTGCTGTGAAAGAAGAGCTTGCTCATATTTTACTAGAGGGTGAGAAGGTTGAAGCCGCGTTTAAGCTGGTTCGCGATTTGATTGTCTTTACTGACAAGCGGCTTATTCTTGTAGATAAGCAGGGAATCACAGGCAAGAAAACGGAATTTCAATCAATTCCGTACAAAAGCATTTCCAGATTCAGCGTGGAAACTGCCGGCCGCTTTGATCTTGATTCAGAGCTGAAAATTTGGATCTCTGGCGCGGAACTTCCCGCCGTCTCAAAGCAGTTTAAAAAAGATGAAAGCATTTATGATATTCAAAAGGTGCTTGCCGCTGTTTGTATGTAAGATGAGTGACGGAAGCTGTGAAGCTTCCGTCATTTCATTACAGCTTTTCCTCTAGCTTCGCTTTCGTCTTCGGACCGTAAATCCCATCAGCCGTTAAACCGCTGACAGACTGAAAACGTTTGACTGCATTAGCTGTTTTCGGGCCATAGACGCCGTCAACGCCGTGATTTTTCGCTCCTTTATCAGGATAAAAATAAAGGGCGGCTAAAGCGTCCTGCACCTGCTTCACTTTTGTTCCTTTCGTCAGCGGGCTTGTCACTTTCATCACCCCGGATGGGAGCGGATATGAGGATGCGGCATGGCTTTTAGAAGCAGATGCCGTCTGAGGCAGTTTGATCACTTGTCCGACTTTAATGTAATTTGGGTCAGTGATATGATTGATGCTTTGCAGCGTTTTTACACTGACTCCGTGGGATGCGGCAATCCCTGACAGTGTATCGCCTTTTTTTACATGATATTCAGACGCCGAAGAAGTGACTGCTGCCTTTTTCGCTGATACGCTCCCATTTAATTCCTTTTCAATTGCCGCCTTCACTTGGTCCCAGCGCCCCTCTGATAAAATGCGGTGCGGGCAGTACTTTCCGTTCCAGTCTTGATGCTTTCTCACCCGATCGATTCCCCAGCCGCGCTCCTTCAAAAGCTGTGCGACAAATGAAATCGCTAAGGCTTCAGCTGCCTCATACTTTGGACCTCCCGATTTGCTGTAGCAAATCTCAACGCCAATTGATTTGCGGTTCCCCGGACCGTTTGTGCCGTCACCTGTGTGCCAGGCGTTTCGGTCAAGCGGCAGACCTTGAATGACCTCTTTATCATCGACCGCAAAGTGAAAGCTTGTCGAGCTTGTGTTCCCGATCATATAGCTGATTTCATTGGCTGCTGATGCATCGTTTGCCGTGTTGTGGATGGTAATGTATTCAGCGGACATTGCATTCGGACACTTCAATGCGTATTTCGCCTCAGAAACCAAATTTTTCTTTACTGGAATGCTCACCTATCATCTCTCCTTTTCTTTTTTCATAAATAGGTGGCATTCGTAGGACGAAAAGCTCATATCATCTATCACTGCTATATGGTTAAATGTGTTAAACTAAATTTCAATGGGAGGGCTGAATATGCATACATACTTAATGCTCACAATGAGAACGGAGAAATTTAATCAGAAGCATGTGGCTGGGCACTATGAATTTCTGGACCGCTTACAGTCAGAAAAGCGCTTAAAAATGTTTGGGCCATTCAAAGACGCCACAGGCGGAGCATATGTCATCGAAGCAGATTCGCTGGAAGAGGCAGCGGAAATCGGGCATGCAGATCCGCTGGTGGCAAGCGGATCTTCTGAGCTGACGATAAAAGAATGGAAGCTGAAATAAAAAAGACCCCTAAGGGTCTTTTTTTATGCATCATGTTTGATTGCGTGCCGCAATATGAAATGTTTTCCCCTCTGTGTTTGCTGTGTCATCTGCATGAACCATCACCTGAGTAAAACTGAACCCGACCGCAACGAGCAACAAACCTGACATCCATTTAGATTTCATATAAACAATCTCCTCTCTGGATTTGTTTTTGTGCGTGCACCATTTTCTCGTAAAATGACAGTGCTTTTTCGGGCTGTCCGTTTTCTATATAGAATTGGGCAGCATCATGCGCCAGCTCTTCAATATAAGGATACAGCATATGTTCTTCAAGAAATTGAAAGGTATGTGAGACTGATTCTGTGTCAATGTTTTTTCCGTATAACGCATGTAAAAATTGAAAAAGCTCCACAAATAATTCATCATTGTATTGACGGGCGATTTCCAATCCTTCATGATACTTTTTTTGCGCTTCGGCGTCATTTTTTTGTTTATACAGAACTTGTGTTAAAGAGTAGATAGAATGCGGAAGATTATCGAACTTTTCCGACTTGCAAATAGAAACAGATTTCTCAAAGTATTCGGCTGCCTTTTGCAGTTCACCCATTTTCTCATAGCAGTTTCCGAGATTATATAGGGCGGAACTGATCAGGCGGGGATTGCCTTCTTTCTTTGCAAGATCTAAAGCCAGTTCTAAGTGGGGCAATGCTCTTTCTGGATACTGCATATCATCATAATTACCTGCAATAACGAATTCACATTGGATTCTGCGGACGGTGTACGTTTCATACATTTGGTATGTTTCTAATGCCTGAACGGCGTAGCTCATCGAAACATAGGTTTGTTTTAAATTATAAAAAATCTCAGCCATTTTAAAAGCAAACTCGGCTTTCTCAATATCATCCGAGACGAGGGCAAGATTCTTTTCTGCCCGTTTATAATACATCATGGCACTGACAAACATCTTCTGCTTAAATTCATACATTCCTCGAAAAAAATTAAAGTAATATTCGAGAAGCCCTGTCAGCTTGTACTGATTCCCTTCGATGTCTTCTAATAATTCTGAAAACTCCAGCTGCGACGTGTCCTCTCCAAAAGGCTTAATGTAATCCAGCATGACACGATGCCTGAACTCCATTAAAGAATAATACAGCAGCAAATCTTGGTCTTCTTCCATATCCTCAATTTCTCTTTCTACTTCGAGCTTGACCCGTTCGGCTTCAGCGACGTGGAACTGCCGGATATGAGTATACCATTCATTAATTTTAAGCCCGACATAAGAGGACGGAATCGTCTGCTTCATCCTCAATTAATCCCCCCTTTTGAATTACCCGAGATATGTCATATTTTATCATATTTACAAGAAAAAGAAGAACGCAAAATAACCGCAATTGTCGAATTTCGGCTAACCGCAACAAAAAAGCGCGGGTTTTTCAAAAACCCGTGCTTTCTTTTAGTGAAAACCGACTTTGTTTCTTTCCATCCAGCTTCCCTGCCGGCTTTTTCTTTGCTCTCCTGTCATGTCTTTCACCATGGTTTCAATATGATGATTCCCTTCTTGGTGCCATTGAAGCGCTGAAGATACATATAATTCTCCCAGCTGTGCAAAGGAAAAGCCTTCTGTAAGCTTTGCGGCGTTTTTTATTTCTTCTTCACTCAAAAAGATGTCAAAGCCTCTCATTTTCATATATTCCAGCCGCAGCTCTTCATCCGGAAGCCCGATTTCATAGGCACGGTCAAATCGTCCTGCACGATTCATCAAACCTGGATCGATCTCTTCGGGATAGTTTGTCGTGCCGATGAGAAATAGCCCCTCTTTTGATGTCGCGCCGTCCAACGTATTGAGAAAAAAGGATCGCACATCTTCCGGCATCGAATCTATATCCTCGATGACGAGAACTGCAGGAGCGAGGCGTCTCGCTGCCTGAAAGACTTCTTCTATTGTCTCGCTCGACGTAAATTCAGTAATTTGCCAATAGGCAACAGGTGCATCGATACTGCCTGCGATCGACTTCACTAATGTCGTCTTTCCGTTTCCAGGAGGTCCATATAACAGAATGCCGCGCTTATAAGGGATGTCATACGTTTGATAAAACGATTTATCACTATGAAAAAACTGATCAATTGATCTGTATATCTCTTTTTTCAATAGCGGATTCATGATTACCTGACTCCGCTGAACCTCTCTGACAATGGCTTCCTGCTCTCTAGAAGTCCCTCCATCTCCATCCGTAAAAACGGTCACTTTCCGCTTGCTTTTTTCCCAGAGACGCGGTCTGACTCCCTCCAGAAATGCACGCATCTTTTCATCGTTAACCGCAAACAGACAATCGAAACTCATGATGCTCCCATCTTGAAAATAAGGAATTCTGGCAAAAGCAACTCCCTTTTCAGGATACGCGTATACACTGTTTCTTATAGACTTATGGACGGTATAATCCGGTTCTTTTTCATCTTCATCGTAAGCAAAGGTTTTCTTTTCAAGCTTTTCAAATATATATGCCACATGCTCAGGCTTCAATGAACCGCTGCGGACATCTTCTACAAGAAGCTCCCAGTATTCCGTGTTCGGGTCATCACTGGCATAGAGCTCATAGAATACGCCGTATTGATCATAAAGCGTTTCTTCAATCCGTGTGATAAGGTAACCGAAAGTGCCGTAGCCCGCTGCAGCTCTTTCATTCTCTTTTTCTTCGTACTGATAAATGAAAGGTATGGTTGTCATGTTTATACTCCATTTCATATTTTGTGAACGTTATATATACGATTGACATAGCATTTTGTTTCATCCCACAGCATATTACTTGTGAATTCGTAACCGTTGATATAGGATTTCATTGCACCATTTATTTTTACATATGGAGGAGATCATAATGAGCCAATCCAATCAAATTGTCAGCCATTTTTTATCCCATCGAAACGTGACGAATGAGCTTGCTGAAAAAATCAGCCAAGACCATTACAGCTACAAACCGGCAGAAACATCAATGTCAGCGGAAGAATTGGTCAAACACATTCTTACGTCGTTCCACTTGTTCGCAAATGTCATTAAAGAAGGCAATGCTTCACCTTTTCAAAACAAGCAGGAAGAAACAGAAACTGATCTCAATGTTCTGGCAAAAACATATACGGACAAAACGGTCGCTATCCTTGAACAGCTGACTGAAGAACAGCTGGACAGAGAAATTGATCTGACATCCGCTTTCGGCAGAAAAGTCACAGGCCGCGCGCTGCTTCAGCTTGCAATGGAACATGAAATTCACCATAAAGGCAACCTGTTCGTTTATGTGCGGGAAATGGGCCACACAGAGCTTCCTTTCTATCAGCAGCGCATGTAGCGTACGAAAAAAAGATACCTGTTAAAAGGTATCTTTTTTTGTGCTTCCGCCTCACTTCCCGGTTTCGACCAGACACTCATCATAGGGCAAATGAATAAAGATATGGAGCATACCAAAATTTCAAACAGCTAACGTGCAAAAATTCAAAAAATTTAATTGATTAACGTGACCTAATCATATATAATCTGATAAAAATAGTCGGGTTTTCAGGAGGCCTTTATCATGAGTGTAAGCATCATATTGATGGGTTTGTTTGTCGGAGCCTTAGTCGGATTGACGGGTGTGGGCGGAGCCGCCTTATTGACTCCCCTTTTAATTGTGCTTGGAATTAACCCTTCCATCGCGGTCGGTACGGATCTTGTATATAACTCGATCACAAAGCTGTTTGGCGTTGCCTCCCATTGGCGGCAGAAAACGATTAACTTTCAATTGGTAAAATACTTAGCCATCGGCAGTATTCCGAGTGCCTCGCTAGCCATTGGCATCTTGCATTTGTTCCCCGCCTTCCACCAGCATCAGGAAGAAATTATTAAGCACGCTCTAGGATATGTGTTAACGCTGGTTGCCATCTCAATCATCGTTCGTTTGTTTTTGGATAGAAAGCTTCGTCCCAATCGCTGGCAGCTGATGCCGCTTGAAAATAAGCGGGCGCTGACGATTCTTATTGGTGTTGTGTTTGGGTTTATCGTCGGCTTAACATCAATCGGTTCCGGCTCATTATTTGCAATCGCCATGATTTACTTATTTAACATGAAAGCGTCTCAGATTGTCGGAACCGATATCGCGCATGCTTTTCTTCTCGTTACGGCAGCAGGCATTTTGAACGCAAGCTTCGGAAGCGTGGATTACATGCTGGCAGCTAATCTGCTCATTGGTTCAATTCCTGGCGTGCTGATCGGAAGCCATCTTTCGCCTCGATTCTCCCCGCGTCCGCTGCAATTTATTATGGCGTCCATTATTTTAGTCAGCGGTTTAAAATTGATTTAATGAAGAAGGCTATCCGCTTGAAGGATAGCCTTCTCTTATTATAGCGTTACACCCGATTTGAAAATGGCGAGCTCTCTGAAATCATTTTTTTCATGGTTCACAAGCTGGCCGCTTGTCACCTCAATCATATAGTGGATAAACTCCCGCAGCACATACTCCTCATGAACATCATCCTCCGCTAAAAGGCCTGCGTTAAAATCAATCCAATGCGGCTTCGCCTCATACAGCTCGGTGTTTGTTGCTACCTTCACGGTCGGGACAAAGGTGCCAAACGGCGTGCCTCTCCCCGTTGTAAAGAGGACAATTTGGCAGCCGGCCGCCGCCAATGCGGAGGAAGCGATTAAATCATTGCCCGGCGCGCTCAAAAGCGTCAGCCCTTTTGTCTTGAGTACTTCCCCGTATTTCAGGACATCCGTGACAGGAGAAATCCCCGCTTTTTGCGTACAGCCCAGCGATTTATCCTCAAGTGTAGAAATGCCGCCCGCTTTGTTGCCCGGTGAAGGATTTTCATACACCGGCTGATCATGTTTGATAAAATATTGTTTAAAATCATTGATTAATTGGACTATCTTATGAAACACTTCTTCATTGGCAGCCCGCTGCATCAGGATGGTTTCTGCACCGAACATTTCCGGAACTTCCGTCAGCACCGTGCTCCCTCCCTGTGCAATGAGATAATCTGAAAAACGGCCAAGCAGCGGGTTTGCGGTTATGCCGGAAAAACCATCCGAACCTCCGCACTTCAGTCCGATCTTCAGTTCGGACAGCGGAATGTCTTCTCTCGTATCCCCTTTGGCCGCTTCATGTATTTCCTTTAGCAAAGCAACGCCTGCCTCCATTTCGTCGGTCACCGACTGGGATTCGAGGAATTTCACTCGATTCAGATTTACATCCTGGAGTGCTTCCTTCATTTTTGCCAGTTCATTGTTTTCACACCCTAGCCCTAGCACCAAGACACCGCCGGCATTTGGATGGCGAATGGCGTTCAGCAGGATTTGCTTCGTATTTTCGTGATCATCGCCAAGCTGCGAGCATCCGTATTGATGTTTCAGCACGAGTACGTTATCAAATGGAGCGATATCTCCCGTTTCTCTGACAAAACGCTGCAGCATTTTTTCTGCAATTCCATTGACGCAGCCGACAGTTGGCACAATCCACAATTCATTGCGTACACCCGCATCACCGTTTTCTCTTCTAAAACCTTTAAACGTCCGGTTCTCATTAGAATACGGATTTTCATCAAATCTCGGTGTATAGCTGTATGATTGGATATCTGACAGGTTTGTTTTCGTATTATGGACATGAATATGCTCTCCAATCGAAATATCTTGTGATGCATGCCCAATTGGAAACCCGTATTTAATGATGCTGTCGTTTTCTTTAATAGACTGCAATGCAATCTTGTGGCCTCTTTTTATATCATCCTTTACTTCAATCGACACGCCGTCCGCATGCAGCCGCTCTCCCTTTTGGATATCCCGTAAAGCAAGAAGGACATTATCTTGCTTATGAATCTTTATAAACGACTTCAACCTACCTCTCCCCTTTGTATGCAGTATTGTTCAAGAGCCCGCTGCATGCCCAGCTCATGAATATGATTCAAGTAATCAGCGACTCTCTCAGTCAGCCTCGGTATCTCGTTGAGATCTGCCTCCCACAGCCGCTGTTCGCCTAACACTCTTGATGCAATCCGAAGCATGTCTCCATCCTCCTGGCTCCAAACCTCTTTGAAAAATTGAAGAACTGCCGGATCATCCTGCAATGACTCGTATCCCTGATAAAAATACAGAAGAGCGCTGAAAGAAAACACCAAGCGTTCAGGGAGCTGTCTCTTTTGTTCAGCATATTCCTTAAGAGTCGGCAGGTTTCTCGTTTTGAATTTGGAAACAGAATTCAATGCAATGCTTTCCAGATAATGCTTCATATACGGGTTTTTAAAACGGTTCAGCACATCGGCAGCATACTGAGAAAGACCTTCCAGTTTTAAAACAGGAAGAATTTCATCATTGATCAGCTCTCTAATAAACCGCCCCACTTCCGGATGCTCGACAGCATCCCGAACAGTTTTTAAGCCGTACAACAATGCCACTGGCGTCATTGCTGTGTGAGCGCCATTTAAAATTCTTACTTTTTTTGTCCGATACGGGATGAGGTCGCTGACGATTTTTGTACTGAGCCCTGCAGCCGCAAAGGGAATTTCTTTTCCAATCCAATCCGGCCCCTCGATAACCCATAAATAATACTGCTCTCCCACAACTATCAGTTCATCTTGATAGCCCAGTTCTGCCGTGATCTCATCAATGCTGTCGATCGGAAAACCCGGGACAATCCGGTCTACTAAACTATTACAAAATGTATTGGCCTCATGAATCCACTGTGTAAATCCTTTCTCCAGCTTCCACTGATGTGCATAATGAAGAACCGTTTCCTTCAGCTTTTCGCCGTTCTTCTCGATCAGCTCACATGGGATTAGGACACACCCTTTTGTCTGATCTCCTTTAAAAGCCTGATAGCGGAAGTAGAGAAATGCAGTTAATTTCCCAGGGAATGTTTTTGGCGGCCTATCCTCTAAACGATCTTTTTCATCACATACGATCCCGGCCTCCGTCGTGTTGGAGATGATAAACCGCAGCTCTTCGCTTGATGCCAATTCTTTGTATGCCTCATAATCAGAAAACAGGTCAATTCCTCGGCTGATTGAGTTGATAATCATATGCTCGTTTACCGATTCTCCGTCTTTCATTCCCTGTAAAAAGAGCGTATATAGCCCATCTTGCTGATTTAATCGTTTGATTTTTTCTGAGCCTCTTGGCTGGACAACTGCCACGCTCCCATTAAAATCAGTGTGTTGATTCAATTGATCAATCTGCCAATCGACAAATCCCCGAAGAAAGTTTCCTTCTCCGAATTGGAGAATTTTTTCTGGATACTGAGTATAGTGATCGTACACATGTTTATTCAGCTTCTGCATCCTTATTGCCTCCCTCTCCTTTTATGCACACGTTAACATTTTTCTGTGTAAAGAATGCCCGCTGAAAAACGGGGCATCACGTTGTCAATCGTCTGACTGAATCACGCACGATGAATTCTGTGTTTTCCAAGATTTTCTCCGCTTTTGTTTCCGGCTCGCTGATCAGCGACAATAGTTTTTGCGCGCCGAGCACGCTGATTTTCTCCACTGGGCGCTTTACTGTTGAAAGCCTTGGCGTGATGTATTGTGAAAACCCAATATCATCAAACCCGATTACCGAAATATCATCAGGTACGCGCAGGCCCTTTGCGAATATCGCATTCATCGCTCCGATTGCCATGTCATCATTCGAACAAAAGACAGCGGTTGGAAGATTCGGCAGCGCCAGCAGCCGCTCCATCGCTTGAAAGCCGCTTTCCATATCGTACTGTCCTTTGACACTGTATTCATGCTTGATTGGAATATGATGTTGAATCAGTGCGGATAAGTAGCCTTCCTTTCGCTGCTGGGAGGATTTAAAGCCTTCCATCCCCTCGATGATAGCGATGTTTTGATGTCCGTTCTTAATAAAGTATTCTACAGCTTCCTGGGAGCCCTCCTTGTCATTGGATAAAATATTCGTGATGGTGCGGTCATCAATATCACGATTCAGCACGACAAGCGGAATGTTTTTTTCTCGTATATGGTAAATGAAAGAATTATCAATATCACTTTGGCTCATTAAAATGATGCCGTCATACCTCATCGGTGTAACGGAGTCATAGTTTTTCAGATCATCAATGCCGCGCACATAGAGATTGTAATCCTCACTTATGGCTTGATTGACGCCTTTGATTGTGTCTGCAAAGAAGCTGTGTGAGGTTCCGTTTGTGATGCTTGTAAAGAAAAGCCCGATCGTATGTGACTTTTGCATCGCCAGGCTTTTCGCATTTACATTTGGTGTATAGTTGAGCTTCTCTGCGAGCTCTACTATTTTTTTCTTCGTATGCTCTTTGATGTAAGGGCTATTGTTGAGTGCTCTGGAAACGGTTGTGTGGGATACGTTAGCGAGTTTTGCGATATCTTTTATGGTTACCATCTAATTCCCTTCCTTATCATACCGGCTGCGATTATTTACTGTATATTGTATCATCAAACATACCGCCTCTCCCACTATATTTCCAGATTAATAAGACACCGGATTCTCAGCTTCTGTTCCTGTTGGTTTGCCGATGATCGGACGGACAAAACGAATTACAGCAAGTGACGCGAAGACAGCTAACCCTCCGGCAAGCAAAAACGCTCCAGAAAACGTGCCCGTTTGGTCAACAATAAAGCCGGTTAAAGCCGGGCCGATAATTCCTGCTGTGTTGGCGAGGAAATGCATGAAGCCGCCAACAGAACCGACATTGTTTTGATCAACCACATCTTGAATCACAGCCCAATAGATAGCACCTGTTAAATATAGAAAAAATACTGACAAAGCGACCAGTGTGACAGCGCCCGCAGTCGTTCCCACCAGCCCGGCAAAACCAATTAGGACAGCTGATGAAAACAAACACGTGACAAGCACAACCTTGCGTGAGAACAGCACGCCTTTTCGGGCTGTTTTTTTGTACACATAGTCAGAAACAAATCCTCCTGCAGCAAGCCCGATAAAGCCTAAAACCCACGGTATGACCGTGATAACACTCATCGATTCAACACTTAAGCCCCGCTCTTCGACAAGATAGCTTGGAAACCACGTCAAAAAGAAGAAGAGGATGTAGTTGTAAGCGAAAAAAGCGAACGCCGTGAACAGGACCGTTTTTTGCTTCAGATAAAAGGTGAGCGGAATTTTTTCTCTAGGAGACGTTTCTGCTTTGATTACCTGTGCTTCCTTCACCCTCTCTGACGGCTTTTCTTTGACAAACTTGAACCAGAGCACTGCCCATATCAAACCAATGATCATAATGAGAACGAAGGATAGCTTCCAGCTGAACGCCACTGCAATCATGCCGACAATCGGACCGGAAATGGCTCCTCCGAGCGGGGTGCCGCTGTTGGTTACACCGATAACGGACGCCCGCTGGGTCGGCGGGAACCAGTTATTCACCATCTTGTTGATGGTCGCAGACAGCGGGCCTTCTCCCATTCCAAAGAGGATACGGATAATCAGCAGGCTGACAAAACCAAAAGCGAGGGCGACTGCTCCGCTAAACAGCGACCAAACGACCATCGCGACAAATAGGGTCAGTTTTGCCCCGTAGCGGTCGGATGCCACGCCCCCAAGAAAGTTAAAAATGGCATAACCAATCGAAAAACTGCTGAAAATCAAACCCATTTGCGTGGCTGACAATGTGAGATCATCCTGAATAAAAGGAGCTGCAATGGAAAGCGCCGAGCGATCCAGGTAATTAATCACCCCTGCCAGGAACAAAAAAAGGATAATGGGAAGCTTATCTTTTGAAAACATCTCAACCTCACCCCTATGTTGGCTCAGTTTCTGTTGCGCCGCTTTCGTTACACACCTGAATAAGCCATAAATCCTCCATCGACAGGAACGGTGATTCCGGTGACAAAACCCGAATAGGATTCATCCGCCAGCCAAAGAAGCGTGCCGAGCAAATCCTCCGGTTTTCCGAAGCGCTTCATCGGTGTTCCCGCGATAATTTTGTGAGATCGGCTGGTGAACGTTCCGTCTTGGTTAATCAGCAGATCATGATTTTGTTTTGTCAGAAAAAAGCCCGGGGCAATCGCATTGACCCGCAGCCCGGTTTCGGCAAAATGAACGGCCATCCACATCGTAAAGTTATTGATAGACGCCTTGGCAGCACTGTATGCCGGAACCTTCGTCATAGGTGAATAAGCACTCATGGAAGAAAGGTTGATAATCGCCGGTGAATCCGCCTTCAGCAGCTCTTTTCCAAACACTTGCGAGGCCAGAAACGCACCGGTGAAGTTAGTGGAGAAAACAGTTGAAAAGCCTCCCTCATCCATATCAAAAAAGGATTGGCCTTCTCCCGCTTCTTCATATGTCTCCACATCGGTTATCGCGTCAGGATGATTGCCGCCAGCCCCGTTAATTAACAGATCAACAGCGCCGAATCGACTAAGGATGTCTTTCTTTGCCCGCTCCAGTGACTCCCTGTCCAGCACATCCGCTGCAACAGAGCACGCTGTGCCGCCCGCCGCCGTTATCTCCTTCACGACCGCCTGGCCTTTTTCAGCCGTCCGATTCAATATCGCCACCTTCATGCCATGACGGGCTAGCTCCCTGGCCATCACAGAGCAAAGCACGCCGCTGCCGCCAGTGATGACAACTGTTTTACCAGCAAGGTTCTCATGCAGCGGGATCATATGTCCACCTCTTTTTTCACCATTGCTTCATAGGCGTCCCACAGTCCGTTCAAATACATGATGCCAAGGGCACGATCGTATAAGCCATATCCCGGTCGGCATTGTTCGCCCCAAAGATGGCGACCATGATCCGGTCTGACATATCCTTCGTAATCCTGCTTGTGCAGTTCTTCCATCACACCTTGAATGTTGATCGAACCATCCTTTGTTACATGCGATGTTTCAATAAAATCGCCATTCTCATAAATTTTCACATTGCGAATATGTGAAAACGGAGCGATGCCGGCATATGTCTTAGCGATCTCCACCATGTCGTTAGCGGGATTGGCTCCCATTGAACCTGTACAAAGGGTGATGCAATTAGACGGTGAATCTGATATCGCCCGCAGTTTCTTATAGCTTGCCTCCCCCGTGATAATGCGCGGCAGTCCAAAAATCGGCCATGGCGGGTCATCCGGATGAATGGCCATTTGAACACCGTGACTTTCTGCAACAGGAAGAATTTCCTGCAAAAAGAATGATAAATTGTCCCATAGCTGTTCTTCATCGATCGTTCTGTAGGCCGAAAAAAGCTCTTTGATCCGAGCCAATTTTTCGGGCTCCCACCCCGGCAGTGTCATGTCAGATGCTTGCTCCACCGTCCGAATCAGCTCTTGGGGCTCAAGGCTTTCCACCTTGGCCTTTTCAAAAAACAGAGCGGTTGATCCATCTTCCAGCGGCCGGAACATGTCCGTGCGTGTCCAATCAAAAACCGGCATAAAATTATAGCAGATCACTTTCACGCCAAATCCGGCAAGGTTGCGGATCGTTTGTTTGTAGTTTTCAATATACCGGCCGCGTTCTTCGTTCCCGAGTTTAATCGCTTCGTGAACATTCACGCTCTCTACAACTTCAGCATGAAAACCATAGGATTGAATATATTCGGTCTCGGCTCTGATTTCTTCTTTTTCCCACACGTCGCCGACAGGCTTTTGATGAAGAGCCCAAACGATGCCTTTGACACCGGGAATTTGCTTCACGTGTTCAAGTGTGACTGTATCGTTGCCTCGGCCATACCATCGAAATGTCATATTCATGCTTTCACCTCCGGATTCAGTCGATTAATCAAACGCGATGACGGCTTTCCGTACCTGATCTGGATGCTCCTTAATAAACTGAAATGCGTGATGGACATCATCCACTGAAAATGTATGGGTCACAAGCCCGTTATGCGCTAACCGGCCTTTATTCAAAAGCTCTACCACCTTGGGAAACTGATTGGTCTGCAATCTCGACCCGGTTATTGTGACTTCTTTTTTTGTAATCGGCAGCTGAGAAATCTGTGCCGCTCTTTCATCAAATCCAAGCACAACCACACGTCCCGCAGGTGAAACGGCCTCAACGGAAAGCGCAAAAGTCTCCGGCAGGCAAACTGCATCAATGACCACATTTGCTCCCTCATGCCCAGTCCATTCACGGACCCGCTCGGCAACATGTTCTGCTTGGACATTTACAACAGCATCGGCGCCGTTTTCTTTTGCAAACGCCAGCCGCTCGTTGTTCAAGTCAGTCATCATGACAGCAGCACCCGCCAGCTTTGCCATTTTTAACACACAGATCCCAATGGGCCCCGCTCCTTGGATCAGAACGGTATCACCTTTTTCCACCTGGCCTCTCCACACTGCCTGGGCCCCTATCGTATAAGGCTCGGCCATGACCGCTTCCTCCCAAGGCAAGTCCTTTGAAACCGCGTAAAGCTGCCTTTCCGGAAGCACAATATATTCCCGCATGCCCCCGTCTTCATGTACGCCAAACACAGAGAGCTTGGCACAAACATTCGGCCGCCCTTTGCGGCAGGCATAGCAAGTTCCGCAATAAGAAATCGGCTCAATTACCACATGGTAACCGACTTTTAGGCTCTGTACATTCGCCCCAACTGCCTCCACTTGTCCCGTTACCTCGTGTCCGATGACTCTCGGGAGGGTAGCCAGCGGATTCGTCCCATGATAAATATGCATGTCTGATCCGCAAATCCCGACTCGCTTAACTTTTACGAGCACTTCATCACCCTTTGAAAGAACCGGCTTCTTTATCTCCTCTGTCACCAGATCATACGGTTTTCGCACTTGAACCGCTTTCATTTTTCTCACCTGCTTTTTAAGAATTCATACACACTCCGAGCAATTGATATTCCGTGTTCCTTATTTCTTTCTTCATGCAGCTGCTCGATCTCACCAGGCACAAACACTCTCTCGACTACAGCAGCTGGAGGAGACTGCTGCAGTTCATGAAGCATGGCATCCATCTGCTCTAAAAACGTATCCCGGTCGGTAAAAAAGGAGGGATTGATCGCGCAAACGTAATGCCCCAGCTTTCTTTTTTGATCAAGGCCGCTGTACATTTTCGCAATATGAGGGCCAAAAGCCGCGCCAGCAAGCAATCCGGAAAACACATCCACCACAATCGATAATCCATAGCCTTTCGGGCCTCCGAATGTTGAAAGTGAAACAACCTTGTCAGGATCCGTTACTGCTTCTCCGTTTTCATCGACTCCCCATCCTTCAGGAATTTCCTTGTCCTCTTCACGGGCCTGCAGAATCTTCCCGAAAGCCACTTTGGACGTCGCCATATCGAGGATAAACGGTTTTTTATGCTTAGCCGGAACACCGTAAGCAATCGGATTTGTCCCTAAAAAAGGAGCCCTCCCTCCAAACGGGACAACGATACTGTCCGTATGCACCATTGCCAATCCGATCAGTTTTTCGTCAGCCGCTTTTTGCACAAAATAGCTTAGCGCTCCGCAATGGCTGCTGTTGACGGCTGTGACCATGCCGACACCATTTTTCTTGGCCATGACAATTGCATGGTCCATTGCCATATCACAAATCACATGGCCGAATCCGTCATCACCATCCAGCACTCCGGTCACAGGCCCCGTTTCTTTAAAAACAGGCTGTGCCTCAGGGTTGATCCCTCCCGCTAAAAGCCTGTTCACATAGTGTTCTGTGCGCAGCACGCCATGCGAATGTACATTGCGCAAATCAGCGTGCACGAGGACATCTGCTACTTTTTCAGCATCTCGTTCATTCAAACGGGCACCAGCCAACTTTTGCTGAACGAGTCCCTTTGCTTCTTCAGCTGCAATTGTTATCGTTTTCAATTAAGTGCCTCCTTCCTTTTCAGTGCTTCCGGGCACCCATTAGTGAAAACCCCTACAAACACATTTTATTTACCGATTATTTCAAATATTCTTTATATTACACCGTCAGCTCTTTTGATGAAGATCCTGAACAATCTGAGCATGCTGCTGGTCTGTGAGTTTATAAAGAAAACCAATAATCATCATCGCCAATGCCAAAGCAATGGCCGGATACAGAAGCAAAAGCGCTTTGATGCCGATCAGTGCCTGTGCTGTCTGAACTGCATTCGGCACGTAGCCGATTATCCCCAAACCGATCCCCGAAAGAAACCCAGACAAAGACTGAGCTAGCTTTCTGGAAAAATTGAAAAGTGAATATGTCGTTGCTTCTTTCCGTTCACCGGATTTCCATTCGCCATAGTCGATAATATCGGAGACAAGAGCCCACGTGATGCCGTTTGGGATACTGATTCCGATAAAGGCGATACTGGCGAGAATGGTAAACACATAAACGTTAGATGGAAGCATAAAGTTGACCAGATCCGCGGCCACACTGATGGCAAATCCAATCATTGCCGTTCGTTTCTTTCCAAACATCTTGACGAGCTTTGGAAGGAATACGACGCCCAAAAAGGAAGAACCAATAATGATGAAGTTCATATAAGCCATTAATTCAACATTGCCCAGGTTATATTGTGCGAAATAGACGAGCATGGCGGATTTGATGTTGTATGCGGAGATTGAAAAAATCGTCATTAGGACAAGGGTTAACAGCGGTTTATTTGTAATAAATGTTTTGACGACAGATGAGAATGTTAATTTTTCTTTAGGAGCTTCCGATATGACAACGCGCTCTTTGCAATTGCGGTAGCAAATATAAAACCAAAGCACACCGAGTAACGCGAACAAGCCCATGACCACGGGGTAGCCGACCTTCGGATTATCAAATTTGACGAGAAGCGGCATTACGGCCACACTTGTGATAAACAAGGCGCCAAGTGATCCGATTTGGCGGAACGTCGAAATGGAGGTTCGGTCCTCAGAATTTTGAGTCATTGCTGCTCCTAATGAGCCGTAGGGAATATTCACAAACGAATAGCCGATGCCCCAAATCATATAGGATGCATAGGCATAAATCAGTTTTCCGGTCGTTGATACATTTGGAGACAGAAAAATAAGAACAGTAAGCACCGCGAGCACGATGCTGCCGATTAATAAATAAGGCCTGAATTTCCCCCGTTTGCCGATGTTTTTTCGATAATCGATTGATGAGCCGACAATTGGATCTGTTATCGCCGCAAACAGCTTGCTGACTAAAAAAATGCCGCCGGCCATCGCAGCCGGAATTCCCGCTACATCAGTGAAATACTTCAATAAATAAATCTGGCCGAGATCAAACATAAAACCGTTGCCAAAATCACCAAAACCATAGGAGATTTTTTCCTTAAACGAAAGCCTTTTTTCCGTTTCGACCGACACAACCTTATTTGCCAGTTCAGTTCGCATGTTCCACCTCTGTGTCTTAAGAATTTTCGGCGGTGGTCCGATCAGTGATGCTGAGCGGACACTTTGTTACACGTTTGCTTGCTCTTCTTGAAATTGAAAGTAGTGTTTCGCATTGTCATAGCAAATTCCCTGAACGATGTTTCCCAGAAGCTCCATATCGCACGGCACTTCACCGTTTTCCACCCATTCCCCAATTAAATTGCAGACGATTCGCCTGAAATATTCGTGGCGCGTATACGAAAGAAAGCTTCTGGAATCGGTGAGCATGCCGATAAAACGGCTGAAAAGGCCAACGTTTGATAACGCTTTCATTTGGTCCAGCATCCCGTCTTTAGTATCGTTAAACCACCAGGCTGTGCCAAATTGTATTTTTCCCGGGGTAATACCGTCCTGAAAACTGTTGATCATGCTGGCAATGACATAGTTATCATTGGGATTCAGTGAATATAAAATCGTTTTCGGCAGCTGGTTCTTCATCTCAACTGAGTTCAGCAGCTTGTATAAAGGCTTCGCAATTTCTTCATCGTTCATAGAATCATAGCCTGTATCAGGACCGAGCCTTTTCATCATTTTTGTATTCGTGTTTCTTAAAGCGTTGATATGAAACTGCATCGCCCAATCGAGCTCCGCATACAACCCGCAAAGAAACTGAAGCGTATATGTCTTAAATTTCTTCTCATCTTCATAAGAAACCTCTGTTCCTTGTAATCTGTCAGCAAAAATCCGTCCAGCTTCTTCTTTTGTCGTTTCGGCAAATACCATTGAATCTATCGCGTGATCAGACACTCTGCCGCCAGCTGAATGGAAGAATCGCACTCGTTTTTCCAACGCTTTTAAAAACTCATCATAGGTTGTAATGGATATGGCGGCGGCATCTTCAAGTGACTGCACCCAATCCGGAAAGCCTTCACGATTGATCTCAAGTCCTTTATCCGGCCGAAATCCAGGCAGCACGCTGACAGGAAAATCTTTGTCTTTTCTTAATAATAGATGGTATTCAAGAGAATCGACAGGGTCATCCGTTGTGCACACAACCTTTACATTTGATTTCATGATTAAATCCCTTGCCCCGAAGCCTTCCCCTTGGAGCAGTTCATTTGTCCGTTTCCATATAGCCGGCCCGGAGTTCTCGTTTAAAATCTCATAAATGCCAAAAAAACGCTGCAATTCTAAGTGGGTCCAGTTATAGAGCGGATTTCCGATCGCCATCGGCACGGTTTTCGCCCAAGCCATAAATTTCTCCTCATCTGGCGCATCTCCGGTGATGTATGTCTCCTCAATTCCATTGGCTCTCATGATGCGCCATTTATAATGGTCACCATACAGCCAGGCTTCCGTGATGTTTTGAAATGTTTTATTTTCATAGATTTCTTTCGGGTTTAAGTGGCAGTGGTAATCAATAATCGGCATGTCTTTCGCATACTTGTGATAGAGGCTAACAGCGGTTTCATTTTTCAATAAAAAGTTTTTGCCCATGAAGGGTTCCATGTCCTCACCGTCTTTCATTCTATTTCAAAATGTTAACGTTAACATTTTGATTTATTTTCATTTTACCTTTATATTCCTCTGGGATCAATCTCTTTTTTGAAAATGAAATGTTAACGCTGTCATAAACATAAAAAAGACATTGCCAGAAAGCACTCGGAAAGGAATGCTTTTGGCAATGCCAGATTCATTAAAAGGATTAGTAAGCCAGGCTGAAAAGTCCTTTAATATGTGTCAAATATCGTACATTACTTGCTTCTTTCATCAAGGAAGCAGGAAGACCTTTAAGCGGTGTAGAATTAGCACCAATAATGGCAACCGCGTCTTTGCGTCCAAGGCTTGCAAGTGTACCAGAGTTAACTGGCTTGAATGTTTCAAGTGTTTTGCCTTCTAGGTAAGCGAATAGGTTGTAACCGATCAGCTCACCCATTTGCCATGCGATTTGTGCAGTTGGCGGGTATGGACGGCCGTCTGGTCCGAAGTAAACGGCGCTGTCTCCAGCAACGAATACATCTTCATGAGATGTAGATTGCAGGAAGTCGTTTACAGTCGCGCGTCCGCGGTTCACTTCTAGGCCTGATTCACCGACTAATGGGTTACCTTGTACGCCGCCAGTCCAAACAAATGTGTTGGCAACAACTTTAGATCCGTCTTTCAGATCAATTACGTTTCCTTCTACATTTGTAACAGGGAGACCTGTTAAGAACTCAACGCCGCGTTTTTCAAGGCTTGCAGTTGCACGCTCGATAAGATCATCCGGAAGAACAGGAAGGATCTTAGGACCAGCTTCAACAAGTTTTAATTTGATTTCTTTATGGTCTACGCCGTATTTTTTCGCAAGGTTCGGCATGATGTCAGCAAGCTCACCAACAAGCTCAACGCCTGTTAAGCCGCCTCCGCCGATAAGGATTGTTGCGTCTGCTTCGTTTTTCGTTTTAGAGTACTCGCGCACACGATCTTCAACATGCTGGAAGACTTTGTTCGCATCAGCAGCAGATTTCAACACCATGCTGTTTTCTTCAAGACCTGGGATGCCGAAATAAGCCGTTACAGAACCAAGACCTACAACAAGCGCATCGTAAGATAATGTAGAACCGTCACCAAGCGCAACTTCTTTTTTATCAACAGAGAAAGAGTTTACTTCCGCGATTTTAAGATCAATGTCTTTGCCTTTGAAAAGTTTTTCTAATGGCATAGCAACCGCTTTTTCAGACACGTTGCCTGCAGCAAGACGGTGTAATTCCGTAATGATTTGGTGAGTTGGGTATTTGTTTACCACTGTCACGCGTGCTTGTTCTTTTGTGTAATGTTTGCGAACTGTTAGAGCAGAAAGAACTCCGCCATAACCAGCGCCTAGAATGACAATATGTTTTGACATCGTATATCCTCCGTCCTTTATATCAATTTGAATCTGAGATTATTTTTGGTTTTCGCGTTCGTTCATGACTTCAAGGTAGCTGTTAGCAAAACGGAACAGCTTTTGAGCTTGAGGATCTTTCAGCATACGCAGCAGGCCGAAAAGACCAATTGTTTCGTTGCTTGCTTCCGCGCGGTCTTTTGCTTCGATCGCAGTCGCAGCTACTTCTTTCGCTGTTTCTTTTACAGGCTCAAGAATTTCAGTGATCGCACCGACTGTGTCGTTTTTTAACACTTCGTCAGTCGCTACAGACTGAGCGAAATCATAAGACTTCGTTAAAATATTGACTAACTCAGTCAGCTTCGGAAGCTGGTCAACTAAAACAGTCAATGATTCTTGAACTTCTGGCTTTAATAGCTGATCAATAAGATCTTGCTGGCTTTGGCTGACAGACGCATTTGTTTGATCGATTGTTTCTGGCATATCCAATTCTCCTTTACTATAAGCAGTTTGCTGATTTGTTTGGAAAGGGTAGTGCCTCTCCCTGTCTCACGCTTTTAAGGCATAAGAATAAGGATTGTGAATTCGTGCACAATCATTTACAAAAATAAATGTTTACTACCCAGTTTTTCATCTTGCCATATTCAGTATTATTTTTATCAAAAAATAAACAATTGAATAAGTCAAAATCCTTTACTCTCTCTGAAAATAGCAAACACAAAAAACTCCAATTCGATTACCTTCTATATGATAACACTTTTTGAACAAAATTTGAACGTGAATTGCTTCGATTATGAAATTAATTTATATGGAGCTCATGTCATAACGTTTCTGTGACACTAGTTATTGACAATCCAGCAATTTCTCCCTTCACTTTACCCATATTTCCAATAGAGGCTCTCTTTTTCCTGTGATCGGATCATTCGCCGGCAACGCCGCCTTCTTTATCTGTTTGACCGCTTCCTCCCACTCATCCGGCTTTCCCGTCTTCATATCATACTGAATGCCTCCGGGATAGGCGCCAAGGACAGTAAAATCGGGACTTGAGCTTAGCTTTTTATGACCGACTCCGGCTGGAATCACGACTGCATCGCCTGTTTTGAAAGGGATGACAGCTCCTTTTTCTCCCCCGAACTGAATGACAGCCTCTCCCCTAACTGCAATCAGGACTTCATGCGTATTGCTGTGATAATGATGGTATGGAAAAACACTTCCTAACCAGCTGTTTGACCAGCCATGCCGGGTGACGATCCGCTCTGCCTGACTGGTATTCTTAATCGCGTTTTGATATACCACGAGCGGATACTCAGGGTGATTCGGAATCCTGCCGTCATCCGGAAAAAAATATGTCTGTGTCTTTGCTTCCATCAATTTCACCTCCCTTTTTTATGTTCCACACATAGCGGTTCGCAAAACATGATGTTTTTCTCACGATTCCATTGATCTGCATGATACCAAATAGTATAGTATAAAAAATAATGCCAGAATGAGGGATACCATGAAAGCTATTGTTATCGGAATTTTAGCTTCACTCTTTTTCGCCGTTACCTTTATATTAAACAGAGCGATGGAGTTATCTGGAGGCAGCTGGCTCTGGAGCTCTTCGCTGCGCTTTATTTTTATGGTGCCGTTTTTATGTGTGATTGTCATCATGAGAGGGACATTCACGCCTCTCGTACAAGAGATGCGGAAAAAGCCGTTCTTTTGGCTCAAATGGAGCTTTGTCGGCTTCGTGCTTTTTTACGCGCCGATCACATTTGCGGCTGCCTACGGTCCGGGATGGCTTATAGCCGGCACCTGGCAAATTACAATTGTAGCCGGTGTGCTCTTGTCTCCTTTGTTTTATGTCAAACAAGATATGCCGGGCGGTCCGCAGCTCGTTCGGCAAAAGATTCCTCTGGTTTCACTTGGCACTTCCGTGATCATCCTGATTGGAGCGGCTCTGATTCAGCTTCAGCATGCGGAATCGCTTTCAGGAAAGATGCTGCTTTTCAGTGTGCTGCCGGTTGTCATTGCGGCTTTTGCCTATCCGTTAGGAAACAGGAGAATGCTTGAGGAATACGGTGGCCGGCTTGATACATTTCAGCGCGTGCTTGGAATGACATTGGCAAGCCTTCCGTTCTGGCTTCTATTAGCAGCTTACGGTTGGTGGTCAGACGGCCTGCCGACAGCGGGGCAAACCGTTCAATCCTTTATCGTTGCCGTCAGCTCAGGCATCATTGCGACTGTTTTATTTTTCTGGGCCACTGATATGGTAAGAGACAATCCGCAAAAACTCGCAGCCGTTGAAGCCACTCAATCCGGTGAAGTAATTTTCGCGCTGCTTGGTGAAATTGTTCTTCTGTCAGGCGTTTTCCCATCTCTATTATCATTTGCCGGTTTGTTCATTATTATAGCGGGGATGGTATTACATACCTTCGCTTCACAGCCGAGAAAACCGAAAAAGAAAGCACAGTCAAACCTGACCGCGTAGCATTTGCAGGAGAATGGGTGAAAACCTGTTCTCCTTTATCTTTGCTACCAAAAGGCATCTGTTTCACGGTATAGTTAAATATAATAACTGCCTACTTATTATTGAAAGGTGATTATTGTAATGGAAGCAATTAATCAAACACAAAACATACCAGCGATCTCCTTCAGATCAGTCAGAAAAAGCTATAAACAAGATGGACAAACCTATGATGTACTGCGGGATGTCACCGGAGACATTCAACAGGGTGCAATCGTAGCCGTTTTAGGCCCTTCCGGCTCAGGCAAAAGCACCCTCCTTTCCTTGTGTAATTTAATGAGATCGCCTGACAGCGGCGAAGTCAACATATATGGAAAGGAAATCAGAGAATGGAATGTCAATGAGCTGAGACGAACGGCTGCCCTCGCGTTTCAGTCGGCTCCTGTGCTCGACGGGACAGTGCGTGACAATCTAAGTCTGGTCCAAAGGCTGCATCAATCCCAGCTGTATGCTCCAGAAAAGCTGGCTTCTCTTGCAGGGCTTTCGCCAGAGCTGTTAGACAGAAGCGCCAGAGACTTATCGGGCGGACAGCGGCAAAGGCTGTCACTGGCCAGAACGATTTCAAATCCTTCCTCTATTTTATTGCTGGACGAAATCACGTCGGCCTTGGACCCAGTTTCTGCTCTCGAGATTGAAGAACTGATCAAATGTCAGCATCGAGAGAAAAAATGGACAGTCATGTGGGTCACTCATAATATGGAGCAGGCAAAACGAGTAGCCGATACCATTTGGTTTATGGCGGAGGGGCGGCTGCTTGAAATCGCTGAAACCGAAACATTTTTCTCCGCTCCGCAGCATGAAGCAGCCAAAGAGTTTTTGAAGGGAGGCACTCAGTAATGGATTACCTCTCTCTCTCTTTAACGATGATCTTTGTTTTGATCGCCTTGTTTTTATCAAAATCCTTTAAAGCCGGCGTAGAAAAAGATATGATCATTGCCACCATCCGCGCCGCGGTGCAGCTGCTTATCATCGGTTATGTTTTGTCTCTGATTTTTCGCGGAGACCACCCTGTTTTTATCCTGCTGATGGTGCTGTTAATGCTGGCGGTGGCGGCACAAAATGTCATCAAACGAAAGAAAAATACAATCGGTTCGTTCTGGAGGGTGTTTGCCGCATTAGCGATTGTAGAAATTGTGACGCAGGGAATTCTGCTGTCTCTTCATATCATTCCGCTTACAGCACGATATGTCATTCCGATCAGCGGGATGGTCATCGGAAACTCGATGGTGCTTTCGAGTTTGTTTTTAAATCGGCTCAGCTCAGAAGTTGGCGTTCGCAAAGAAGAAATTCAATTAATATTGTCGCTTGGCGGCACACCGAAGCAATCCATACAGCGCATTCTTACTTCAGCGATGAAAATGAGTATGATCCCGACGCTCGAAAGCCAGAAAACACTGGGACTTGTCCAGCTTCCCGGCATGATGACAGGCCAGATTCTAGCCGGAGCGGACCCGATTCAGGCAGTGCGCTTTCAGCTCTTAATCGTGTTTACAACAATGGCCTCAGCCGCGCTGACTTGCGTAATCTTAAGCGTGCTGACATACCCGTCATTATTCACCGTTCATCAGCAGCTAAAGGAGAATGAATAACAGACAAAAGCCGCTTTTCCCTTGGAAAGCGGCTTTTTGTACTTGTTATTCCTTTTCTTCATAATATTTGGCCAGCTCAATAATCATCGCGCCCATCCGCTCAATCTCTGGCGCAAGCAGTCTCGTGATGCCTTCTTCCCGCAGCGCCTCAGCAGTCACTTTTCCGACAGCAGCTGCGATGGTGCGCTCTTCGAATACTGTCTTCACTTCATTGATATATCCTCGCTCCCTGGCAAAATCAAACAGGGAACGAACCTGAATGGCCGTTGTAAAACAAACAGCGTCGATATCATTATTCATCAGCTCCCCGCATAACCGCTCCACCGTTTCCTCCTCCGGCGGAATGTGCTGATAAGGAAGAATCGGCAGGACAGACGCGCCCTTTTCTTTAAGAAATGCGATAAGGGCCGGCGCATTTTCTCCATGAAGCTGCACCATGACTTTTTTCCCTGAAAAGTCGTGAGGCTCCAAGGAACGGATTAAGCCTCTTGTTGTCCCATCTTCATCTGAAGCTTCCGGTGTGATCCCAAGCTTTTTCAGCGCAGACAGGGTTTTGTATCCCCGGCATGCCGCTTTTGCCTGGCGAATCGCCTGCAGAAACTCGTCTTTCAGACCGATTTTCTCTGCCATATCGAGCAGAGTTTCCGTGCCGATGCCTGTCGTGAAAATGACCCAGTCAGCTTTTTCCTCGACAAACGTTCGCAAGTCCGGTTCCACCTGCTTCTCCGCTAAGTAAACCGTGCCTTGGAGAGGCCTGATGACAGGTGTTCCGCCCTGTTTTTCAATGATTGTACTGATTTCTTCCGTTTTTCGGGAGCCCCCGATTGCCACGCGCTTTCCATGTAACCCTTTTCCCATACCCGATTCCTCTCCTCTTTGTATAGGCTTTTTATGTATACAAGCTTAATAAAGCTATTTTGGCGCAAACCAAGGGAGAAATCAAGATAAACCCAAACCTCCAAAATCCATTGAATACGCCGGAAGCTTGCTGTAAGATAAACAACAGACACGTTTTGACGGAGGATCGACATGGAAACAAAAAAAGAAGAATATGAAACAAAAGGCTACGATACATCGATCGTTTACGAGTTCAATGAATATCCGGATGCCCGCAGCGGGCGCTGTGACAATTGTGATTACACACTGTTCAAAAGCTCTGTAAAAGGCGGAAAATTTCTTAGAGAATGCAGGAGATGCGGGATGAAAAAAAATATTTAAACAAAAAACCGAAATCGAATTGATGATTTCGGTTTTTTGTCGCTTACTGCTGTACAGCGGATTTTTTCATAAACGCTTCAATCTCAGCTGCCGCACGCTCCGCTCCGCCAGCTTCTTTGACATCCTTTTGCATATTCTTAACGCGGCTGAGCAGCTCTTGATCACTGGATACTGCCTGAACCGCTTCCTGCAGGCTGGAAACCGTCACTTCCTCTTTCGGCAAATAAACGCCGAGGCCTAAATCATCGACACGCTTTGCGGTGAGCTCCTGCTCATACATTTGCGGAATGACGACTAGCGGCACACCGGCATCCATTGCTTCCATCGTACTGTTCATCCCGCCATGGGAGATGAATAAATCAGCTTTCTCTAACACCTCAAGCTGGGGCACGCTTTGACGAATGGTAAAGTGAGCAGGGATATCATCCAAGCTTTCTGGATCAATTGATTTTCCGACCGACATGACCACCTGCCATGAAGAATTCCGAAATGCCTCAATGCACATCTTGTAAAATTCCGGCCAGGCGTTAAACGCTGTTCCCAATGAAATCAGCATAAGCGGTTGATCGCCCTTTTTCATTTCCAAGCTTTCCTGTTCCGTCCGTTTTCCAAGAGATGGGCCGACAAAACAGAAACGGTCATCGAACGTCTCATGCTGTATTTGAAAAGATTTCGGCATAAAGACAATATTCAAGGCCTCCGGCACAGCTAATTGTTCAAAAGAAACAGCCGGCAACTGCTCTTTTTCCAAGTAAGCTTTGAATTCAGCCTCTGCTTCTTTTATTTTTTTCAGCATGTCTTCATTTCCTAACTGAAAGGATTCATTTTGGGCATATGACGAACAGAGCTTAATGACCGGAACATTAAACTTGTCAGCAAACAATTTTCCAGCCAGCGCGACAAAATCATAAATAATCAGATCAGGCTGATCATCCTTATATAACTCTTCAAGCTGCGGCAGAATGCTGAGTGATTCTTTCAAAAGACTGAGAGGCGCATCATTCTTTTCCATCATCTCCCTGATTTTCTTAGGATCAATATTCAAGGATGTATGATAGATCAATGCTTCTCCACCCGCTTCCTGAACAGCGGGCGCAAACTCCTCAGTCGTCGCGTACGTGACACGATGCCCTTTCTCACAAAGCTTCTCTACTAAAGCAAGCGTAGGGTTGACATGACCGTACGCCGGGATATTAATCATCGAGATATGGTACTTTTTCATGAATCTCCAGTCTCCTTATCTATTACATTTTCACACGGAAGCTCTTTAATCCGTATATCACGCTGTTTTCAATCGGAGTGATACTGAGGCACTCCATATGAGGAAAAGCAGAAATCAAAGACGTTAACGCGATATTTGCTTCAAGACGGGCAAGCGGCGCACCAAGACAAAAATGGATGCCGTGTCCAAACGCGATATGCGGATTGGGATGGCGGCGGATATCAAACATGTGCGGTCTGTCAAACTTTGCTTCATCACGATTTGCCGATGCCACAAACGCCAAAACCATATCACCTTCTTTCATCAGGTGCCCCCCGATCTCCGTATCCCGCTTGGCAATGCGTCTCAAAACCGGGGCGGGCGCTCTGAAACGTAAGGCTTCCTCAACTGCCTGAGACATCAATTCAGGATGGCTGCGCAGTTCCTCGTACACACCTGGCGTTTCTAATATGCTGTACATCGCATTTGAAATCAGGTTTGTTGTGGTTTCATTTCCGGCCACCAGCAGCAGCGTGCAAAACGGGATCAGCTCTTCACCGGAAAGCTTCTCGCCTGTTTCCTCCGCTTCCACTAAAATAGAAATAATATCCTGTGCCGGTTTGTTTCGCTTTTCTTCTATGATGCCGGCAAAAAACGCGGCCAGTTCTTTCTCACATTTATCTCGTTCTTCCAAATAGGCTTTTTCCGCTTCTTCACTTTTATCCTTTGGTGTGCTGACCAGAAGATCAGACCATGCTTTAAACTGATCCATATGCTCTGAAGGCACTCCCAGCAGCTCAGATATCACAATAACCGGAAGCGGGTATGAAAAATCGTGAACAAGGTCAAACTCACTACGCCCCTGAAAACTTTGAATCAGTTCATCTGTGATTTCCTGAATTCTCGGTTCCCATTGCTTCATCACGCGCGGGGTGAAGGCTTTATTCACGACTGAACGGATTTTTGTATGCCTCGGCGGGTCCATGTTAATGATGGAATTTCCAATAGAGCTTGTCTGCTGCGGCATGTAACTGGAAAACAGCTCTTTATCCCCAATAACTTTTTTGACATCATCATAAAGAAAAACGCTCCACACTTGGTTTTCTTCATCAAAGGAAACAGGCGCATCTTTTCTCATCGATTCGTACCATGGAAACGGATGATAAGCATCCTGTTTGTTTTTCCCATTGAGCAGCGCTCGCTGCAAGGCTTGCCGGCGGTTTAACACATTCATGTATAGTCACTCCCCTTGAAAGAATTTAGCAATTGATGTGCCACTTCACCTCCCGCTTTCGTAATGAGAGGGACTACCACATATAATCAAATTAATAACAGCAGGCAGGCGATCACGATGTCCGATGCAGGCATCATATATTCCCCCTCGAATTTCGTTCATCTTACCATAATCTTTCAATTTTTTTCTATTCTGCGCTGCTGTTTTGGCTCACAACGTGACCTTAGGCATAAGCACGCACATCCAATATGCATTCAATTGCACCGCTCCGCTCAAAAAACATCTCTGTTTTCAACCAAATGCACTAACTCCAAAAAATGACTTTCCCATTATGTAAAATAAACTGGTTCTATGATTAAATAGAAGGTAAAAGGTGAAGGAGAGAACAACATGGCAGCACAGACTGATTACAAAAAACTAGTTGTCGGCATCCTACTTTCACTGGCATTCGCACTGTTTGTGTTCTCTTTTTCTGAGAGACATGAAAAACCGCTTGTTGAGGGAAAAAAGCAGGAAAACTGGCATGCTGTCGTCGACAAAGCCTCTGTCAAAATTTATGGCAGCCGACTAGTTGAGGAAAACAAATTAAAGCAAAAATTCGGCCATAAAGAAGCCGATTCTATTTTGACCCTTCTGAAACTCGCCAACGAAAAACACATTACACTATAAAAAAGAAAGAGCCCGGAGGCTCTTTCTTTTTTAGTCGAATATCGTTTTCTTGTCCGGATGGCGCAAAAAGTCAAACAGCATGCCGAGCTGTGAGGGTGTGTTTCGTTTTGGAGAAAGCGGCGGGAGTCTGTCTTCCGGAAAAAAATCGGAATGATTCGTCTCAATCCCTGCTTCCCCCTGTCCGCCCGTAATGCTGCATGCGATGAAGATTTTATAATAGTGATAAGGCTGAGGGGGATGGGAGTGCTTATGGCTGTCTAGCACGGCAAGCAATCGAGACGGTTCTGTATCATACCCCGACTCTTCTTTGATTTCCTTGACGACGTTTTCAGCTGGCGATAAACCAATCTCGCAAAATCCGCCCGGCAGCGACCACAGCTCATCATGCTTCTCCCGGACTAGCAAAATCTGATTCTCTCTGAATACAGCGCCGCGAACATCCGCTTTCGGCGTCGGATAGCCGCTCTCCCTATTCCATAAATCAGTGATAACTTCAATGTCCGTCTGTGAGTAATCCGCCATCATTTCCGCGCTGAGCTTCATTAGCTCTTCGTACCTCTCCCTGTCGTACACATCCTTGGAAAAAGCAAGCCCCGCCTGTGCGATCGCCCGAATCCGCTGTGCCCGTTCCAGCCATTTGGTTTGCACTTTTATCACTCATCCTTTCAAGTCAAGTTTCGCTATAAAAAATACACGTTTTCCACAGATGAAAAACGTGCAACTGTAAATTAGCTTCTAATCTAACTTCACCAAGTAATCAATATTGTCCTTTACTCTCTCTTTTGTATTACTGCTATTTGTATCAGCTAAAAACGGATTATATACCAGTGTGTAATGTTTCTGTTCTCCTTTAGGGATGACATAACTGAGTACACCTGTAACCTTTTTCCCCGATACTAGTGTTCCTCCCATAAGAATTCTGCCCTTCTCTTCTATAGAAAAAACAGGCCGCACTGATTGATCATTCTTGTCTCTTAAATCAAACCCGATAAAATTGTAGCTTATTGAATCTTCTCCTATGTTTTCCATCGTAACTTCTATAATAAGCCGTTCCTCATCATCTTTTATTGTTTTTGTCTTTTCATTTACAGCACCGCCAACATTCATATATTCACCTTTTTGCACTCTATCAACTTTATTCACTGTAAAATTCGTATGTCCTGCTTTAAATGTTTCTCCTATTTTATGTATTTGATCATCTTTTTTGATCTTCGGCTCACCGCCTTTTTTCAATTCCTTATCAAGTTCCTTTTCAAGCTCTTCTTGCGATTTTTTTTCTTTCGTTTTTTCCTTCTCTGATGCATCGCTCGATTGGCTGCACGCGGAAAGTGAAAACCCAATCACCAGTACAAATAATAGTAATAAGACTTTTTTCATGATTGTTCCCCCATCTAAAGTAATCGATTTCCATTATAATCATATATCCCCTTTTCCTAACAGGTAAGAAAGTAACGATTATTTCTATCTCATTCATCACAAACTTACTTCTTCCTAGTTTTTGAATATTTTTTACTAGTCCATTAGACCTTTTCATCAAAAAAACCCGAGCTGGCTGAAGCCGGCTCGGGCGGGAGGTCAATCTCGCTTATTCATTCCTCTTTTCTCTCGTGGTTCCTGATGATGTTTTTGGTGCTCGGGAGGCTGTGTCGTGCGTTCCATCTCCTTTGTATCTTGTCCCATTCCTTTTAAAAAGGAAAAGAGCAGTGTAATTGATTTGTTGATTTCCGGGTCTTTAAGCGAGCGGATAATATCAAAATATCCTGTCTTTTCTTCGCTGTTTTTCTGTTCTACAGCGCTTGCCACACCCGCATTCACTTTTAAAATGAGAGGCTCCAGCTGTTTCACGTCCAGCATGCCGAGCGTCCCAAACAGAAGCAATAGATTTTTCAGCGTGTTGGCAGTTTCCTCTGTATCTGCTTTTTTCACCAGGATATCAAGAACTTTATCCCCTTGGCCAAAAAGGCCGCGGAGCAACGGCAGGACACCGCGCTCGTTCATATGGCCCAGCATATGCAATGTTTCGAGAATCGCTTCTTTGTGATCGACTAAGGCATCTTCAATTTCCCGCAAATCACGCTTTCGCTGATCCTCTTCGGTTACCTCGATTTTCTGAATTCGTTTAATCGCTTTAGCCATTATGGCCAATCCCCCTTTTCACTGCGTCGCCAGGGAAAATATAATCCTTCCGCGCCCATTTCTTTTGAACCTGCACACCGATTTGCGGCTGCGGATTGCCGTTGCGGTGATTGATCTTAGGCAGCGGATTGATTCCATCGCGCTTCAAAATTTCCATCTTGGCTGAGGTTTCTTTGTAAGCTGGCGTATCGGTATCCTTATCGGCATGGCTGCCTGTTAGCAGGTTGATCGCCGCTTCCCCTGAATCGTTCATTGGCAGATACACTTCCTTCCCTTTGACACGATCAGTCATCACACACTTCACTTTAACATTGCCAAAAGGCGATGTGAGTCTGACGAGGGTTCCGTCCTGAATCCCTCGTTCTGCCGCAAGCTCAGGAGAAATTTCTAAGAACACTTCCGGTGTTTTCTCCGAAATCCCTTTCGATTTGTAGGTGAGGTTCCCTTCGTGGAAATGCTCTAAGAGCCGTCCATTGTTGACGTGAATGTCATACTCCTCACCGAACTCCTCAGGCTCTGTCCACTGAACGGGGTAAAGAATAGCTTTTCCATCCGGGAAAGGGAAGCGATCCGTAAAGAGTAAAGGCGAATCCTTTCCATCAGCGCTTACAGGCCATTGTAAGGAATTGTAGCCTTCAAGGCGTTCATAGGTGACACCGGCATAAATTGGCGACAGCTTGGCTGCTTCCTCCATAATGTCTGCAGGGTGCTCATATTGCCAGCCGGCGCCAAGCTTATTGGCTACCTCCATAATAATCTGCCAGTCAGGCTTTGATTCGCCCAGCGGTTCAAACACCTGATACAGCCGCTGAATCCGGCGTTCTGTGTTTGTAAAGGTTCCTTCCTTTTCAAGGCTCGGGCTCGCAGGAAGAATCACATCAGCAAACTCGGCTGTACGTGAAAGGAAAATATCCTGCACCACAAAGAAATCAAGCTTTTCATATGCGGCGTGCACATGATTGATGTTGGAGTCGACAAGACCCATTTCTTCTCCTTTTACATACATCGCTTTCAGCTGGCCGGAATGGATTTTTTCGATCATTTCGTGGTTAGTCATACCCGGCTCCTTCGGCAGCGGCACACCCCACTCCCGTTCGTATTTTTGGCGGACTTGTTCGTCCGTTACCTTTTCATAGCCCGGCAAGCTGTCAGGCATGCTTCCGAAATCGCTTGCTCCCTGCACGTTATTATGGCCGCGCAATGGGTAAGAGCCTGCTCCCGGCTTCCCATAGTTTCCTGTCACAAGCAGCAGATTAGAGATCGCCGTGCTCGTGTCGCTTCCTCCAATATGCTGTGTCACGCCCATCGCCCACAATGCGCACACACTGTCAGCTTGCCCAATCATCTCTGCCATCTGGATAAGGGTCTCTTGATTGATCCCGGTTTTCTCCTCGGCATATTCAAGTGTGTACGGCGCCAGGCTATTTACATATTCATCCCGTCCGTTCACTCTTTCCTGCAAAAAGCGCTCATCAGCTTTTCCGTTTTCAATTAAATATTTGGCGATCGCATTCAGCCAGACGATATCCGATCCGGCACGCGGCTGGACAAATAAATCGGAGCGCTCTGCCATTTCGTGTTTTCTGATATCCGCGACGATCACTTTCTGCCCTCTCAGCTTATGGGCCCGTTTAATGCGAGTGGACAAGACTGGATGCGACTCAGACGTGTTCGAACCAATAATCAAAACAAGGTCGGCTTGTGCGATATCTGTTATTGAGCCTGAATCACCGCCATAGCCGACTGTCCGAAACAGGCCGGCAGTCGCAGGAGATTGGCAATAGCGCGAGCAGTTGTCCACATTGTTTGTGCCAATGACTCCTCTGGCCAGCTTTTGCATGAGATAGGATTCCTCGTTCGTACATTTAGACGATGTAATAAAAGCAAGTGAATCCGGTCCAAACGCCTCTTTCAATTCCGTGAACTTGCTGGCGATCAGCGATAACGCCTCCTCCCACTCAGCTTCACGAAAATGCTCGCCTTCCCGGATCAGCGGCTTTGTCAGGCGTTCTTCGCTGTTGACGAAATCCCAGCCAAACTTTCCTTTCACACAAGTAGAAATACCGTTGGCCGGCGCTTCCTCTTGCGGCTCGACTTTCAGAATGTCTCTGCCCTTAGTCCAGACATCAAAGCTGCAGCCGACGCCGCAATAGGTGCAGACGGTTTTCGTTTTTTTGATTCGTTCATCACGCATAGCGGATTCCATATCAGAAATAGCGAGAATTGAACCGTAGCCTGTCTCTACGCCTTTCGTGATCTCGATCATCGGACGCAGCGATTCGTTATTGATGCCTGTTAAATATCCGGCTTCCCCTTCCATTCCTTTTTCCATCATCGCGTTGCACGGACAGACCGTTGAACAATGGCCGCATGACACACATGACGACTCATTGATCGGCACGTCGTTATCCCAAATGACGCGCGGGCGTTTCCGCTCCCAGTCAATGGTCAGCGTTTCAGTGACCTGCACGTCCTGGCACGCTTCAACACAGCGTCCGCACAAAATACATTGATCTGGATCATACCGATAAAACGGATGGGATTCATCCTTATGGTATGGCTTGTGATCAAACGGAATGCTTTGGTGATTGATTTTCATTTCCTTCACCGTATTATGTATTTCGCATCCCCCATTGTTGTAATCGCAAACTGTGCAATAAAGCTCATGATTATATAAAATCTTGTCCATTCCGATGACCTGCGCTTTTTTTACGTCAGGTGAGAGCGTATCAATGACATCCCCATCCTTTAATTCAGCGGAGCACGACCTCTTCAGCTCACCATTGATGCTGACGATGCACGTATCACATGTTTCAATCGGCCCTAAGCTTGGATGATAGCAAACTTGCGGCACTTCAATCGAGCTGTTATTCAAAAGATGCAGAACCGTCTGTTCCTCTGACGCTTCCATTTCAACGCCGTTTATTGTGATTTTTTTCTTGCCAGCCATCTCCATTCCCCTTTCTTGCTATATATACCGAATTACCTATTTCAGTTCCCTTACAACAACTCAATAAAACATACAAAGCGCACTCACATGTTTTGTTGCAAAAACACGGGGAAACGGAATGGTAGATGAATAAGGAGGGATTAACATGAAAAAGACAATGTCTGCTATAACTGCGGCAGCAGCAGTAACAAGCTGTTTTACCGGCTTTGGGGCTGTGTCCTTTTCAGCACCGGCAAAGGCCGCAACTCAAACAAATACACTCTATGAAAATACAAACCAATCAGCCGCTGATCTCGTCAAAAACCTTTACAACACCGCCTACAAAGGAGAAATGCCTCAGCAGGCGCAAGGCCTTACCATTAACAAAAGCTCAAAAGGCGATGTCCATGCTGCGTTTGGGGAACCGGAAAGACCAGTCGGGGGAGACAATCGATTTGATTTATATCACTGGAATATGGGGCAGCCGGGCTACGGATTTTCCTATCATAAAGACATGACTATTTCAGAAATCCGCTATTTTGGAACCGGTGTGGAACGGCATCTGAATTTAGGCGGTGTTACGCCGGAAGTGCTGCAGAAGCAAATAGGCCCAGCGAATCGAGTGTTGACCGTCCCGTTTACCGATGAAATCGACTATGTATATGACACAGGCCGCTATGAACTTCATTTTGTAATAGGCACGAATCAGACAGCCGACCATGTAAACCTAAAAGCAAAATAAACACCCTACGCGGCTAATCCAGCCACTTTTTTAGTGGACAAATAAAAGATATATTTCTTACAATACAGGGAAATGAAGAAGAGACGGGGTATCAATTCGCAATGAAGCGAAATCGATGGATATATGCAGCTTTCACCATACTGATCATGGGGCTCGGGCTTGGATCCAGAGCATTCGCCAGTGCTCTTCCTGATTCCCTCAATACTTATCTGGGAGACTCGCTGTGGGCCGCCATGATCTTTACGGGATGCGGATTTCTATTTCGGAAGCTGAATACAATGAAAACGGGCATTATCAGTCTTTCTTTCTGTTTTGTCATTGAATTCAGCCAGCTCTATCATGCCGAATGGATCGACCAGATTAGGGATACTTCTCTTGGCGGGCTTGTACTGGGGTACGGTTTTTTATGGAGCGATATCGAAGCATATACAATTGGAATTGCAGCCTGTGCCGCCATAGAACTGCTGGTTTTGGGAATCAAAAAGCGCCGCTGTATGTGACGCTTTTTTTCATTTTGAAAACAATCCGCATTGAGAAAGAATGGTCTTCGCATCCAAACGTGTGGCCTCGCTTATCGTGATATGATGTTGATTCATAAATGACTGAACGGCATGATATCCAACCGCATAACCTGCAAAAGCCGATAAACCTGCAGGCTTAAAACCTTGGTCTTTAGCAATTGGATCACCAAACATATAACGGCTGACTTCCGAAAAGCCTTTCACATCCAGCACCTCATTGATCACATCAATGGAATATTGCAAATCCTCATGATCAAAACGAGTTACCCAAGGTCCCAATCGTTCTGTGCCAAATAGCTCACGGGCGAATGATTCGGCCAATCCTTCAATCACAAGATAATCCCCGACACTTACAGAGCCATGATCAAAATCAGTATACGAAAACCGCACATTATGATGAAACTCATGAGCAATAATGGAAGGAATCCTTGGCAGGTTATAACTGTTCGGATAAATCCATACATGAATAAAGCCCGGTATCCCGCCAAACCCGCAGTATCCTTTTTGCAGCTGAAGCTTATTTGGATCGGCGATATAAAGGCCGAATTTGATCTCCTCTGCATTCACCCGCAGCTGTTCGCGCTCGGCAAAAAGGATGCATTGTCGAAGTGCAGATTCCGCTGTCTCTGAAGCATGTGATTCCTTCAGTATTCGCAATGCTTTCTGCCCGATTTCAACATCACGGACATCCAAATAGCCAAGCATTTTCGCAGCCATCATCACATCATAGCCGTTTGGCTCCTTCGCTTTCAGCGGAACATGGATGGCGGTCCACATCTTTTCAAACGGCCTCATCATCGTATACCGAAATTCATCCTTTCTTTTTTGTTCTTCCATTGAAAACAGCTTTTCGTATTGCTCAAAGGTCTTTTCCATGACAAGATTCATCCTGATCCCTCCTTGTCAAAAACATACGGTATCCCGCAGCGTAAGGGTCAACAGGAGAAATTAAGCCATTTTTCACTGTAAAATGATACAAACCCGCCGATAGGTAAGGCATAGGAGGTGGAACCATGGATATTCCTGCTTTATCGGTTGCGATGAATCAAGCATCCCTTGCCCAGAATGTAAATATCGCTTTAACGAAAAAAATGCTGGACACCGCCCAGCAAAATGCTGATCAAACCTTAAAGATGATACAGCACCCGACTCTCGGACAAACCATTGATGTAAAAGCATAACCTCACACCAAAGGCGGCCAAGAACTCCATCCTCCCGGCCGCCTTTATTGTTCACAAAAAAGCATGCATGTTTTGATTGTTCCTCCGTATGATTTATTGTTTGCCATATTAAGGAGGTCATAAAGGATATGAAAAGACTATTTACGAAGGCTTCATTGGTGTTATTCGCAGTAGTATTTGTTTTTGCCGTCAAAGGTGCACCCGCAAAGGCGGAAACCCATGCCTACGATGGTAAAAGCCCTTATTACAATGATTGTGCGTCCAGCGGCTCTACAAAAAAATCCTCAAATTTAGTGAATGCCAGCAATCAAGTCATTGGAGTAGTCGAGCTTAAGTTCAGCAGTACATGTAAAACGGCTTGGGCAAAAATCACGATGAATAATACATTGACGTCAGGTTTTGAAGCAAATGCGGAGATTACCCGGAACACGGACGGAAAAAGATATAACTGTGATTCTGCAGGCGGCAACGGAAAAGCGGTCGCCGGCCAAAAATCTTGTTATACACCGATGGTATATGATTTAGATCCAAGGACTTCTTACGCTTTCGGCAAGTATTCAGGGCCGAACTTGAATGTTTGGGCCACCACAGGCTCTTATTAAATAGAAAAAAGGCTGTCCATACGGGCAGCCTTTTCCTACTAATTTGCTTCTCTTTGTTTTTTAACCTCTTCAAGCTGAGAAACTGTGACCAATTGATAACCTTGATCGGTGAGCTTTTTCATAATTTCATCGGCCGCATCAGCAGAGGTGCGGTAAATATCGTGAATCAAGATGGTTCTTCCATCTCCCGCCTGGCTCATGACACGGTCAACGATTGTTTTTTTGTTACGGTCTTTCCAATCTTCCGGGTCAACGTCCCATAATGCGACATCCATTTTCATTTGACTCCGCAGTTCATCATTAATGCCGCCGTATGGGGGTCTTACAAGCGTCGGGCGGTACCCGCTTATTTTTTCAATGATGTCTTGCGTGTCATTGATCTGCTTTAGCGCTTCTTTCACTGGAAGCCTTGTGAGAAGAGGGTGGCTCCACGAATGGTTCCCCACCTCATTTCCTTCTTTCAGCATTCTGATTAGCGTTTCCGGATAATATTGAACCCTGCTCCCCAAAACAAAAAACGTGGCATGCCCCTTATATTTCTTCAAGGAATCCAGAATCTGATTTGTTGTCGCAGGATTCGGCCCGTCATCGAAAGTAAGTGCAATGACTTTTTGATTTGGATCAACCGTTTCCTCTTTGGGTAAAGAAATCACTTCATGCTTCGGCTTTTGTTCTTTGATTTTATTTTTATTTTTTGCTTTATCAATATATTGTTCTTTCAGAATGTCTTTCAAAAGACTTTTCTTAATGGCAATTGATTGCTCTCCAAGATAGCCTGCTGCAACCTGATATGTATCAAAGTAAAGTTCGATATAATCTTCCTTGATGGCAAACCGGCTGAAGTTTTCTTTTTTCGGAGCCGTCCCTTCCTTTAACAGCGCATCATCCGCTGCAATGTCCTTATTCTTTTTCAGCTCGTGATAAGCGATTAACGAAAGCTTGTGTAAGTAGTCAGTGTCCTCTTTGAAAATATCATCAATGGAAAGAAACGCTTGTTTACTAAAATCATAGTTAAACGTTTTTTTCACGGTTTGACCGTGTGCGCCCCCGATATATTTATATTCATTAAATACAATCGCCACTGTCTGTTTGGCATAATGGACAATTTTATAATCAACATTTAATTCGTTGCGCTTAGTCGTATGCTCTTGGTCAACGTTTTTTGTTTCCTTTTGAAATTGGCGAACCTCTTTTTCTGCGAATCTTTTTAATACCGAATCCATTTTTTTATTTTTGAAAACGGGATAGTTTACCGCGTAATTAAACGTTTTCCCGTCATTGACAAGCGTTGCGATCTCAACATTCCCATACTGAGAATCAGTTCTTACTTTATTCATGACCGTTTCTTTTTTCAACGAATGATTATGGAAAAAGCCAATAAGGCCCACCACAATTACAACTGCTATTAATACATGAAACCATTTGATTCTTTTTACTAACAACAAAAACTCCTTCTTTCGTAGCCATTTCGATTTATTCTTCATCAGTTAGAACTGTATCTGTTTAGAAACACTCTTGTAATATTTAAGTAACATTTATTTCACATTTGTAATACTATGAGATTTAGAAGTTCATGTCAATCCTTTTTAAGGAATTTCGGCATAAAATAAACCGGGTTTCATGAATGTACATACACCCAACTTAAGCATCAAGAATATGGTAAAAGGAATAAAAAAAGCAGGGAGGTTTTCCTCTTGGATTATCCTTTGAATGAACAGCTATTTGAACAAATGACACCTTATGATGAGAGACAGCCTTATTTTTATCCGCGTCCGAGACCGCCATTTTATCCGCCTTATTATTATCCAAGACCGTACTATCCGTTTTATCCGCGTCCGCCTTACTATTACCCGCGCCCGCGGCCTTACTACCCTTGGTACGGTTACGGCGGAGGTTATGGCGGAGGATTCGGCGGCGGTTACGGATATTAAGCGTCGCTTGCTAAAATGGGGGCAGTCCAGCTCCCCATTTTTTCATTAAAAATGACAATATCATGACAAATATAGGAAACAATTGTGATTCCATAGCCCTCTTGTTACGATAACTAAAGCATGCGGTTTTTGGGGGAGGCGTCTATTTTTTGGGGAATACAAGAGATTCGGCAGCCATATCTGAAACGAAATACATAAAAGCTTCGAATCGGGTAACCATTTACGATTTTATCAAACTTGCAAAACCCGGCATTATCATATCAAACTCGATAGCAGCCTTTGGCGGATTTTGGATCGCGTTTGCAAGCGCAGGAAAACAATTAACCGGAATGGCTTTTTTGATGACAATGGTGACAGCAATGTTGGGAACCGCGTTTGTGATGGCTTCCGGCACTGTCTATAACAACTATTTTGATCGGCATATGGATGCAAAAATGGCACGCACTCGCAGCAGGGCCTCGGTCACAGGGAAAATGCCGCCAGCCATGATCCTAACATATGGCACTGTGTTAGGAATCGCAGGTCTAGCCATGCTTTATTCCCTCAATCCATTAACGGCCCTTCTCGGACTGGCCGCCTTTATTTTTTATGCGATCATCTATACAGTATGGGTGAAACGAACGTCTGTGTGGAGCACATTTGTCGGGAGCTTTCCTGGAGCTGCGCCGCCATTGATGGGGTATTGTGCCGTAACCGGAGATTTCAGTATGGCAGCAGTGCTGTTGTACACGATTATGTTTTTGTGGCAGCCCCCGCATTTCTGGGCGATTGGGATAAGACGCAAAGAGGAATATCGTGCGGCTGGCGTTCCGCTTTTGCCAGTTGTCAAAGGCAATCATGTAACAAAAATAAAAATGATGCAATATATTGCCCTTCTGGTGCCGATTACGCTATTATTTCCTTTTTCTCTCGGCACTGGCCATATAAGCCCATTTTATTTCTTAGCCGCCTTGGTTCTTGGGGGCATATGGATCAAAAAAAGCATCAAGGGATTCAAAACAGACGATGACGTGAAGTGGGCGAAGGATATGTTTGTCTACTCGCTCATTTATTTTTGTTTGCTGTTCTTCATCATGATGATCGATTCATTTGTGATGTTTCTGATCAGATGATGCAAAAAGAGCCACACATTAATGTGACTCTTTTTTGTTTGGAAAGACAGCCTCTAATAGAAATGTCACAGCAAAAAACACTGCCATGCAAATCAAAAACCGTACGACTTCACTCAAAATCCAGCTATCAGCAATACGCATGCCATCGGTTTCTCGGAGGGTTGCGCATATTGAAAAAATCATGAGTATGTTTTTTAGAGTTTCTTTGTTCATGAAATACCATCGCTTTCTTGAATAGGATGACTTAAAAGCAAAATAAATGATCAGGTCAGTCAGGCCAAATATGAAACATGTCGCCATCGTTGCATGTTGATGTTTTTTTGCAGCCCATTGCAAAGTTCAGCAAAACAGATGAAAACCGTTCAGTGATTAAACAGATCTTTTGAAATAGACAAAGCGGAGGAAAGGCCGAACCGTCTGCTTCTGTACTTTCTCCTACTATCAATACGAACATTTAAAAATTCAGTAACAATTAGCAAAAAGACTGCCGTCCCCCAGCATACTTTCGGGTTTCGCTAAAGTTCATAAATAAAATCGCTAATATATGATTCTCCAATCCATAAACCCGAACACTTTTTCCATCATCAGGTATTATAATCCAAACACAAATAAAAAAATAGACTTACGTTCGAGTTGCGTGAAAGAGAAATTGCAAGAATAACCCAGAGGGTGGTAATATATTGTTTGATTTTCCCATATTTAGATTTGGAGGTCACACAAAAGTGAAGGGAATATTTTTAGTTGTTCAGCTTGGATTTTCTATTATGGTATTTCTGTTTTTAGCCGCTGTTAATTGGTATCAAGGAAGCGAGCTTGTTTCAGATCGATTTGATTGGAACTATACTGCTAAAATCTCAAAACTGCTTAATGGAATGGATACCGTCAGCAGCCACAAACAAATTTCACAGCTAGATTTTTTCATCTACTCCGCTAAACACTACCCTGTCATGAGTACGTTAATGATCATCTCTTTCTTATATGTTCTGGCCGCTCTTTTTTTACTTATATACTCAGTCAAATGCAATAAGCAAGAGATTCATGTTAATAATCCCTGAGGTTTTCGGAACTTCTTGCTCAATCTTCCGTATATCCTAATAGGAGGGATCAAATGATGAAAGAATATGAATTCGTAAGAGTTGAGCTGAGTACGATGAGAAGAAGGCCTAAAGAAGACTACCAGCAAATCATCCATGATTATGCGAAAAGAGGCTGGAGATTCGTTCAGATTTTCGCGCCCAGTATAGATGGGTATGGGGCAGCTGCTTATTTTGAAATCATATTTGAAAGGGATGCGGAAAAAGCTTAATCGATACGACTAAGCTTTTTCGTTTACCCTATATCTGCAATCTATACAATTTCTGCAAATTCGGCATCACATGATTTGGCTAAATCTTGCGGCGCCAACTTTATCTGCATACCGATTTTCCCTGCACTGACAATGATAAAATCAAGCGTTTCTGCAGATGCGTCAATATAGGTCGGGAACAATTTTTTCATGCCAATGGGTGAACAGCCGCCGCGAAGATAGCCAGTTACCGCTAATAGCTCTTTCATTGCAATCATCTCTATTTTCTTTTCGCCTGTCACTTTTGCTGCCTTTTTTACATCTAACTCTTCTGCTACAGGCACAACAAAGACATAATATTGTTTAGTTCCTGCTGCTGCCACCAATGTTTTATATACATACTCCAAAGGATAACCGATTTTCTCCGAAACAGAGATGCCATCTGCCGGCTGTCCGTCTGTTTTATACCCTAATAACTCATAAGAAATGTTCTGCTGTTCAATTAGACGGACCGCATTTGTTTTTGCCATTTTTTTCGCCATCGTTTTCACCCGCTATCAAAATAAATGTAATCTTCTTTTTTACAGTTAATATGTAAATTCTATCATCCTAACCTGCATTTTCAAGGTTACTAGCATTGAATCAACGAAAGGACAAATTGATTAACCTGGATTCCTATAGCTCATTATTAATCAACATGAAACAAAACAGGAATGAACGAATGACAACCACATACAATTTGTATGAATGTAAAAATAAGGAGTGGTTGCTTTGTATCATTACTTGTATGGTCCTGCGTTAATTCCTTACTCTTCACATACTCATACTCCTCAAAGAAGTCCAGACTTTTCAGAAAGACAGCGAAGAAGAGAAATCACATTGACTGTAGACGGCATTATCCCCCCATCTTCCTCCGAGGATCTCGGCGACGGCTTTTATTCTTATGCATGGACGAACCAGCAGGTCATCAATCCAGGCGAATACCTAGTTTGTCATCTTGAAGGAAGGGATATCAATGTGGTAAATGGCGGGTTCACTCCGCGGGATACTGCTCCATTGTATGCGGTAGCAAGCTTTCCAAGACGAAGAAACCAATGGGTCATTATCATTCATAATCCTGTTCAAACCCAAAGAGCCCTATCGCTTTATTTGATTGCGAAAAGGTAGCACAACATGTTATCAGAAACCCTGCATTCAGCACAGAAAAACGGGTAGGAACACTTTGACATCAGCATTTTCCTACCCATTTTGGTACTGGGCTAGCTCTCACCTATCAATCCCCCTCAAGTTCCTCATCTTTTTCTACTGCCAAGGTACCAGAGAAAATTATTATATGTTATTATGATTTCCAGTAAAAAGAAAAGAGGATTAGATATATGGTTCTCCTTGAAACGAATCGATTACGATTACAAACAATTGATATTCCCCTTCTCGACGCCGCGTCTAAACAAGATCATCAAGCGATCAAAGACTTAGGATATGAAACAAATGGTGAATGGCCAAATTCTGATTTTTTTGAAGCGATACCTTATTTTCGTGAGATTTTAGTGAAAAACAATGGAACAAACGGATTTGATTCATGGATTATTGTAAAGAAGGACAGTCATGAAATTGTTGGAGGAACTGGATTTTTAGGTGACCCAGACGAGAATGGCGTAATTGAAATCGGTTTTGCGACAAATAAAAGTCATCGCCGCAAAGGTTATTGTGTGGAAGCCTGCCAAGAACTAATAAACTGGGCATTAAGCCAAGAAGCAGTGAACCGGATTACCGCAAGATGTGAACATGATAATCTAGGATCACAAAAAACTTTGGAGAAGCTAGGGTTCACATTGGATCATAAATCAGCGGATTATATGCATTGGATATATGTTACAAAGTAGAGGCGTAATTACAAAAGCAGGCTCAGTGCCTGCTTTTGTTGGATTATTTACCTCTGTGCTTCTTTTTCGCTTTTTGCTTTTTGAGCATATACCTCTGCTCTTTTACATGTTCTCGTTGCTCTTTCGTTATTTGTTTTTTCTTTTGCTTTCTTGCATCAAGCTCTAGTTTTATTGCCTCTTGAGCTTTTGAAGTTACTCCGCCATTTTTCACTTCTTTTGAAACCTGACGCTGCAATCTTTTTGGATTGATCTTTTTCTGACGTCTGCCTTGTAAACGAACTCCTTCCTGCTCTGTTTGGGCCATCATATTCAAGAGTTGGTTATGAACAAATGCCAGCACTTCAGAATCCTTCGGCTCTTTGCCAAAAAGATGACGAAAGGCTCTTAGCTTTCCATTGTTCACAGTTTCAACAACGCCTACCCAAAACTGACCATCATAGTAAACCGTTAATTTCATAACGATTCCCTCCTCATAAAAGATACGAAAGAATGATGGACATCCCGAGGAGGGGAAGGTTACTGACATGATCAATCATGCATCCGGACTACCAACCGAATCGTGTTTTTTCATTCTTTACCTTATACAGAAAATAGTGTAGCATTTCTTCTCCGACTATTAAACTCTTATTTGATTTAGATCATCGCTGGAGAATAGGCGTCTTCACTCGCAAATGTATTTCTCAAGCCCTGCCATGTTACAAATGGGAGACGATACATTCGGCATACCCTTCGAGTTTAAATTCTCCAAAACCATGAGGCAGCAACATATGATCTCCTTTTTTGAAAGGATAGATATATTCACCAGAGATCATACGGCCCTCCCCTTCAATCACACTGATAAGAAGGAATGTTTTTTGCTGCTTTAAGCTTGCTGATCCTGATAACTTCCATTTCCCCACCGAAAAGTAAGCGCATTCAATCAATGTCGTTGTAAGCAAGTCCTCAATTTGTTCATGATGAACCGTTTGCCGCTCTGGAATAGACGGGACCTCTATCACTTCGATGCTCTTTTTCAGATGAAGCTCGCGCAGCTTGCCTTCTTCATCTTTTCGGTCATAATCATATAATCTGTAAGTTGTGTCTGAATTCTGCTGCGTCTCTAAAGCCAGAATCCCTTTTCCAATCGCATGAACAGTGCCGCTTGGCACATAGAAAAAATCCCCCGGCTTTACCTTTACTCGGCGCAAGAGCTCATCCCATTCTCCACGCTCTATCATGGCAATTAGTTCTTCCTTTGTTTTTGCATTGTGGCCGTAAATAATCTCTGCATCTTTTTCGCAATCAATAATGTACCAGCATTCAGTTTTTCCAAGCTCACCGTTTTCATGTATTTTGGCAAATTCATCATTGGGATGCACCTGAACAGATAAGTCTTGGTCAGCATCTAATATTTTTGTAAGCAGAGGAAAACGATCCCCTTCAAGCTGTCCAAATAAATGTCTGTGATGTTCCCATAATTCGCTGAGCGTGAGCCCCTTATACATTCCGTTTTGAACAACGCTTTGACCGTTTTGATGCGCGGCAAAAGCCCAGCACTCCCCTGTTCGTTGTGACGGAATGGTATAGCCAAAATCAGCTAAAGCGGTTCCGCCCCAAATTCTTTCTTTGAAAACAGGCTTGAAAAATAACGGTTCAATCGTCATGAAAATCCCCCCGCTTTATTCGATTTCTTCCAGCAGTTTGTATGCCTCTTCTGTTGTTTGCACGGAGAGCAGCCGCTTCCTATAATTGTCATCCATTAGCTTTCGAGATAGCATCTGCAATATTTTCAGATGCTGGTTCCCTCCGCTTTCTTTTGGTACAGCAATCATAAAGATTAATTTAGCTTCTGATCCATCCAGACTGTTCCAGTCAACGCCTGATCTTTTGATCCCAAAGGCAACGCTTGGCTCCCTGACCGCCTCAGACTTTCCGTGCGGAATCGCGATATTCATGCCAATCGCCGTTGTTCCCTGTTGTTCACGCTTCAAAATGGATTGTTTAAACCCGCTCTCTGAAAGCAGCGCACCTCTGCGGGACAATTTTTGAATCATTTCCTCAATGATGTCATCCCTGGTTTCACCCGATAAATTTGGTTCAATTAATTCCGGGCTGATAATGTCTGTCAGTTTTTTTATCTCCGCCACCTCAGCTTTTGGGCTTTCGACTTGAATTGGCTGCTTTATTTCGTTTGCTGCCGCAGCTTCACTTGGCGCAGAGGACGGTACAGTTTCACTGAGCACAGGAGATGCCGTAATATCTTTTTTTAGGACATTGACGAACAGAGCGGTGACAAGGGAACCAGCAATCACAGCAATAAAAAACATCAAGACATGATCAACTGCGCCAAGCACTGCAACAATAGGTCCGCCGTGTGCCACTCTGTCCCCCACATTGCCAATCATGGCTATCACAGAACCTGTCATTGAGCCTGCCATAATACTTGGAATGACGCGCAGAGGGTCCTGCGCCGCAAATGGAATCGCTCCTTCAGTAATGCCGAAGAGCCCCATCGTAAATGCCGCTTTCCCCATTTCTCTTTGGGATGTCTCGAATTTTCTTTTTCCTAAAAACGTCGCAATGCCAAGGCCAATCGGCGGGATACAAATGGCGACAGCAATTGGTCCCATAATTTCATAATTTCCTTCTCCAATCATTGCCGATCCAAACAGAAATGCGACCTTATTTACGGGACCGCCCATATCAAATGAGATCATCGCACCTAAAATCAATGCCAGAAGGATCGAGCTCGAGCCTTTCATTCCCGCCAGCCAAACCGTTAATGAGGCGAAAATTTGAGCTACAGGCGCACCGATCAAAAATACAAACGCTAAACCTACAATCAGAGATGCAAATACCGGAATAATAATAATCGGCATAATCGGTTGGATGGCTTTTGGCACCTTTACTTTTTTTATCCATAGTGCAGCATATCCAGCCAAAAATCCGGCAATGATTCCCCCAAGGAATCCGGCGCCGCTTGCGCTGTCATAAAAACTGCCAGTCGCCGCAATATATCCGCCGATCATCCCTGGCACAAGACCCGGTTTATCAGCGATGCTATAGGCGATATAGCCGGCTAAAATCGGAATCATAAATGAAAATGAAGCACTGCCGATCTGTTCAATCGTTTTCCAGAAGGAGTCATCCGGAATAACTAAGCCTTTAGGTGTTTTCTCCCCTCCAAGCGTTAATGCAACCGCTATCAATAATCCGCCGACGACAATGAAAGGAACCATAAATGAAACGCCGTTCATTAAATGACGGTAAATAGGATTTTGCTTCTTCTCCTGGTGATTGCCAGATTCCGATTTTGCAGCGGAACGATAGACCGGTATATCCCCGTTAAGAGCGGTTTGAATCAATTCTTCCGGTTTGCGGATGCCGTCCTGTACCCCGACAGACAGCAGTTTTTTGCCTATAAACCGGTCTTTGTTTACCGAGCGGTCTGCAGCAATAATGATTGCGTCCGCTTCGCGAATTTCCTCTTCGGTTAGCTTATTTTCGACACCAATTCCCCCCTGGGTCTCAACTTTGATGCTGACGCCCATTCTGTCAGCAGCTTTTTGCAGATTTTCCGCTGCCATATACGTATGGGCGATTCCGTTCGGACAAGAAGTAATCGCTAACAGTTTCATAGGAAACCTCCTTTAAAGTGTGAATAATAAGATCTTGTCTCAACTGTATACCGAAATCAGCACTTAAAAATCGCTTTTTTTACCATAGGTTCCGGAAATAAAGGCACTTTTCCCTATAACAAAAAAAAGCAAGGAATAATCCCTGCTTTTTAATAATCCAAATGAGATAAAAATGACATGACATTGGTTTCTTTCGTCAGCTTTTGGACAAAGGCCGGCTGCTCGCTAAGATATGAAAGCTCGCTAAACAGCTGCTTTGTCATGGTTTGATCCTCGTGTTTGACAGCCAGCATAAAGACAAGCGAAACTTTTTCATTTCCCCATTCAAGCGGCTCCTTTAATGTGGCAATCGCGATTGCTGATTGTTTAATAAATTTAGCGTTCGCATGAGGAATGGCAATGCCTGATCCAATATTTGTCGCCGACATTTTTTCCCTCATCACCGCATGAACCGCATAGTCCTTTTCAACATAGCCTTTCTCAAACAAAGCTATCGCCAACTGTTCAATTAACTTGTAGCGATGCTCCGCCTCCTGCTGCAAAAAAACCAAAAAAGGAGTCGTATTGTTCAGCATCTGAAACGTTTTTTGTTTTTGGCGGTGTGGTTTGCCCAGCTGACGTATAAATGCACTTAATTTCTTCTCTTCGCCAGGCTCTAACAGCGGAGACACAACAATATGGGGGGCCGTTATATTCTCCAGCGCAATGGTGGATATGACAAGATCGATATCCTCATGCTTTTTGATATAATCCTTTAAATCGGCCTTTGCAATACAAGCCATTACAGCGATTTGGTGATATTTCCGTTCAATTTTCGTCCGCAGCAATTGGGACATCCCAATTCCCATGTGGCAGACGACGATCGCCTTTTTATGTGCCTCGCTGCTGCACTGCATCCGTTCGATGGCTGCTTGAAAATGCAGTGTCAAATATGCTGCCTCTTCCTCAGGAATATGAAGATCAAATGTTTGATTGATGTCTTCCAAAACGTCAATGATAAGATGAAACAAATAAGGATACATCTTTTTAATATCATTCAGCATAGGATTCGATACTGAAAGATCGTAGCTCAGCCGCTGTAACACTGTATTGAGATGAATGTTCAAACCATTGATCAAATCAACGTCTTTGTGAAAATCCATCATTTTCAGCTCTGAAACACGATTGATTAAATGCTCTACAACCTTAGGAAGCACAGCATTTTCAAAGTTTTCTTCTTTCTGTAATGGATAACGAACTTTACCGCCCAATATATGTAATGTTAAATACACGGCTTCTTCTTCTGGAAAACGGATTGCAAAAACCGGTTCAAGCCGTTGTAAACAAGCAAATGTCCATTGATATTCTTTCTTCTTTTTTACTGCCGCCATTTCTTTCGGGGACAACGAGATCGGCTGCTTCATTTTGATCCGGCGTACCATTAATAATGTATGCAGCAGCAAACTCTCAAACGTTTCATCTGTGAAATAGAGAGAATGCTTTTTTTGTAATGATTTGATTTCTCTCGTCACAAAGTCTACTTCATAATGTAAAAACTTACTTTTAATAAATTGGCTCGTAAACTCTGTATTGTGAATCAAATCAGATATTCTTGCCAATGCCTTTCTTTTATTTCTTTCGTTCCCTTCAACCTTTAATCCAAGCCGCTGCCTAGAAACGAGCGTGAGATCAAAACGCTTCAGCCACTCTTCTACTGCGTATAAATTCTTTTTAATGGCAGATCGATTGACAAAATGCCGAGCGGCAATTTCTTTTGCGGAAACAGGCTTCGGATTCATTAATAAATCATAAGCAATTTGCAGCATTCTTTCTTCATCGGTCCGCTGCCTAGAAGAAAAATGTTCAGTATGTAATTGTTGGCTTAGCCAGGTCCTTTCCTGTTCTTCTATATGTAAATAAACGCCCAACCCTGGTTTTCGAATAAGCTGTGCATGAGAATGCTCATTGAGATAATCCTCGATCACTTTCAAATCATTCCGGATCGTTTTTTCAGAACACTGTACCCTATCTGCGAAATCTTGCACAACTAAATAGTCATCAGGTTCAGATAACAACAGATACAAAATCTCTTTTTGTCTTGAATTTATGTATTCCATCTGTTTTTCTATCCTTCCTGTCAGTATCCACTTGAGCAAATTCATAGTATAAGTATACTATATAAGAAACCGTTTACATTATAAAATAAAATCATAGAGACAAAAGTTTTGTTTTTTACCGAAGCTTCCGGAAAAAAGCGATTTTTATATTCTTTGAGTTTGTTATGTAATGTATTTTTTATCGTTATTCAGCAGAAATTCATAAAAATACTCCAATTCTTCACCTATTTAGAACGAAGATTTTCTAATGTATGAGTACGAAAGTAAGAACATGATGAAGAAAAGTGATTTGGTATCTTTGGGGATAAAGTGCAGGTAACAAAATTCCCACACGCTCAACAAACTAATAACCCCACCAAATGTGTTTTATAAGATTTTAAAGATGGCCATTCTCTCTCAGCAATTTTCAATCATAAATACAAACTCTGTGCAGGGCACACAATAGTCTTAGCTCAAATCAGTTGATCGTTCACATATTATTAACATTTATTTACAAGGAAAATAATTACTTTTATTGAATTGTTATAGTGCAAGACAAAAAACTTTAAAGGAGTGTTTCAAAATGAATTTCAAAAAAACTGTTGTTTCTGCTTTATCGATTTCTGCGTTAGCTCTGTCGGTCAGCGGGGTAGCTTCAGCTCATGAAATAAACTCCACACCTACTGAAGTAAAGAACATTTCTATTTCACCTACACATGTTATCAAGATTCAAGACTATAATTTACCTCTAAAAGTTGGAGAAACCTATTCTGTTAAAAATAATTCAGCTACTCGTTATTGGACTGATAACCAAAAAGTTGCTGAAGTCGATCAAAATGGTTTAGTGACGGCTAAATCAAAAGGGAAAGCCACGATTACTTTGTTTAAAGGTACTGCAGTATTCGGAAAAGTATATGTAACGGTTTATTAATCTCTTAACCGCCAGATTTTCTGAATGCAAAACATGCATGAATAAAATAAGGTCCCCCTCTAAAAAGAGAAGGGACCTTATTTTATTTCAATTGCGCTTCAAGTTTAGATTTATTTTTTGGAATACATCATACATTGGTTTATATTGTGTTTCATTAGCTTAGCCCCGAATAAATCCACCTTCTGAATGAATAATTTGTCCAGTTATCCATTCAGCCTCATCACTTGCAAGAAAAGCAATAATTCGTGCCGCATCATCTGGTGTGCCAATACGCCCCATTGGAAATTTAGGTGAAAGAAAATTTCTTATTTCATCTGTCATCCATGTAGAATCTGTTGGCCCTGGGTTTACAGCGTTAACAGTGATGCCCAATGGTGCAAGTTCTTGTGATAACGACCTAGTAAAGGCAGAAATAGCTCCTTTTGTAGCTGCATACGCTAACTCCCCAGGCAAAGGGCCTAAATCCTGCCCTGATGTCATATTGATGATTCTTCCTGATATTAAATTAGATTTTTTAAACCGACGGGCGAATTCAACACAAAGAAGAAAATTTGATCTCATATTAACCGCATAATGATCATCAAGTGATTTAGCATCTAACGATACATAATTATCACTTGCGGAATGAGCTGCATTATTAATAAGGATGGAAGGATATCCTAATTTATCTGTAATTTTTTCATGTATTGTGAATGCAGCATGTGCATCTGATAAATCAATTTTCATTGCCTCACAACGGACACCCATATGTAAAATTTCTTGTTGAAATTCTTCTATCCAGGCCGCATTAGAATTCCAGTGAGTAAAGAAGATATGTATACCCTGTGAGGCTAACTTACGACATATAGCCGTACCAATATCTCCTTGACTGCTTGCTCCTGTAATTAGTGCAATTTTTTCTTGAGAATGACTCATTATTTTAACCTCCAATTTATACGGAGTATCTCCATTATTATGGTAACAAGTTATCCAAAGATATAATCCATTAAATCTAGCAAAGCTGACTTTGAATACATTTCAAAATCAGCTCAAAAAAAACATTTTCGTCTCCAAAAAATATTAAATAGAAAAAAATAAGAGTTGGACAACAATTCACTACTTAATCACAAGTGGCTGATTCTATGTCATTGAATGTCTCTTTTTAAAAAGCCTTTCAATCATTCACATTGTTTTTCATTAACCATTCTACTTCCGTTAATTCTTGTTTTTGAACGTCTATTGTGTGTTTTTTCGTAAAATGGGTTTTCACAGCTTCTTCGTTTTCCCAAATCTCCCAAAGCATTATTTTACGTTCTGATGGCTCAAGCGGATAAGCATGAAATGTAATACAACCCTCTTCTTTGTTCGTTTCTTCCTCAAGTTTTTTGAATTCCTTCATTATCTCATTAAGGTCTTTATCACTGATGATTTTTAAACATGCCGTTATGTAATGCATCGAAATTCCCCCTCTTCCCATCATTTCATGGCTTTTCATTATAACATTTTCTTGAAAAATGAAAACAACTGCGACATTAAGACAGCAATTGATTTTATGGACGGTGTTAATGATAAGATTGATGATACAATTTATGGCGCCAAAGACTTGGTTGGGTTCCGAATGGGCATATTCGCAACCATACGATCCAGAAACCTTCACAACTTCGGCCCGATGTAGATAAACAAAAAACTCTTAATACAAAAAAATAAAAACCCTTGCTATGCAAGGGTTTAACCTATGATTCCGACTGGGCTCGAACCAGTGACCTTTCCCCTGTCAAGGTAGTGATTATGTTCTGACACGAACGGATGTTTTATTTCGAAACCTTATTTTATAGGGTTTTCTGACAAGTATTTCTGATAAAAAATCTTCTGTTTTGACTAAAAATGAACAAGTTGGTCCCCAATTCGTCCCCATCTGTCCCCAAATCCAACTATCGCCAAAGAAACATACGTTCGAATATCATCCTTGTAGAAGATGAGCAAATGACTGATTTTGAACGGAAAGTATATCAGTTCATAGTGAATATGCATCTGTATGGAAAGAATCCAACTCTGGACGATTTGAAAAGGAAAACAGGAAATAGTAAAGAGGATATTCGCACAGCTGTGAAAAGCCTTTTGATGGAAGGTGAATTGAAGTGGGATAAGCAACAAAAAAAGTGGATAATATAAATAAAAAAGCTCACTTGTTGTAGGGCTTTTTTATTTATATTTATTGTGTTTTTCTTCTTGATCTTTTATCATTTGGGCGACATTCATAGTAGGAAGAATTACAGGCTGTTCACTACCTTTACTGGTTAAATCTGAAACAAGGGATCTTAAGTAGGGAAACAAAATTGAAACCCCATTAACTTTAAAGAACTTTACCTTCTCTTCCTCTGGGAATTCATCGTTATTGAAAATAAAATGCCCTTGGACTTTACAATTTAAATAAAATGAATTTGACACTAAATCCTTATCCCCTAGTTCAATGCCTAGAATTAAATCTGCTTCATCTTTCGTTTCATCTTCGAACTCTAACTCGAAATCAAAAATCGGGGAAAGGACTGCTTCATCACCTTCAAAGTTATTATTAAATTTGTAATTAACATCAATAATATTGTAATCGTCAAACTGAAAAAATGATTTCATATTTAGGCTGCCTCTACTAATTCGTTTTTATAGAAATTCTTTTCTTCTTTTATAATTTCTACTTTATGTTGATTACTGTCTCTTGTAATGGAGAAGTCATCTAATTTAAAGTCCTCGTGATAATACAAATCATCATCACACTCTGAGAAAAGATCATCAATATTAATACGATATCTTTCTCCATTGACATTTGCAAAAACACCTGGTTCAGATGAATTCAAAGTGATTTTTATACCCAAATTCTCCGCATCTTTAATTAGCTCTGGATTATTAAATTCACGTCTCATCTTCATCACATCTTTTCTATAGTTTTCTTTTTTGTTTTGTTTTTTTTCTTCTTCTAAAAGTATGCATATTGATTACATTGTTTATACCCGTTTTCGTAAAATCAATAACACTTAAATCCCTGATACAAACCTGAACTCCCTGAACAAACACATCCATTTTTTTGAAGGTCTCATCTTCATTTAATGTAGATTGAACAAAAAAGGTTCTTTGAATTGCTTTAATGTTTGTTGGTAATTCATTGCAAAAAAAACATCTGTAAATATGTTTGATTTTACTATGATCATCTGTAGTAAGTTCAATTTCAGCTTTTTCTTCAAGGATTTTTCTTTTCACTTCGGTCTTAATGTATCTATTAAAATAATTCAATCCGCTTCTAGTATCTAAATTTAAAAACGAATTGTTATCCAAACTAACAATAGTTTTTATAACTGCGGTTTCCGACCCTTTTATTTTATTCTTCGCCCATATCTTAGCTTGTTCTGGATCTTCCCTAAAGAAATAAGCACCCTGCCCAAGCCAATGGTCATTTCGAATATCGCCAGATGTGAAGTTCTGTTCAGTAATAATCTTTTGAGCTGATTCTAGACTGGTTCCATGAAAACCAACGATATCAATATTGTATGTTCCTTCATCCATCAAAATGATTAACCTCATTATTTAGATTATAAGCACACAAAATTGTGGAAAAATGGTATTTTTATTTTGTTATATTCTGATGTGTACTTTCCGTCACTTACTAATGATTCCATATTAGACTACTTTTTTGAGGAAAACAATATTTTTGATTGATTTATTTCAACTATTATTGTATAATCTACATCTTGATTTTTCTGACCAGGTAATCATCTATATATAGTGTTTCGTTTTCTCTCTAAAACAGAACAAAATACTATATATAGATAAAACACTTGATTTTCGGTCATCCAATCAATATATAGTATTAACAATTTAGATCATAATCTTTTTTTATAGGTGGCATTCGTATTACAAATTATTACATGAAAATCCCTTCTGAATTTACAGAAGGGTTTCATTCATCATACGGCCGGTACTTCTTCCGGCCGGCTTCTAATTCTATTTTAAGGGCTTGTACATGTCCCAGCAAAAACAATGCAACTGTTCCAACCTTTTTAACCGGTTTGAGCTTTCCTGAAGTCACAAGGGTGCTTAATCGCTGCCGAGTGATTCCAAGCAGCTCACCCGCTTCCGCTGCCGTCAAAACTTCTTCCTGGATAAACTTAATTTTTTCGCTTTCTTTCATGTCGGCTTTCTCTCCACATCATAATGAATCCTTTTAACAAGGTAATAACAACGGCTATCATCAATACAGTATGCGCAATCTTTCCAGACATACCCTCATCAGTCAGATCAATTGCAACGATCCCGGCAACCAAAATGAGCAAAACGGCAAAGTCACCTGTGCTGTACTGCTTAAAATATTTTTTCATACTATCGTGGACGTGATATAATGTATGAGCAAGGGGATTTCTCCCCTTGTCTCACTAGTATCAGCGCTTCTTGCTTGTCCGGCGGGAGCGCTTTTTCTTTTTCTTGCTATGCTTTTCGCTTTCCTTTTGCCATATGTCGTAGATGTGTTTAATGATGGTCACGATACCAGCGATAGCAAGAATCCAGTTTCTCACCTCGTCCACTTCAGCACCTCCTTTCTATACTTTAATTATACGATACCTATTTACCATTGTAAATAGGTATCGGGGATAAATCCTTCTTAATTAAAAAAATTATATTTGTGATTAATTTAGTTTGTTAAGGGAAATTTAAGGTAATTACCAGCAATATTATGGTATTGTTGTTTCTGTTGCTTTAGATCTTCAGAATATAAGGGTCAAAAGTAATAGAAATAACAAGAATTGAGGTAATAAGAATGAAAAAGAGCAGTATTATTCTAATTTTAATGCTCGTATCTATTTGCTCTGCTATAATACCAATGCACACTAAAGCAGAAGAACAAATTGATTATAATGCAATTTATAATCAGGCAGTCAAAGAAGGAGTTATTAAACAACAAGAATTAAGTTATAATGATTGGCTTAAGCAAAATGTTGAATTCAAGATGATTTATGATGCAGGTATAAAAGAAAATGTTTTAGAACCAACACTTGGCTACGCAGAATGGATTAAATTAAACCATTATGGACAACCACCAAAAGATGATGATACAAAGTTTACAAGCTATACTATAGGTTCTACAAAATCAAACGGTTCAATGCTATCAACATCTACTTCAAAGATTAAAGTTACACAACTATCTAGTTTTAAGATTAAACCTGGAGATATATTGATCACTAACTCCACTTCTTCAGCCGGAATTGTAGGACATTGTGCAATTGCAAATGGAGCTAATCATATTTTAGATATGCCAGGATACGGAAACAAAAAGGATAATAACAGACAGCTTACTGTTTCACAATGGTTGTCTAAATATAGTAATGGTTGGATTAAAGTTTATCGGTTAAAAAATAGTAGTATAGCATCAAAGGTTGCAAAATATGCGGATAAACACTATTATTCAAGTACAGGGAGTGCAAAAAAGAATATACATATTGCTTATGGCCTTACGCGCCGACTCTACAAATTCTCACCTAGTTATTGCTCTAAATTAGTATATGATGCTTATTGGTTTGGCTCCGGTTCTGCAAAGGTCCTGAACGGCGCAAGTGGATACGTTTTGCCATTCACTTTACTTGACTACTTTTGGCATGATTATAGACCATCTAAAGTGCATACTTATTAATTGAAAAGGAGGGGAATTAAAATGAATAAAAAAATAATTTTTATCATTTTAATTTTGCTCATCATTATTGGCGGTATTTTTTCAATTATTCATTTTCATAACAGGAGTGAAGCCGAAGAGAAAATTGATCAATACATCGCCGATTACGGAATTCCAAAAAGTAAAATTAAATCTGAAGAATACCCTATGTTTAATTCATTAAGCGCACCTAAAGGTTTTACTAAAACTATTTATGTAAAGAATGAAAATAATAAAAATAATTATTACATTTTTCACTATGATCCTTCGAGTAAAAAAGTAACGTTCTCAGGTGTGGTTGAAGGAAATGAAATATCCATGCAAGATAAATTGATTAAGAAATTGAAGTACCAACCTTCTGATAAGGTATTAAATCAATAATATTTAGGAAAAGCCCTCAAATGAGGGCTTTTTTACTTTCTCAACAGCGCTTCGAGCTTTCCTTTTGTTTTCGATCCGTAGATACCATCTGCAGAAAGCCCATGCATCAGTTGGAATCGTCTGATGGCATCGGCGGTTTTCGGTCCATAAATGCCATCAGGATTTAGTTCATTCATCAACTGGAACCGTCTGACTGTGTCATCAGTTTCCAAACAAATAATCTGAATAGGTAAATTGACACAGATCAAATGATTCATTTCCCACTTTTGAATTACATCGCTGTCTTTTTCTTCATTCCCATATGGTAAAATCTAGTTAGAGTTTTTCAAACGAAAGGATATGATCATGAAAGTATTTGAAGCCAAATCACTGCTTTCAGAAGCAGATAGACGCGCAAAGGAATACAAGGAATTAAGAAGTCAGATGGTCAATCTAAAAAAGGCTTTTAAAGCTGTAGCTGATTTAGATGACAGTGAGTTTTCCGGCAAAGGCGCCGACAACATTAAAGCATTTTATCAAGATCATGCAGGTGTGGCTGACAATTGGATTGATCTAATTGATATGAAAATTGCTTTTTTGACAAGCATTTCGGGCGCTTTAGAAGAGGCCAACTTATCTGATGCATATATAGAAGAATCCTTCTTAGAACACGAGCTGGCTAACGCTTACACAAAATCAAAAGCCATTATGTCTGAACAAAAGAAAGCGATGAAAGATATCTTATATGATATCGATGATATTCTTCCGCTTGATTTGTTTTCGACAGAAAACTTCAAAGACGAACTTGCCGATGCGGAGGACAAACGCAAAAAAACAGTCGATAAACTAGGCAACGTGGACGAAGCACTTGTTACTGAATATGCCCAGTCAGAGCCAAACGAGCAATTCATCAAGAAGGACTTCCAAAAGCTTGAGGAATCCACAGGAAAAGGCAAAAACGCTACGCCCATTCACTACAACGCCAAGGCGTACCGTGAAAGTGACATACATAAGAAAAAAGGCGATATCGAGAAACAGACTGAAGCTTATTTGAAGATCAAGAAAGATGAAGCGAAAGAACGAGAAATCAAAGAATTGAAGAAGAAGCTAGCTGACGGAGTGACTGATCCGAATGAATACTTAGAAATTGCCAAGAAGGTCGGCTATGAGAATCTTACCCCTGAGCAGCTTGAATTTGTTTCATTTCTTGAGCAGCGTAAAGCTTTCATGGATAACGGAAAAGAAGTATTGCGAATCATAGGTGATGGCGCTAAAGGTGCGATTGTTGGTGTCTACGATCCTGCCAAGGATACCGGTGAAGGAGCTATTCAATTCGGATGGAATATCGGTTGGACAATTGATAACTTAAACAAGGATCCTCAAAAAGTGCTGGATACAGTTCTGGAATACGACTATCAAGCTGCCTTTCAAAGTATGGTTGACACATTGAAGGATAATTGGGATACAAAAATGATTCACGGGGATGCATACACACGGCTGCACTATGTTACTTATTTGGGCGGAAGTCTTCTGTTGTTGAAAGGTGGAAAGTCCTCTGTCTCAACAGGCTCGAAAGATCTTGCTAAAGTTGGGAAAACAGCTAGTGATACAATTAAGAAAGGTGGAAAGTCTGTAAAACAGTTTGTCAAATCTCCTGTTAACCGGTATACTCCTGCATTAGAAGGAATCCTTCAAGATGCTGAGGAAACCATTAACGTGAAAAATACTCCGCTGCTAAAAAGCATTGCGGAAGATAAAAAAGAGAGTGTTCTCAGAAAATCTGAAACTTCTAACAACATAGGTATAGGTAATGTCAAACAAGGTGATAGTACCCCTCTCGCACCTGGCGGCGGATTAGCTGCTCATGAAACAAAAGGCGGGCACCTTATTGAAAGACACGTTGGGAAGACCGACGAAGAACTAATTCAAAGACTTGATAAGAGCAAAATGAGTAACAAGAAGATATCCGGTTCATCATCATTTAAAGATAGAGCAACTGCAGAAAGAGTTGCTAATAGTGCTCTCACTAATAATAAAGTGAAAATAGAAAAATGGTTAAATAGTGATGTAAAAAAGCCTTTAGTACTCTCTTATAAAGGGAATGAAGTTTTAGGAAGAGGAATACCAAAGGGAGAAGATACAATTACTGATTTAACTAATGCTAAAATTATATTGAAAAAGAACAAAGATGGTAGCTTTATATTAACTGGCTACCCAACGAGGTGATACCATGATAGATACAAACATTTCCGAACCTGTATTTCAATTTCTAGGAGGTATTTTTCATCAAGATATAGAAACTCCAGAATCAGCACTGGACGAATACTTAGAAGAGATTCCAAAAGAAGAGCAAGAGACTGATATAGCAGCATTAAAAGATTTTATTAACAGTGATTATTCGGATGAAGAAAAGAATGATTTTATCGATGAAGCTGCTGACGGAGTGGACATTCTTAGTTACGGCGTATCTCCAATCATATGGCTCGAACAAGTTATTCAAAAAATCGAAAAGAATATTGAAATTTTATAATCCATTAAACCTAGCATAGAAACAGGGCTGATTTTAAATTCACTTCTTAATCTGCCTAAAAAAATTTTCGTTCTCAATTCGTCCTCATGCAGACACAAAGCTAACAAATATAACTAAATACAAAAAAACCCTTGCTACGCAAGGGTTTAAGCTATGATTCCGACTGGGCTCGAACCAGCGACCTCTACCCTGTCAAGGTAGCGCTCTCCCAGCTGAGCTACGGAATCATGATATGTATGTGTTGCTGGGTATGTTGTTGTCTTTCTGACAAGTTCTATTATATAACCTTCCCTTTTATTCGTCAACTGCTTTTTTAGAAAAACTTTTTTCGGACTTGCTGTTCCGTTCCCCGGCTATTATAATATGTCTTAATTTTCAAATAATAGAGGTGATGGGGTTTTGCATTCTTTGATTTCTTCCGATGATGTTTGGGTATTGTGGGGGTTTATTGCGGTGTGGGCGGCAGTGAGCATCGGGCTGGAGCAGCGCTTTAAGTGGGCGTCCGCTGTGTCGGGTGCTATTATCGCGCTTGCAGGTGCTATGATGTTTACGAATGTAGGAGTGCTTCCTGTTGAGTCGCCTGTATATGATACCGTATGGTCTTATGTAGTGCCGCTGGCGATACCACTTTTATTGTTTCAGATCAATGTTCGGCAAATTTTTAAGGAAAGCAGGCGTTTGCTGTTTATTTTTCTGATTAGCTCCGCTGGCACTGTCCTTGGGAGCATTCTAGCTTTTTTTCTTCTCAAACAGCATATTCCTTATCTCGATAAAATCGGCGGGATGATCAGCGCCTCTTATATCGGCGGCGGGGTCAACTTTGCGGCGATGGCGGCAAAATTTGAGACGCCTGGTGAATATGTGTCAGCTACCGTTGTGGCTGATAATTTTATGATGGCGCTTTTGTTTTTTATTTTAATCAGCATTCCTGCACTCAAATGGTTTCAGCGGCATTATGCCATGCCGTTTGAGGAGAAAGTGAAAGCCGATGGAAACAGCGGAAACAGTGCTGAAAGCTATTGGAAACGGAAGGATATTTCCTTAAAGGATATCGCATTTAATGCCGGTGCTGCTTTCGCGCTTGTTGCGGTAAGTATGAAGGTTTCCGGTTATTTTAAAAGCATTTTTTCTCATCCCCTGCTGACCGGTACGCTTGGCGATCAGTATCTAATGCTTACGTCTTTAACTGTTCTTATCATTTTTCTTTTCCCGCGTTTTTTTGAAAGACTCAATGGATCTCAGGAACTTGGAACCTTTTTGATTTATTTGTTTTTTGTGGTGATTGGCATTCCTGCAGATCTGCGCTTAATCGTTACCAATGCGCCTCTTATTCTATTATTTGTGTTTATCATTGCGATCAGCAATTTAGCGGTTTCCTTAGCTGTCGGAAAATTGTTCCGCGTTAGGCTTGAAGAAATTCTGCTCGCCGTCAACGCTGCTGTCGGCGGACCGACGACTGCTGCTGCGATGGCAATTGCCAAGGGATGGCGGGAGCTTGTCGCTCCGATCATGCTTGTCGGTACGCTCGACTACTTAATCGGCAACTATGTCGGCACTTTTATGGGAAATTGGTTTTCTTCCTTCTTATAAAAAGGATATTTGCATTTCCCTGAGAATAATGTAAGAGGAATGCTGACATGGGAACGGAGAGATCACTGTATGTTAAAAGGAAAAACCATTTATGTTAGACCTTTAGAAGTAACGGATGCCGAAGAAAATTTACGGCTGCAAAGCGAAAATCGGGATTTTTTCGAACAGTTTTCTATGATACGCGCAGACGATTACTATACGGTTGAGGGGCAAAGAAAACGAATAACCGAGTATCAGGAAAGACTTGAGAAAGATGAAGAATATCATTTTGGCATCTTTACAGCGTCAGACGATAGATTAATCGGGACGGTTTCGCTCTTTCAAATCATCCGTGGCGCACTACAAACTGCGTTCATTGGGTATTTTTTAGACAAAGCCCATAATGGAAAGGGCATTATGACAGAGGCAGTCAGATTGGTTGTTGATTATGCGTTCCGCGAATTGAGACTTCATCGGATTGAAGCCGGTGTGATGCCCCGTAATCTCGGGTCCATGCGTGTTTTAGAAAAAGCGGGATTTCATAAAGAAGGCATCGCCCGAAAAAACGTAAAAATTAATGGCGTTTGGGAGGATCATCAAGTCCTCGCGGTTTTGAATCCTGATGATGAACAATAAAAGAAGCCGGGCCATCCCCGGCTTCTCAGCGTGTCGACGAACCCTCGCATTCGTTGTCAGTCCTGCGCGTTAGTGCTCACGAATTATAACATTCGCCCCGCTCCAATGCTCGTCCTTCCTAGACTTCAAGGGTTTTCAATCACGCTGAAAAGATGACAAAGTCCTAAAACAGAAACCGTTTTAGGACTTTGTCTACAATCTGAGAAGCCGGGCCACCGGCTTCTTTTTAACGAACCGCCACTGGTGCAATTTCTTTCAGCGCTTGTTCGAAATCGCGTTCTAAATCGTCTGCATGTTCGACTCCCACACTAAGACGGAGCAGGCCATCAGTGATGCCGCGTTTTTCCCGCTCTTCCTTAGGCATTGCCGCGTGAGACATCGTTGCCGGATAGGACAAAATCGATTCCACTGCGCCAAGGCTGACTGCGAAGACCGGAAGTGACACATTCTCGACTAATTTCTTAACGGCCTCTTTGCTTTCAAGCTCAAAAGATAGTACGGCGCCCGCTCCCGTTGACTGGCTTTTATGGGTTTCAGCGCCGGGATGATCAGACAGTCCCGGATAATACACGCGCTTGACCGCCGGATGCTTCTGGAAAAACTCTGCAAGCCGCTGGGCTGTTTGGCTCGCTTTCTCTAAACGGACCTGTAATGTTTTTAATCCGCGCAGGACAAGCCAGCAATCCTGAACGCCAAGGACGGCGCCGAACGCGTTTTGCAGCTTATATAGCTGCTTCCCAAGCTCTTCATCCTTGACAGCAGCCAAACCTGAGAGCACATCGCTGTGTCCGCTTAAAAACTTGGTTGCGCTGTGAAGTACAATATCCACGCCGAGATCAAGCGGACGCTGCAGTGCCGGCGTCATAAATGTATTGTCCAGAAAGGTCAGGCAGCCGTTTTCTTTTGCAAGCTGAACAACTGCTTTAATATCCGTAATCCCAAGTGTCGGATTTGATGGTGTCTCCATATAAATGACCTTTGTGTTCGGCTTGATATTCCGCGCCACTTCATTACGATCCGTCATGTCGACAAATGTATGCTCAATGCCAAACCGAGTCAGCACCTCTGTCACCATTCGGAAGGTTCCGCCGTATACATCTTCGGTCACAAGAACGTGATCCCCCTGTGACAGCAGTAAAAACGCTGTTGAGATGGCAGCCATGCCTGAACTGAAAGCAAATCCTCTTGTTCCGCCTTCCAGTGCGGCAATTGTTTCTTCAAGAGCTGTTCTTGTCGGCGTGCCAGAGCGGCTGTAATCAAATGCGCCGAATTCTTCAAATGAAGATTGATGAAAGGTCGAGGCGTGCTGAATCGGCACACTGACCGCCCCGGTTGCGCCGTCTGTTTTAAATGGATTGTGCACGAGCTGGGTTTCCAGCGTCCAATTGTGATTACTCAAATGAAACAGCTCCCTCTTTGACCTGAGATAATGCCTGTTTTAGGTCCTCTTTTAAATCTTCCGCATGTTCAATTCCGACAGAAAAGCGCAGCAACCGATTGCAGACCCCGTTTGCGATACGGATCTCTTCAGGAATATCCATGTGCGTCTGGGTCGCAGGGTATGTAATGAAGCTTTCCACCCCGCCGAGGCTTTCTGCAAAACAAATGGTCTTCAGCGCTTTTAAAAATGGGTTGACCCACTCTTCTTTTTGCAGACGGAAGGACAGCATGCCGCCTTTTCCGGGATACAGTACATCTGAAATTTCTTCCTGCTCTTCCAAAAACGCCGCAAGCTCCTGCGCGTTTGCCTGATGCTGACGCATTCTTAGGCTCAGCGTCTTCATTCCTCTCATCAAAAGCCACGAATCAAATGGCGGCAGAACGGCGCCGATCGCATTTTGATGCTGAAACATTTCCTCTCCGAGCTGCTCATCCTTTACCACGACAAGTCCCGCAAGCAGATCGTTATGCCCGCCTAAATACTTTGTTGCGCTGTGAATGACAATGTCTGCTCCCAGCTCAAGCGGACGCTGCAAGACCGGTGTATAAAATGTATTATCTACGATCAGCAGAAGACCGTGCTCCTTTGTAATCCGGGCAATACGTTCAATGTCCGCCTCCTGCATGAGCGGATTTGTCGGCGTTTCCACAAACACGGCTTTTGTATTCGGCGTCAGCTTAGAGCGTAAACATTCCTCATCGCTAAAATCATCATAATGAAAGGTCAATCCGTATTTTTTCCATTCATTTTCAAACAGACGGTACGTGCCGCCATATAAGTCCGATGAAACGATCAGTTCATCTCCGCTTTTAAACAGCGCCATAATCGTTTGGATAGCAGCCATTCCCGAACTAAAGGCAAGCCCTCTTGCGCCGTTTTCTAAGTTAGCGATCGCGTCCTCAACAAGCTGGCGTGTCGGATTTTTTGTGCGGACATAATCAAATCCGGTTGATTCTCCGATCCCTCTGTGGCGGTATGCTGTTGATAAATAAATAGGAGCACTCACTGTCCCCGTGACTTCGTCGCTTCGGTTCCCAATTTGGGCTAATTTCGTTTCAACGTGCTGTGACATATAGCTGACACCTTCCCTTTTCAAAATAAAAACCCCTTCTTCATAAGAAGAAGGGGTTTAACGCTTCTTCTTATCTTCCAAGCATAAAAAACGCTTGCTGGATTTAGCACCTTGGCGCTTTGCACATGCAAAACAAGCCGGTTGCTGAGGTTTCTAAGGGCCAGTCCCTCCACCTCTCACGATAAGAAATATCGATTTCAATTTTCTGATTGTTTTATATTAGCGCAATTCACAGTTTATTTCAACACTTTTTTCTTCGTGTGCCGAACCGTTTAAAGAGAGAAATTTCTAATAATTCATGGTACAATAATTGAAAATGCAAGAAAGTATAGTGATGTCCTGGAGGAATGTTTTTATGGCACCGAAAAACGGCACAGTGCAAGAAAAGAAATTCTTTTCAAAAGAGCTTAATGAGGAAATGACCTTACTTGTTTATCTGCCGTCCAACTACTCCCCGCTTTATAAATACCATGTCATTATCGCGCAGGACGGCCACGATTATTTCAGGCTGGGGAGAATCGGCAGACAGGTCGAGGAATTGCTGTCGAAACGCGAAATAGACCGGAGCATTATTATTGGTGTTCCTTATAAGGATGTAAAAGAGCGCAGAAACACCTACCATCCGGAAGGTTCAAAATTTTCGGCGTATAAACGGTTCATCGCCCATGAGCTCGTTCCTTTTGCAGATGATGAGTATCCAACCTATCAGGTCGGTTACGGCCGAACGCTGATCGGTGATTCGCTCGGAGCAACCGTGTCACTTATGACAGCGCTTGATTATCCGAATATGTTTGGCAACATCATCATGCAGTCTCCCTATGTTGACAAACATGTACTAGAAGCCGTGAAACAGTCTGACGATATCAAACACCTCTCTATTTATCACCAAATCGGAACAAAAGAAACTGACGTCCACACGACAGACGGGAACATTCTGGACTTTACAGAACCGAATCAGGAGCTGAAACAGCTGCTGGAGAAGAAGCTTTCCGATTATGATTTTGAGCCATTTGACGGAGACCACAAATGGACATACTGGCAGCCGCTCATCACCCCGGCGCTGAAAAAAATGCTTTAACACTCTATCATACTTTATTTCCAGGAGGGACAGAATATGAAATACGGAATCGTTTTATTTCCATCAAAAAAGCTCCAAGACCTTGCAAACTCTTACAGAAAGCGCTATGACCCAAGCTACTCTCTGATCCCGCCACATTTGACGCTGAGAGCATCGTTTGAATGTGCGGAGGAGAAAGCGGATCAGCTCGTATCGCATTTGAGAAACATCGCAAAAGAGTCCCACCCAGTCGTTCTCAAATTGACAAAATACAGCTCATTTGCGCCTGTCAATAATGTCATTTATATTAAAGCAGAGCCGACGGAAGAGTTAAAAACACTCAATGAAAAGCTTTACACCGGTGTGTTGGCCGGCGAACAGGAATATAATTTCGTTCCGCATGTGACGGTCGGCCAAAATCTTTCCGACGATGAACATTCAGATGTGCTGGGACAATTAAAAATGCAGGAAGTGTCGCATGAAGAAATTGTTGACCGTTTCCACTTGCTTTACCAGCTGGAAAACGGATCGTGGACAGTTTACGAAACCTTCTTGTTAGGCAGAGGAGAATAATGTTTGGAAGCAGTGATCGCAAAAAATGAAGAACAACTGAAAGATGCTTTTTATGTAAGAGAAGAAGTTTTTGTCAAAGAACAAAACGTGCCAGCTGAAGAAGAAATTGACGAACTTGAAAATGAGTCGGAGCATATCGTCGTGTATGACGGCGAAAAGCCTGTCGGCGCCGGAAGATGGCGTATGAAGGACGGCTACGGCAAGTTAGAGCGCATTTGCGTATTGAAAAGCCACCGCTCAGCCGGTGTCGGCGGTATCATTATGAAGGCGCTCGAAAAAGCCGCTTCAGACGGCGGCGCTTCCGGTTTCATTTTAAACGCGCAAACACAGGCTGTGCCGTTTTACAAGAAACACGGGTATCGCGTGCTTTCTGAAAAAGAATTCCTTGATGCCGGCATTCCCCACTTACAAATGATGAAAGACTAAACAGCATCCGGGTCTATTAAGATCCGGATTTTTCCGCATATAAAAAAACCGTTCTCTCGTATGAACGGTTTTTTATACATATCGATTAATATATGTGCCCATTCCTTTTTCTCGCAATCTCTTATAAAGAGAGCGCTTACGTTTTGCCTCGTTTACTTTTCTTTCAGCAGCCGTTTGATTCTCCTGCTGTTTTTCCAGTTCTTTGTATACCCGCTGAAACGGGACATAGCTGATTTTTTCGGTTCCGGCATAATCCTGCTTATGTCCGATCGTTCTATTAGCATATTGAGCGTATTGCTGGTTTTGAATGTGACCTGCATATATCATACGATACCCACCCCTCTGCTGTCTCTTTTCCCTTAAACTTACTTTTTGAAACACATTTCTTTTGATATGATAGTCATTGTCTGTAATGAACACCTTTTGATTGGGAGGACCCCTTTTTGAAATGCGCCCGACTGAATGATCGAATTATACATTTACATACATATTCGAGAGAACATTATCAATTCCTCTTTGAAGAAGGAATAAAAGGACATTTATTTTGTTCTCATTGCGGAAAGCCCGTTTTGTTACGGCTTAACATCGCCGATCCGCCAGAATTTATCCATCGCCAGCCAGGCGATTTCCCGGCATGTGAGGAGGCGTGTGTTCCGAAGCCCGCCAAAGAGGAAAAAAAAGAAGATGATCAGGAATCTGGTGTTATTCGTTTGCCAAAGGGAAAAGCGATCGCCGCTGACTCGTCCCCAGCTGTCACGGAATGGCACCGTCCAAGAAGCATTAAACCAGGAACACCATTTGTTTCAAAAACAATAGAACCGGATACGAGCCTTTTTCCGTCTGTCGGTTTAAACACGGATCAGCTGAAAGCTGTCACGGAAACAGAAGGCCCGCTACTTGTGCTTGCAGGTGCGGGGAGCGGAAAAACACGGGTGCTGACAGCCCGTGCCGCCCACATGATCGAACACTTGGGCATACCGCCGGAAAACATGCTGCTTGTCACCTTTACAACAAAAGCTGTCGCTGAAATGAAAGAGCGTATGGCGAACCAGTACGGATTACAGCAGGCAAAAGTCAGAAGACTTGTCACAGGAACATTCCACAGTCTGTTTTATAAAATCTTATATCACTATGATTCTGCTAAATGGAACGGTGAGCATCTGCTGAAAATGGAGTGGCAGCGAGAACAATATATCAAAAAAGCACTCTATGAGGAGGGCATCGATGAGAAAGAGTTCCCAGTTGACCAAGCTCTGCAGCAGATCGGTTTTTGGAAAAACACTTATGTCCCAAATGAACGCATCCCTCTAAAAGATGAGTGGGAAAAACAAGTTTATCGTTTATATGAACATTATGAACGCCAGAAAAAAAAACATAGCCAATTTGATTTTGATGACATGGCTTCAGCCTGCTATGAATTGTTTATCGAGCGGCCTGACCTTCTGGAACAATATCAATCTCGGTTTACGTATATCTTAATCGATGAGTTTCAGGACATTAATCCGGTTCAATACAAAATCATGCAAATGCTCGCCAGCCCGGAGCAAAACCTGTGCTGTGTCGGAGACGATGACCAGTCCATCTACGCGTTTCGCGGAAGCAATCCGTCTTTCATTCTTGATTTTCAAAAGGATTATCCCGGAGCGAAGACGATTTATTTAACTGCGAACTACAGATCTACGCATCCGATCGTCTCTAGTGCTGACATCGTCGTGAAAAAGAATAAAAATAGGTATGCCAAAACGCTTGAAGCCGCTCGTGATGACATTCAGGTCCCTGTGCTTTTTTATCCTTACGACGAAGAGGAAGAAGCCACAATGGTCGTTTCCGATATCAAAGAAAAAATTCAAAACGGCGCCAGTCCAGAAGACTTTGCGGTTCTTTACCGCACAAACAGCGGGGGCCGCGCTATATATGAAAGGCTTCATCAATCGTCAATTCCGTATACAGCTGACCGCGGCGTCCAATCGTTTTATAGCAGACGGATCGTCCGTCAGATTCTCGCCTACTTGTATGCAAGCCAAAATGAGGATGACACTGAAGCGATTAAGCACTTGCTTCCCGCCTTGTTTTTAAAGCAGTCCGCTTTGAATACGCTGAAGGCGCTCTCGATTACCGAAGACTGCTCGATGATTCAAGCACTGGCCAAACTGCCTGATCTGAAGCCGTTTCAGCTTGACAAAATCAAGAAAATCGTACCGTTTTTCGCAAGCCTGCGCACGATGAAGCCTGTAGAAGCCATCACCTTTGCAGAAGGAAAAATGGGCTTCTCCGAGTATCTAAAAAAACGGGGCAATGAGGGCAACAAGCTAGAAAAAGGCTCCGATGACCTGCGCGATATCAAGGTCGTCGCCAAGAAGTTCAAAACGATTCCTGACTTTCTTGCCCACGTGGATCATATGAGGGCCGCTGAGAAAAACAGAACGGATGAACATGGCGTTCAGCTGATGACCATTCACCGGTCAAAAGGCCTTGAATTCAAAACAGTCTACGTGTTAGGCACTGTAGACGGCTCAATTCCGCACGATTTCTCATTAGAAACGGCAAGAAAAGGAGACGAGGCCGCTCTTGAGGAGGAAAGACGCCTTTTATATGTAGCGATGACACGGGCGAAACAGCATTTATATTTGTCTTGTCCCGCCAACAGGCGCGGCAAAACAGCCAACCGCTCAAGATTTTTGTATCCCCTTCTACAAAAAGCAAGACAGCCCTTGCATCATTAACAGCCCGGCAGATTACTGCCGGGTTTTTACCGTAAAAAAAGGCCTGCTGCAGTGAATCAGCCAGGCCATCTGCTTATTTATTATCCATCATTTTAGAAATCGTGCCAAAATCAAGCTTTTCTTTTCCGCTTGTAATAGATTCCACGATTTTATCTTCTAATTCTTTTGGCACGCGTCTGTTTGCCAGCTGCGCTACGCGGTTAATGACACTGCGCACTGTATTTTCATCTTTAAAATTAGCGTTTTGGAGTGATCCGGCAAGATTCATTACATCCTGCATCTTCACACCTGTTTTCTTTTCGATGTTCTTAAAAAATTGATTATCCATAATGCGCCTCCTTTTGGCGGAGTAATACAGTATTGTATGAACACCCAATGAGTAGTGTGCCTATTTAAAGTTGATTTTCTGACATTATGTTTTGTTGGCATAGTGTAAGGAAGCGCGGGACATTCCCGCACTTCCCTCTAAAGTTTTAGCAGAAATAAGATGCACCTACGATGATAAGAAGGATGAACAATACGACTAAAAGAACAAATGTTGAACCGTAGCCGCCTCCGTAACCGCCGGCATAGCCACCGTAGCCGCCGCAGCAGCCACCACCACCGAATCCGTATCCAAAGCCCATAGATAAGCACCTCCTTTACTCTCTATACACTATGTGAGCTGCTTGGATTGGCTTGGATATTCGCATAGGGCGTTTGCGGATTTACGATTGATCATATTGAGCTTGATGTTTTTTAAGTAAGGCCTCTGTTTTTTCAGCCAACGCTTCAATCTCATCTTCAAATTCCTTACCTGCTTTATCAAATGCATCCAAGTCTTTTCTGATGCTGCCCATCGTGTCTTCATGCTCTTTTTGCTTTTGTTCGTGCGGTTCATACCTTCCTTCTATCCATTTTTCAAACTCATTCACTTTGATCCCCCCGCTTATGATATATGCCGGTTGCGGCCGCCCTGTTAAAAAACAAAAAACCGGAGTTCTCCGGTTTCTTTGCCAGGCTATTGAGGCTTTTTCTTTTTATTTCCGCACCCGCAGCCCTTCTTTTTTATCTTTTTTGATTGATACGACGAATCTGTATATGGAGATTTTTGGGAAGGTTTATTATATTGATTCATTTTTGCTCCCTTCCTTTCCTTATGTCATATATGCTACTTTATGCGTATCCTGACGGAAAGTTGCTGGTGGGAATGCCTCATTCCTGCAGCCATTTTGATACAAGCGTTTCTATGATGCCGGCAAGGCCCGCGATCGCCAAAAGTAAAATCAGCCACTGCGCTGCTTGCGGGATCAACGCCTGGCAAAAAATCAAAAAGCCGGCGCACCATACGCCTGTGCACCAATAGCAGCTCAGCAATTCCCCTATAAACGCCCTGAGACCAGTTCCTTTAATCACGATATAAGTTTCAATGTTCCCGTCCGCATCCTTTTCCTCCTTCTCTTCATGAAACAGACTGCGAAGCGGCGCCATAATCGTGTCAAACACCAGCAGGCGGGCGAGCCGAAAGACCGCAAGCGATAGAAGGAAAAGGGAAAGCCAATTAATAACCACTTGGTCACTCCTTTCATCACCTTTCACTTATATGCCAAGTCCCTGGAATTTATGAATTGCATCTTGTCCCCATAAAATTTGGTTATTTTTCTTATTACACTTTTCACCTGAATTGCATTATATACAGTATGGATAAGAAAGGAGTGAAGGTTATGTCGATTGAAGAAAAAGTTGAATCCCTGCATCCTGCAATATTAGAGCAATTGACAAATGAATTTATTCAGCAGATTGAAATCATTGATTGCGAAAATATAATTATTGACACGACGCATATCACATCCTCACTTTCTATACAAGCGACACTCTCAGCCATGCTCTTTTTAGCCGTACAACTTGTTATAACAGATGAAGATTTGGCTGATACCATCGCAAGTGAACTCCTCTTTCTTGACAAAAGTCAAACCAAAAAAAGAACAACTATAAAAATCATAAACAGCCGAAATATCAGAGTCACTCTTCATTCAGACCAAACAATAACCTTTATTCAAATGTTAACTCAGGTAATTGACACTTTTATTATTGCATCAGGCATCCTTTAGCTCTTTCTTTTTCCTAAAAAAACTACAAATTGAGGTGAAAACAAATGTCAGATAATGAAAAACTGAAAGAAGAACTTTCAAAACTTCCAGCAATGGATCCAATGACTAAATTGCTTGTAGACAACGTTCTAAAAAAGCATGGTGTTACAAAAGATAAAATGAAGAAATTATCAGATGAAGAAAAAGAAATGTTCTTAAAAATGCTCAACGATGTTAAAGAAAAAGCACAGGCTCTAGCAGATAATCAAAATAAAAATAGAACTATTACAGAAAAAACGAACCTAAGAACCGAAAAACAAAACACCCGCAGAGAACAATTAATTCAGCAATTAAAGCAGAAACGCCAAAATAAAAAAGATCAATAAAAATAGTGATATGAACCAAGATGAATGCCTCAATCAAAATGAAACTATCTTTCATTTAATAAAAGTAAAAGAAAAGGAGGAATAAAAATGGAAAGCAGACCTTATTCATGGGTAGCTTTAGACCCAGACTGTGATCACCCTAGAGAAATAAAAGAAGAAAAAAAATGCGATGGTTGCTGTAACTTAAAAGGCTTCGGATTTAATGAGGCCTTTGTAGATCAAGATGTTATTCAAGCTCACCTCAACAGACAAATCTCTGAAGAAATGATTGTAATTAGGGACTCTTGTGATGTTAATGTTCAATCCGTAGATCAACAAGCCTTAACTTCAGTATTTGTTTCTATTAATGCTTTAGTTGTAATCGTTACATTAGCAGTTATCACAGATGAAACGCTTGCTGAACTCGTTGCTCAAGATTTATTACAGCTTACAGAAAGTAAGCAATTGAACCGTCAAAAAATTCTTATCGATAACTCGCGTTGCGTAAACGTCACTACACTCGATCAAGATGCTGCGACCCTCGTTACAGTCTTAATCAATGCCCTTGTAGCAATTTTCGGTGTTCTGATTATCATCTAACCTCTAAAAGCAGAGCCAAAAACGCTCTGCTTTTTCTTATTTTCCAAGCATATGATGAATATATAGACGTTCACCCACACCAAGTGGGGCACGGGTACATATGTTGTTAAGGACTAAAGTCAAATACCCTATAAAGAAGGAGCTGAAATCAATGAGCTGCGGAAAAACCCATGGCCGGCATGAGAACTGTGTATGCGATGCAGTGGAAAAGATTTTAGCAGAGCAGGAGGCAGTTGAGGAACAGTGTCCGACTGGCTGCTATACGAACCTTTTGAATCCGACAATTGCAGGTAAAGACACAATTCCGTTTCTCTTGTTTGATAAAAAAGGCGGATTGTTCTCCACATTCGGAAACGTGGGGGGATTTGTGGATGATATGCAATGCTTTGAATCCATTTTCTTCCGCGTTGAAAAATTATGCGATTGCTGCGCAACACTGTCTATTTTACGCCCGGTCGATGTCAAAGGCGATACCTTAAGTGTCTGCCACCCTTGCGACCCGGATTTCTTCGGGCTAGAAAAAACGGATTTCTGCATTGAAGTGGATCTCGGATGCTTCTGTGCCATTCAATGCCTGTCACCAGAGTTAGTTGACAGAACATCCCCTAACAGAGATAAAAAGCATCATCACAATGGATAAACACTTGTAAAGAGCAATCCCCTTCCAAACTCTATTACAGGTGCAAATCATTCAGCTGCTTCCAGCGTGAGGCAGCTGACTCTCCATCATTTCGCCAGTCTCAAATTTATAAGGCAGGAGGGATAATATGAGCCAGAAAACATCATTCTGCGTGCGTGAAGCTGTAGAAAATATTGAAGAACTACAAAATGCTGTTGAAGAGGACTGCCCGACAAGCTGCCATTCAAAGCTTTTGTCACCAACCCATTCGCTGGGCGATACAGTGCCTTTCGTACTGTTTACATCAAAATCAAATCCTCTGGTCGCTTTCGGAAATGTCGGCGAACTCGATAACGGCCCTTGCTTTAATACAGTATTTTTCAGAGTGGAAAAAGTTCATGACAGCTGCGCGACACTGTCATTATTGATCGCATTTGACGAACACAAACACATTTTGGACTTCACCGATAAAGATACGGTTTGTGAAGTGTTCCGACTTGAAAAAACGAACTACTGTATTGAAGTAGACTTAGACTGCTTCTGCGCAGTCAACTGCTTAAATCCTCGATTAATCAATCGTACACATCATCATCATTAATCATAAGCTGGAAAAGCTTGCAGGCCTGCAGGCTTTTCTCTATGTAAAAAAGCTGCCCGGGAACATCAGCCGGGCAGCTTTTTTCTTTTCATTTTCATTAAAAACCGAGCGGGTGCAAAGAGGTGATTTCATCGATTGCCAGCTCGGTCGGGGCTCCGTTTCCGGTTGTTCGAAGCAGGACGGAATCATTTCTTCTTCCGACAATTACGCCTCTGTACGTTCTTCCATTGGCTTCAATCAGACAAAGCGCTCTCGGCATGTTATGAGGCAGCTTTGTTAAAAAGTCAATTTTTTCGTGAATCGTCATCTTGCTCATCGGTTTTTTCACTTTTCGTGCCGGCGGTGCTTTTTCCTCCGCTTTATCAGCACTATGGACAGCTTCCGGTTCTTTCTCAGGCTTCCGGGCCTCAAGTGCAGGCTCTTCCTTTTTTTCTGCTTTCGGGGGCTCGTGTTCGACGGGTTCTTCTACGGCCTGCGGCTCTGCTTTCTCCTCCGGCTGGTTCTTTATGTTCTCTGGCTCCCTCACCTCTTGTGTATACTGACTCACTGGTTCGGCTTCAGGCTTTTGGTCTGCTTGCAGGACATCCTGTGCCACGGCTTCCTCCTGCTGCTTCTCATGGTAAGCCGGCTTTTCCTCAGCTTTTGGAGGAGCGGGTTTGTCGGCCTTTCTTTTGATGACAATCTCCTGCATGGATGACCTTGTGGTTTCTGCATAATCCGGCTGAACAATATACATGAGCGGTTTTTTATCCGCGTTTCTTTTCTTATTAGACATCTTCATCCCTCCGATTGTGTCATATTCTATCTATATGACAGAAAGCTGAAAATCAGAAGAAATAAAAAAGCAATCCCTATTCGGGATTGCTTGATATAGATCCTGCTTAGCGGGCAGTGATATGGAAACCTGAATCAACGTGAAGATTTTCACCTGTAATCCCGCGGGACATATCGCTGAATAAGAACGCAGCTGTATCGCCCACTTCTTCAGGTGTTGTCGTGCGGCGAAGCGGCGCACGCTCTTCGATATCTTTTAAAATGGAGTTGAAATCGCTGATGCCTTTAGCAGATAATGTTCTGATCGGACCGGCAGAAATGCTGTTAACCCGGATATTTTCTTTTCCTAAGTCAGCAGCTAAGTATTTCACACTTGCATCAAGAGAAGCTTTCGCTACACCCATGACGTTGTAGTTTGGCATCACAAGCTCTCCGCCAAGGTACGTCAAAGTGACAATGCTTCCGCCTTCAGTCATCATCGGACGTGCCGCTTTAACAACAGCAGTCAGAGAATATGAGCTGATGTTATGAGCCAAAAGGAAGCCATCACGATTTGTGTTTAAGTATTCGCCGACAAGCTCTTCTTTGTTGGCAAACGCGATACAATGCGCGATACCGTGGATTACACCGACCTGCTCCTTAATGCTTGCGAAGCAAGTTTCGATTTCTGCGTCGTTTGTTACATCGCAAGGAAGGATGATGGAATCGTTGCGGTCTAACGTTCCGGCAAGCTCATGAACAGATTTCTCCAAGCGTTCGCCTGCATATGTGAAAATCAAACGTGCACCCGCTTCATGCAAGGAGCGCGCAATGCCCCACGCGATACTGCGTTTGTTGGCTACTCCCATTACAACAATGTTGCGGCCTTCAAGTGAAAAATTCATATGTATAAAGCCTCCTATATTTAATAAAGACATAGTATTAGTACCTGATCTTAATTCCTATCATATCATAACCTTGTCCAGATGAAAAGCGCATACCGCAGCAAAGCGAAAGAGATCACCATCAGCTGGTGATCTCAACGGCTTGTTTTTAAGCTGTTTCGTTTAAAAGCGAAATGGTTTGTCGGCCCGTGTCCCGATCCGATGCCGAGCGTATTTTCCACCGCTTCGCGGACAAAGTTGGCCGCAACCTCAAATGCCTGATGGATGCTGTCTCCTTTAGCCGTTTGGGCCGTTAGAGCCGCAGCAAAGGTACAGCCCGTGCCATGCGTATGCTTCGTATCAATATAAGGATGGGTGATTTGCATAAACATGCTGCCATCAAAAAGAAGGTCAGTAATGTGATGATCCTCAGGCTGATGCCCGCCTTTGATAATGACATGCTCCGCACCCATCTTGACGAGCTGCTCCGCTGCTTTTTTCCGGTCATCCAGCGAGCTGATTGTCATTCCTGTCAGCGTTTCTGCTTCCGGGACATTCGGCGTAATCGCGTAGCTTCTTGGAATGAGCAATTCCTTTAAGGTGGCAACTGATTCATCATGCAGCAAGGATGCACCACCCTTTGCGATCATAACCGGATCAACAATTACACGATTGAAACCGTACTCGTCAATTTTTCTCGCCACTTCTTCAATCATATCGGCATTCCAGAGCATTCCCGTTTTTACTGCGTCCGGTCTTAAATCCTCCGCAACAGCATCAATTTGTTGTCTCAGCGCCTCTACAGTCAGCGGATGCACTCCATGGACGCCAAGCGTATTTTGAGCGGTTACCGCCGTAATCGCAGACATTCCGAATACATCAAGCTCTTGAAAGGTTTTAATATCTGCCTGTATCCCTGCGCCTCCGCCTGAATCGGATCCGGCGATTGTTAATGCTTTATATATACTCATTACACTACACTCCTTTTATTACCCTATCCATTTATGATAAATGGATTTTGCCCGGGCAATATCATTCGTTCCATGGATCAAAGCTCTGCCGTCCCGGAACAGCACCATTTTCATATCATCCGAGCGGCAGGAAATCAAATACGGGTTCGCGGCTACTTCAAGCCCGGCCTGTCTCAGCTGACCGGCAAGCACTTCAAGATCCGCTTCTTTTGTAATGGATGATCTGATCTGGACCGTGTTCCTGCCGCACAATACAGCCGCTTTTGTTTGGTTTTCATATGACAAAAACGGAAAATCTCTTGTGCCGCAGCTTGAGCATGCGTCATGTTTGAGACTCGTCACACTCACTTCTGACCGCTCGTTTTTCCACAAGTCAAAGGAGCGCAGCACCGGCTCGCACTCCTCTCCCGTCAGCAGCTTCAGCGCATCTGTTACCTGAAAGACCGCTACCTGCAAAACAGCCGGACTGATGATGCCGGCTGTGTCACAGGTTGCCCCGCCAATCGGAAGTGTATCAAGCAAGCAATGCAGGCAAGGAGTAGATCCCGGCACCACGGTAAAGGTGAGGCCGTAGCTCCCTACACAGGCACCGTAAAGAAAAGGAATCCCTTCTTTTACCGCAGCATCATTTACGATCAGGCGGGTTTCAAAATTATCAGCCGCATCCACAATAATCGAAGCACCCTTAATCAGTTCGAAGACATTTTCCGCTGTCACATCCATGACAAGGCCAGTCACATCGACATCACTGTTAATCGAACGGAGACGATGCTCCGCAGCGGCTGCTTTCGGCATTTCTTTTTTGACGTCATCTTCTGTATAAAGCTGCTGGCGCTGGAGGTTGCTCCATTCCACATAATCTCTGTCGGCAATTTTCACAGAGCCGACTCCCGCCCTCACCAGCATTTCTGCACTTGCTGTTCCGAGTGCGCCGGCGCCGATAATCACGGCGCGCGCTTCCTTCAATTTTTTCTGGCCGGATGGGCCGATCGGAGCAAATAGCTCCTGCCTGGAATACCTGTCCGTCATACAGGAAGACCTTCTCCCGGACTGCTTGCCGTTCCGTATTGCTTAAGCGGGATTCGGCCCGCCTCATAAGAAAGGCGTCCTGCTTCCACCGCGAGCTTCATGGCGCGAGCCATTTTCACAGGATCGTTTGCGCCTGATACAGCCGTATTGAGAAGCACGCCATCCGCTCCAAGCTCCATTGCATATGCCGCATCTTTAGGCGATCCTATCCCCGCATCCACGATGACAGGCACTTTCGCCTGTTCAATAATAAATGACAGATTCAAAGGATTTAAGATTCCTTGTCCCGATCCAATCGGAGATGCACCCGGCATGATGGCATGAACGCCAAGCTCTTCCAGTTTTCTCGCCAGCACAACGTCATCCGACGTGTACGGGAGCACAATAAAGCCCTCTTCAAGAAGCTGTTCAGACGCTTTCAATGTCTCAACAGGGTCAGGCAGCAAGGAACGGCTGCATCCGATGACTTCAACTTTAATCATGTCACAAAGGCCTGACGCTTTCGCCAGCCTTGCAATCCGAACTGCTTCTTCAGCAGTGCTGGCGCCCGCTGTATTCGGCAGAAGCGTATATTTGGATAAATCAAGCTGTTCCAAAAAATTCGGCTGAGATGCTTCAAAGATGTTCATTCTCCGCACAGCAAATGTTAAAATATCAGACTCGGAAACAGCTACTGCTTCCTTTTGAGTTTCAAACGATGGGTATTTCCCCGTGCCCAGCAGCAATCTTGATTGAAATGTTTTTCCGCCAATTGTTAACATGCTCATCCGCCTCCTACAAAATGGACAATTTCAATGACATCGCGATCACAAAGCTCAACCTCGGGATAGTGTTCTTTCCCGATTATTTCTTTATTTCTTTCCACGATAACGATTTTATTTTCGAGCTGATAAGACGCCAGCAGGTCTTGAATTGTACCTGCGTCTTTTTCCCACTTCACGTCTTTACCGTTCAGCTGTAGCATCATATCTGAACCGCCTCCTTGCGATCAATTCGGAATGCGTGCAGCCAGTCTTGGTTGACCTCTTTATTCATGATGAGATCACTGATCAAAGCGCCAGTTGCGGGAGCAAGCAGGATCCCATTTCTGAAATGGCCCGCCGCAAATAAAATACGGCTGTCCTCAGGATGTCTGCCGATGTACGGTTTTCCATCCTTTGTTCCCGGCCGGAGTCCCGCCCAAAAACGATCCACCTTCATATTTTGTATAGCGGGCAGCATCGTTTTCGCTTTTTTCATAACCGACTCCAATCCGCCAAGATCAGGTGTTACACTCCAGTCCCCAGGCTTCATTGTCGCGCCGACAACCAGTCTGCCGCTTTTTCTCGGTACGATATAGCAATGGTCATGATAAAGCGTTTTTGTCAGCGGGATATCATCATTCCAAACGGACAGGCACTCCCCTTTTACAGGAAAAAATGTGTTGTTCAGCCCGAGCTGTTTAAAAAACATCCCGCTCCACACCCCGCTGGCAACGACAACATGGTTAGCCCATACATCTCCGCTCGGGGTCTTGATGGACAGAGCTTCACCGTCACGTTCGACATGCAGGACGGGCGTATGCTCAAAAATCTCCGCCCCAAACGCTTTCGCTGCTTTCGCATATGCCTTGCAAACGTAATAAGGCTCAACATGCACATCATCCTGAATAAAAGATGCACCCAAGATGTCACCAGACGCATGCGGCTCTTTTTCTAAAACCTCTTCTTTTGTATACCAGCTGACAGAGTCCAAATCGTCCATCTGTCTCAGCCGCAGCACATCTTCTTCAGAAAATGCAAGCTTAAACATACCGCCGTTATGCTGCCTGATGTCCACACCGGATAATGCATAAAGCTCTTCTTCCAGACCTTTGTACAGACGCTGGCTGTGCATAGCGAAATCAAAAAATGCGTCACGTTCCTCGCATTCGGCATGGGCGCCCAGCATTCCGGCAGCGGCACTTGTCGTTCTGCCGCCCACTGTTCCGCTTTCAAATAATGCGGTGCTTTTGTTTTCCTTTGCCAAATGATAAGCAATCGCGGAACCGATAATTCCGCCTCCAATCACCACTGCATCATAATGCCTTTTCATAACGCATCTCCTTTAGCTTGCGGGAATATCGTCTGGCTGCTTCCAAGGGCTCAGCGGAAGAGAAAATTCCTGACATGACAGCGATGCCGTCTGCCCCTGTTTGTTTTACGTCTTTTAACCTTTCCGGTGTCATCCCCCCGATGGCTATAACCGGGATGGAGATCCGCTGTTTGATATCTGACAGCAAAGACACCCCTCTGCCTTCAAGACCCTTTTTGCAATCCGTTTCAAACACATGGCCGAACAGCACGTAGTCGGCGTCTTCCTTTTCTGCTTGAACCGCTTCCTCCAGTGAATGCACCGACCTCCCGATATGAAGGTGTGGAAACCTGGCTCTGACCTGCTTCGGTGAAAAGCTGGTGCTTGGCAGCTGTACGCGATGAATAGTAGAAAAAAGTGCAATATCCACGCGCCCGTTCATCACCAGTTTTCGTTTATCTATACCGCCTTCAAAAATAAGCTCGAGCAGTTTCAAAATATCCGCCGCCGATTTTGAGCGTTCCCGAATGTGAATAAAATCAACTTCATTCTGAATCGTAATGATGATTCTCGCTAGCTCTTCTACCGGCTTGCTGTCATCCGTTATGGCGTGAAGCTCCACATTCCTCCACCTCTTTTATGGCGCTGTCAGACCAGCCTTCTTTTCGATAGGCCATTCCCCAAAATTGATATTCATAGAAGCTGGAGATGACAAAATTCTCTTTCATCTTGGCACGCACTTCCTCCGTGCTGTTTTCCGCCAGCTCATCAAAGCGGTTGATTTGCTCCTCAACCTGTTGTCTAAACCAGTCACCGCCGTACGTCCCAATCCACTTTTGATAAATCGGATGCCCTGGATCGCAATGCAGCAAATTCTCACCAACCTCGTAATAAAGCCAGTAGCATGGCAGCAGGGCCGCTAAGATTTCTGCGAAATTCCCGCTCAAAACCGAACGATACATATGGGATGTATAAGAGTACGCCGTAGGAGACGGCTTAAAAGCCTTACGCTCTTCCTCGCTGATTTCCAACAGCTCGGCAAACTCGCGATGAAGCGCCATTTCCGCCTCATATGTACCTTGGGCATGGCTTGCCATCCGCCCTGTTGTATAAAGGTCCTTCGCATAAGCAGCGCCAAATGACTGCACCTTTGCAAAATGCGTTAAGTAATAGGAATCCTGAAGCACATAGTATTTAAAACTGTCAATCGGAAGCGTTCCGTCACCGATTCCTTGAACGAACGGATGGACAAAGCTCCCTTCCCACCATTCTGCGGCTGCGCTGCGGCATTCTTCTGAAAACTTCACAAATCATTCCCCCTCTGATAAATAAAAAAAACCACTTTCCCGCAAGGAAAAGTGGTTTGGAATTGGCATAGTAAAATAACACAAATACCGCTCCACTTCCCTACGCAGGTCTGAACCTGTTCAAGTTATGAGGGTCTAAAAGTCACACTTTTATCTCAGCCCTTATGAAGGACACCCCTAGTGGTTAAATGAATACATATTGAATTGTTCTGCACCTCTATATTAACACGAATCCTTATTTGGTCAAGATTTATCCTTCCAATGTTTTCTTAAGATCCGTTACGTATCCCCGAGATCCGGTTACAATTAAGCGGTCTCCAAGTTTCAGCCTTGTATCCCCATGAGGAACGATGCTGTCTACACCTCTGAAAATCCTGACAAAGATGACGTCGCCGGTTAAAGGGAATTCCCGTAAAATCACACCGTCGTATTTACTGTTCTCCATATTAATTTGATACAGGGAAGACTCCTGGTTCGTGAGCAGCTTCATGACGCCAGGCGCTTCAATCAGAGCACGAAGCAGCGTTTTTGTCGACAGCAGAATAGAAAAGATGCTGATTCCCTGCTCCTTCAGAACTGCTTCATGCTCCGGTGATCCTACGCTTGCAATGACTCTTTCTGTGCCTTTTTCTTTTGCAAGTAATGCAATGTCTGCATTCATATCTTCATTTCCTGTCGCCACAACGAGAATATCCGTTTCAAAAATGCCGAGTGATTCAAGCGTCTCGTGTTCATAGTCAGAAATTGTTTCAACAGCAAACACTGATTCTGACAGCTTTTCCTCTGCATTCTCTTGGTAGACGTGCACAACACGCACGTCATACTCTTCCCCTGGCAATTCAAGTGTGACAGGCAAAGTCATTTGATTGGCGCCGATGAACGTAATCGTCTTTTTCTCCTCCGGCTGCTCTTCCCGTTTGTATAACTTTTTAAAACAGATTGGCGTAAAAATACTTGCGATGACGGCTACTAAAATGAGCGCTCCCGACATATTTGCGCTGATCACGTGAAGCTGCTGGCCGATTGTTGCAGCGGCAATCACGAGCGAAAGCGTTGATGTCAGCAGGAAACCGGACGCGAAAATGGTTCGGTTATCATACCACTTCTTTAGGTACATGACAGGAATGATTTTGCTCACTAACAGCGCCAGAAGCAAAAGCGGGATCATGATTAAAATTGTTTTATCCTGGAAAAGAGTCCAAATATCAAGCTTCACACCGACCATCACGAAGAAAATCGGTATTAAGAACCCATAACCGAATGAGTCCAGCTGCTGAACAAGTTCTTTGTTTGGCGAAAGCAGGGAAACAAGAACCCCCGCTAAGAAAGCGCCGAGAATATTTTCCGCCCCAAGTGATTCAGACAGGGCAACGAGTACAATAATTAACGTAAAAATGGCACGCGTCCCAATCTGGATCGTCCCTTTTGACATGGATTGAACAAAAGAGCGATGTTTGAAGACCCTGCCGAAAAAGTAAAGCACCACTCCGGCCGCAAACAGGATCATCAGGAGCCACATGTTTCCGCTGTCCTCTCCGTATAAAGAAGAAAAAACAGCAAGAAGAATCATCGTAGCCAAATCAGCAATAACAGCAACGAGCAAAATAATCTGCCCGATATTCGAATTCATGATCCGTTCTTCTTTTAATGTTGGAACGACAACGCCTAACGAAATCGTTGAAATAATAAGGGTCATCAAAAATGCATTTTGAATAAATCCCGCTAAGACGAAGCCATAGGACAGCAGCAATGATAAAATAAAAATACCGACGAAAATAATAGATGCCGCAGCAAACGTATTAGGCGCTTCCTTGCCGTTCGGCAGGAGCTGCTTTTTCTTCCCTTTCTCAAAAGATGAAAAATCAATTTCAAGCCCGCTTAAAAACATTAAAAAGATAAATCCGAGCATAGAGAGTGTCTGGAGCCAGGTGTCACCCTCCACAACTAAATTAAGGCCGCTTTTCCCAATAATCAGCCCCATAATGATTTCAGCAACAACAACCGGGATGCTGAGTTTAAACCGATGCAAAAGGATGGGTGTCAAAAATGCAACGATAAGTACAACAACTAAAGATGCGACAGATGTATGCGCCATAATCAGAACCTCCTTTTTTAGTCAGGGTTATGCTAGTTCTCAATCAAAGAACAAAACCTCATTTTTAAAAAACATAACGCGATTTTAACAAGGGTCATGATGAAAAATAAAGTGATAAGGTCTTAATCCTGTTTAGAAAATGATTCTTCTTCTATAATTTGCACATAAAAGCTTGTGATGACTCACAACACTTTGCTTCATAATAAATAAAACAATCGGTAAGGAGGATACCGCATGGCTTACGATATTATCAGCGATATTCATGGTTGCTATGACGAAATGACTGCATTAATCCAAAAGCTTGGCTATACAATCAAAAAAGGAGTGCCTGTCCACGAAGAAGGCAGGGTGCTTGTTTTTGCCGGAGACTTAACTGACAGAGGACCCAAATCGATAGAGGTCATCCGATTTGTAGCCAGCGCTTACGAAAAAGGCGCTGTACGTTATGTCCCGGGAAACCATTGCAATAAGCTATACCGCTACTTAAAAGGCAATCCGGTAAAAGTGATGCATGGTCTCGAAACAACAGCGGCAGAGCTTGAGGAACTTTCCAAGGATGAGAGAAAATCAGTCAGCGAACAGTTTATGAAGCTGTACGAAACAGCGCCGCTTTACGACATCTTACATAATGGAGAATTGGTTGTCGCCCATGCTGGCATAAGAGCTGACGATATTGGCAAATATACCCGCAGAGTGAAGGACTTTGTGCTTTACGGTGATGTGACAGGTGAAACATATCCGGACGGCAGACCCGTCAGGCGTGATTGGGCGGCAGCCTATAACGGAAAGACATGGGTGGTATACGGCCATACACCAGTGAAAGAGCCTCGGAAGGTTAATCGCACCATCAACATTGATACAGGCTGCGTGTTCGGAAATAAACTGACAGGCTTTCGCTTTCCAGAAATAGAAACCGTCTCTGTTCCAAGCTCCCTGCCTTACGACGAATCAAGGTTTCGCCCCATATAAAAAGGAGAGAATCAATGATTCTCTCCTTTTATCAGTTTTCTCATATCCTGAGGCAATGAAGCATGAAACGTCATGTTCTCCTGTGTCAGCGGATGGATAAACGAAAGATGCTCGCTGTGCAGAGCCTGCCGGCCAATGTCCCGTCTCGTTCCGCCGTACAGTGTATCGCCGCACAACGGGTGCCCGAGATAGCTCATATGAACACGAATTTGATGGGTTCGTCCAGTCTCAAGCTGCAACGTCACCGAGCTCATATCGTCATGTACACATGTGACATAAAAATGCGTAACAGCCTTCTGGCCGTCTGGTGTTACCGTCCGTTCAATTATACTGTCAGGATGTCTGCCGATCGGGGCATCGACTGTTCCCTCCATCTGCGCCATCCGCCCATGAACCACTGCTGCATACCGGCGTTTCACGAGTCCATTTTTTTGCGCTGACGATAAAATGGAGTGGGCAAATCGATGCTTGGCAACAAGCATGACTCCCGATGTATCCCGGTCTAGCCGGGTGACAAGATGAACTGTCGCCCTCACTCCGTTTTTTTGATAATGATCAATAATTCCATTGGCAATGCTGCCAGAGGGGTGCTCTCTCGAAGGGATTGATGACACATACGGCTGCTTGTTTATCACAAGCACATGTTCATCCTCATAAAGAATATCGAGCGGAACAGGCTCTGCCAGCAGCGTCTCGCTCACCTGTTCCTCAGGAAACTTCACGATAAGAAGATCTCCCTCTTTCAAAATGGCTTTAACCGTCACATGCTCGCCGTTGATCAGCAGGTCTCCCCCGCCAAACTTAATATCGGTCAGCAGACGTTTTGAAATTCCGAGTTCCCCGGCATATTCTTTTACAGTCATCCCGTCCTCGGCGGAAGTAATGTTCTTTCTGATATAAAAATGCTCCACGATACGTCCTCTTTCTATTCACCTTTTCCGATAAACGAATCCTGGACTCTTTTCCAAAATGGAAACGGACGGAATCTTGCAAACCGCACTTTTTCGGATGCAACCTGGCAGCGGATCGACTTCACATCCTTATGAAGAAGGGTTAAATGGTCAATCGTCACTTGAAAGTCAACTTCGTTTCTCGGCTTAATCATGCAATCATGATGGGATGGGAGAAGCAGAGGTGATCCGACCGTACGGAACACGCGGTTATTAATAGATGCCATTTCCGCAAGCTGGATCGCCCTGATAGACGGATGGATTATCGCTCCGCCCAGCGCCTTATTGTAAGCTGTGCTGCCTGATGGCGTTGACAGGCAGAGGCCGTCGCCCCGGAAGGTTTCAAAGAGCTGCCCCTTGATTTCCACATCAGCAACAAGGCTTCCTTCTATGCTTTTAATCGTACATTCATTCAAGGCTAAGTATCTTTCTTCCCGCTCGTTTTCGTGATAGGTCACAATGACTTCGAGAAGCGGATATTCGACAGTATGATACGGCGTTTTCGCAATTGCGAGAACAAGTTTTTCAATTTCATGAGGAACCCAGTCGGCATAAAACCCCAGATGACCTGTGTGAACACCGACAAATGCTGTTTTGTCCAAGCGGTCGCTGTATCTGTGAAAAGCATACAAAAGCGTTCCGTCGCCTCCGACTGAAATAACGATTTCCGGTTCATTTTCATCCAGTTCCATATCAAAATCCAATAAATACGCCTGTATTTTGCTTTTCAGCGTATCAGAAACTTGATCTCCTTTTGATGATACGGCAAATTTCATGCTCTTCTTCCCCTTTACCTATTGTTGCTCGCTTCCTTTTTTCTTTCTTGAAAAGGCAGCTTGAGCTTCCTGTACTTCACCCCTGATCTCCGACATCTCTTCATCAAGCCGGGAAGCCGCTTCAGAAGCGCGCTGAAGCCTTAGTTTCACTTTTTCAGGAATGTTTCCGCTGTATTTATAATTCAATGAATGCTCAATGGTCGCCCAAAAATTCATCGCCAGTGTACGGATCTGTATTTCCACGAGAACATGCTTTTCTCCGGACACCGTCTGCAAAGGATATAGTACAACAAGATGATAAGACCGGTATCCGCTCTCTTTATGCTCCGCAATATAATCCCTCTGATCCACAACGGTGAAATCTTTTCTGGCAAAAAGCATCTCTTTTACGATTTGGATGTCATCGACAAATTGGCACATGATTCTAAGGCCAGCGATATCCTGCATGGTTTCAATTTCATGCAGCGGTATGCTTTTCCGTCTCGCTTTTTCAAGTATGCTTGCCACAGGCTTGACGCGTCCGGTCACAAATTCGATCGGTGAATGGTCGTCCTCGTATTCATATAGTGTGCGGATCCCCTTGAGCTTCACTTTCAACTCTTCGACAGCCTGGCGGTACGGCACTAAAAAACGCTCCCATTGTTTGTCATCCATCATACATCCCCCAATTCCGAACCAGTTTCTATAAAAACACGCGTTTCACTTTTTCTTCCATCTCTTCTCCATAGTTTGCGTTGTCTTTTATATTTTCTAAAAGATATTCCAGCTCCTCATGCAGGCCTGCCAGTTCAATCGTTTGGTCTCCTGCCTCTAATAAGACCGGTATTTTTTGTGCATGGGCCTGCTTCAATTCCGGCCATATATGTTCCTTTATAATGACATATTCAAAAGAATCAGCTAATTCAATTATGTATACAAAAGCAAAGTGGTCAGAATCAACAAGCATTTGACCTGACGGCTTGCGTTCCGCTTCGTCTCCTTCTGTCTGACAGGCAAGGCGAAGCTGATCATCCGATAATGTTGCGTTCAAAATTTCGATTCTGTTTTGCATAATGCTCTCCTTTTTAAACAAAGTTCAGATTCATTTTATCATATCAAGCTCGATATTGATAAACCAAACATCTAAAGAGATAATAGTAAAAATAAGATTTACAGGGCGGAAAGGAAGATCATCATGACCCAAGAAATTGAAATCGAATTTAAAAATATGCTGACCAAACAAGAATTCAAAAACATAACAGCGGCACTCCAGCTGACAGAAAAAGATTTTACAGATCAAAAGAATCATTATTTTGATACAGACAGCTTTGCGCTGAAACAAAAACATGCAGCGCTTCGTATCCGCAGAAAAAACGGAAAGTATGTCCTTACATTAAAAGAGCCGGCTGATGTGGGGCTTCTGGAAACGCACCAGCAGCTTTCAGAGGTATCAGATCTAGCTGCATTTTCAGTTCCCGAGGGCCCTGTGAAGGACCAGCTGCACAAGCTTCAGATCGATACGGATGCCATTCGATACTTTGGATCTTTAGCAACAAACCGAGCGGAAAAAGAAACAGAAAAAGGCTTAATAGTTTTAGACCACAGCCGATATTTAAATAAAGAGGACTATGAAATTGAATTTGAGGCGGCGGATTGGCATGAGGGCAGACAAGCCTTCGAGAAGCTGCTTCAGCAATTCAGCATTCCTCAGCGCGAAACCAAAAATAAAATTCTGCGTTTTTATGAAGAAAAACGAAAGTCTATATAAGGTGGAATGACATCGTGAATGTAACGAATTGGGCAGCTTTACTTCAGCTTCAGGCACTACAGTCCATATCTAATGCACGCAGCAGCTCGGACACTCAGAATACGGAAAGCCCGCTTTCAAGTTTCAGCTCTTTGCTCAGCCAATATACAAACGGTCTGGCATCTCAGCAATCAGCACCTTCCTCATCGCCAAGCCCGCTCAGCATGCTGAACAGCGCGAATACAACAGCGCCGTCACTGCTTTCAGCGTATGGGCCCAACTCATATACGAGCAGCAATTCAGGTTCAATCACAAAAGCGGCAGAAAACACCGAAACAGCTGCTGCAGATTCAGCTTCAAACAAACATGAAGCAAATCAGATCAGTTCGGGAGACTTCTCCGTTGACAGTGCGATTAAAAAAGCCGCTGATAAATATGGCGTCGATGAAAAACTGATTCGTGCCATCATCAAGCAGGAATCAGGCTTTAATGCAAAAGCGGTCAGCGGAGCAGGTGCGATGGGCCTCATGCAGCTGATGCCATCAACAGCAAGCTCACTAGGCGTTTCCAACCCGCTTGATCCGCAGCAAAATGTGGAGGGCGGAACGAAATATTTAAAACAAATGTTGGATAAATACGACGGCAATGTGTCTATGGCATTAGCGGCTTACAACGCCGGACCGGGGAATGTTGACCGGTACGGAGGCATTCCTCCTTTCCAAGAAACGCAAAACTATGTAAAAAAAATAACTTCAGCTTATTACGCGTAACCAGAGGGCTCCCCCTCTGGTTTTTTTGCGAAGTGAAATCTTACGCATTCCTGATTTTTATGTGATATGATATGAAATACAAACCCCGGCTGTCAGCCGAAATGAGTTATCATACGCAAAAAAGGCAGTTTGTTTGTAGAAATGATGCCTTGTTGCTAAAATAAACCTAGATGAAATAATGAAATACAGAAAATTACTTTTTGCAATAGGATTTATGATTCCTATTAGCCATATTTAAAGGAGTAGTCAACATGGGACAATCGTTTAACGCACCTTATGAAGCGATTGGAGAGGAACTTCTATCGCAACTTGTTGATACTTTTTATGAGCGTGTCGCGTCTCATCCTTTGCTGAAGCCGATTTTTCCGAGCGATTTGACAGAAACCGCCAGGAAACAGAAGCAATTCTTAACTCAGTATTTAGGCGGGCCTCCTCTTTATACTGAGGAACACGGCCATCCTATGCTCAGAGCAAGGCATCTTCCCTTTCCAATTACAAACGAGAGAGCTGATGCGTGGCTCAGCTGTATGAAGGACGCAATGGACCATGTAGGGCTGGAGGGCGAAATTCGCGAGTTTTTGTTTGGCCGGCTGGAGTTGACAGCAAGGCATATGGTGAATCAAACGGAAGCGGAGGATCGATCATCTTGACAAACTATCAGCATGAGCTATACTTCGCCCATTGCCACGGTCACCCAAAAAAACCGCTTGAGATTTATATGTTTGTAGACCCTTTATGTCCTGAATGCTGGTCCTTAGAGCCCGTCATCAAAAAGCTGAAAATTAGATACGGACGTTTTTTCACCTTACGCATTATCGCTTCCGCAAGTCTTACCGCTTTAAATAAAAAGCGAAAAAAGCATCTTCTCGCAGAAGCATGGGAAAAGATCGCGAGCCGCTCAGGCATGTCGTGTGACGGCAATCTCTGGTTCGAGCAAGATCAGCCGCTTTCATCACCTTATATGGCTGCTCTCGCTTTTAAAGCAGCCGAATTGCAAGGAAGAAAAGCCGGTATGCAATTTCTCAGAAATATGCAGGAGAGCCTATTTGTTTCAAAGAAAAACATCACCGATGAAAATGTGCTTTTGGAGATTGCTGAAAATACAAGTCTCGATCTTGAAGAATTTAAAAAAGATCTGCATTCTCAAAGCGCGGTCAAGGCGCTTCAATGTGACATGAAAATTGCTGCTGAGATGGATGTTTCTGTTAATCCGACACTGACGTTCTTCAATACGCAGCATGAGGATGAAGGGCTTAAAGTTCCTGGAAGCTACTCATATGATGTATATGAAGAAATTTTATTTGAGATGCTTGGCGACGAGCCGAAGCCGTCGGAAACACCGCCTTTAGAATGTTTTATTGAATATTTCCGCTTCGTTGCCTCGAAGGAAATTGCTCTTGTGTATGACCTGAGCCTTGAAGAGGTAGAAAAAGAAATGAAAAAATTGGCGTTTGCTAAAAAGGTTGCCAAAGTGGAGGCCAAACACGGAATGTTTTGGAAGTCTCTCAGCACTTATTCTGATGAATATCAATCATGTGAAAAATAGCCGCAGGCGTGCATATGCTTGAGGCTGTTTTTTTTGCGCTAGAACCAAACATATGTTCTAAATTTAATACTAAAGAAACCGCGCCGGGATAAGCGCGGTTTCATATGTCTTAACGACAACAAAGGGGATGGGAGAAATTTTTCACGGTCAAACAAAGGGGTAATGTTTGTTTGTGATCAATTTCACATCCTTATGATAACAAAGAATGTCGACTTTTGACAACCTCTATGCTTAATGTTCATATTTTTGTCACAAAACATAACGGAGTCCATTCACTCATATCCTTATAAGGAAAAAGGACGAGGAGGACCGCCATGATGTCTATTTTGATCTCGATTGTGTGCATTGCCGTTTTTTTCTGTCTGAATATCTTAGGCATGATGCATATGCTGCCGCTTTATATTACCTCTCCTCTGCTGTTTCTGTCTATTTTGTTTACCCTCTACCGCTTGAATCACCGGAAAACCTTTAAAGGGTTTTAAAAAAGCCTGTGCGTCATTTCCGCACAGGCTTTTTTTTTTTAAGACTGCTTGACTTTCATCAGCAGCTCTTCCATTTCATCGAGTTTTTCTTCAAACATTTTGCAAGCAGCTTCGATTGGCTCTGGAGACGTCATATCAACGCCCGCTTTTTTCAGGACATCAATCGGGTATTGTGAGCTTCCCGCTTTCAGGAAGTCAATATAACGGTCAACCGCAGGCTTCCCTTCCTTCAAAATCTGGCTGCTTAATGCTTGGGCAGCGCTGTACCCCGTCGCATACTGATACACATAGTAATTGTAATAGAAGTGCGGAATCCGCGACCATTCAAGGCCGATTTCCTTATCAATCACCATGCCGTCTCCGAAATACTTTTTATTCAGATCGTAATAAACATTTGTCAGGAGTTCAGGTGTAAGCGGCTCGCCTTCTTGCGCCTTTGTATGGATCAGATGTTCAAACTCGGCAAACATCGTTTGTCTGAAGACCGTTCCCCTAAAGCCTTCAAGCATATGGTTGAGGATATATAAACGCTGCTTTTCATCCTCTAAATTATTCAGCAGATATTCGCCAAGAAGCGCTTCATTTGTCGTAGAAGCAACTTCTGCGACAAAGATGCTGTAATTGCCATATGGATATGGCTGGTGCTTTCTCGTATAGTAGCTGTGTACGGAATGTCCAAACTCGTGCACGAGCGTAAAGAGATTATTGACGTTATCATGCCAGTTCATCAAAATATACGGATTCGTGCCGTAAGCTCCTGATGAATAAGCGCCATTGCGTTTTCCTTTATTTTCATAAACGTCCACCCAGCGGTTTTCCAGTCCTTCTTTTAGGATAGAGGCATATTCCTCCCCTAAAGGTGCGAGGCCTTTCAGCATGTAATCTTTGGCTTCCTCGTATGTCACCTTCATCCCCGCATCCTTCACAAGCGGTGTATACAGATCATAGATATGCACTTCATCTAGCTCAAGCACTTTCTTTCTCAGCGCGATATAGCGGTGGAGAAGAGGCAAATGCTTATTAATCGTCTTCACGAGGTTATCGTATACTTCCTCAGGAATGCTGTTGTTAGAAAGCGCAGCCTCACGCGCTGACTTGTACTTTTTCACTCTCGCGTAGAAGTTGTCCTTTTTCACAGTGCCGCTTAGTGTCGTGGCCATTGTGTTTTTATATTGTCCGTACGTTTTATACACTGCGTCAAACGCATTTTTGCGGACTTCGCGGTTTTCACTTTCCAAGAAATTAATAAAGTTGCCGTGTGTGATCTGTTTTTCATTCCCATCTTCGTCTTTAATGGACGGGAACGTAATATCTGCGTTATTTAACACGCTGAATGTATTTGAAGATGATCCTAATACCTCAGAGGCCTCAGCAAGCAGCGCTTCTTCCTTCTCGCTCAGCACATGCGGACGTTCTTTTGTAATCTCCTCAATCGCATGAGAGTACAGCTTTAATTCTTCTTTTTCAAGAATGAACTGCTGCAGTTTGTCTTCTTCTATGGATAAAATTTCAGGAACCAAATAAGCTGTCGCGCTTGCGGCCTGTGTATACAGGTTTCCCGCCTTATCATTCAGCCCTTGGTAAAAGGAGTTCCCGGTATCTTGGTCAGAGCGCATATGCGCATATGTGTACAGCCTTCCCAGCCGCTCCATCACTTTATCTTGGTACGTAAGAGCCTCGTATAAATGATCTGCTGAATCTGCCAGCTTTCCTTTATACTTAGATAAATTCGGAATTAATTCTTTTACAGCTTGAAATTCTTTATTCCAGGCCTCATCACTAGGAAAAATATCCTCAAGTCTCCATGTGTCTTCTGCCTTTACCACACTTCTGTCAGGCAGTTGATTTGCTTTTTTTTCCTCAGCCATGGTGATCCCCCTCGTCTTCTTTGATTCAAGCCAATTGAAAAAGCAACTGTTTCCCAATAAACTTGTGTTGTGAATATCTTCCGGTTTTTCACTGCCTTTTGTCAAATCATATGCAGTAATGAAGAGAACGAATGCCAAAAAAGCAGTAAAAACACGAAAAACCTTTCCTTTTGTGCCGTTCACAGCCAGCCCACCACCTTTGTCTTAGGGTGAGCCAAATCAGACAAACTCATTCTATAAAACAGCTTCGGTCTCTTTCTATGAGATCCTGCATTGAGCGAATGCCATCTGCAGGCTGGTTCAGCACATATACTTCTTTCTGAGTCTCCCTTAAAAATCCCTTCTTGCACAAAAAATCAATGTACTGTTTAACAGCTTCTGAAAGACACTCTTCGCTGCATTCGTCGAATCTGAGTGCAATGTTTTTTTTATGAATGTGCAGTTTGCATTGCTGTAAAACGGCTGAAAAACGAATTGGCGCATGTTTCTCTCCAAGATCCGTGATAAACAGGTAAAGAAACCCCTGCCACACAAAAACCGGACTCTTAAAAACTGCCCCTTTTACAACAGGAACAAACACTTCAGTCGGCAGAAAAGAAAAGGGCGTCTGCCGCTTCTCATAAAACAGCTGCTTAAGGCGGTTTGTTTCCTTTGAGCTAAACCGATGGGGTTTATGGCGAAAACGGTGTATCGCTTTCGTCCAGCCTGAATATTGAATTGAGGATTTCGGTTCAGTAAAAAAAAGATCGTCTATACCTGCCCGATGGATAGGGATCGTTTGGACTGAGGAATAAGAATGGGTTGTGTAGAATGGAATGATGTGGCTGAGCCGGAGAAAAGAACGCCTTTCCGGACAATAACATATCAGTTCTCTGTATGGATTTGCATTGATAAACTGCCAATGAAAAGCTGAAAGCTGATAAAAGGACGCAGCAGTCCGTTGTAAGCGGCTGCGGCCCATAATCCACTGCGGGATGATCCCTGCTTGTTTGAAGCCCTCTGTCCGCTTTTGAAAGACATCCGGGCTGATCGTGGCACATTGATATTCAACAGCAAGCATACGCTCCTTGATCCTTGCCATGACGTCCGGTCTTTGGTTGATTTCCCTTATATACGGTTCCAATATGGGAGAAGCCTTTTGCGTTTTCAGCCATACGTACAGCTGCCTTTTTCCTTCTAAATGGTAGGCGCTTTCCGGTTCTATGTCTATGGAGCAGGACTTGTTCTGTTTATGGGCGAAATGCGGCGCTTTTTGAAGTCCGAGCTTCACAGCAAGCTCTTCTCCGCATACCGGACAGAAGAATCGTTTCCGCTTTAATTTTTGGCTTTGCTGAGCGCCTAAAAGGTGAAACATTTGACCGTCTTCAGTCACAGCACTAAACAATTGTCATCTCTCCTTTCCAGATGAGGTATACTTTCTGGATAAATTGATCAACTCCTGTTCGCTGTATTTTCGCTTGTACGTATGTTTTCGATTTTTCACATCTTAAAATGGCATTTTAGTGCATAAAAAAACCGATTTCCGGAAAGAAATCGGTTTGCTATGATGCAAAGTGTTTTTTTATCGTTTCTAGAGCATGCTCTGAAATAATCAGCTTGCCGTACTCTTCAAGACGGTGTATGCTGATTGAGGATTCATTTGCGTACTCCAGCAGGATGCTTAGCTGATTTTCAACCTCTTCATCAGTCATATTGCAAAAATCCACATATAAATAATATCGGTTCTCAAACGAATATAAAGTCGTTTTGCTTCCGTTAACGTTCAAATTAGATAGAGAAATAACATCCTCAAAATCGCCAAATCGCAAGACAAATTGAAGCTTTTGCTCCTTCTCTTCCTGATTGATGGCCTGCTCTTCTTTCTGGAAATCATCCAGCAAGGCGTCAAGGTCCTCAGATGCTGGTTCTTGCTTTTTATCCTCAGGAATCGGCAGTTCGAGCTTTTGTCCGTCTTTGGAAAGCTGGGCTTTTGTGACGATGATTTCTAATCCTTTGTCAAGTGCCTGAACTTGAATCCAAAGAGGGCCTTCCACAGCGAATTCCTCTTCTTCATGAACTTCATCCATGACTTCCCAGAACAGTTCTTCACTGCGCTCACGGTTATACCAAATTTCTTCTCTGTCAAAACCGCGATCTTCAATATCTCCGTAAGACATATAAAATTTTACTGTATGCTCGTTAATTCTTTCAATTTCCATTTGCCAACCTTCCCTTCTATATAAGATGTTGAAGGGACATCTAAGCTCCCGATTAATTGTACTTTACTACACTTTACCCATTCCGTCCACATCTTAACCTTAAGCAAGGCCAGTGTGAATTCCTTTGTATTTCTATTTTATGATAAAACAGTCACAAAAGAAATAAAAATGCACCTTTGCCTAAAAAACGGCAGTTCAGGCTGCTGATATCATAAAATGCGGCCTGTCTCATATAGTAGTAGTACAAGCGAAGGACTGAAAGCGAGGTGCCGATTCATGGAGCATGACTATCTGATTTCTCTGCTTGTAATTGTTGGGATCGACCTGATCCTTGGCGGAGATAATGCGGTCGTCATTGCCATGGCCAGCAGACATTTGCCGGACAAGCAAAGACAGCAAGCTATTATTCTCGGAACATTTATAGCCGTTACCATGAGAATCGGATTAACAAGTGCAGCAGTATATCTTTTGAACATTCCGTTCTTGCAGTGCGCCGGCGGAATTTTCCTGCTGTATTTAGGATATCAGCTGCTGATCGAAAAAAAAGATACGCAGCACATTAAAAGCAGCACCTCTTTGTGGAGAGCGATACGAACGATTGTGCTTGCAGATCTCTTTATGTCGCTGGACAATGTCATCGCAGTTGCAGGAGCATCACACGGTGAGTTTTCTCTCGTCGTCATAGGTTTGTGTGTATCGGTTCCGGTTATTATTTGGGGCAGCAAACTCATCCATATTGCACTAGGGAAAATACCGCTTCTGATTTACGCGGGAAGCGGGCTGCTTGCCTATACTGGCGGAGAAATGATTGTCAGAGACAAAAAGCTGTCTCTTTTTATGGCGCAGCACGGCACAGTCGAAACACTCCTCCCCATTTTGACGGTTGCGTTTGTCATTCTTGCGAGCATTTATTACCAGCAGGTTGAAAAATAAAAGAAGGCTGATGACTCAGCCTTCTTTTGATGATACGATCTATTAGTTTGCCAAACGCTGTGCTTCTCTTAATTGGAAAGAGCGAACTTTTCTTGGCAGGAAACGTCTGATTTCGTCTTCGTTATATCCGACTTGCAAACGTTTTTCGTCGATGATGATCGGACGGCGAAGCAAACCTGGATGCTCGTTGATCAAGCGGTACAAATCTTGCAGCGGCATAGATTCAACGTTCACATTGAGTTTTTGGAATACTTTTGAACGGGTTGAGATGATTTCATCTGTTCCGTCCTCAGTCATTCGAAGAATTTGTTTTATTTCATCAATTGATAAAGGTTCAGAGAAAATGTTTCTTTCTACAAATGGAATCTCGTGCTCCTCGAGCCACGCTCTCGCCTTTCTGCATGAAGTACAGCTTGGTGATGTGTATAGTGTAACCATTCATCTTCACTCCTCTAATTAGTAGGATGAACATCTATTTTATTCTTAAATTGAAATTACTCTAAAAAAGGAATCTTTACAGGTATTATACTATAAAAAAGTAAGTGTGAACAGTATCCTAAGAAAAAAATGTGTCAATCCAGCAAATTTTTAATGTTCATGATATGTTCTTATTCTCAATTAGCTTAACTGATCGAAAATATTTTTTTGTTTTTCTTCATCGATGATTTCCAAGACCTCATCCGTTTTTTCGTACGATTCTCCGTACCATTTCTCATCTTTATAAGTATGAATGTTTTCATATGTCTGTTTCATGGCTTCAAGAATTTCTTCTTCTGATTCTGTTTTCGGTGACCAATACAGAATCTCCATCTTGTTTACTTCATTCGTAGCCAATGACCGGCGACGGTACCCAATTGATTGAGCATGCTTGAAATGCTCTCTTTGATAAAACCTCAGGCGTTTTTCTGTATCAGTATCATCTTCATCAACAGGTTCCACCTCGAGCAATATGGGCTTATTTTTCTTTTTCAGCTTTGCGATCAATTTGCCGCCAAGCCCCTGCCCTCTTGCATCCTTAGACACATACAGATAATCAACGAAAATAAAAGAATCGAATTCCGCAAACATTAAAATATGATGTTTGCCTTCATCTTTATGGTAAATATCGCTTCGCTCTTTCAGAAGAGCTTCCATATGCGCTTTTGATTTCATTTCTTCAATTGGAAAGTACTCGCTAAGCTTTTCATACCAGTTCATTGATTTGCTCCTTATGAGTTCATTGTCTTCATACTTTTAGATATACCCCATTTCTTCTTGTTTAAACAGCCTTACATCTATAAAGACGTACGAACTTCCGCCATGGTTTCATTTTTTTTCAGAATGAACGGAGCCAGCTGCTCCGTTTATTCTGAAGTGCATCTCATTGAACTCGGTTTTCCCGCCTGTAATGAACAAGCCGGGGCTGTGCCAGTGCAATCATAAACGTCATGATATATAATGCAGCAGCTGCAATAAAAGCTGTTTTCGCACCAGCCGCATCAGCCACTAATCCCATAATGGAGTAGGTGACGCCTGCCCAAGGAGTTAAAATTGCATTTTTTGCAGCCATGATTCCGATACGTTTCTGTTCGGGAATAACCTCCTGCAGCATGGTTTCCTGGCAAATATCACGCACCTGATAAAAAGGCCCCATTGCGGCACAAGCCAGCGCGCATAAAAACGGGATTGTAGAAATTGAGAACAGAAGGGTCAGCGCCGCCATCACAAGCGAGCAGAAAATAATAGCGCAGCCCATGTTCCGCTCAAAAAAAGCAGAAAAACGAATCGCAATCACACTACCGACAATGGCACCTATAAAATAAGAAGCGTTAAACATCCCCCACCACGCTTCTGTTTCATGTAAAACAATCGCAGTAAAGGCGAGAAGAATAGCAGACGACCAAACAGAACCCGCCAAAGCTTCTATCATGTCCATAAAAGTAATGTCTCTTACAATAGGAATAATCATTAAATCCTTCCATATACTTCTGCCAGATGTTTTTTCATCTGTTTCATCAGTCGTTTTTTCATTTATATGAAGCCCCTTGAGGGAAACTCCCGAAAGAACAAACAGGCAAATGGCTGCACCGACAACGACTTCAAAAGGGACGGCATACGTCAGAAGGCCTCCAAGGCCCCAGCCTGCTGTTAAGAACAATTGATTCGAGAGGGAGATCACGCCATTCGCTTTTATATAGTGCTCTTTTGGAACAATAATCGGCAGCAGCGCGAATCTTGCTGGCTGAAAAAAAGCGCCCGCGAAGGAAAAACAGAACACAAACAGCAGCGTAATCCAAAAGAATGCCTGTCCGTGATGAGTGACACTGTATGACATCAGGATTGTAAAGACCGCTCTCAGCAGATTTGCGCCCGCAAGCACCTTTTTAAACCCAAGATTGCGAAGCACCGGAGAGACGCAAAAGCTTGCCGCTATACTTGCAAATGACATGAACGATAATACGAGTCCAGCCAAAAAAACGGAGTCAGTCATTTGATAAACACGGACCATTAAAACGATTGTGACAAGGACTCCTGCTAAGGATTGTAGAGATTGAGACAGCAATAGCGCAAAAACATTTTTGTTATGCAAAAATTGAATCGTATTTCGCCTCCGCTTTTTCCTCTAATTGTAAATGTTATCATTCTCACTTTCTATGGAGACGCAAAAAAATCCTTCAAGAGATTCTCTTGAAGGATTGATGAATCATGAAAAAGCTTTAAATTCGGCTTCCGTGCACATCACAAAATGTCCCGGTTTGACTTCACGGAATTCCATCGTTTCCCCATCTTTTAATTGATGGACGGACGGATCATATTTCTGGCGGACGCGATTTCTCTCATAGTCCGGATCTGGAAGCGGAATCGCAGAAAGCAATGATTTTGTATATGGATGAAGCGGATTCTCATAAAGCTCATCTGCCGGCGCAAGCTCAACCAGTTTCCCGAAATACATAACTCCAATGCGGTCGCTGATGTATTTGACCATCGATAAATCGTGGGCAATAAACAGGTATGTGAGCCCTTTTTCTTTTTGCAGTTCTTTCATTAAATTCACGACCTGCGCTTGAATGGATACATCCAAAGCGGAAATCGGCTCATCCGCGATAATGAATTCCGGATCAACAGCAAGCGCTCTGGCAATCCCGATTCTTTGGCGCTGGCCGCCGGAAAATTCATGGGGATAGCGGTTCGCGTGTTCCTTGTTCAATCCCACTGTTTCCAATAGTTCATGGACCCGCTGCATCCGCTCTTTTTTCGTTTTCGCCAGCTTATGAATATCAAGCCCTTCAGCAATAATATCAGCAACTGTCATTCTCGGATTCAGGGATGCATATGGGTCTTGGAATATCATCTGCATTTTGCGGTTGAATTCCAGCAGTTTTTTCCTCGATTTTTTCCCATGCACATTTTCGCCGTTGAACAGCACCTCACCATCGGTTGCTTCGTACAGCCGGATAATGCTTCGGCCTGTTGTCGATTTACCGCAGCCAGATTCACCAACCAGCCCTAATGTTTCACCTTTATAGATATCAAATGATAAATCATCTACAGCCTTAACCGTTCCTCTCGGTGTGACAAAGTGCTGTTTTAAATGTTTGATTTCTAATAGTTTTTCAGTCAATTCATTCACCTTCTCTCACTAAGACAGGTTTTTCATACGTGTTTGCAAGTTTACGCATTTTCGCTTTTACCGCTTCAGGCGGCTCTACCTTTGGCGCGTCGGGATGCAGCAACCATGATTTGACATAATGAGTATCAGATACCTTAAACATTGGCGGCTCCTGTTCAAAATCGATTTTCATCGCATAAGGGCTCCGCAGGGCAAAAGCATCTCCTTTTGGCGGGTTTGTCAAATCAGGCGGCGTGCCCGGAATGGCAGTCAGCTCTTCCTCTCCTGAACTTTCCAGTGTCGGCATGGATGCAAGAAGCCCCCAAGTATAAGGATGTCTCGGATCGTAGAAAATTTCGTCTACCGTACCTGTTTCTACAATCTGTCCCGCGTACATGACAGCGACCCGGTCAGCAACGTTTGCCACAACACCAAGATCGTGTGTGATAAAGATGATGGACGTGTCAATTTTCTTTTGCAAATCCTTCATTAATTCCAGAATTTGCGCTTGAATCGTTACATCAAGTGCAGTGGTCGGCTCGTCGGCAATCAGAAGCTTCGGATTCGCCGCAAGCGCCATGGCAATGACAACCCGCTGCCTCATACCGCCTGAAAATTCGTGCGGAAATTGGTTCACCCGCTTTTCCGGCATTGGGATACCGACTAATTCCAGCAGTTCAACCGCGCGTTTTTTAGCCGCTTCCTTTGATACCTTTTCGTGTTTAAAAAGCACTTCCGTAATTTGTTTACCGACCTTCATCGTTGGATTTAAGGAGGTCATCGGATCTTGGAATATCATGCCGATCTCTTTTCCCCGGACATTTTGCATTTCTTTTTCGGACAGCGGCACCAGATCCTTCCCTTCAAACAGGATTTCACCGCGTTTGAAATAACCCGGAGGCATTGGAATCAGCTTCATAATCGCCTGAGAGGTTACACTTTTTCCGGAACCTGATTCTCCGACGATAGCCAGCGTCTCTCCTTTTTCCAGATGGAAATTCACTCCGCGGATCGCTTGGACCTCTCCGCCATATGTTTTAAATGAAATTGCTAAATCTTTTACTTCTAATAGGCGTGTCACCCGTATCACTCCCTTATTTACGTAACTTAGGATCCAATGCGTCTCTTAATCCGTCGCCGACAACGTTAAAGCCAAACATTGTAATGCAGATAAATCCGGCAGGGAAGAATAAACGCCACGGATAATAGGTCAATGCAGGCAATCCGTCAGAAGCCATCGTTCCCCAGCTTGCCAGCGGAGCCGGGACACCGAGTCCCAAATAGCTTAAAAAGGCTTCTGTGAAAATCGCAGTAGGAACTGTCAATGTCATCGTGACCAAAATGGAACCCATTGCGTTTGGCACGATATGTTTAAACAGCAGACGGGATGTTTTTGCACCCAGTGTCTGTGAAGCAAGCACATACTCTTGATTCTTCAGCTGCAGCACTTGTCCGCGTACAATTCTGGCCATATTAATCCAGCCCGTAATCGTCATGGCAATAATAATCGTAAATAGCCCTTTCGGAAGAACAACCATAAGTAAGATAACCATTAATAATGAAGGAACTGCCCAAAGGATATCAGCGATACGCATCATAATTTCATCTGTTCTTCCTCCGCGGAAGCCTGAAATGCTCCCCCAAATGACGCCGATCAGCAAATCAAGAACAGCGGCTGCGACACCGATAAAGATTGAGATTCGCGCTCCTACCCAGGTACGGACGAAAATGTCCCGTCCAAGATCATCTGTTCCGAACCAGTGATCTTTTGAAGGCGGCTTATCCGCATTTAAGAGATTAGTAGTTGAATAATCATACCTTGAGAACACCGGCGCAAAAATGGCCATAAGGATAATGAGCACGATAATGATAAGCCCGACCATTGCAAGCTTATTGCTGCGGAAGCGAAGCATCGCATCTTTCCAGAGGGAAAGGCTCTTTTTACTTATTTTTTCTGCATCGCCGGCATTCGCTGCGGCTGGTTCAAACATGTTTTTCGGAATGTTCTGCATGGCCTAGGCTCCTTTCTTTGCTTTGGAAAGCTTGATTCTCGGATCAATAATGCCGTAAAGCACGTCTACGATTAATACACACAATAGCAGGATGACACTGAAGAACACCGTTACACCCATAATGACTGTATAATCACGGTTTGTAATACTGTTTACGAAGTGTGAACCAAGACCCGGGATCCCAAAAATCGTTTCAATGATAAAACTTCCCGTTAAGACCTGGGCGGCCATCGGGCCCATGTATGTAACAACCGGCAAAAGCGCGTTTCGAATGGCGTGCCGCACTGTAACCGCTGGACGGGACAGCCCTTTCGCTTTCGCAGTGCGGATATAATCACTGTTTAACACTTCGATCATGCTTGAACGGGAAAGTCTGGCAATGAACGCCATCGGCATGGAAGCAAGTGCGATTGAAGGCAAAAAGGTGTATGCCCAGGAATCCCACCCCGCGACCGGAAACAGCCCAAGCTTCATGGAGAACACATATTGCAGAACAGCCGCCATGATAAAGCTTGGAACTGAAATACCAAATATCGTTAAAATCGCGACGGTATAATCCTGCCACTTATTATGGTAAAGAGCTGCAATGACTCCAAACAATACACCTAACGCTAAAGCGAGGAGAATAGCTTCTGCTCCAAGAGTGAATGAAACGGGGAAACCTGAATTGATCAGGTCGTTAACACTCTGACCTTTATATTTAAATGATGGTCCGAAATCCCACATTGCAACTGATTTCAAATAACTGACGTATTGTACAAACAGCGGCTTGTCCAAGCCATAGTGCGTATTTAAGTTTGCTTCAATTTCAGGCGGAAGCTTTTTCTCACCTGAAAATGGCCCGCCCGGTGCTGCTTGCATTAAGAAGAATGTCACAGTTACAATCACAAATAGTGTGATAATCATATAGACTAAGCGTCTTCCGATATATTTTAGCAAGGGGGAACACCTCCATGGTTTTTACTTTTTTATATTCTTCAGTAAGAAAGGTATATGGGAAATAGGTCCCCATATACCTTGAGGTTATTGTTTTCACAAATAAGACTTATTGAAAGTACGCGTTTCTGAAATAAATTTCTCCAGTTCCAGTAATAATGGTTCCTTTCAGATTTTCGTCTTGTACCCAAGGAATCGTATAAAAATAAATTGGAGCGACCGGCATTTCATCAATGAAAATTTCTTCCGCTTTTTTCAGCAGCTCTGCACGTTTGTTTTGATCTGTTTCAGTTTGTGACTGATTCAGCAATTTTTTGAATTCTGGGTTTTCCCAGCCCGTATCGTTATTTCCTCCGTCTTTGTCACGGAACAATTCTAGGAAGTTAATAGGATCGTTAAAGTCGCCAAGCCAGCCCATACGGCCGATTTGATAATCTTGGCTGTGGAGCTTATCGATATAGACATTCCATTCAGAGTTATCAAGCTCAACATTTACGCCTAAATTTTTCTTCCACATTTCTTGTACAGCTTGAGCGATTTTCGCATGTGCATCATCAGTGTTATAAGACAATTTGATTTTCGGAAGGTCAGATGCCTTGCTTAAGCCCATTTCTTTTAGGCCTTTTTCAAGGTATTCTTTTGCCGTTTTGATATCGTTGTCTTTGTAGTAGCCTTCTTTGTTATCCTCAAATCCCTTCATTGTCGGCGGCACCGCAGCCATTGCTGGGATTTGCTCTCCTTGCGTAATGTTTTTAACAATCGATTGACGGTCAATCGCATAAGATAATGCTTTACGGATATTGACGTTGTCTAACGGCTTAGCTTCTGTGTTGAATTTGTACCAATACACACCTGCCATCGGCTCAACATGTAAAGAACCGTCTTTTTTCAAGGAAGGGAGAGATTCTGTCGGAAGCTGTCCGAGCGGCAAACCGGCCCAATCAAGTTCGCCAGCTTGGAATTTTTTCAATTCCGTATTGTTATTGTTGATCATAACCATATTGATTTTCTTCAGTTTGACTTTGTCTTTATCCCAATACTGGTCATTTTTTTCGAGAGTAATAGAACCGCTGTGTTTCCATGCTGTCATTTTGAACGGCCCGTTTGATACATAATCATCCCCAGCATTTGTATTCCACTTTTTATTTTTCTCTGCAATTTTCTTGTTGATCGGCATATACGTATAGAACGCAGTTAATTCAGTGAAATATGGAGTCGGGTTATTTAATTCAACCTTCAGCGTTTTGTCATTCACGGCTTTTACTGCCACATCATCTAGGCTGCCTTTGCCTGTATTCGCCGCTTCAGCACCTTTTATGTAGTAGAGCTGGTAAGCGTATTGTGATTCATTATTAGGGTCAAGCGCCCATTTCCAAGCATATTCAAAATCTTGTGCTGTTACAGGGTCTCCATTAGACCATTTCACACCATCACGAATAGTGAATGTATATGTTTTACCGTCCTTGCTTGTTTCGATTTTAGATGCCATGCCTTCTTCAGGCTCCCCATCTGCATTAATGCGTGTCAATCCTTCAAAAGTCTGACGGATGACACCGCCTGAAACTGAATCATTTGCCAATCCCGGATGTAAGGAGAACGGCTCAGTTTTAATATTAATGTTAAGTGTTGTCTTTCCTTTACTGTCCTTTTTCCCTTCACCGTTTGATCCGCTGCCGCCAAAGCCGCAAGCGCTCAGCACGAGAGTGAAAATGAGCATCAACGTGACAATCGACCAACGTTTTTTCATATTCGCAAACCCCCTAATAAGAATTTTTCAGCTCCTTACGGCTAAATCCTCAGAAATATCAGACAAATGAACCTAAGTTTCCATAACTTTTATTCTGTTCCGTCTTTTCTGATTATTTTTGTAAAAAAGCTGTAACAATAGAGTGAACAAGTTCATTATAATGAAACAAATAATTTATTGCAATATTATTTTATCAATTTAAAATATTTAAACTTCGTTAGTTTTTCTTCCACGAACATAATATCCTTCTACCATTTAAAGCATAAATTGATTAAAAACTTTTTCATGAGTTTTCTATCCATATTGCTTTTTACATATAATATCTGCCTGTTTTTACACTGATAGCAGTTATCATTTAAGGGTTTTACAGCACCCATGTTATTTATATCATTACAATGTTACTGGGAAAAAGAATGTTTTTTCATGATGACAATTGGTTATAATTGATTTATAATGAAGCAATCAAAAGAAAAGCGTGCTATGAAGAAGAGTAGTACACATTTCACCTGTTTGAAGAGAGTCTGCGGTGCTGGGAGCAGATAACGGGCAATGTGGAATGGACTTTGGAGCAGCTGACCGAACCCGAAAAAAGTAGGCTCAGCCGGAGCAGACTCCGTTACAAACGTCAGAGTGATTCCATTTTAATGGAATAATCAGGGTGGTACCACGGTTCATTCGTCCCTTTTTTATAGGGGAAGAATGAGCCTTTTTTATTATGTTTTAAGAAATGAGGTTGATGTTTTCATGAAACAAACGATTTTTTCAGGCATTCAGCCAAGCGGCTCTGTTACGCTCGGCAACTATATCGGTGCAATGAAGCAGTTTGTCGAACTGCAGCATGATTATAACAGCTATTTTTGCATCGTGGACCAGCATGCAATAACCGTTCCTCAAGATCGGCTCCAGCTAAGAAAGAATATCCGCAGTCTGGCGGCGCTTTACTTAGCTGTCGGACTTGATCCGGAAAAAGCAACATTGTTTATTCAGTCAGAGGTTCCCGCGCACGCACAGGCCGGATGGATGATGCAGTGTGTCGCATATATCGGCGAGCTTGAACGAATGACTCAATTTAAGGACAAATCCAAAGGCAATGAGGCTGTCGTCTCCGGCCTGTTAACATACCCGCCGCTGATGGCCGCTGATATTCTGCTGTACGGAACGGATCTTGTGCCTGTTGGCGAGGATCAAAAGCAGCACCTTGAGCTGACGCGGAATCTCGCAGAACGCTTCAACAAAAAATACAACGACATCTTCACGATTCCGGAAGTGAAAATTCCAAAAGTCGGTGCACGCATCATGTCTCTGAATGATCCGCTGAAGAAGATGAGCAAATCTGATCCGAACCAGAAATCTTATATTACACTGCTGGATGAACCGAAGCTTCTTGAAAAGAAAATCAAAAGCGCTGTGACAGATTCCGAGGGCATTGTAAAATTTGACAAAGAAAACAAACCGGGTGTTTCCAACCTTCTTACGATTTATTCAATCCTCGGCAATACGACAATTGAAGAGCTTGAAGCAAAATACGAAGGAAAAGGCTACGGCGAGTTTAAAGGTGATTTGGCAGAAGTCGTGGTGGACGCATTAAAACCGATCCAGGACCGCTATTATGAGCTGATAGAATCTGAAGAATTAGACCGGATTCTTGATGAAGGCGCGGAACGGGCGAAACGGACAGCAAACAAAATGCTGAAAAAAATGGAGAATGCCATGGGTCTTGGAAGAAAAAGACGCTGATCAAAAAACCGCTCTTTGCAAAGAGCGGTTTTTTATTTCAGTTTACCTTTGATTCATTTTCCATTTCCCACAGCTTTTCAAAAAAAGGCTGTCCTTTTATTAGGTTTTCGCAAAAAGCTAGGTGCTTATCCGACCAGCCTTCAATTGTTTCGTTATACAGCATGTCCCAAATCTCTTCAAAGCTCATCCGTTTGATTTGTTCATACATATGCGGATTCCACTCTGTATACCAATAGCCGATTTCAGCGCGGTTTTTCAGCCCTTTTAATTGGTCAAGCGCCATAAACATCAGCTGCTTGATTTGCCGTTCTTTTCTTGTCAGACCCCTGACATGTTCTGGTGCTAATGATAAGATGTGATATTCTTTAGAGGATTCCAGTTTCTTTGGTTCAAATTCATACGCTTCAGGCTCTACATCTTTTACCATTTCATAAACGAGCTGCTCTTGTCTTGGGATCAGACGGCTTTTCCTGACAGGGATTGTATAGCCGATCGTGTCGACAGCCAAAATGCCGATTCCGTCTGTTACAACAAAACAATATTCAAGCTTTGTCCGCTCATGATTTTTCCGAATGTACGATTTCTGATGTACGTCTTCAAGCAAACCTTTCGGAAGCTCTGACAAATCGTTTTCTATGTAATGAAACAGTACTGACGGCACCCTTAACAAAGGCACCTGATCCAAAAGCTCAACCGTATCTTCCTTGCGCCATTCGTGAAAGTGGCATACATTGTAGCCATTTTCTTCCCCTTCAAACCAATTGACCCACACATCATGAAGAAATAACATCTCTAACCCCTCACTTTATAAAAACTGTTGTCCACAGTATAGGCAAGGGACAGAGAAATTATTCCAAAGAGATTGAGGAAATCTGGAATCACTGGTTTTATGCAAGAATCACAAAAAGCAGATCTCTTTGTATATTTTCTGACAAAGGGAGACCTGCTTTTTTTCTGATTTGGTGATATTTTATAACAGATATTATATTCATTTTTATTTAATATTTTTCGGGTCAAGCGCATCCCGCAGGCCATCACCGACAAAGTTGAAGCATAAAACGGTCATTAAAATAAATAGCCCGGGAAATAACGGGTACCACCATGCTTGAATCATTAATGTAAAGTTTTGAGCATCCTGAAGCATGTTTCCCCAGCTAGCAATTGGCGGCTGGATACCGAAACCCAAGTAACTTAACGTTGATTCAGCTAGAATGACACTACCTACTTTTAAAGTAGCGGAAACAATAATTGGCCCAATACAATTCGGCAATATATGCGAAAAAATAATTTTGTAATTTTTTGTGCCTATTGTTTTAGCAGCCAATACAAATTCCCTTGACCGTAGGGATAGAAACTCACCTCTGACTAGTCTCGCTGTTGTAGTCCAGCCCGTCAGAGAAAAAATTAAAATTAACTTATCCATTCCCGGTTGAAAAATTGTAACTAAGGTAATAAGCAGAAAAATATCCGGAATAGATAAAACTACGTCGACAGCCCTCATCAACACAGCATCTACTATTCCTTTAAAGTATCCTGCTAAGGCTCCAACAACCGTACCAATTGTAATCGCACCAATTACTGAAGCAAAACCAACTAATAAAGACACACGTGCTCCATATAACACCCTTGTAAATATATCGCGCCCAAACTTATCCGTCCCCATTAGATTTTGAGCGCTTGGCGGCTTCAGTTTGTTTAAAAGAGATTGACTCTCAGGCGAGTAAGGCGCAATAAAAGGAGCAAAGACCGCCATTAAGATGATAACTGATAAAATAATCCCCCCAACAACAGCAAGCCTATTTTTGAAAAATTTCTCAAAAAAGATCCTAGTCATTGTTTCTGGTTTTTTTCTAATATTTTCTTTTAGCTTTACCTCATTAGAGGGAGCCGCAGTGTTTGGATTTGTCATGTGTGTCCCCCCCTTTTAATATTCAATTCTCGGATCAACTAATGCATACAAAATATCTGCAATCAAGTTTCCCAGTACAACCAAAACAGCAGAAATCACAGTCATGGCCATAATAACCGGATAATCTCGAGAGAATGCCGAATCAATAAATAACTTTCCTAATCCTGGCCAAGTAAAAATCTGCTCAACTACGACAGCACCGCCAATAAATGACGGAATCATTAATCCGAAAATTGTAATAACAGGAAGCAGGCCATTTCTCAAGCCATGTTTGAAAATCACTTTATTTTCTTTAAATCCTTTGGCTCGAGCTGTTCTTATATAATCTTGCTTTAATACATCAAGCATACTTGATCTTGTATAACGAGTAATACCGGCCATATCCGCAGTTGCTAAAACAAATGCAGGCAAAATTAAATGATGGAGCCTGTCAAAAATGTTAAAGTCAGCGTTTAAAGTGCCGACACCTCCCGTAGGAAACCAACCGAGATTTACGGAAAGAACCATAATAAGAATTAATCCGAACCAGAAATTTGGTATCGCCAGCCCTAAAAATGACGTGACAGTAATACCATAGTCAAGCTTAGAATAAGGGCGTTTTGCAGAAAGAACACCGAAAGGAATTGAAATCAGAAGAGCAACAAGAGTTGAAAAAACCATAAGCACCAGAGTATTTGGCAAACGTGAAAGGATTAGATCGGAAACTGGTGTCCCCTTTTTCACAATAGATGTCCCAAAGTCGCCTTGGAGCATGTTCCCAAGCCATTTTAAGTACTGAACAGGTTCTGGATCATTGAGTCCATACTTTTCAATAAATTTGGCTCTGTCAGCTTGGCTGATTGTCGGATCCATCATAAGTGACATCGGATCACCTGGCGCCGCTTTCATTATCGCAAATGATAAAATTGTAATGCCCAAAAGAATTGGCAGAGACATTAATGTTCGACGAACAATATATGTAACCATATTCTTGTCCCCTTTTCTAAAATAGGATAAAGAGGAAAGGATGCATAATCCTCACCTCTCTAGGGATTTAACTATTATTGTTCAAGCCACCATTTTTCAATATGATATAAGTCATTTTTCGGATGGAATACATAGCCATGCATGTTTGTCGGGATTGCCCTATGATAATTGTAATAAAACAGGAATGAATAAGGCTGGTCCTCAGCAATCAATTTATAGATTTCTTCGTATTTTTTCTGATATTCTTTTCTGTCTGTAATTGATTTAGCTTCTTCTAAAAGTTTATCGACTTTAGGATTCTTATACCATATGTTGTTTAATCCGTTCTTAGATTGACTGGAGTGGAAAATTGAAAATTGATCTGGGAATGTAGCCAAACTCCAACCGAGCAGTAGTGCATCATAATCCCAATTCGGTGCGCTTGTTTGTTCAATAAGAGCACTAAATTCTACAATTTGCGGTTTTGCTTCAATTCCTACTTCTTTAAGTTGCTGCTGAACAACAACTGCTAAATCCTCCCGAATCTTATTGCCCTGGTTCGTTTTAATGGTAAATGAAAATTTCTTTCCGTCTTTATCAAGGTAACCGTCTCCATCTGTATCTTTCCATCCTGCTTCTTCCAAGAGCTTTTTAGCCTTTTTAGGATTGTAATCAAATGTAGGTACATCACCTTTTGGATAGTTCCAAGAAAGCGGACTTTCAGGAACGTTTGCAACTTTTCCATCACCATTTAACACCTGATCTACCATTGCTTTTCGATCAAGCGCATACGTAAGAGCTTGGCGGACTTTTTTGTCTTTAAATAATTTATTTTTTTCATTCCATCCAATATAACTGTAGTTCAAACCAAGATCAGATTTAACTTGAACATTATCAAATGTTTTAACTGTCTCAAAGTCTGTGCCTGGTACAACAAAGAAGTCAATATCCCCAGCTTTTAATTGAGCAACAGCGGCATTAGAATCAGGAATCGTCTTAACTGTCACTGTATCTAAATACGGTCTTCCGCCATAGTAGTCATCATTTGCTTCAAGTTTTACATAATCGCCCTTTTTCCATTCAACAAACTTGAATGGACCCGAACCAATTGGATTCTTCCTGTTAAATTCATTTTCGCCTAAATCTGCAACTGGCACTTTCCCTAAAATGTGTTTGGGCAGAATGCCGTAGCTGCCTAAAACAACATTATAAAAATATGCATCTTTTTTCTTTAATTTAAATTCAACTTCATAATCACCTTTTTTTGTAACAGATTTTAGTGATTCAAAACCAGAACCGCGTTCACCATTATAGTCCTTATTTAAAGGTATGCTATAAGTGAAAACAACGTCATCGGCTGTAAGTTCTTTTCCATCATGGAACTTTACACCTTTTCTAATTTTGACATCATAAGTCAGGCCATCTTTGGATTCTGTTACTTTTTCAGCTAAAGCAGGTTTCACATTTAGTTTTTCATCCGTCTCTAATAATGTACTATAGATCATCCCTTCAATATCTGAACTGGAAACGTCTGTAGAATAGAGTGGATTAAACAACGTTGGCTCCCCAGTTGACCCTACAACCAAATCCCCGCCTTGCTGCGGTTTGCCTGCTGATTTTTTCTCACTGCTGCTGCTCGATTTTGAGCCCGAGCAGGCTGATAAAAAGATGGCCAGGACCATCAATACACTTAGCATCATCAGTGCGGTTTTCCGTCTTTTCATTAGATATTCCCCCTTTTAAAATGTTCGTTCTTCTCAGCTGTTGTTTATGTAGTATGCATACCCCCTCTCAAAGCTGTGCGGGCAACATTAGCTATAAAGGTGACAAGCCACAAAGTGGCTGGGAGCAGCTTCTTTAAATTCTGGTATTTGTTCCTTGCATATCGGTTTTGCAACAGGGCATCTTGTGTGGAATACGCAGCCTTTTGGCGGGTTGGCCGGACTTGGCAGCTCTCCCTTCAGGACAATGCGTTCACGTTTGACAGATCCTTTTTTTCTTGTAACCGGAACGGAGGATAAAAGCGCTTGGGTATATGGGTGAAGCGGGTTGTCATAAAGCTCATGCTTGCCGGTCAGCTCCATCATTTTGCCAAGATACATCACTCCGACTCTGTCGCTGATATGGCGGACGACACTTAGATCATGGGAGATAAATAGATACGTAAGATCAAATTCCTCCTGTAATTCCTCCATCAAGTTAATCACTTGGGCCTGAATGGATACATCAAGTGCGGAAACCGGCTCATCAGCAATGATCAGCTCTGGATTTAAAGTGAGTGCTCTGGCAATGCCGATCCGCTGACGCTGGCCGCCGGAAAACTCATGGGGATAACGTCCGGCAAACGACGGGTGAAGGCCAACTCTCGCAAGCAGCTCTTCGACTTTCTCGTTTCGTTCACGCATCGTATACATGTTGTGCGTATTAAACGGCTCCTTTATGATAGACCGCAGCGTCTTTCTCGGGTTTAACGAGGCAAATGGATCTTGGAACACCATTTGAATATTTTTGCGGACACTCTTCCGCAGCTTCTCCTCTGACAGATTGGAAATATCCTGCCCTTTAAAAAGAATTTGGCCTTCTGTTGGTTTGTACAGTCTGATCATCGTTCTGCCGGCAGTCGATTTTCCGCAGCCCGACTCTCCAACGATTCCGAGTGTCTCTCCTTTTTTTAACGAAAATGACACACCATCCACCGCTTTTACATCACCGACTTTTCTTTGAAAAAGGCCTGAGCGGATCGGAAAGTATTTTTTTACGTCACGAAGCTCTAAGATTATTTCTTGATTAGCTGCTGTCATGATTGTTCTGCACCCTCTTCCTCATATAAAAAGCATCTCACCGTTCTTCCGCTTTTGTGTGTCAAAAGCGAAGGCTGATTTGTCCAGCACTTATCCATAGCTTTCGGACACCTTGGGGCAAAACGGCACCCCGGCGGCAGATTATCAGGTGTAGGCACGCTGCCTTTAATCGCATTTAATTTATCAATCTCTCCATCTATAACAGGAATTGACGTAAGCAGGCCTTCTGTATAAGGATGAAGCGGTTCTAAAAATAAGTCATCAACAGTGGCGTTTTCTACGACTTGTCCGCAGTACATGACAATCACTCTATCAGCCGCTTCGGACACGACACCTAAGTCGTGTGTGATCAGAAGAATCGATGTGTTGAACTTCTGGCAGAGATCTTTCATGAGCTCCAGCACCTGGGCTTGTATTGTCACATCCAGCGCTGTCGTGGGTTCATCGGCAATGAGCAATTTAGGATTACAGCTTAGTGCGATGGCAATCATCACCCTCTGTCTCATACCGCCTGACAGCCGATGCGGGTACTCCTTCATTATTTGCTCCGCCCGGGAGAAACCGACCATCTGCAAGAGTTCAACAGCTCGCTGACAGGCTTCTTTTTTCTTCATGTTTTTATGGTAAATCAGCACTTCGGTAATTTGTTCTCCGATTGTTAACACCGGATTAAGGGAGGTCATTGGTTCTTGAAAGATCATGGATACTTCGTTTCCGCGGATTTTGCAATAATCGTTTTCAGTGAATGAGGTGAGGTCTTTGTCTTCGAGTTTAATAAAGCCGTCCATGATTTTTCCGCCTGAGCTTTGGACGAGGCCCATAATTGATAAGGAAGTAATGCTTTTTCCGGAGCCCGATTCACCTACAAGCGCGACGGTCTCACCTTTGCTGATGTGAAAATCGACTCCGTCAACCGCAGGGATCGGCTCCTTTTTCCGGAAAAAATAAGTCTTTAAATTATTCACTTCTAATAGTGTGCTCATGCTAGCTCCCCTTTCCCCCCTCTTGTGGTCAATCGTTTTCAAGAGAAAGCAATCCCTTTATTCAGAAATAATAAATAATATTGAATTATCGAAAAATTTTATAGTTGTATATTATTACAATCATTTTGCAAAATCAAGAATTTTTTAGGATAAATGTAATATTATTAACGAAATTCCATTATTTTATCCTTTTAAAGCATTGCATCCAAAAAGGTTTCAGCAGGAATGGAAAGTCCGTCTGCAGTGCTTGCCTTGTTGGCAGTTAAATACTTTTTTACAATATTGAATCCAACTGCGTATCCAAGCATTTTCGGCTGATATCCTTTGCCGAATAACAGCTGGGGAAATAATCGATCATCCCGTTTGATATCCTGATGGGGCGCAATCTTTTTTTCATATAAAGCCTGAAGCTGCTCTGGGGTATACCAAGTCGTCCATTCAGCCGTTTGACTTCGGCCGAACCTCTCATAAACAGCATATTCCGCCAGCCCTTCCATGATGATTGTATCAAGTAATGTGACATCCTTTTCCTCTTTTGTGAGATGACCTAACCGGCAAACATGATGATACTCATGCGTCATCAGGGCAGATACTGATCCAAAATCTAAATCTGACGAAAGAAAGAGGAACATTTTGTCTTGAAACGCGAGTCCTGATTTTGATCCAAATTCTAAACGAATTCTCCTATTTCGTTCATCAACCGGCAGCGGAACAATTGGTACATCAGGACCTTGCCATTTGTTTTTAAGATACTGTTCTTCCTTTTGGATATGCTCGTAAAAACCTTTTTCCTTCAGCTTGGAAGCTGTCTGAATACCCTCTGTCATGTTTTTAAACATCCCATGATGCTGAAGATGCCCCAAAATGCCCTTCCAGTTCTTTTTCCCCGCACCTGAAAAAAGCGGGATAATGTAAGGTGCCAAATCATCTATTGAAGCAGCCTTTCTGAGCCAGCTATGTGTTTGTTCTACACTCATGTGATCGCCTCCTCTTTTAATCTATGCACACAAAAAAAACCGGCTACCCTTTAGGGGCAGCCGGTTTGGCTTGATTATGATTGATATTTTTTAAAGATTAATGTTGCATTGTGCCCGCCGAATCCTAATGAGTTGCTGAGAACATAATTGAGCTCCTGTCTGCGAGCTTCATCAGGCACATAATCCAAATCGCATTCTTCGTCAGGTGTTTGAATATTGATTGTCGGCGGGATCACGCCTTCTTTAATGGCAAGGATAGAGAAAATGGCTTCAATACCGCCAGCTGCTCCTAAAAGGTGGCCTGTCATTGATTTTGTAGAGCTTACAGCAAGTTTATGCGCATGCTCGCCGAAAACGGTTTTTATCGCCATTGTTTCGTATTTGTCGTTGTAATACGTGCTTGTTCCGTGAGCATTGATATAATCAATTTCTTGTGGCGCAATGCCCGCATCTTTAATGGCTTCTTGCATCGCTCTCGCTCCGCCTTCGCCGTCTTGGGCCGGCGCTGTGATATGATAAGCGTCCCCTGTCGAACCGTAGCCGACAATTTCTCCGTAGATTTTAGCACCGCGGGCCAGGGCATACTCAAGCTCTTCAAGAACGATAATCCCTGCACCTTCACCCATGACAAAGCCATCACGGTTTTTATCGAACGGGCGGCTCGCTGTTTTCGGATCTGGATTAGTAGACAGTGCTTTGTTGGCACTGAAGCCCGCGAATGACATTCTTGTCAGCGGCGCTTCTGTTCCGCCTGTGACCATCACGTCTGCATCACCGCGCTGAATGACTTTAAACGCGTCACCGATAGAGTTCGTTCCTGTAGCACATGCTGTAACCGTACAAGAATTGACTCCTTTCGCTCCTAGCGCAATAGAAATCTGGCCTGTTGCCATGTCAGGAATCATCATTGGCACGAAAAACGGGCTTACCCGTCTCGGGCCTTTTGTTAGGAAGATTTCAAATTGAGATTCTAGTGTTTCAAGTCCTCCGATACCGGAGCCTACCCAAACACCGACTCTCGGCGCAATCTCATCCGTAATGTTAAGATCTGCGTCTTCAACTGCCATTTTCGCAGCTACAACCGCATATTGTGTAAAGCGGTCCATTTTTCTGGCTTCTTTTTTATCCATATAATCTTCAACATTGAAGTCTTTTAATTCAGCGGCTACTTTTGCCGGATATTCTTCAGCATCAACACGAGTGATCGGACCGATTCCGGACACACCGTTGATTGCGTTATTCCAACTTGTATCGACGTCGTTGCCAAGCGGAGATAATGCTCCAAGGCCTGTAACAACTACTCTTTTTTTAGTCATCTTGTGTGCACCTCACCTTTTTTTATCGGCCCCAGCGGATTGCAATGGCGCCCCATGTTAGTCCTCCGCCGAACCCTACCATAACGACCACATCGCCGTCTTTGATTTTACCGGCTTCCAATTCTTCTACAAGAGAGATCGGAATGGATGCGGCAGAAGTATTTCCATATTTATGAACGGTTTTAGACATCTTTTCGACAGGAAGCTCTAAACGCTCGCGTGCAGCTTCCATGATGCGGATGTTCGCCTGATGCGGAATCAAAAAGTCGACATCCTCTTTTGAAAGTCCAGCTTTTTCAATGACATTTACGCATGATTCTCCCATTTGGCGGACTGCAAATTTGAAAACTTCTCGTCCATTCATGATTGTATGTCGTTTTTCATTCAGATACAAGTGCTGACCGCCTGTGCCGTCGGCTCCTAGCTCAAATGAAAGGATTCCTCTGTCATCACTGACTGGTCCGACTACCGCGGCGCCTGCCCCATCTCCAAACAGAACGGCAGTATTGCGGTCTTCCCAGTCTGTAATGCTTGAGAGCTTCTCTACACCGACAACTAGAACATGTTTGTAGGTTCCGGATTCAATAAATTGTTTTCCGGTTACAACGCCGTACATAAAGCCCGCACAAGCAGCGCTAATATCCATAGCACACGCTTTTTTAGCGCCGAGCTGTTCTTGAATCATACAAGAGACCGTAGGAAATGACTGATCAGGTGTAACAGTTGCAACCAGGATCATATCCAAATCCTCAGCAGCCACTTCAGCTTGTTCCAGCGCATGTTTCGCTGCCGCAACAGCCATATGTGATGAATACACATCATCTGCGGCAATTCTTCTTTCTTCTATTCCAGTTCTTGTACGAATCCACTCGTCAGAAGTTTCAACCATTTTTTCAAGATCATGATTTGTTAAAACCTTCTCAGGAATGTAACGTCCAACACCAAGTATTCCAGCTTTCATAAGGGAAGACTCCTTTATATCTTAAATTTAGAAGATCAATCAGGTTGTGATCAATTATTAGTATCAGGTACTAATTCTATCCTATTTTTTTTCGCATGGCAATATATTCGTCTAAACTATCAGTTCAACTTACTCATAGAGTATTGTATATAGAAAGGAGGCGTATGCAGTTGGATGTATTTTCAAAAATGATGTTCGGCGATTCCGCAAAACCAACAGAAGAGAAGGAGGAACAGCAAGAGGAGGTTTCTCAGACCAACGACGAAGAGACGATTCATTACATGCATATTATGGACCAAATCGGTTCAATTATGAACTCTCTTGATCAAATCAAGCCCGCTCTAAAGGAGCTTGCGCCCATGATCACCGCGATTAAAAAGAAAATCATGTGAAAAGCCACTTTCGCAAAAGTGGCTTCTTTTTATTCGGTTTCAGATTTAGCATCAGACTTGCCAAGCTCGTAAGCTTCCGCCATTACCGTTGTAAATAGATTCATAAACGGCTGTATGGCCTCCATTGAGAGCTCAATGCCTGATTTCTCAAGCTGTTCTTTCGCTTCAGGGAGGTATTTCATGGCAATTTGCAAGAATTCAAGTGATTTTTCGTGCTGCATGTGACGTCACTCCATTACTCGTTTTTTGGCAGCTCGCCTGTTTTGTTGTACGTTTTGATCAGCTTGGCGATTCTTTGCTGAAAGTCTTCATCGACGAGCGGGCTGAATGTTCCCATCTCGACTACTCCCGTATTCAGGTCGTAGTAATGATCGCCGCCTTCAAGGGTGCCTTTGTTGAATTGCTCAGCAATGATTTCATAGGCCTTGTCCACATTTTGTACCGTGCTGGTTAATACGGTATTCTCGCCCAGGTCCGATTGATCTGTAACGTAGCCGATGGCATAAAGCCCGTCTTTTTTGATTTGCTGAATAACAGGAACATTATACCCGTCTCCAGCAGGATACACAACATCCGCGCCTTCGTTCTTCATTTTCTGATAAAGCTTTACTGCTGTCGTATCATCATCCCAATGATCCGTATATTTCGTGTTTACTTCTATATCTGGATTTTCATACTTGGCTCCTTTGATAAAACCGTCAACCTCAGGCTGCCACGTAAAGGAAGCAATGACACCGACCTGATTCGTTTTCGACATATGGGCAGCAGTCATTCCTCCAAAAAAGCCCATTGCTTCCCCGCTAAAATGGACACTCGTCACATTGTCAGCTTTCGCTTTCGCATTGGAAATGACGAATTCCATATCTGGATAATCTTCGCCGACCAAGTTAAACACCTCTGCATATTCACTCCCATGGCCGTAGAGCAGATTGACGCCCCGCTTATGAAAATCCTCAATCGCATTTATGATATCTTCTTCTGTTTTAACGCCTTCTTTATAGTAGACGTCCACATTGTATTTGGATTGTATATTCAGTAATCCTTTATACCCTTTTGTGCCCCATACGAGGTCATTAATCGTATCAGGAAAGAGCATGCCGACCTTCTCAATTTTTCCTTTGAACGGAGTTTGTCCACATCCACTCAATAAAAGGAGGACAGAAAAGATCATGACAAGCCTTGTGATCAAGTCATGTTCAACTCCTTTTGACAAGCTATAACATGTATTGTTTTATACGTTTATTGTATCTAGAAAACTCGAAACATGGAAGGTTTTTCTTAATATTTGTCGAAAATTGATGAAAATTGTCTTTTCCACTCGATAATTTTTGTTTTTGCTTCTTCTTTTGAGGTTTTTTCTGATACTTGTAATTCAAAAAACTGATCTTTGCTATGACGGCCTTCTAATAGGAATTTCAGCAACTCGTCAGCCACATCGTCTGTGTAATAGCCGTCTCCCTCTGTTTCTTCTTTCCATGGCCCATACATTTTCGGCAGGAACACGGCTTTTTCCGAGCCTGTTTTTTCACGCTTCTCCCATTCTTTCCGGTCTTGTTCATATACTAAAATATAAGAAGAATCATATTGGTCCAAGGGCAAAAAATCTCCAAACTGGATACAAATTGTATCATACTTTTGATCTCCAATGCGTTCAAGCTGGCGAAAGAGTTCATTTCTCCCAAGCCACATGAGTCTTTCTTCTAAGTACATTTGTCTCATTTTATCTTCTGTTTCCGCCAAAATAACGTCAACATGTATGCCTTCATCCATCATTCGTTCACATAATGAAAGGCCGAAAAATTCGTCCGCACCTACAATCAGCGTTGATTCCATTGCATCTGCCGCCCTTCCGGTTTTTCATTTTCCAAAACAAAACAGCCTCCGCAAAAGAGAAGGCTGTTGTCATTATATTCTCTATAATTCTTTTTCATGACTATGAAAGAATTTGCAGATTGATGCATAAATTCTGCTCGGATGCTCAAATAAATGAAATGTCATGTCGACCGGTGAGCCTTGCTTTTGCAGTTTTTCCTTGAAAGCTTCCGCATGTACGCTGTAGGGATATGGAGCTCCGGTCATACGCTGCCATATATGAACCGGAACGCCGCTCGGATAGCTTTGAATGGTTTTGTAACGAAGCGCTTCCGCTTCTTTTTCAGAGATTCCGTAGCTTTTCGATACTTCTTTCAAAAATTGCTTATAGAAAAATTTATTTTCTTTTTCTGATTCATAATGTGCCTGAAGATCGAGACAAGGATTCAACATTGCGGCTGAGCGGATATGATCCGGGGAAAAACGAAGCAGTTCATCGGCCACGAGAGCACCCATGCCTTCTGCTAAAATATGAATCTTCGGATTGAGGATTTCCTGCTTCATCACGGAATGGATCAGCTGTTTAGCATAGGTGACTGCTTTTTCCGCCCCCCAATGCCTTCCGAACAGATTGCTGTTAAAAAGAGTATATCCTTCATTCCTCAACATATTCAGAAGCTGATTTCTGCCGTAATGCTGCAGCCAAAAGCTTGAATCTTCCCCGACAAAGTGGGTTCTGTCCCCCAAGATAAAGATGCCGAAGCCGTTCGGGCGATAGGGCAGATGAATGACATTATGCTCCGTTCCCAGTTGAAAGTATCTTTCCGTTATTCCCATCGCTTGCCCGCCTCCTTTCACACTTCATCTCACGCTATCTTATGTAAATAGAAAAGAAACGAATAAGGTAAAGTCCTAGCCTTTTACATTTTTGGCTATTACACTGATTGACGTTTTTTATATTTTACCATTAAAGTGTGACGAATCAGACTCTTTTGTCACCTCACTTTCTGCTAAAATTGGATTCCCCCTTCGCTTTTTGTATGGTATGATAGCTTTTAGAATAGAATGAGAAGGACGAGGTGGAAACGTGCGATATATTATTGCCTTTATTTGGACGTTCCTTTTATCACATATGGCATGCTACTTGGTTGCAAGCATGAACAGCGTTACGTATAATTTCAAAACATCATCTGTCATTGCTGTTGTACTGTATGTCTTAATCATGGTTTTAGCAGAAATCATGCCTATGAACAAAAATGCAAGCCAGCATTAAGAAGCCAAAAACCCAAAACATTGATTGTTTTGGGTTTTTTAGTGGTCACGGCTTTCTTTTGTATGTCCACAGCCGGTTGTGATTTGATGTTTCGGGAAACATTTCCCCTGCTGACAGATGAACCTTTTGGGGGTTTTTCACCATGCTCCCTGTCTCGCCGATCTCTACGTAGACACCGTTATTAGGCGCTTTCTGTCCGGGCCGGAATTGATGCTGCTGTCCCACAGTTTTTCCTCCTTTTCCTTTTTGCTGTAGTATGCGCCTAAGCGGCTGTGAATATGTTGCCATCAAAAAAAACTGCTGAGTTTGACTCAGCAGTTTTTTGATGATTCCCCATTGTATAAAATGGCCTTCAACAGTGCTTTTTGCACATGAAGACGATTTTCCGCCTGCTGGAACACTGCAGAATTCGGCCCGTCAATAATCTCCGCAGTCACTTCTTCCTCGCGATGCGCAGGGAGACAATGTAAAAATGTATAGTCAGGCTTGGCATGGCTGACCAGCGCCGCATTCACCTGATAAGGCGCAAAGACAGCAAGACGTTCTTGCTCTTCCGCTTCCTGTCCCATGCTAGTAAACACATCAGAATAAATCACGTCCGCGTCTTTTACCGCTTCAATCGGATCATCTGTCAGCGTGATGGAAGAGCCGGATTGAAGCGCATATGTTTTTGCCGCTTCAGCTGCTTCATCTAACACTTCATATCCCTTTGGGGAAGCGATTGAGATATCACAGCCCATTTTCGCGCAGCCGATCATCAAGGAGTGCGCCACGTTATTTCCGTCACCGATGTATGCGACTTTTACGCCTTTAAGCTTTCCTTTTATCTCCTTAATCGTCAAGAGATCCGCGAGCGCCTGGCATGGGTGGTATTTATCCGTCAGTCCATTGATTACCGGAATATCAGCTTCTTTGGCAAGCTCCTCCACCTTTTCATGTTCAAAGGTCCGGATCATGATGGCATCCACATAGCCTGACAGCACTTTTGCCGTATCAGCGACAGTCTCACCGCGCCCCAGCTGCAGATCTTTCTGGCTTAGGAAGAGGGCGTTCCCGCCCAGCTGCGCCATGCCGGCTTCAAATGAAACACGGGTCCGCGTTGATGATTTTTCAAAAATCATTGCCAAGGTTTTGCCATGGAAAATAGGCTGGATTTTGTTTTGCTTCAGCTCACCGGCTTCTGCAAGCAAGGCGTTTATATCCTGTTCACTAAGATCTTTTAACGTTAATAAATCTTTTCCGTATAAACTGGTTTGCGTCACTGTGTGCATGATGCCACTTCCTTTTTATAGAGATCTTTGAGAGATACAGGCTGCGGATGGCCTGAACCGCTTTGTAAAAACGCCCGCACGGTTTCTTCTTCTGTAAAGACGGTGATGCCGTGCGTCATGGCTTCCAGACGTTCTTTGCGCGCTTCTTCAGAACCGCTCAGATTGATGTGGAGCGATTTTCCTTTCTGTTCCATCCAAGAGGCAAATGTTCCTTCATGAACGGTGAAACCGGCGTTTTCCGCTAATTCCTTTACATCTTCCGGACCGTTTTGCAAGTATATGCTTCCTTTTTGATTCCAGACACGTGTATAGATTTTTTTCAAGGCGCTGTCGGCATCATATGCGACACACATGCCTTCTCCCGTTGATTTCATTTCCGGTCCAAGCTTCACATCCACATCCTGTATCGCATGAGAAGAAAAAACAGGGAACTTCACGGCAACTCCATGTTGATTTTGAACGGCCGGGTTTAGATCTTTTAAGGACGCACCCGCCAGCAAACGTGTGGCAAGCGGAATCATCGGCACGCCCATTACTTTGCTGACGACCGGAACCGTGCGGCTCGCTCTCGGATTCACTTCAAGCACGAGTATGTTTCCATTGTCGATCACAAATTGGATGTTCATGATGCCTTTAAATGAAAGTTTTCGGGCAATTTTTTGTGCGGCCTCTTTCATGCCCTGCTGCAGCCCGCTTGTGATTGATGGTCCCGGAAGGATGGCAAAGCTGTCTCCCGAATGGACACCCGCCCGTTCAATATGCTCAGTATATGTCGGGATAAAGACATCCTCGCCGTCGGAAATCAAATCAATTTCGACTTCTTTTCCAGACACATACTGGTCAATTAAAATGGGGTATGGCATGCTGTCCTCATCATTCAGCAGCTGAGAAAGCTGATCTTGCGAGTCAACAATGATCATGCCCATTCCGCCGATAACGTAAGATGGACGAATTAACACCGGGTAGCCAATCTCACTGGCTTTTGAAGCGGCTTCTTCTTTTGTATAGGCAATTTCTCCTTTTGCGTGCTTCAATCCTAGTTCATCAAGAAGCTGATAGAACTGATCACGATCCTCTAACACATCGAGTGTTTCAAACGAAGTGCCGAGAAGGGTAATGCCGGCTTTTTCAAGTGCTTCAGCAGCATTGATTGCAGTTTGGCCGCCGAATTGCACGATTGCAAAATCAATATTTTCCTGCTCCGCCACGTTTACAATATGCTCCGTTGTCATCGGTTCAAAATACAGGCGATCCGCAATTTCATAATCTGTGCTGACCGTTTCCGGGTTATTGTTAATCATGATGGTTTCGAACCCAAGCTCTTGCAGTGTCAGCACGCCGTGAACCGCACTGTAATCAAATTCAACGCCTTGGCCGATCCGAATCGGGCCCGATCCGATAATCAGCGCGCGTTTTTTCTCTTTGCGGCTGATATCTCCATCGGTCTCTCCGAAATATGTGGAGTAAAAATAGTTTGTTTTCGCATCAAACTCAGCCGCGCATGTATCGACAATTTTGAAGGAAGGTGTAATGCCCATCTCCTTGCGAAGCGCGCGCACCTCTTTTTCTGTTTTGCCGATCAATGAGGCAATCGTTGCGTCTGAGAACCCCTTTTCCTTTGCTTTTTTCAATAAGTCAAAAGAGAGATCGCAGCCCTCTTCCATCAGGCGGTTTTCCAATTTGATGATGTTGTTAAAGGTATGCAGGAAAAACGGATCAATTTTTGTTTTCGCATGAATGTCATCAATCGAGACGCTGCGGCTCAACAGCTCCATGACAACGAAAAATCTGCGGTCATCCGGAGTGACTGCCAACTCCCATAGCGCATCAATTGACAAGCCGCTGAGCTCTGGAAGGTGTGTGCCGATATTTTTTAATTCAAGGGACGCGGCTGCCTTCTGTATTGCCGCTTCTAAATTCCGTTCAATCGCCATTACTTCACCGGTGGCTTTCATTTTTGTGCCAAGCTTGCGGTCTGCATTTTTGAATTTATCAAACGGCCAGCGCGGAAATTTGACGATCACATAGTCCAGTGCCGGTTCAAAGCTTGCGTAAGTTGAACCTGTGAGCGGATTTTTCAGCTCGTCAAGTGTGTATCCGACTGCCAGTTTAGCAGCCATCTTTGCAATCGGATAACCGGTCGCTTTAGATGCGAGAGCCGATGACCGGCTGACACGCGGATTCACTTCGATGACGTAATATTGCTTGCTGAATGGATCAAGCGCGAATTGGATGTTGCAGCCGCCCACGACATCAAGTGCTGAAATGATGGTCAGACTAGCCGTCCGCAGCATTTGGTAGTCTTCATCTGTCAATGTTTGTGAAGGCGCCACAACGATAGAGTCACCTGTATGCACGCCGACCGGATCGATATTTTCCATGTTGCAGACGGTAATGCATGTGTTATTGCCGTCACGCATGACTTCATATTCAATTTCTTTAAAGCCCGCAATGCTTTTTTCGACAAGGCATTGATTGATCGGGCTTGCTAATAGCGCCTGTTTAATCATAGCTGTAAAGGCTTCTTTATCAGGGGCGATTCCTCCGCCCTTTCCGCCTAATGTGTAAGCAGGTCTGATAATAACGGGAAAACCGATAGATTCCGCAAAATGGAGGGCATCGGCCTCGTTATCAACAATTTCACTCTCCGGCACGGGCTGTTTCAATTCATTCATTAACGAACGGAATTTTTCCCGGTCTTCTCCTTTTTGTATCGTTTCAACGGATGTGCCGAGAAGCTTGACGCCGTGCTCCTTTAAAACACCCGTTTCTTCAAGCTCCACCGCTAAATTCAATGCGGTCTGACCGCCTAAATTGGCAAGAAGCCCATCAGGCTGTTCTTTCTTAATGATGGCTGTCAGGCTTTCTGCTGTCAGAGGCTCAAAATAAATCTCATCAGCGAAGGCTTCATCGGTCATAATTGTCGCCGGATTGCTGTTGACGAGAATTACCCGGTAGCCCTCCTCCTTCAGCGCGATGCACCCTTGAGTGCCTGAATAATCAAATTCTGCCGCCTGCCCGATGATGATCGGGCCTGATCCGATTACTAATATGCTTGAAATACTGGTGTCTTTAGGCATGCGCGATTTCTCTCCTTGCTGGTATCACATTCTTTAGATAATCATCAAAAATCCATTCGCTTTCCGCCGGTCCGGGATGGGCTTCCGGATGGAATTGAACACTCATGACTGGCAGTTTTTTATGAGCAAGCCCTTCAACTGACGTATCATTGACATGATGAAATCTGATCGTGAGCTCTTTTTCATTAATCGACTGTTCGTCAACCACATAGCTGTGGTTTTGGCTTGTCATAAAGACCCGTTTCGTTTCACGGTCGATGACCGGATGATTTGCTCCCCTGTGGCCGAATGGCAGCTTGAATGTATTCCCTCCGAATGCGAGTGCGATCAGCTGATGTCCGAGACAAATGCCAAGAGTCGGAAAGCGGCTGATGATGCTTTTGATTTTTCCTAGATATGGATGAATGGCTTTCGGATCTCCAGGACCGTTCGACAGCACAATGCCGTCCGGCTTTATATCGTATACAGCTTCCATTTGCTTGTATGGCACCACGGTGACCTTGCAGCCCCGTTTGACAAGTGATGATGCGATTGACTTTTTATAGCCAAAATCAATGAGAGCGATATGTTTATTCCCGTCGCCAAATGTGCTGATTTCCTGTGCGGAAGCCTGCTCTGCCACATTCTCTGGTTGGAGGGCAATCTCAGCTCCTTCTTTAGAGGCTGTGACTGTCGCACCCATCGTTCCATTTGCCCGGATTTTTTTCACGACAGCCCTTGTATCAACATGGGTCAACAGCGGAATGTTCCATTTCTGTAGATACTCCTTGAGGCTGTATACCGCTTCATGATGAGAAAAATGATCACACGCCTCATAGACAACCACGGCTTTTACTTGCGGTTTCTTGCTTTCAAAATCCTTTTCATTAATGCCGTAGTTGCCTATCAGCGGATAGGTAAATACGATAATCTGCCCTTTATATGATGGATCTGTCAGCACTTCCTGGTAGCCTGTCATTCCTGTGAAAAAAACAGCTTCTCCCGTGCAGTTTTCATGACCGTCCAGCTCGCCGCTAAACGATGTCCCATCTTCTAACACTAAATAACCTTCCATCTAACAGCCCACCTCTTGATGAATAATTAATTATAAAAATGAATTTTTATACCTTTATATCGAAAAAAAAATCACTGGTTTACAGCGGTATGCTGAGCAATTGCCTGTTTCAGCCTTCTTACAGCTTCTGCCATTTCATCCTTAGTCACGGTGAGCGGCGGCAGCAGACGAATCACTTTCGGGCCGGCCGGCAATACAAGCAAGCCTAATGTTTGCAATTCTGCAATAATGCCAGCAACCGGGCCATCACACTCAATTCCAAGCATTAATCCTTTACCGCGGATTTGTTTAACAAAAGGGCTTTTTAGCTCCGCCTCAAGCTGTTCTTTTAAAAACGCTCCTTTGTCAGCAGCCTCTTGCAAAAAGTCAGGCTCGAATACAATTTGCAATGTGGCATTCACAGCAGCCATCGCCAGCATATTTCCTCCGAAAGTCGTTCCGTGAGAACCAGGGGTAAACGCTTCTCCAAGCTGTTTCTTTCCGATGACAGCGCCGACTGGAAAGCCATTTCCCAATCCTTTGGCGGCTGTGATGATATCCGGTGAGAGTCCAAAGTGCTCATATGCGAAGCCTTTTCCCGTCCGTCCGATGCCGGTTTGAATCTCATCAACAATCAGAAGAGCCTCTTTTTCCTTGCAAAATGACTGAACGGCTGTTAAAAATTCAGCGCTCGCCGGATTGACTCCGCCTTCTCCCTGCACTGTTTCAAGCATCACCGCGGCAATATCGTCTTCCGCCCCAAGAGCTTCAAAAACAGAAGGATCGTTGTATGGCAGGTAGTGAAAGCCTTCAAGCATCGGGCCGAAGCCTGTTTTGATTTTATCCTGTCCGGTCGCCGCCATCCCTGCATACGTGCGGCCATGAAAAGACTGAAGAAAAGTGATGATTTTTGTTTTTCCAGTTGCTTTTCGGGCGAGCTTTATCGCACCTTCATTCGCCTCCGCACCGCTGTTGCAGAAAAAGACGAGATCACCCGCACTGTGTTCCGCCAGCTTCTGTGCCGCTTGCTCTTGGAGACTGTTCTGAAATAGGTTGGATACGTGCCATACGCTATCGAGCTGTTTTTTGACTGCCTCTGTCACCGCCTCATGGCAGTGGCCTAGATTTGATACCGCAATCCCCTGAATGAAATCGAGGTACGTTTTTCCGTTCTGATCCTCAACATGCGTTCCCTTTGCTTTTTTAATGTCAATATCCCAGCGGCCGTAGGTTTGAAACAAGCTGCTCATGAAACAGCCTCCTTTGCTTTGACGATTTTTGTCCCTTGAAAGGTTTGTTCTGCGAAGAATGATCCTTTTCCGTTTACGATCATGACTTCAGACACCTGATCTGATAAAGCTGACAAGGCTGAATTGACCTTCGGGATCATCCCTCCTGTGATCACTTCCTGCTCGATTAGCGTCTGAATCTCTTCAGGGGTCAGGACGTCCAGACGCTGCTTTTCCTTCATGATTCCATCAACATCTGTGACGAACATCAGTTTATTGGCTTCAAGTGCTCCGGCAACTGCTGAGGCAGCCAGATCGGCATTTACATTCAACGTTTTGCAGTCGCTTGTCATAGACAGCGGCGCAATAACGGGGATGATGTCCTTTTCCATCAGCGCGTTCACCATGGATGCATCGACTTTTTTGATTTCTCCGACTTCTCCGTATGCTTCCGAATCGAGATAATCAGCCTCCAAAAGACCGCCGTCCTTACCAGAAATGCCTGCGGCTCGCAGTCCGTGTTTGGCAAGCTCAGCAACGAAAAATTTATTGACAGAACCGGATAAAACCATTTCCGCCACTTCCAGCACCGGCTTCGTTGTTTTCCGCTGTCCGCCCGAAAACTCTGTTTTGATATTTAACCGCTTCAGCATATTTGTGATTTCCGGGCCGCCGCCATGTACGATCGCCAGTTTCCAGCCTGACGCCGTCAGCTCTTTCAGATTTTGAAAAAATTCCTCCGACAGCTCGCGGATGACACTTCCCCCGCATTTAAAGACAATTGTTTTCTTCATAATGCTCCCCTTTATTACGTGCGATAGCTCGCGTTAATTTTGATATAGTCATAGGTCAGGTCACAGCCCCACGCTCTTCCGTTCCCGTCTCCTTCATCCATCTTGATGACAATGGTGATTTCATCTCCTTCAAGGTATTCCTTGGCGAGAGATTCAGAGAATGGCTGAGGCTCGTTATTCTTAAACAGGCATTGGCCCCCAAGATAAACCTCTACTTCTTCTGCCGTCACTTGAGCTGCGGAGTGTCCGATGGCTCCGATGATCCGCCCCCAGTTGGCATCTGTTCCGTATACTGCCGTTTTCACGAGATTTGAGCCGACAATCTTTTTGGCAATGACGTTTGCATCAAGATTGTTTTTCGCTCCCTGTACTTGGGCTTCAATTAGTTTTGTCGCGCCTTCTCCGTCTCTGGCAATCTCTTTAGCCAGATCCTCACAAGTGAGCAAGAGCGCTTTTTTAAAGACTGGCCAGTCTGGATGGTCTTCTGTCAGGCACTCGTTTTCGGCGCAGCCATTCGCCATAACCAATACCATGTCGTTCGTGGATGTTTCTCCGTCAACTGTGATTTGGTTAAATGAAACGTCAGTGATTTCCCGAAGCGCCTTTTGCAACGCTTTTTCTTCGATTGCCGCGTCAGTTGTCACAAATCCCAGCATCGTGGCCATGTTCGGATGTATCATCCCTGAGCCTTTAGCCGCTCCGCCGATCGTGACTGTTTTGCCGCCGATTGCCAGCTCATAGCACGTCTGCTTAATCACCGTATCGGTTGTTAAAATCGCTTCTTCAAAATCTCCTGATCCCGCAGGTGTTTCTTTCAGCAGCCCGATCCCCGCCTGAATTTTTTCCATGTCTAAATGTTCGCCGATGACGCCCGTTGAAGAAACAGCGACAAGCTCCGGCTCAATGCCAAGCTGTGAAGCAAAGGTCTCCCGCATTGTGTATGCGTCCTTTAGTCCCTGTTCTCCCGTGCAGGCGTTGGCAATGGCGCTGTTGACGATGACGGCTTTCAAGGCTGGCCCGTGCTTTAAGCTGTCTTGTGTTACTTTGATCGGCGCAGCCTGGAAGTGGCTTTGGGTATAAACCGCTGCACTTACGGCCGGTGTCTCGCTGATAATGACGCCGAGGTCTTTTTTCGAGTAGCGCAGCCCGCAATGCACACCCTTCGCCTGAAATCCTTTTGGCGAGGACACATCACCTGTTACTTTTACAATTTGATCTTCACTTAACTGAATCATGGTTCGATTCTCTCCCGTTCTATGGATAAATTGGCGTGATGGCGAGACCGGTCTCTTCATTCCAGCCATTCATCAAATTAAAGTTTTGCACTGCCTGACCGGCGGCGCCCTTCATTAAATTATCGATGACCGAAACGATCGTGACTCTGTTCGTTCTCTCGTCGTGGGTCACGGCGATATCACAGAAATTGCTGCCGTACACTTCCTTCGTTTGCGGATAATAGCCTTTTGGCCTTACTCTCACAAAATATGAATCTTGGTAAAATTCCGAATATAGGTTATGCAGGTCATCTGCCGATAAATCACAGGTTAACTGCGTATACATCGTCGCCATGATGCCCCTTGTCATCGGAACCAAGTGAGCCGAAAATGTAATAGGCCCGAGACCCGGCTGCCATTCATTCAGCGCCTGCTCAATTTCCGGCGTGTGCTGATGTTCATTGACTTTATAAATTTTAAAATTGTCGTTCAGCTCAGAAAAATGAGTTCCCATGGATGCTTTTCTTCCCGCTCCGGAAACCCCGGTCTTCGCGTCAACGATAACGAAAGATTCATCGAGCAGTTTCTTTTGAGCCAAAGGCGCGAGGCCAAGCAAAACAGCTGTGGGAAAACAGCCTGGATTGGCAATGAGTTTCGCCTGTTGAATTTGCTTTTGATTCAGTTCTGCGAGACCGTATACCGCCTCTTGAATCACCGCCTTCGGTGCCGCTGCCCGTTTATACCATTTTTCATATTCAGCGGGCTCTTGTATCCTCAGATCACCTGACAGGTCAATAACCGGAATTCCCGCATCTGCCAGCTTCGGAGTCAATTCACTTGATACTCCGGGGGGCGCAGCAAGAAACATGATATCTATTTCGTGTTTGATCGTATTCATATCAATTGGCTTCAGCCTCTGATCCGCTAAGCCGATAAGATGAGGATAAACCTCGCTATAGACATTTCCTTCTCCGCTGGATGAATAAAGTATGCATTCCTCTGCATGAGGATGATGCGAAAGAATCCTGACAAGTTCGGTGCCTCCATACCCTGTAGCACCTACAATTCCTATTTTCAAAACAAGTTCACCCTCTTGGTCTTTGTGAAATTATTTAACATTATAACATGAATAAAAATTAATTCAATCGTATATTTAATATTTTTATTCATTTATAAATTTTCTGTTCAATGGAAATTCTGCTCAAAAAAATCAACACATCCACACCAAAAAATGTTGATATGACGCCTCTTTTCAGCCGCATAAAAAAACAGGCTGACCGCGTCAGCCTGTTTTCATCATCATCAATCCACTCAAAAAATATAGAATAGAGCTTGCATAAAAAATCATGTGCACTGTGAAAAAGTCAGCGAGAAAGCCCCCGAGCATAATGGCTGCTGCTGAAAAGACAGCTGTCCAAAAATGGTAATTCCCAATCTTCTTTCCACGCTCTCCGCTGTCTGTAAAATCAGCGATCAGCACTTTTTCTCCATGCTTTTGCATCGCTCCAAAGAGCCCTAACAGCACTTGGACGATATACACGTGAACGACGCTTCCGATATGCGGGACATATAAAAGCAGAACAGCCATCCCCCAAGAGTTCGCAAGCAGAAAATAACGGCTGTCAAACCTTTCAGACAGCCGTCCGAGGAGCGGATAAATGAGCGCGCCGCTCAGCCCGAACAATCCGTAGGAAAAACCGAACTGCGTGTAGCTTGAGCCGATATTTTTCACAAACAGTATATAAAACGGAAAGATTAAGCTGCTTGCGAAAAACACGCTGCTTTGTGATAATGTCAGCCATTTTAATTTGTTTTTCCCCATTATTTATACCTCTGATAAAAGTAATTCATAAAGCGTTCATCCGGGTCATAGGTTCGTTTTTTCTGAAAAAACGCTTCGCTTTTCGGATATGCCTGTCTCATTTGCGCCTTTGTCTGGTAGGTCATATAAGGCAGATAATAGCTGCCGCCGTGCTTGATAGCAACGTCTGTCATGCGCCTGATGATTCGTGCAGTATCTGCCTGGTCTTCTTTTGAAAAGCCCTCATTTATTAATAACACGAGCGAAAACATATCATCCTTCGCATAGGAAAGGTCGGCCTTTTCATTTTTCTGCACGTAGCGGATCGTAATGTTCAGCAGGTTGAGATCTTCGCCCGACAGCGTTTGTCTCAGGTCGTCAATATAAGCCGCATACTCCTTCACGGGCACAAAGTATTCTTGCAGAACATCTGTGTTGTCATTGTTTTCATACTCAAGAAATTTTGATTCGGACCGCATGACATTATTGCGTGAGATCTCTGTGCCGTTTTGGCTTAGGAAATAGGATTGCTGCGTGCCCCACAGCCAATTCCTGCCCCATTCATACCGCCTTGACAAACCGAGTGCAAACTTTGTTGCTCCCGTATATTCATCTTCTTTGAGATCGCTGTATGAAGTCAGCTGATCCTGTTGATCAGCCAATACGTAATTCGTGACATACATGTCTTTCATAAATCCTTTTTTCGCTGTTGATATTCGCGCCAGATGCATTCGGACTTCTGGATTTCCTTTTACGCGCTTTGTAAAATAATCTGCGTATGCGCTGTAATTCATTTTTTCAGTCTGCATGACATACAGTTCATCATCCGTCAGTTCAAGCGTTACATCAAGAATCACACCAAAAAGACCGTACCCTCCGATGACTGCCGTGAACAACTCGTCTTTTGGAGTGACGGTGATAATTGTCCCATCAGCTTTTAAAAGCCGAAATGATTTGACTGTATCAATCAGCGAGCCGTAGCGGATATCACGTCCATGGGCATTAGCGCTGAGAGAGCCGCCAATTGTAAAGATGTTTTGTGACTGCATGACTTTTACCGCGAGTCCGTATGGATTCACGTATTTCTGGATGTCATTCCACGTTGCACCGCTTTGCACTCTGATGGTTTTCTTCTCTTTGTCGAATGACAGGATTTTGTTGTAGCCTGTCATGTCGAGAACGATGCCGTCCTCATAATATGTATGGCCGCCCATGGAGTGCTGAGCACCGGCGATTGAAATTTTTATGTTTTTTCGATTTGCCTCTTTGACTGTGTCAAGGAGCGTTTCCTCTTCCTGCCCTTTCACTGTCTGCTTTATTTTCACAGGCATCAGGCGGCTGACATCCGTCATCTCGCTTGTGTCTGTTTTTTGCTCTGAGTGCACAGAGTACGCAAACAGGGCCGCATACGCGCCAGTACAAAGCGCGAATGCAAGCAATTTCTTTTTCATAGTGCTCTCCCTGCTGTTTTTTTACAACCATTATACCATGTCTGCGCCCTCATTTTTCCATATTATCTTCTAGCCCGTTTTTCGGCACGGCGGTCGGCAACGATAAAGCAGGCGTGAATCGCGCCCGGCAGCCAAAAGATACAGGTCAATATGAGATTCAGCAAGGCCTGAAACGGTTTTCCCGAAAACAAAACAGCAAGCGGCGGACACAAAACAGCAAGCAGGTACATCATTTCCTTTCACTCCTTTCAGCTGTAAAAAAGGACAGCCTCACATGTCAGGCTGTCCTTTTTTGTTTTATTGAATGCCAAGCGCAATTTTTGCGTATCTGGACATCTTATCCCTTGTCCAAGGCGGATTCCATACAATGTGAACCTCTGTCTCTTTCACTTCAGGAAGGTCCGCTAATGCTTTTTTCACTTCATCCACGATAATCGGCGCTAATGGGCACCCCATCGATGTCAGCGTCATCGTCACGTGCGTTAAGCCGTCCTCATCCATATCAACGTCATATACCAAGCCAAGATTCACGATATCAACGCCAAGCTCAGGATCGACAACCTGTTCCAAGGCGCCCATGATGTTTTCTTTTAATGCTTCTTCCACGTTCCCTCACTCCTTTTTTCTACAGTATAACGTAAATTAAGCCCTTGTTCATAACGCAGTGCTTTATAAATACGTTTCAAACCATTCAATCGTTTTTAACACTGCTGTCCGCGGGACTTTATGGTCGGCGTTTTCATCTCCGATAAATTGCAGGCGTTCCGGCTGCTCGCTGTAATGGGATTTAATCGTTTCATAAAATGACCGGGTCGGCGCGTAAGGCACGACTTTATCTTTTTCACCGTGCCAAAATAAAAGCGGCCGCTGGCGCAGTTTCTCCGGCTGAAGGCTGAGATCCCGCAATTCGAGACGTTTCATCAGCTCCTGTACCTTCTCTTCCGGCACGTCGATATCAATTCCCTGAGATTGAATATGATCAATCTGCCGCTGAAACAGCTCCACGTAATTCGGGCTTCCCATCAGGCTGACGCCGGCTTTTATCCAATCATATGCAGTCAAAGCGCCAAGCGTTGTGATGCCGCCCATTGACGTGCCTGCGAGTCCGATGCGGCCGCCGTCTACAAGGCCCTCGTTTTCAAAATGGTTTTTAAGCACGCCGATCTCTTCAATCTCGTTGAGGACGATGTCCCAAAAATGGCCAGCCAGCTCTTCAACAGCCATTTCTTCTCCCCGTTCACCATGGTGCAGAGCCTCCGGCAGAACGGCTCTGAAGCCCTTCTCCGCAAGCAAATAAGCAATATGAAGGTTGTGTTCCTTCGCGCTTGTAAAACCATGGATAAAGAATACGAGAGGAACAGCGCGGTGCCTGTTCTCTTCCTTTACAATATGTAAAAAAGGAATACCGGAAACGGTTTGATTCTCAATTTGTATCACAATGTGCCCTCCTTAGGATAACCATAATCATAAGTGTAACATGTAGACAATAAAGATGGTAAAAAGCTACACTGTAAGTAAGGGAAAACAAGCAAAATCTAAGGTTAAAGGAGCTTTTCATGGAGACAAAACCCTATTTAATCGCATTAGATTTAGATGGAACGTTATTAAAGGATGATAAAACCATATCAGAAAACACTCTTCGGACGATACAGCGCCTAAAAGATAGCGGGCATTATGTCTGCATCTCAACAGGGCGTCCGTACCGTTCAAGTTCTATGTACTATCAGCAGATGGAATTGACAACGCCGATTGTCAATTTTAATGGAGCATTTGTCCATCATCCGCTGGACGACAGCTGGGGACGGTATCATACGTCACTCCCGCTTGATGTTGTCAAACAGCTCGTGGATATCAGCGAGAGCTACAACGTACATAACGTGCTTGCTGAAGTCATTGATGACGTATACTTCCATTACCATGATGAGCACCTGATTGATGTCTTTAACATGAACACAACAAATGTAACGGTCGGAGACTTGCGGGAAAATCTCGGTGAAGATGTGACGTCCGTACTTATCCATGCAAAAGAAGAAGATGTGCCGGCAATACGCTCTTATTTATCGGATGTTCATGCCGAGGTGATCGACCATAGAAGATGGGCCGCTCCGTGGCATGTCATTGAAATTATCAAAAGCGGCATGAATAAAGCGGTCGGCCTGCAGAAAATCAGCGATTTTTACGGCGTGCCGAGAGAGCGGATCATCGCTTTCGGAGATGAGGATAACGATTTGGAAATGCTTGAATTTGCCGGCTGCGGCGTCGCAATGGGAAATGGAATTGACGCGGTCAAGCAGATTGCCAACCGAACAACGGCTGCAAATGAAGAGGACGGCGTGGCAAGATTTTTGAAAGAATATTTCTCACTTTAAAGACGGTCCGTATTAATTTTTCCCACTCATAAACCTTACTTTACCCCACCATACTATTGAAGACGACTCATCTCGTCAAAGTATGGAAGGGGGCAGTCTCAAAATGGGTAAACGAAGCAAATCCAGAAGGTTTATTCAGCAGGGTAAAGACTCCATCGGGCTACACGCCGCAAGATTTCCATATCGGTCTACTTTAGAAGAAGCTCACCAGCATGCCGCGGCACGAGACTCGGCCGAAAGACAGGTTGAATATTAAATGAGAAACGAACTGTTTCAGCAGGCAAAATCATTTGTTCAACAGGCGGTCATGGTGACAAACGGCTTTGAGGAGGGCGATCAGGAGCAAGCGATTCTGAGAGCCAAAAATGCTGTATCTTCTGCGTATGCCAATTCGACAGATGCGGAACGTCGCCAGCTGCATCAATTTCAAAATCAGCTGGACAAACTGCAATAAAAAAAGGCTATGGCGATTCGCCATAGCCTCTTATTTGACTTCAAACTGCTGAACAGCCTGAACCTGCTTGAGATTTTCCGCTCTGCCCTTAAATGTCACCTTTACCTCATAGGTTCCGGGCTCAGGGACTCCCTTCCACACATCAGAGAAATCATATGTTTCTCCGGGTTCAAGTGTCAGGTTTTGAAAAGCCTGCGTAAACATTTTGTCTTTCGAATAACGGTATCTTTCTTTGTGCCCAGAATCATACACGACAAGTTCAAATTTTTGCCCTGTGCTGAATTGAAACTCGACAGCACGTTCGCTTTGGTTCTTCAGCGACATGTTAAACTTGATTTGTTCAGGCTCCTGAATTGCGTCAACAGATAAAACAACCTCTTGATTCTCCATTCCGCCTGATACCTCCTTATCGGGTTCTGTCTGCTCATCTTTCCCGCAGCCTATCAAAAGCAGCACGGGGAGGAGCATCACAAGCAGCCGTTTCACGACTTCCACCTGCTTTCGTCAGTCTTTTCTAAAGAAGCCAAAAATCCCTGTCGTCTGTACAATGTTTGTAAATGCTTTCGGATCAACTTCTTTGACGATTTTCTCTAAATCGTACAGTTCGTACCTCGTAATGACGATAATCATCATTTCCTTCTGTTCGTTCGTAAAAGCTCCTTTTGCCGGAACAGTTGTGATGCCGCGCACCATTTTTCCATAAATGGCTTCCTTGATTTCGTCCGCTTTTTTCGTCACGATCATGGCCGTGAGTTTCATGTGGCGGGTGTGAATGGCGTCGATCACCCTCGTTGTCACATATAGTGTAACCAGGGTATATAATGCTTTCTCCCAACCTTGCAATAATCCTGCCGTCAAGATGATAATCCCGTTTAGAATGAAGAAATACGTGCCGACGGGTTTATCCTTCCACTTTGCAAGGACCATGGCGACGATATCAAGCCCGCCTGTCGAAGCCCCGTATTTTAATGTTAAGCCGATACCGACCGCTGAAATGACGCCGCCGAACACCGCGTTCAGCAAAATATCATGTGATAAGCTTGTTTCCGGCAGGATCCCCATAAACAGAGTAGTGAGTGCGACACTTAAAATGCTGTACACCGTAAACGATTTGCCGACCTTCAGCCATCCTAAAATACCGACCGGAATGTTTAAGAGGAACAAGAGCGTTCCCGTCGATATGTAAAAGGGGGCATATTGATCAACGACGCTTGATAAAAGCTGGGCGACACCTGTAAATCCGCTGGCATATACATCTGCCGGAATCAAAAATAAGTTCAGCCCGGCTGCATTGAGTAAAGCGCCGATGATGACGATGAGTAATTTTTTTGTTTGATCTAGTACCATGGCATGTTCCTCCGCTCTTTCTTCTTTATTATGTTTTCCCTTAAAACAAATATTTGAACACGATTTTGGCAAATTAATATGATATAGTTGGCTTAAACTCTCATGATAACGAGCGATAACGGAAAGAAGGGAAGCAATATGACAGTTCATCTCATCGCTGACAGCGCAGCTGATTTGCCTCGTTCTTATTTTGATGAAAAAAGCATTGGCTTTATTCCGCTCAGGGTTTCACTCGGCGATAAAGAATTCGAAGATGCAGTCACAATTCATGCTGATCAAATATTTGAAGCGATGCAAAATGGAGAAACGCCCAAGACGTCCCAAGCCTCACCGCAAACGATTAAAAATGTATTTTTGCAATATGCCGAAACAGGTGATCCCGCTCTTTACATTGCCTTTTCCTCAGGTCTCTCCGGCACGTATCAGACAGCTGTAATGATCGCCAATGAAGTGAAAGAGGAATTCCCTGATTTTGATTTACGGGTCATTGATTCCAAATGCGCTTCATTAGGATACGGCCTGGCTGTCCGGCATGCTGCCGATCTCTGTATCAACGGGAATACAATACAAGAAATTGAAACGTCTGTAAAGAACTTTTGCAACCAGCTTGAACATATTTTTACCGTTGATGATTTAACATATCTCGCAAGGGGCGGCCGGATATCCAAAACATCCGCTTTTGTCGGCGGCCTGCTGAATATAAAACCGCTGCTTCAAATGGAGGACGGCAAGCTTGTGCCGCTGGAAAAAATCCGCGGACAGAAGAAACTTTTCAAACGGATCATCGAGCTTATGAAAGAGCGCGGGGATGATTGGAGCAATCAAACCATCGGGATCAGCTACGCCGCGAACAAAGAAAAAGCCACGGACATGAAACACTTGATTGAGGAAGCCTTCAAGCCGAAAGAAATCATTATGCATTCTATCGGTTCTGCAATCGGCTCGCACGCCGGTCCAGGTACATTGGCGATATTCTTTTTAAGAAAATGAGCAAACAAAAACAGTCAGACTCTGTGCCCTGACTGTTTTTGTTTGCTTATAAAATGCCGACAGCCTCATACGCTTTTTCGACTGAAGCTGATTGCTTCGATCCTTCACCGTATAAATCATTGGCGGCTTCAATCGCCGCTTGCTTCATCATGCTAAAATCTGTAGATGCCGTTACATAATATGTTAAAGCCCGATAGTAAATTTGTTCACATGCTTCACGCCCTATCCCTTCAACCTGCACATTGTGGTGCACGCCTCCTTCTGCCAGAAGGTAAGCTGCTTTATTGTGGATGGACGAATTGATATGGACTCCGCCATAATCCTCTGTTCCTGTGTAGCGGTTCGAGTAATGATCTGGATTTCCCTGCTTAGATGGGTCCTCTAACGACCGCAATGAATCTCCTGCAATATCCGGAGTATAGACATCCTCGCCGATTTCCCAATCATCACGGTCAGCCATTGCGCCCATAATATCGGAAATGGACTCATTTAATGCACCGGGTTCTCCTTGATATAAAAGACCGGCGGAATACTGTGTGACTGCGTGTGTGATTTCATGCGCGACAATGTCGAGCGATCCTGACAGCGGCTTAAATTTTGAACCGTCTCCATCACCGTACACCATCTGGACGCCGTTCCACGCTGCATTGTTCCATTGTTTGCCGACATGCACGGTAGACGTAATCCTTGCTCCGTTTTGATCAAAAGAATCACGGCCAAATGTCTTGCTGTAATAATCGTAAACGGCTTGCGCATTTGCATGCGCGTCTACAGCCGCAGGTTCATTAAATACGGAAGTGCCACTGACTATTTCTTTGCCCGTATATCCGATCAGTTGAGACAAAAGCGTAAACAAGGTTTCGTTCAGGTTCTCCGCGTCAAACGTATTGATCCCTTTTCCCCTTGTTTCGTCGGCCAAATAAAAGCGCCCATTCTGTTCTGTGACGTCAAAGCTTTTTTCATCGCCTGACACGCCGATTCCTGTACCTGCCGCTTCATGAATGGCATTAAAAGACTTGATGACCTTTCCGTTTTTGGCATCGATGACATAATGCCAATAGCCAGGCTCAGGTTCAGATGTCGAGAGTCTCACAAGATAGGCAAGATCGAATTTCCCGTCGTGTGGATAGATATATAATTCGCCCTTTGGCTCCCCATCAAGATATTTGATTTTCCCAATGGCAGCCTCGAGCTCACGCTGCGCTGTACGTATTGCTTTTTTCTCAGAAATAGACGGTGTGACAGAGACGTCCTTGATTTGCGGGTGCACCTTTCCAAAGAAACTTGTCACTTGTTTGTTATCCTTCATCGCGACCGCTTGTTCAAAGCCGTAAATCGGAATTCCTTTGTAAACCTCCGTTAATTTAAAAAACGTTTGTTTTGTTTTTGGATCCTTTATGGTTTTCGAAATACGAAAATGGCTGTTCGCATTCCCTTTGAGCTTAAAATGCGATTGATGTTTATCAAGATAGGAAAATAACGATTCTTTCTGAGTTGTGTTTTGTACCGGCTTCTGTGATGGCTTTTCGATGATGTATGAAGGGGTTTGATACGTATGGTCGTATTTGATGCTTTGATCAGCTGAGGCATGTGTTACAAAAACCATTTGGGCCGCCGTGCATAAGCCGGCCAGTAATAGAGATGTCTTAGTCAGATTACGCAAAACACCACATCCTTCCTATTTTGGAATCTATCATTTTTCTTCATCCTATCAAAAATACAAAAACTTGTATGTGGTGCTTCGTTCTTATTTTCCCAAAAAAAGAAGGGCAGAGATATTTCGCTCTGCCCCTCTTTCTCTACTCTACTAATTTTTTATTGACATAAATTATAACCCCTGCGCCATATGCCAGTATAAGCGGTGGTATGAGCTGCTCCTGGCCTTGAAATGAGATAAAACTATTCAGCAAAATAAACAAACCGGAATTCAGGAAAAAGTAGCCTGCTATTCTGGCCAGCCGATCTTTATCCCGTATGCGCGCCTCGTTAAATCCGGCCAGCATCCAGGTTTGTTTTTTGATCCCGACAAAATAGGCAACCACAAAGAATAAGAGCGCGATGACGATTAATAGATAATTGATGCTGATTTCCATCTTACAGCCTCCTACACATTACTTGATGTTAAGAAAAAGAAAAAAAGCGGCGCAGCTTACTGCAATCAGCAGCAGGACGACAAACGCCTTGAGGAACGGGCTCAAAAGAAGCAGCACTGCTAAAAACAGCAGATAAGCCGCACCGACTCGCGAAATCGTGACAATCTCCTTTTGAGAGCGCATTTTGTTTTTTCTGACGCCGGCAAACATCATCAATTTTTTCCGCTTCCATACATATCCGGCGAGCACCGCTAAATAAACAGCCAGCGGCAGATGTCTGAAATCGGGCGGCAGCAGCGGCAGGGCGATAATCGCGACAATGAGAAGAACCGAAAGCCAGCTTTTGCCCAATAAAGACCTCCTCCTATTCAGCTCTTTCCCATCACCCATCATCACTTCGGCAAGCTCCTTCGGATGAGAAAATTCAGATTCAATAGCTTCCTGCAGTTCCTCTTCACTATGGCCGGCTTTGATTCTGTCTTGAACGAAAGCGGTGATATGCCCCTTTAATTCGTCGATAGCGTTTTCTCTCTCTACATCAGGCATATTCGCCAGCTCTGCATTTAGTTCCTCCATGTACCGGTCAATGATATGCTGGGCATTCATAGCAAATCCCCCGATAAAGACAGTAAGGCTTGATGGGTTTCCAGGTATTTTTCCAGCCGTTCTTTTAACATTTCTTCTCCTTTTTGCGTCATTTTGTAATACTTTCTTTTCGGGCCGTCCAGTGAATCTTCCCAAAAAAATTCGATCCATCCCTTCTCGGTCATTCGTTTCAGAATCGGATAAATCGCTCCCTCAGAAATAGCGAGCGCCGAGGTGGTTTTTAAGGATGACGTCAGCTCATAACCGTACATCGGTTTAGATCGCAGAAGGGAAAGGATGGCCAGCTCAAAAATCCCTTTTCGAAATTGAACTATCCAGCGGTCATTCACTTGATTCGTTTTCATGGTTTCAATATATCGAAAAAACCACTATATATCAATCATATATAGCAGTGTAAAATGTCCTGTTTTTTCTTTTGACAAAAATGGAATTTCTCATACTTTTTAACCTTTTTATTACATAAATGTTTTTATATTATGAAAAGTGTGAAAACGATTCTTCAGGTTAAAAGGAGCAGTCGAATGCAGAAATCGATATCATTTTTTATCATTTTTTCAGTCCTTTGGGGTTCGATATTTCTGTTTTCTATTATTGGCAGCTTAGGGACAACCCCGATCCCGCTGACAAAGGACTCCAAATTTCTCATGTCCAGCATCCTTCCTCAGGGCTGGGGCTTTTTCAGCAAAAATCCGCGCGATACTTCGATCGGCTTATATGAGGCTGAAGATGCCAGCGCCAAGGTCAGATGGCCCAATATGAGGGCTGATAACCTATTCGGCCTGTATCGGTATGGGCGGTCACAAGGCGTTGAAATGGGCGTGATCTACAGCCAAGTCGGCAAGGAACAGTGGACAGCATGCAAAGAAAAGAACCTCGGCGCATGCAAAAGCAAAGCAAAAACCGTGCAATTAAAAACACCCGCTCCCCGCCCGCTGCTTTGCGGCAGCTACTATTTGACGAAAGAGGATATTGTACCTTGGAGCTATTCTAAATACACCCCTTCGTCTTATCAGGTAAAAAGCATAGTCAAGGTTGTGATCTCATGCTCGAAAACATAAAAAAGACCATCACCAGTTGGGACGATAGAAACCCGTGGACGAATGTATACGGCCTCGCGCGAAGCATCATTGCGCTATCCAGCCTGCTGACGCTGCTCATCAATCACCCGAGCCTCATCATGAAGCCAGCCAGCGGAATCAGCAGTTATCCTGCTTGTAAAATGAATCTCAGTCTCTTTTGCCTCGGCGAAAATAACTATATGATGTTAAATCTTCTCAGATGGGTCTGCATTGCCATTCTGGTGCTTGTTGTCATTGGCTGGCGCCCCAGAATCACCGGGGTTCTGCATTGGTATGTCAGTTACAGCCTGCAGTCATCGCTGATCGTCATCGACGGAGGCGAGCAGGCAGCAGCTGTCATGACCTTTTTATTGCTTCCCATCACGCTGACCGATCCGAGAAAATGGCATTGGAGCACAAGGCCTCTAGAGGGCAAAAGAACACTTGGAAAAATAACAGCTTTTATTTCGTATTTTGTGATCAGAATTCAAGTGGCGGTGCTTTATTTTCACTCTACCGTCGCTAAGCTGTCTCAGCAGGAATGGGTGGACGGAACAGCCGTCTATTATTTCTCCCAGGAAAAAACCATCGGCTTCAACGGCTTTTTTCAGGCGTTAACGAAGCCAATTGTAACAAGCCCGTTCGTGGTGATTCCGACATGGGGGACGCTGCTGGTTCAAATCGTCATCTTTGCGGCGCTGTTTGCGCCGAAGAAGCATTGGAGATTTATTTTGATTATCGCTGTTTTTATGCATGAGATTTTTGCAGTCATGCTGGGTCTGATCAGTTTCTCGCTTATCATGGCCGGCATTTTGATATTGTATCTCACACCTATCGATTCCACGATTCACTTTACATATATTCGCAGACTGTTGTGGAATAAAAAACAAAAGAAGGGAGAGGTTTCAGTTTGAAGAAGGCGTTTCTAGTATTTTTGTCGGTTGTATTGGTGACGACTGTGTTTTTGGTGAAACAGCAAGAAAGTGTGGCACAGGCAAAGCAGCTTGAGTATTCAGGTGAGGAAATTTTTAAAGGGTTTGTGTTTGCCCAAGGGGAAGTTGGCAAACAGCTGCCAGAGGTCTTTAATAAAGCGATGACAGACAAACTCAACACAAAACAGGCAAAGGCTTTTGCCAATCAGGTTGTCGCTGATATTAGAAAAGAGGATGCTGACTTTTTTGACAACCTGAAAAAAGCTGTTTACAGCAAAGATGCATTGAAAGTGGATGAACTGCTGAAAAAAGCAGGTCAAATCGTTGAAGAAAAAGTAGAAGCTGCAAAGGAAATCGCCGCTTCCAAGGATGATACATCCAGAGTTCAGGCCGAGCTTGTCAACACTGTTGATACCGCTAACTATTTCTATTATGTTTCTTATGTTGCTGCAGCCGGTGCCCTGATACTGATCATTCTCGCCATCGATATTACGCCGATTGCGATTTCAGACAATGTTGATCGCGAAATGGCAATCAGAACGCTTGTTGATGAATTAAACTAGACATAAAAAACGGCTCGCTCCGCAGTTCTGCTGCAGGCGAGCCGTTTTCATACTATTTTTTCTCGTATGTCCATCCATCTTCCTGATACACTTTTCCGTTTTTCATTAAATGGCCAAGCGCGCGTTTAAAGGCGGCTTTGCTCATGTTAAAACGTTCTCTGATATCGTCAGGCTCGCTTTTGTCACTGTACGGCATGGCGCCGTTTCTCGTTCTCATGTACGTTAGAATGTACTCGGCATCAACAGACATTGCATCCTGTTTTCTTGGAAGCAGCGACAAGTTGACCGAACCGTCTTCTTTCACTTGAATCACCCGCCCTGTGACTCTTGAACCGAGTCTAGGCTCCTCTTTTCTTTCTGACGGGTGAATAAAACAGCGGATCCCGTCATCCGTAATCACGAATGATCCCGATGCGATCAGCCTGTACACCGTACCTGTCAGCTCTTTATTCATCAGATCTTCTGAAGCGTCGGTAAACAGTTCGCTGATGATATCTTCCGGCGCTGGTTTCGCAAACATGCGCCCCCGGTTCGTCACCTTCAGCATACAGTAAAGCTTGTCCCCTTTTTGCGGCCAGACATCTTCGTACGGCGGCAAATGCTCAGTTGCGACTAGCGCGTCCTTCGATAAGCCGACATCAACGAAAACGCCCATGTCTTCCACTTTATCCACCACTTCAACCCAGCCATACTCATCCGCGCTGATGACCGGAATTTTCATCGTGGCCGCAAGCCTTTCCTGCTGGTCGACGTATATAAAGACTTCTACCTCGTCTCTGTCCTCGATATCCTCAGTCATTTCACTGTTATGTAAGAGAATCGTATCTTCCCCATCGGTTAAAAAGTAACCGAAGTCGGTTTGGTGATCTATACTCAAGGTTAATTGCTGCCCTGGTCTCATGCTATCGTCCTTCCTGTTCCGCTTATTTTATGCGGATTTTGTTAACATTTTTTCCAATCATCCCAAATTGATTCTTTGTTCTGTTGGAAGTTTCTCTTTATTCTACTATAATCAACACATAAGTTAAATGTTATGGAGGTTTTCATATGGCAAAAGAAAGTTCATTTGATATTGTATCAAAGGTGGAATTGCCTGAAGTGCAAAACGCAATCCAAATTGCACTGAAGGAAATCAGTACCCGATATGACTTTAAAGGAAGCAAAAGCGACATTTCTTTAGATAAAGAGGAGCTGGTCCTCGTTTCTGATGACGAATTCAAATTAAGCCAGCTGAAAGATGTGCTGGTCAGCAAATTGATTAAACGAAATGTACCGACAAAAAACATTGATTACGGCAAGGTGGAAAACGCGTCAGGCGGAACGGTACGCCAGCGTGCAAAGCTTGTTCAAGGCATTGACAAGGACAACGCAAAAAAAATCAATACGATCATCAAAAACTCCGGACTGAAAGTAAAATCTCAGGTGCAGGATGATCAAGTGCGCGTCACCGGAAAAAACAAAGATGACCTGCAGCAGATTATTTCAGCTGTGAGTGGAGCAGATCTGCCAATTGACGTTCAATTTATAAATTTCAGATAAATTTTCTGATTCCTATTGATTATTGTCTTTATTTTCGGTAAATTTGGAGAAAGGGAAAAACGCCAGGTATCTTACGGCACTTCCTGACACGAAAATTTCATATCCGTTCTTATCAAGAGAAGCAGAGGGACTGGCCCGACGAAGCTTCAGCAACCGGTGTAATGGCGATCAGCCATGACCAAGGTGCTAAATCCAGCAAGCTCGAACAGCTTGGAAGATAAGAAGAGACAAAATCACTGACAAAGTCTTCTTCTTAAGAGGACTTTTTTTATTTCTCTTTTTTCCTTGCTGATGTGAATAAAGGAGGCAGACAATGGGACTTTTAGAAGATTTGCAAAGACAGGTGTTAATCGGTGACGGCGCCATGGGGACGCTCCTCTACTCCTATGGCATTGACAGGTGTTTTGAGGAGCTCAATATTTCAAAGCCGGAGGAAATTCAGCGCATACATAAAGCGTACGTTGAAGCTGGAGCCAACATTATTCAAACGAATACGTACGGGGCCAACTATATTAAATTATCCAGACACGGTCTTGAGGATGACATCAAAAAAATGAATCAGGAGGCCGTAAAGATCGCGCGGGCTTCAGCAGGTGATGCATACGTGCTTGGAACGATGGGCGGCATACGCACATTTAATAAAAATGCGTACAGCCTTGACGATATTAAGCGCAGCTTCCGTGAGCAGCTGTACCTGCTGCTGCATGAAGAGCCGGATGGCTTGCTGTTAGAAACGTATTATGATTTGGAAGAAGCTCGTGAAGTGCTGAAAATCGCGCGGAAAGAGACTGATCTTCCGATTATGCTCAATGTATCCATGCACGAGCAAGGCGTATTACAGGACGGAACGCCGCTTTCTGACGCATTGCGCTCGATTGCGGATCTCGGAGCTGATATTGTTGGCATTAACTGCCGCCTCGGCCCTTATCACATGATTGAAGCGCTCAGCGAAGTGCCAATTTTTGATGACGTGTTCTTATCCGTTTATCCAAACAGCAGCCTTCCTTCGCTTGAAGAGGGACGGCTCGTCTATGAAACAGACGACACGTATTTTCAAAACAGCGCGTCAGAATTCCGTAAGCAAGGTGCGCGGATTATTGGCGGCTGCTGCGGCACAACGCCAAATCATATCCGGGCGATGGCGGAAGCGGTTGGCGGGCTGGCTCCGATTACGGAAAAAGAAGTCAAAACCCGTGCGAAAGAATTCATTTCTGTTCATCACGAGCGAACCGAGCCCGGCCTGGATGAGATCGCGGCGAAAAAACGCTCTATTATCGTAGAACTGGATCCGCCGAAAAAACTGAGCTTTGACAAATTTCTATCGGCGGCCGCTGAATTAAAAGAAGCGGGAATCGATGCCCTGACACTCGCCGACAATTCTCTGGCGACCCCGCGGATCAGCAATGTTGCCTGCGGCGCCCTTGTCAAGCAGCGGCTCGATATGCGTTCCCTTGTCCATATTACGTGCCGCGACCGTAACATTATCGGCTTGCAGTCACATTTAATGGGCCTTGATACGTTAGGGCTGAATGACGTGCTTGCTATTACAGGTGACCCTTCTAAAATCGGGGATTTTCCTGGTGCAACGTCTGTGTATGATTTAACATCCTTTGATTTAATCAGGCTGATCAAACAATTCAATGAAGGTCTGTCTCTGTCTGGAAAACCGCTCGGCAAGAAAACAAATTTCTCAGTCGCCGCCGCATTTAACCCTAACGTCCGCCATCTGGATAAAGCGGTAAAACGGCTGGAGAAAAAAATAGATTGCGGCGCGGATTATTTTGTTTCTCAGCCTGTCTATTCCGAGCAGCAGCTTGTTGATATCCATAACGAAACAAAACATCTGAAGACGCCGATCTACATCGGCATCATGCCGCTGACAAGCAGCCGGAATGCCGAATTCATCCACAATGAAATTCCCGGCATTAAGCTGTCTGATACGATTCGCGAAAAAATGGCCCGTGCCGGTGAAGATAAAGAAAAGCAAAAAGCGGAAGGCCTTGCGATTGCACGCTCCCTGCTGGATACAGCATGCGAGCTGTTTAACGGCATCTACTTGATAACGCCTTTCCTCAGATCTGACTTAACCGCTGAGCTGACGTCATATATTCAGCAAAAAGATGAGCAGCGCCAAAATATCTTTTTGCATTAATTTCCAAAAGACTGCCTGATCGAATCGGGCAGTCTTTTTCAACGAGATTCGTGTTACGATATAGAAAAACAATCATGAGGAGGAACATTATGCTCGAAGTCAAAACCATTTCCGCGGAAGATACATATGAAATCCGGCATCGCATTCTGCGTCCCCATCAATCCATCGAACAATGCAAATATAAAGAGGATCACGCAGAAGGCTCCTTTCATCTCGGCGCGTTTTATGAAGGAACGCTGATCAGCATCGCTTCTTTTTCCCCGCAAAGTCAGCCTTTATTAACGGAAACCCCTGCGTATCGGCTGAGAGGCATGGCAACGCTCGAGGGATATCGCGATCAGAAAGCTGGAAGCACGCTGATCAAACACGCGGAGCACAAACTGGCGGAGAGCGGCGTTCAGGCGGTATGGTGCAACGCAAGGCACCATGTCAAGGGCTACTATGCCAAGCTTGGCTGGAAGGAACTTGGCGAACCATTTGACATTCCCGGCATTGGCAATCATATTGTCATGTACAAAACAATTAGAACAAGCAGGTGATCTTATGGACGTAGTGGATGAACTGATTGAGCTTCATGAAGAACACGTTTCCGGCTTATTGCGGCTTTGCGGGCAAGCCGGGTGGCCGGATTATGGCGAACAAGAGCTGAAACTGCTTGTTCAGCAGGGACGCTTTTTCGGTTATCAAAATGTCAGCGGTGAGATGATTTCCTGCATCGGCTTGTTTTCGTTTGGCCGTCTTGCTTCTATCGGCCTTGTTATCGTTGACAAGGAATATAAACGGCTTGGTCTCGGCAGGCGTATGGTAAACGCCTGTATCGCCCAAGCGGATGAAAACACCGCCATCAGGCTTTGCGCCACAAAAGAAGGTTTGCGGCTTTATGCAAAAGCAGGCTTTCATACGGCAGGAACAGTGCGAAAGTACAGCTGTCACAGTTTTCAACCTTATACAAAACAGCTTGACGCTGAACTGTCACTCTTTAGAGAACAAGACTTTCAAGACATAGCCACGGCGGATCTGGCCGCCTTTGGCGGAGATCGATCAAGCCTTTTGCAGCAGCTTATTTCCACTTCATGCGAATGTGTCATCGCCAGAAATCATGACGGGCAGTTCATTGGGTACGGACTATCTGTACAAACACCGGCCCATTTGAAATTCGGCCCCATTATCGCTCCATCACCAGACGTTGCTGCACAAATAATCAGCAGGCTGGCGGCCGGAAAACAAGGCCCGATGCGAATCGATATACCGGGTGAACACACGTCTCTGCATGACAGCCTGATAGAAATGGGATTTCATAAAGATGATGAACCTCCGCTTTTGTTCTATCAGAAAAAAGCGCCTATTCAAAATGGACACTTATATGCTTTGATTTCACAGGCTCTCGGCTAGCCCTCTTTTTCCCGAACAGGTATCTTCTGTTCGGTTTTTTTGCTGTCTGATTACTGAATAAACGAAGCCATCAGGGACATTCTAAGCAGAAGAAAAGGAGTGTGCTCTGAGATGGAATCATCAAAACAAAATAACGGAATGACGATTGTAGCAATCGGTTCAATCCCTTTAATATTAACCCTCGGAAACTCGATGCTTATTCCGATTTTGCCAAAAATGAAATCTGAACTTCATTTATCACAATTTCAAGTCAGTCTGGTGATCACAGTATTTTCCTTGATTGCAGCATTTGCGATTCCGATCGTCGGTTATCTCGCAGACCGATTCTCAAGGAAAATCATCATTATTCCCTGCTTAATTTTGTATGGTGCCGGCGGTTTGTTAGCCGGGTTTGCGGCAGGTTTTTTTGACAATGCCTTTCCTTGGGTCATGGCAGGACGAGCGCTTCAGGGAATCGGGGCAGCCGGAACAGGCCCAATTGCCATGGCACTGACGGGAGATCTGTTTAAAGGCGCCCAGGAGAGCAAGGTGCTGGGCCTTGTTGAAGCTTCAAACGGCATGGGGAAAGTGCTTTCACCGATCATCGGCTCGCTTATCGCCCTGCTTGTCTGGTATGGCGCGTTTTTTGCCTTCCCTGTGTTTTGTATCATTTCAATCGTGCTGACTTGGATTTTTATTAAAGAGAAGAAAAAGGAAAAAGAACCGCCACCTATCGGAAAATATGCGAAAGGGCTGTTAAGTGTTTTTAAACATGAAGGCAGATGGCTGTTTACCGCTTATTTAGCCGGTGCGACCTGTTTGTTTACTTTATTCGGCATCCTGTTTTACCTCTCAGATGTTCTTGAAAAAACATACGACACCGACGGCGTGAAAAAAGGCTTGATTTTAGCGATTCCGCTTTTGGTTATGTGTGTGACGTCTTATACAACAGGAAGCAAAATTGGGCAAAAGCAATCGTTAATGAAAAAACTGATCGTACTCGGATTGGCGTTCATGACCGTATCTTACGCGGCACTGTCATTCATTGAAAATCTTGTCCTCTTTATCAGTGTTCTCGTGCTGAGCAGTATCGGCTCAGGTCTTGTTCTTCCTTGTGTGAACAGTTTCATTACCGGTGCTGTCGGCAAAGAAAGACGAGGATTTGTCACCTCGCTATACGGATCTGTACGCTTCTTAGGGGTAGCAATCGGCCCTCCGATTTTCGGCCGCCTGATGCAATGGTCCAGACCCGGCATGTTTTTAAGCATTGCGGGATTGACTCTCGTTGTCGGCATTCTTGTGATGATGTTAATCCATGTGAAGCAAAATAATGAAGAAACAAAAGAGAAAGAAGACCCTAAAATGGCTGGCAATCGGCTGCAGCCCGCTGAGGAAAGGTAGCACACGGTTTGAAGATTGTACGCATTGAAACCTTTCCGCTCTTGCACCGATTAAACAAGCCATACGGAGACGCCAACGGGCTTAAACGATATCGGACTTGTTATCTGATCAGGATTATCACCGAAAGCGGGATAGACGGCTGGGGAGAATGTGTTGATTGGCTCCCTGCTCTCCATGTCGGTTTTACGAAACGGATCATCCCGTTTCTTTTAGGAAAACAGGCCGGCAGCCGCCTTTCATTAGTGCGCACGATTCAGAAATGGCACCAGCGGGCGGCCTCCGCTGTAAGCATGGCGCTGACAGAGATTGCGGCCAAAGCTGCGGATTGTTCAGTTTGCGAATTATGGGGCGGGCGATTCAGAGAAGAGATTCCTGTGTACGCCTCTTTTCAATCGTACTCAGACTCCCCGCAATGGATCAGCCGCTCGGTCTCCAACGTTGAAGCCCAGTTAAAAAAAGGGTTTGAGCAAATCAAAGTCAAAATCGGCGGGACCTCCTTCAAGGAGGATATCCGGCACATCAATGCGCTGCAGTATACAGCAGGCAGCTCCATTACGATGATTCTGGACGCAAATCAAAGCTATGATGCCGCTGCGGCGTTTAAATGGGAGCGCTATTTCTCCGAATGGGAGAACATTGGCTGGCTTGAGGAGCCTTTGCCCTTTGATCAGCCGCAGGATTACGCTTTGCTTCGCAGCCGTTTATCTGTTCCTGTTGCCGGTGGAGAAAACATGAAAGGCGCGGCGCAATTTGCGCCTCTCCTTTCACAGCGCTGTTTGGATATCATTCAGCCTGATGTCATGCATGTCAACGGAATCGATGAGTTTCGGGACTGCCTCCAGCTCGCCCGTTATTTTGGCGTCAGAGCATCCGCCCATGCATATGATGGATCACTTTCACGGCTCTATGCTTTATTTGCACAAGCCTGCCTGCCCCCATGGTCTAAAATGAAGAACGATCAAATTGAACCGATCGAGTGGGACGTCATGGAGAATCCTTTTACAGATCTCGTCAGCCTGCAGCCTTCAAAAGGAATGGTCCACATCCCGAAAGGAAAAGGCATTGGAACAGAGATCAATATGGAAATCATCAATCGCTGCAAGTGGGATGGCTCAGCCTATTAAGCTGGGCCATTTCTTCATTTTGAGACATAAATCATGGACAGCCTCATAAAATGAAAACAGCGGACAAGTCTTTTCATAAAGGAGCAAATGACTTAATGGCTGAACTGCTGATGAAAGCAAAACTCACGTTTATGATTGTCGTAGGCGGCGTACTACAGGGACTCGGCATGTCCTTATTTTTATTTCCGCATGATATTCCGACAGGCGGTGCAGCAGGTATTGCGGTGCTATTGCATTATCTGTTTCAAATTCCCCACGGCTTTTCAGTGTGGGCTGTGAATGTATCAATGCTTTTTACTGCTTTAAAGTGGCTGGAGATGAGGACATTCACCGGCACCCTCGCTTCTATCACCGTCACCTCTGTCTCGGTATTGATCTTTGATGCGGTTTTTCCGGATATCACATCAAACCTGTGGCTTGATCTGGCAAGCGGCGCAGTGCTATTGGGACTCGGCATCGGACTTTTATACAAATATAAAATTTCGAACGGAGGATTCGGAGCCCTTGCTCTAATGATTTCTATCTACCGCGGCGGGAATCCCGGAACGATTCTGCTCATCATGAATTGCATCATTTTTATGGTCACCGCGTCTATTATTGACTGGGGCATCGTCATTCAAGCCCTCATATGCCAGGTGATATCGACAAGAGTCATCGACTTCATCTACAACATCCGCCTGACCTCTCTTCCCTATCTCACGCCTATGTACCGCCATAAAAAATAATAGGCAGAGGCTCTCTTCACGACGAGAGCCCCGCAGCCGCTGTTTTACAGAAAAAAGGTATCGGATCTTAGACCTAAACGCAGCGTCTCCAACGCGATGGCATCATGAAATGGTATATTGGCCAGATTCACATTCGGCCCGATTTTTTGAATAAACCCTTGCTGAAGCGTTTTGTTAGGCGCTTCAAAAATCAGCCTGTTGATATCAATATCCGAAGAAATGATGTCGTCAACAATTTGAAACCTGACATCGCCGCTGCTGGAACAGATCCCTCCCGTCCCGCTTTCTCTGGCTTCTGTAATCACTTTTTCCGCGCCCGCTTCCAAATCCTCAACAATATATTCAAGCCATTCCTCAGAGCTTTGCCGGCTTGCTAATTCCGCATCCTTGCTGCCCACCTCACTGAGCACAAGAAATTCATCAGAAAAATCGGCAATGTAAGCCGCTTTCTCTTTATTTGTCATCGGGAGCGTACCGTTTGAAATCTCAATATATTCACAGCCGAAATAGGTGCAGTACCGATGAAATTCATTCACTTTTTTCTGGCTTACATACTTTTCGAACAGTGTGCCGCCAAAGAAAAATGAAATGTCATGCTCTTTTAGCGTGCTGATTTTTTCTTCAAGATCTTTCGTAAGTAATGATGTGCCCCAGCCGAATTTCACAAAATCAATATAGTCGGACGCTCCAGCTATCGCATCTTTGAAAAATTGCAAGGGATAGCCGTTATCAATTAAAATGGACTGCCCGGTTTCTCTCGGCTTATTTGTTCTCACTGGCAATTCTAGTGAAAAATCATTCATATTATGACCCTCTCTATCGTTGGAACTTCTCCATCTTGTTTCACTTTCATCACAAAATCGCCCGTCAGTTCTTTTGCACAGTAAGCGATGTCCTCCGAATCAAATAATGGCTGGCGGCGGTCAAAAAATTTCTCTGCAACAGAAGAGCCTTTTATTCTTTGAATCGCCTCCTCAGTCGTTACCGCATTTGTCCCTTCAATGATGCCTTTGATATACTCCGCACACGCCATATCGTCATCACCGAATGGGTGGGAAGCCACAATGTTTATGACACAATCGTTTGCGGCGAGCTTTTTTACATGCTGTGCCGTTGTTTTGGCATTGGAAAATCCAGTTACGAACAGATGCTTTGCATTCAGCGCCCCCAACGCCGCTGTGACGCCATTAGTTGTTTTCTGGATCAGACGCTTATCCGCCATATCCTGCCCAGCCATGCGCTTAGGAGAATTATCTAAATCAAATCCGCTGATACCGACCCCCTTTTCCTCTCCCGTCAATACATAATCCGGATAGGTGCCTTTCAGCGCAAAGGCTTCATCAGCCGTCCGGACCAACAAAATCTCTTTCGCCCCGCCGATAAACGCATAATGGGCGACCGTAAAGGCTCTGATGACATCAATGACGATGTTAATATCCGCCGGGGCAAGCGAATGATGATGCCCCTGATAAATGGAAATCGGCATAATACCTCTCCTTGGGCATAAAACCATTTTGCTTAAAAGCATATTCAGCCGGGCTCTTAATGGTTCCGCTCCTCATTTTAGGCGGGCGCGGCACCTAAAAACCCTGAACCTTTATGCAAAAAATGAATAGTCTGCCTATAACTCGATCAATAGATAAAAAAGCAGATGCAAACGGGGGGAAAACGTTGAACGAAACCATCACGTATGACACTTGGAACGACATGCTGTCCAAACAGGTAACGGATCAATTGATCGATGAGCTCGATGTGTTGAAATGGGCTTACCGAACGTACGGGGAAAAGATTGTGTACGCCTGCAGCTTTGGCGCAGAAGGGATGGTGCTTCTCGACTTAATATCAAAAATCAACAAAAACGCACACATCATCTTTTTGGATACAGGGCTTCATTTTCAAGAAACATATGAGCTGATCGAGGCTGTCAAAGAGCGATATCCGGGATTTACAATCCAGCTGCTCAAGCCCGAGCTGAGCCTGGCAGAACAGGAGACGAAGTACGGCGGAGAGCTGTGGAAGCATAATCCGAACCTCTGCTGCCAATTGCGGAAAATCGAACCGCTCAAAAAGCACCTTTCCGGCATGACAGCTTGGATTTCAGGGCTGCGCCGGGAGCAGTCGCCAACGAGAAAGCATATCCAATACGTAAACCTGGACCAGAAGTTTAAGCTCATCAAAATTTGCCCGCTCATCCACTGGACATGGGATGACGTTTGGACGTACATCCGCCTGCACAATTTGCCTTACAACAAACTGCACGATCAACATTATCCGAGCATAGGCTGTGAAATGTGTACATTGCCTTCCTCGGACCCGAACGATGAGAGGGCTGGAAGATGGGCCGGACGGGAGAAAACAGAATGCGGCCTGCATCAGGAATAGCCGATGGCAGGTTCTTGCTGTGAGAATCGAAATGATGTTAAGGCACTGATGTAAAGCTTCATTGAAGTGCAGAAAAGAAAACAAGGAAACGTATAAATGGAGGTTGAACACGTTGAATGGAAACGAGCCCCATGGAGGGGTATTAATCAACCGCTGTGATCCCGCATGCCGTTTTGAAGGGTGCACGTGCGAAGCGGAGCTGGATCAGCTTGCACTGAGCGACCTGGAGCTTATTGCGATCGGCGGCTACAGCCCGTTAACAGGTTTTTTGGGAGAAAAGAATTATCATCGTGTTGTGAAAGAAATGAGGCTGGCAAACGGCTTGCCGTGGAGCCTGCCGATTACGCTGCCTGTCGGAGAAGAAACAGCAAAACAGCTGTCTGCCGGAGATCACGTCAAGCTTGTGAAAGACAGCGTTACCTACGGCATGATCACAGTCACCGATATATACCGGCCTGATAAAACACTGGAAGCACTGTCTGTTTTTAAAACAACCGATCCTGCCCACCCAGGCGTAAAAAAATTGCTGGCGCGCCCGGATTATTATATCGGGGGGCCTATCACGGTCAGCCGCCTGCCTGACAAACCTTTCGAGCAGTTTTATGCAGCGCCCGCAGAAACAAGAGCGGCCTTTCAAAAACTCGGCTGGCAAACGATTGTCGGCTTTCAAACCAGGAACCCTGTTCACAGAGCACATGAATATATACAAAAAACAGCGTTAGAAACGGTCGACGGTCTGCTGCTTCACCCGCTTGTCGGCGAAACAAAGTCAGACGATATCCCGAGCGATATCAGAATGGAGAGCTACCAGGTTTTGCTTGATCACTATTATCCAAAGGATCGTGTCATGTTATCGGTTTTCCCTGCCGCCATGCGTTATGCAGGTCCGCGGGAAGCGATTTTCCATGCGCTCGTCCGAAAAAATTACGGCTGCACCCATTTTATTGTAGGCCGTGATCACGCAGGGGTCGGCAGCTACTACGGGACATACGACGCACAAGATATTTTTCAATCATTCACAGAGGAGGAGCTTGGCATCAAGCCGCTGTTTTTCGAGCACAGCTTTTATTGCCGAAAATGCGGAAACATGGGCACCTCCAAAACATGTCCGCACAGCTCAAGAGACCACATCCACTTATCAGGCACAAAAGTGAGAGAGCTTCTCCGCCAAGGCAAAAAGCCGCCTAAAGAGTTCAGCCGACCTGAGGTCGCAGCCGTGTTGATCAAGGGACTTCATCAACAGCCAGTTGCCATCCAGCAAAACAGCGGGGAATTAAAATGACACACAATCCGAACATCATTTGGCATCCCGCTGCCATCTCAAAGTCTGACAGACAGTCCTTAAACGGACACAAAAGCTGCGTCCTCTGGTTTACCGGCTTATCAGGCTCCGGAAAATCGGTGCTGGCCAATGCAGTCGATGAAAAGCTTTACCGCAGGGGCATTCAGAGCTATGTGCTTGACGGTGATAATATCCGCCACGGCTTAAACAAAGATCTTGGATTTCAGACTGGTGACAGGATTGAAAACATCCGCCGGATCGGAGAAGTGGCGAAGCTATTTGTCGACAGCGGGCAAATGATTTTAACGGCTTTTATCTCTCCATTCAGAGAAGACCGGGACATGGTTAGAGCGCTCTTTCCAAAAGGTGAGTTCTTCGAAATTTATGTAAAGTGCCCGCTGCATGTTTGTGAACAGCGCGATCCAAAAGGACTTTATAAAAAAGCGCGAAACGGAGAGATCAAACATTTCACCGGGATCGATTCTCCGTATGAAGCGCCCATTTCACCCGATTTTATCATTGAGTCGGACCAGATCTCTATTTCCGATGGAGCTGATCTCATCATTAACGAACTGCAAAACAGAGGGATCATATAAAAACCCGATGAATATCGGGTTTTTTATTATGAGTTGGAGAACTGCGCAATCAAACTGTTGATCTTCTCTTTTTCCTCATAAAATGCTCCGTGCCCGCTGTTTGCAAACGGAACCAATTCCGACTGTTTGATGCCGCGCTTCAATTCTTTCGCAAAATCAAACGGCGCAATTTTATCTTTTCTCCCGTGCAGGATCAGCGTCGGCACCTTGATTGCAGCAAGTTCCTTTCTGAGATCCTCATCTCTTAATGCAATGCCCGAGTGGATCGTCCCGTAGGAGGAGGCCTCCAGCATCAGATTGAGAAACCACTGTCTAAGCTCTGGGGACACTTTTTTCTCAAAAAACTGTTTCCCTAAATCCGCCAGTGTTTTGGGCCGATCCGTTTTGAACAGTTCAATCATATCGTCAATATCCTGCTTCCTCATGCCGTACGGATAACCCGGGCGTTTTGTGAACGCGGGTGCCGCTGCTGACAGTAAAATCAGCTTATCAACATCCGCTCCTTCATGCCTTGCCATATAACGGACTGCAATGGCTCCGCCCATTGAAAAACCGGCAAGAACCGCATTCTCAAGCTGCAGCGTATAAATGACTGCTTTCACATCATCGGCCATCGTGTCATAATCGTAGCCTTCCCAAGGGCGGTCAGATAGTCCATATCCCCGTAAATCAATGCCGATAAAACGGAAGCCTCTTTTCGGAAGCTCATTCATTTGATATTCAAACATCTTATGATTCAACGGCCACCCGTGCAAAAAGATGATCGGCCTTCCATGCCCGATATCCTCTACAAACAGTGTCACATGCTCCTCGGTTTTGACGTAATGTCCCATTCCGCATTCCTCCTGTTCCCTTTGGCTTTCCCGGCCTGTAAACGCCTTGACGTACAGGAAGCTTTCCATTTATGCTTACAAAACAACCGGGCTGCTGTACCAAGAAAGGCTCTTTACGATTTACTATATGTATCAAATTCCTTAACGATCTACTAAATTGAACCCGGAAGCCTCTGTTTTTCGGGCAGCAAAGGATGTCATCACATGAATAAAATTACAATTCAAAAACCGAATATACCGGAAAACCTGCAAACCGCAGATTTTCATGATGCCGTGACGCAGGATGATGTAATCAGCATGCATTTGTTTGAAGATTGTACAATCTTCGGCGAAGATATCGAAAGACTTTGTGTGGAAAAAACGATCTTTAGAAATGTCGTGTTTATCGATGTGTCTTTTCGGCATATTGAACTGACCGATGTAATCTTTGAAAAATGTGATTTATCAAACGCCGATTTCAGCGGAGCTGTCATTCACAGAACTTCTATTAAGCAGTCAAAAATGGTTGGAATGAATGTGGCGGAAGCAACGCTGCGGAATGTTTCATTCGAGGAATGCCACGGACATTTCAGCTCATTTTCGTATTCAAATATGAAACAAGTTCGATTTGATCACTGTGCTCTTATGCAAAGTGAGTGCAGCAATACGGTGCTCCAGCAGACACACTTTGACAGGTGCGAATTGGAAGGCGCCAGCTTTTCCGGCACGTCCCTTCAAAACATGGACATCAGCACGTGCCGTTTTGAACAGCTTCATGTCTCCCTCGACAAATTGAAAGGCTGCAAAATCGCACCTGAGCACGCGATTGCTTTCGCCAGGGCGCTGGGAGCTGTGATCGTATAACAAAAGCTTAGGACATCATCAGGCGGCGGGCTGTTTCGGCTGCCGCCTTAATGCCAGTTTCCAAATTCCCAAGAGATGCATAGGAATATGACAGCCTGATGCTGTTTCGGTCTTCGCCGTCATAAATGGAACCGGGATTCACAAGCACTTGCCGTTTCAGCAGTTCATAAAAGAAACGGCTGACAGGCAGGTTTTTATGAAATGTCACCCAAATATAAAAGCCGCCGGCAGGAATCCGCCACGAGGCAATGTCCCCCGCATATCGCTCGAGAAAATGAACGGCGGCGTCTCTCCTTTGTTTAAGCACCCTTCGCACCCAAGTCAGATGCTCTTCATAATACCCCTGCGACAGCCACTCGGCAGCCGCCCACTGGGACAGTCCGCTTGAACCGTAGTCTGTCTGCATTTTAATGTCCGACAGCCTTTCAATAACCGGTTCCGGACCGGCAATCCAGCCGATTCGCAGACCGGGACTAACCGTTTTTGAAAACGTGCCCAGGTACAGAATATGGCCCTCGTGATCCATTGCTTTCAACGGCTGCGGCGGTTTTTCTTCGAACCATAAATCACCGTACGCATCATCCTCAATGATGGGCAGCTGCTCTTTTTTTGACAGGCTGATGATCTCTTTCCTCCGCTGCTCTGACATGACTGTGCCTGTCGGATTTTGAAACGACGGAATCGTGTAAAGCAGCTGTCCCCCATATTGTTTTCGATAAGAAGAAACAAGCCCCGCCTTGACCCCTTCTTTATCCATCGGCACGCCGCGAAGCCGCATACCCGATGATTGAAACACATGCAAAGATTGTAGGTAGGACGGCTTTTCCGTCAAAATGACAGAACCCCGTTTTAGAAGCCCGATTGAAATAAGCTGGAGCGCCTGAAGCGCGCCTGACACAATTAAAATCGCTGACGGACTGACATGGATCTGCTTGCCTTTTAAATGCTCCGCCACCGCCTCCCGCAGCTGACGGTTTCCTTTCGGCTGCTCGTATCCTAAAGACAGAGCCTGCGGATTGATCTTCTGAAACATCCGGCGCATTGTATCAGCAGGCAGCAGATCCGGTGAAAGCTCTCCTGTGCCTAATCTGATGATATCCGCTCTTGGTTCGTTTTGATTAATTTCCTGAATGATAGAAGAATTAGGGTGATGAATTCCTGAACGGACGTAATCGCTCCAATCAAGCGGAGGCTCAGCCGCCAGCACGCTCCAAGTACTGTTTACAACCTTCGTACCGCCGCCTCTTCTTCCCTCTAACAAGCCTTGAGACGTGAGTTCATCTATAGCTGCTGTGACTGTGCTGCGGTTGACTTGAAACATGTCGGCCAGCGTTCTCTGCGCAGGGATTTTCGTCCCTACAGCCCACTCTCCGTGAAGAATCTTGTCTTTCATATATTGTTCAATCTGCCGATGCAGCGGAACATCTGACTTTCGGCTTGGCTTCCATTGCGACAAGGTCATGCCCCCTTTTTTCACATTATACATTTGGCTGGGTCTAAACCCAACCAAATGGCTGGAGACTTTGGTAAACATCTCTTTTATGATTGAAAAAAAGATGTGAAGGGAGCTTTTATCAGCATGAATGCAATCATTCACGGAATTGTGCTCGCGTTTGGCTTAATTTTGCCGCTGGGAGTGCAGAATGTATTTATTTTTCAGCAAGGCGCGTGGCAAAAGCATGTTTGGCGAGCACTCCCCGCCGTCATCAGTGCTTCAGTCTGCGACACCCTGCTCATTGTATTAGCTGTTGCGGGCGTATCTGTCATTGTGCAGCAGCTGCCCATGTTTAAGGCAGTAATGATGGCCGGCGGATTTTTATTTTTGCTTTATATGGGCTGGGTAACTTGGCACAGCCGTCCAAAAACAAGCCAAGATGAAAAACATACGTTTACAGCAAAAAAGCAAGCCATGTTTGCGGCCGCTGCTTCACTTTTAAACCCGCATGCCATTCTGGACACGATCGGTGTCATCGGCACGAGTTCTCTTCAATATTCGGGGCTTGAGAAATGGCTCTTTATGGCCGCCTGCCTCGCTGTATCTTGGATTTGGTTTAGCAGTCTTGCAATAGCGGGCAGGCTGTTTCAAACAATGGATACGAGCGGCAGGCTAATGGTGATCGTAAACAAATGCTCTGCAGCGGTCATGTGGGCAGCGGCAGGATATTTTGGGGTATCACTCTTTTGCAATTGAAGGAGAAACAGATGAAAAAAACGAATTTCTTAGAAAAGGGGGCAATGCTGATGACTGATGCAAAACAGTTTTATGACTATCATTCTTGGGCAAACAAGAAAATATTTACCCATATCGAAAACCTGCCGGAGGAAACTGCCTATCAAGAAGTAAAGAGCGTATTTCCTTCTGTCAGCGACGTGCTGCTTCATATGTGCAGGGCTGACTACATTTGGCTGAATGTTCTTTCGGGAGTGACCTACCAAGAGATTATAGAAAGCGCAGGTAAATTAGAGTCCGCGCAAGGTAATATGGCAGCGATTAAACAGCACGCTGCCGAGCTGGAGTCACAGTATCATGATTTCTTCAGCCGCCAGACGGACTTAGAACAGACCTTCACAATGCAGCATCCGAAACTAGGTACACTGGAATCAACCTATGCAGACACCATCCTGCATGTCGTCAATCACGGCACTTACCACAGAGGGAACGTAACCGCCATGCTGAGACAGCTGGGCCATTCAGGCATACCTACTGATTATATGTACTATTTATATGAGAAAAGAGAAAGCAAGGGCTAAAATGTCCTTGCTTTTTTTGTGGAAAGCCTCAAATGCAACATATTAGCTTTTACATACCTGTATAAGCGCGCTTCACATCAAGCTGTACGGGCCTGCCGCTCTTATAGGAATTGGTCGCCGCGATGCCCACTTCTAAATTGATTGTCGCATCGATATCTGTCACAATCGGCGTTTTTCGATCCCGGACACACTCGGCAAAATGCTGAAGCTCCAAGCAGTAGGCTTCATGAAAACGAGTTTGAAAGTCTGGAATGATATCAAAACTGCTCCCTTTAGCCGATAGGATGGTCACATGTTGATTTCTCAATGTTCCTATGAAAATACTGCCCTCTGTCCCGATCACCTCCGCCCGGATGTCATGTCCGTATGGAGAGGTTCTGCTTGCCTCGACGTCCCCCGCTGCGCCGGAGTCAAATTCAATATACGTCAGCGCCTGATCCACATCGCCGTACTGCTCCATAAACGGATTGTTCAGAATCCTGCCGTGCCCTGAAACAGAAGTGATTTCCGCCCCTATCAAATAACGGGCAATATCATAGTCATGAATGGAGCAGTCAATAAAAATCCCACCGCTGTGTTTGATAAACTCTGCGGGTGGCGCGCCTTGATCGCGCGTAAAGCCTTTATAATAGATAGGTTTGCCGATTTCACCTGCGTCAATCCGCCGCTTGGCATCTGCGTATGCGGGATCGAACCGTCTCATAAAGCCGACTTGGCAAATGACACCTGTCTCCTGCACTTTTTCAGAAACTGCTCTAGATTCCTCAAGGCTTAATGTCAGCGGTTTTTCAACGAAGATCTGTTTGCCGTTCTCGGCTGCTTTGATGATCATATCACCATGTGTGCTTGTCGGCGTTACGATAATGACAGCATCAATACCGGGATCTTCTAACACCTCATATGGGTCCTCTGACCATTTTTCGATACCGAATTCTCTGGCAACCTGCTCCGCTCTCCCTTTCAACGGATCACTGACACAGACCAGCTTTGCCCCTGGTACACTGGTAACGAGATTTTTCGCATGATAATAACCGAGCCTTCCTAATCCCAATACTGTGCATCTTACTTGATGTTCCACTCCCCATCCTCTCCTTTGTCTCATTTCAGGATCGCTTGGAGAAAGCGCTTTCTCTTAACAGCTAAAAAAACAGCGGCAACTCCGCTTTCATTTTTGCGCAAGCGCTTTCTCAAAAGATGGTTTCATTTTACACTGCCTTTTGTTGACACGCAATATGTTTTTTAAATCAAAAAACCCGCTCATTAGCGGGCCTATGTGTTAGGCGGTGATGTAGAATGTCTGATTACAAGTTCAGGCGGGAGCACTATTTTATGTTTCGTCTTTCGTTTTCCCTCTATTGCTTCTGCCAGCAGTTCAATGACGCTTCGCCCCATATCTTTTATCGGCTGGGCTACGGTCGTCAGGGGCGGAGCCGCCATTTCTGCGAGTATCGTGTTATCAAAACCAATGATAGAAAGGTCGTCCGGCACTTTTATGCCTCTTATTCTTGCAGCTTGTATGGCGGCGCAGGCCAATACGTCATTGAAGGCAAAAATAGCCGTCGGAGCGTTTCTGTCGAGCAATTTACCCGCTTCTTCCTTGCCGCTTTCCAAGGAAAATCGAGTCGGGATGATCAGTGACTCATCAATGGGCACGCCCGCTTCCTCCAACGCCTGGCGGAAGCCTTTGATTCTATTTTTTTCACCTGTTGTTGACCCGTCTCCGATAATACAGGCGATGTTCGTGTGGCCGAGTGACAGAAGATGCTTGGCAGCCTCGTACCCGCCGCGAACATCATCCATGACGACAATATCCATCGGAAGCAGCGGTTTATCCTGAGAAATCATGGCAAGCGGAATCTGTTCATTGGCGATTTCCTCCAAAGCAGACATACTGTCATGGTTTTCAATCCCTGTTGCAAAAATAATGCCGTCCACCTTTTTCTGCTTCAGCACAGAAAAATATTTCGTTTCTTTTTCCGGATCGTAATCGGTGCTGCAAATCATCATTTGAAAACCAAGCTCATCCGCTCTTTCCTCAATGCTTTTGGCAAGTTCGCCGTAAAACGGATTTGAAATATCAGGCGCTACGAGAGCGATCATATTCGTTCGTTTTCCCGTTAACGCCGCGGCGTGGACATTGGGCATGTATGCCATTTCATTCATGACATTCATGACCTTCTGCCGCGTTTTGTCGCTGATTCTCCCCGTATGGTTAATCACACGCGACACGGTTGTAATCGAGACACCCGCCGCCCTTGCCACATCGTAGATTGTTGTTTTCATGTTCATCCCTCGTTTGGTTATTGAACTTTACGGCTGACAATTTTCCGGTATTCAATTGGTGAAATCCCTTCTATCTGCTTAAAGAGTTTCGAAAAGTATGTCGGATCTTCCATTCCAACGGTTTCTGCAATAACGCCCATTTTATCATTTGTAGAGGATAAAAGACGCTTCGCTTCTGTCATTCTCACCCGGTTCGTGTATTGTGCCGGCGTTACGCCGAGCACCTGCTGCATGCAGCGGCTCACATAATCCTGATGATAGTGAAGGGCGAGTGACAGATCCTTGATTGTCGTCTTTTCCTTATAATGCTCCTGTAAATACCGGGCCGCCTCCCAGGCTACCCGCTCTTTCGCAGACGGTATTTGGAACGCTTCTTTTTGCAGATGCAGCATCAGCTCCTCAAATAAGATTTGCTTTCTAAGCGGCAAATCGGAGTTTTCCGCGGAGTAATCAATCAGTCTTTCAAACTGCTGCGCCATAAACTGCGGGCGCTGCACCTTGCCTTTTCTCGGCAAAGCCAATCCGTAGCGGGCCGGCTCTTCGAAGCTCCCTTTTTCCTGCTGAAGCTCAGACCAATTGCTGCCTCCCTTAGCTGTAAATTCATAACGGTGTTCATCGAAGTGAAGCCAATAGTAGGAGGTTGCTTCATCACTGCCCTTCGTTCCATAGTGTTCGAGACCGGGAGAAAGCAGAATGTACTCGCCGCCTTCAATGGAGAATGATTTCTCATTTTCCGTAATATATAACGTTCCGTCTTTGACATATATCAGATCAAACACGGAGAATACACGTTTCACATGGGTTTCTCCCTTTTTAAAAACCCCTTCTCCGGCCGCTATAAATACCGGAAAAGGCGGGACAGTAAACAGGATGCGAGGCATTTGAATCATCCTCCTTTTTAAGTCGGATTTTTACAAGAAGTATCGTTTCTCTCCCTTTTTATTATAAGGAAATGGAGGTACACTTTAAAACGTTGATTTTATTTACGAAAGGGGTTAGACACAATGAAACAAGCTGTCTTCAAATCAACTGCTTTGAAAAAACCCGCTGACAAAACGTTCTCATTATTTTCGCTTACTTGGCCGATCTTTATTGAGGTCTCATTATATATGTTTATGGGTAATGCCGATACACTGATGCTCAGCCAATACTCGGATAACAGCGTGGCAGCAGTCGGCGTCAGCAACCAGATTTTGAATTTAATTATCGTGATGTTCAGCTTTATCGCCACAGGAACGACCGTTGTGATTTCACAATTTTTAGGCTCGCGGCAAAAGAAAGAAGCCATGGAAGTCGCTTATGTGTCAATCGGCGCCAACTTCTTCATCAGCCTTGCGATCAGTGCCATCATTTTTTTCGCGGCGGTTCCTCTGCTTCATATGATGGGATTATCAAACGAGCTGATGCCTGATGCGAAAGTCTTTTTACAAGTTGTCGGAGGTCTGTCCTTTATTCAGGCTTTAATCATGACATTCAGCGCGGTCTTAAAAAGCTACGGCTACACAAAAGATACAATGTTTGTCACTATCGGCATGAACATTTTAAACATTGCCGGAAACTGTGTGGTGATTTTTGGTTTGTTCGGCTTTCCTGTTCTCGGCGTTGCCGGTGTGGCGCTGTCTACATCTATCGCCCGCGTCATCGGATTAATCGCGATGATTGTGATTGTCAACAAACGCATTCAGCTGAAGATGTCGCTGAAAAAAGTGTTTCATATGCATAAAGAGCATTTGCGCAAGCTGCTGAAAATCGGCATCCCTTCTGCGGGAGAACAGCTGTCATACAACCTGTCGCAAATGATTGTCACGTATTTTATCGCGATCATGGGCGCGCAGGCGTTGACAACAAAAGTGTATACGCAAAATATTACGATGTTTATTTTGCTGTTCGGCACTGCGATCAGCCAGGGTACGCAAATTTTAATCGGCCGTTATATTGGCGGCAAACAATTTGATGCCGCTTATGAGCGCTGCATGAAAAGCTTATATTGGGCACTCGGAATTGCTGCGGCTACCTCAGTTTTAATGACGATCTTTTCAAAAGACCTGATCGGCATCTTTACACAAAGCCCTGACATTATTGCGACTGCGAGCCTTTTGATTGCCATGACGATTATCCTTGAACCGGGCCGCTCGTTTAATGTCATTATCATTAACTCCCTGCGTGCCGCGGGGGATGCGAAATTCCCGGTTTACATGGCAATGATTTCAATGTGGGGCATCGGTCTCCCGCTTGCTTATCTATTCGGCATCCATCTCGGTTTCGGTCTTGCCGGCGTTTGGATTTCCTTTATTGCGGACGAATGGGTTCGCGGAATCTTAATGTACAGAAGATGGCGCTCCCGCATCTGGATTCAAAAAGGTATGGCGTAACACCCGGCTCAATAAGGCCGGGTGTTTTTTTATATGTCAGACAGAATCCGCTTCACTTCATTCTCTGTGAGGGCGTATTGATGTTGAAATACATCATACTGCTCCGCCCGGATTTTTTCTAAAACAGCCCGGTACAAATGAAGAGCGGCTTTCACCGTTTTTTGTGAATACTGCGGAAATAGCGGCAATGCATCCAGACACTCCTCAAGATAGGCTTCCGCTTCAAAAGCGATATACTCCCATGTCATAGTAAACGCCTTATTCACGACGCCATTTTGAAGGTCGTCCTCTGTATATCCAAATTGCTGCATCACCTGCCGGGGGATGCGGTTTTTTTGCTGTTGGCCAGTGCCGATATCTCTCAGAATCCGAATCAGCTGAATCGCTAAAAAGAGTGAACCGGCTGCATGTGTCAACTGTTCCCGATGCCGGCGCGTCATGATCGGGAGCAGCATCAATCCGCCTGCGCCGCCCGTCTGGTATGCGTGCATGAGCAGTTCATCAAGATTTTCGAACGGTTTATCTTCCGCTTTCTGTGCGGCCATAAACTCACGGAATGGCTCGCTGTCCAGAGTAAAGGTTTGGTACGCATGACCAAAAGCCTTCCACAAAAAGTGATTCCCGTTATACGTCCCGGAAAAAATATCTTCCGCCTCAGCTTCAATGGCAGATAACGCCTTCCCATCCGCATTGGCTGCCGTATGGCAAAACGCCACAACCGCCCAAGCTGCCTGCCTTTGCTTCAGTGGAAGAAACGAAAATGCTTTGTAGCAGGCTGGTTCGCGGGCGCTGACAATCTGGCCGCATTCAAGATAGGCTTCTTTTATCTCTTTCATTTCTTTTCACTCCTATGTATCACTGCTTCTTCAAGTCTATTATGTTTTCTCACAATTGTATATGAAGAAAAAGCCGATTCCTTTTAGCAGAATCGGCTTTTTCTTTATCCTTCATCAATATCAATGCGATACGCTTCAAACCATGTATGAATTTGGGCTAGATGGGCGATCAGCTGAGGCCCTTTCATAAGCTGCCCGAACCACGGAACCTTGAAGGAGGAACCTTCCGTTTCTAAAAGCTGATCTAATTGTTTTCTGTCCAGCAAGGTATGGAGCACGGAGTCCTTTTGGCTTCTGATCGTTTTCAGCCATTCGCTGACGCCTTTTGTATATTCGGGGTGGTGCGTTTTCGGATACGGGCTTTTTTTGCGATACAAAATGTCATCAGGCAAAATGCCCTCAAGCGCTTTGCGCAAAATGCCTTTTTCTCGGTTGTCATGCATTTTCATTTCCCATGGGATATTCCAAACATATTCCACGAGCCGGTGATCGGCGAACGGCACCCGCACTTCCAGGCTCGCCCCCATGCTCATGCGATCCTTCCGATCCAAAAGGTTCGTCATAAACCAAAGCATATTTAAATAGAACAGCTGTCTTCTTGCTTTATCCACACCCGTTTCTCCATCTAATAATGGCGTTTCCGCCAAGGTTTCTTCGTATTTGGCATTTACGTATTCTTTCAGATTCAATTTTTTCTGCCATGAGTCAGAAAGCAGCTTGATCCGCTCCTCTGTCGATCTCATCCATGGAAAGCCTGACTCGACGTCAGCCATATGAAACCACGGATACCCGCCGAAAATCTCATCCGCGCACTCTCCCGACAGGCTGACGACAAAGTCCTTTTTGATTTCCCGGCAAAACCACAACAGGGATGAGTCAACATCCGCCATTCCCGGCAAGTCTTTGACCAGTACAGCTTCCTCCAAGTGATCAACGAGATCCTTTTGGCTGATGACACATTTGTGGTGCGTTGTGCCGAAAGCCTCTGTCATTTTTTCAATCCATGGCCCGTCATCATTCGGCTGAAAAGCGCTTGCTTGAAAAAATTTATCGTTCTCTTCGTAATCAATTGAATAAGTATGAAGCGGTGCTTTTCCTTCCTTTTCAAAATGGCCCGCCGCAATCGCTGTAATCGCGCTTGAGTCCAAACCGCCTGATAGGAACGTACAAACCGGCACATCCGACACAAGCTGCCGCGTCACCGCGTCTTGAAACAATGATCTGACATTGGCAACCGTGTCACCAAAACTGTCCGTATGTCTTTCGCTTTCAACATTCCAATAACGCCAAATCGTAAGCCCGTCTTTGGAAAACGTCAGCGCGTGAGCCGGGCGGATTTCTTTTATGCCTTTAAATACGCCAGTGCCCGGGGTTCTGGACGGTCCAAGCCCGAAAATTTCAGAAAGTCCCGTTCTGTCCACCCGCGCTTTTATATCAGGGTGTGCGAGGATCGCTTTGATTTCTGACCCGAAGAGAAATGAAGAGCCTTCCTTCGTGTAAAAAAACGGCTTTACGCCGAGACGGTCTCTTGCGGCAAACAGCAGATTGCGCTTTTCATCCCACACAGCAAAAGCGAATATGCCATTGAGATGGTCGACACAGTCTTCCTGCCATTCAATGTAGCTGTGAAGAAGCACCTCGGTATCTGATGTGCGCTCGAATTGATGGCCCCGAGCCCGCAATTCTTTGCGCAAATCTTCCGTGTTATACAGCTCGCCATTGTAAATAATGGTGTACGTATCGCCTTTATAGGTGCACGCCATCGGCTGGCGTCCGCCTTCAATATCAACAACAGCAAGTCTTTTATGTCCGAATAAAACATGGTGCTCTCCCCAAACGTTAGAATCATCAGGCCCTCGTTTGGAAAGAGTGTCTGTCATTCTGTTCATCGTTTGTTTTTCCTGGACGAGCTGCTTTTTAAAATCGACCCAACCCGTAATTCCACACATGTGATATCAGCTCCAATCCCGTTTCTATCGTAACAATTTCGTTTCTTTCAGCACCTTAGTAAGTTTATGCATCTATAGGCAGATAGTTGATTTGTCCATAAAAGAGTTGTATGGGACAGGCTTGAATTGGAAAGAAAAGAGAGGAATGAAGAAAAAGGAGACAGCATGCATGAAACGGAAACAATTGATATATACAGAGGAACGAAAATGGGAATACGGCACCATCCTCATCGAAGACGGCATCTGTTTAATCGAAAACGGAGAAGGTGATATACTTTCGGCGGACACTCTCCAACACAGGCAAATCTGGGTCCACCATAAAGGAAAGTGGGAGCAAGCCGGCTTTCAGGATCAATTGGTTCTGGCATGCGGTGAAGAAAACATCTCCCTTGCCGGTGGAGAACGCATCCGCTATGAGAAATCAGTCAAGCGGCCGCTTATGGCGCTTTTGGATTCGCTTGACGACGAAACCTTTCTCGCATTTCTGCAGCACTTGCACAGCTTCGGCTTATCGGTATTCGATTGCGTCTTTTCTTATAATAAAGGAGTCTTTTCAAATACTTCGGAGGAGCAGGGTGTGTCCTTTTATCACTTTTCAAATGATACCGCCCAATGCGCGATGCAGCATCACTACAGCAGCGAAGGGACAGGAGACCGGTTTGAATGGACGGCTTCAAACGGAAAGCGATCCATCATGTATTCAGCAGTCCAACGGGGACGCAAATAAAAAAAGCGGTGCATCGAGCACCGCTTTTTGGTTACTTTTCTACGACAACTTTTGCTTCCTTGCTTTCTTTTTTATCTGTATCCGCAGCCGTGACGTACAGCACTGTTCCGGCTTTTTGTTTTTTTATTTTCACCGAAAACGCTCCTTTTGCATCAGCCTTGGCAGAAGCAATGACTTTCTTTGATTTGTTTTTCACTCTGATCATCGCTTTGCTGTTCGCCTTCCCTTTTACTGCCGTATCCTTCGATTTGACCGCGTTTACTTTCGGTGTGCCGGAAGGTTTTCCTTTGACGACAACAACTTTATACGATGTTTTCGCATCGCCTTTTGTTGCTTTCACATACAGTACTTGATCCTGTTTTTGAGTCGCGATATTAACCTTGAACGCATTGTCTTTTCCGGCTTTGGCGCTGCCGAGTTTCTTTTTGCCGTTCATCACCTCGATCAGCGTGCCTTCCTTTGCGTTTCCTCTGACAGCTGTTTGAGTGCTTTCCAGCTTGTTGACCTTGAGCTGTAAATCAGCTGCGCTGACAGCCTTCATGACATTCAGACGCCCGTAGCCTGAGTGCCAGTCTACTCCAGGTGTCTTTGGAATTTCAATCGGATCGCCATAATCGTCATATAACTCTTCTTCTTCGCCATCGACACTTTCAAAGGAAATATCATCTGCAGTCTTTTTCAACATATCCTCTACTTCTGTTCTCTTCAGCTTAGGATTTTGAGCAAACAGCAGTCCCGCAGCAGCGGCAGCATATGGCGTCGCCATGGATGTTCCGCTCATATATGTGACATTTCCGTTCGGCACTAAGCTCGGGATATCAGACCCTGGAGCAGAGATGTCCAGGCCTTTTCCATAGTTAGAAAAATCCGCGGTCATATCCATGCGGTTTGTGGCGCCGACTGACATCACATATTTAGAAGATGCAGGATAAGATAAAGAATTGGCTCCGTCATTCCCGCTGGCTGCGGCAATCAAGACATTTTTGTCAGCTGCGTATTTCAAAGCAAATTCAAGCACGCGGCTGTAGCCTCCGCCTAAACTTAAATTAATTACCTTTGCTCCTTTATCAGCAGCATATTTGATGCCGAGTGCGATTTGTTCAGTATCTCCGGAGCCCGTGGAATCAAGCACTTTGACAGGGATAATTTTCGCTTTGGCGTTCAATCCAGTCATTGAGTAGCCGTTATCGCTTTGGGCGGCGATAATGCCGGCGACATGCGTTCCATGCCCCTGATCATCCATTGCATTGTTATTCCGTCCGACAAAATTGCGTCCGAGATCGGTTCTTACTTTTCCTTTTAAATCGGCAAGCGTGCTGTCAACGCCTGTGTCTACTACTGCAATGAGTGTATCGTTAAGCTTGCGCTTGGACAGCAATGTGCTGGCAGGCTCGTATTTTACATCCGCGTTTTTAACACCGCCGTTTTCACCAGTGTTTTTAAGCGGCCATTGGTAAGGATACTGAATATCGTTTGCCAGGCTCTTGTATTCCTTTACAGGCTCCGCAAATTCTACGTTAGACATCTTGGATAATGTCGTGGCAGCGCTTTTGACCCGTTTGGCGCTTGCCGTATATGTGCCGTTCTGTTTCTCATCTTTTGGCAGTTCAAATGAATATAGATTGTCAAACAGTTTCTTTGCCTTTTTCACATTAGAAATATCTTTTTTCGATTGCGCGCTTGCAGAAAAGCCCTTCATTTCGTTATGTACGGATGAGAGGCTTTTATTATCCTTCACCTTGAAAATAACCTTTGTTGTCTGAACTTCACTTTTTGCTGCAATATTGTTTTCAGTTAAAATTGTTCCTGCTGTTTTGCCTTGCAGCTGCTTAATATTTAATCGATCCGCCTGTTTCTTTATTTCCTCTTTAAGGAAAGACGGTACCGACTGTAAAGCTTTGTCATATAGCCGATTGATGGCTTTTTGATCCTTTTCAGTGACCTTATATGAAGATGAGGTTCCGTTTTCTGACACATCGTCAAATAACGGCTTTAATGTCACAAGATCCTGATAGATTTCATTTCTTGCTGTTTTATTGAGTGCGAGCTTTGCAACGATAAACGGTGCTGCTTTGTAATAAAGGCTTGTCAGTTCTTTGCCTTCTGCTGTTTGGCTCAGCTGCTCATCCCGAATCGCTCTCAGCTTATCCAGAATGCCTTTTCCAGATTTCTTCTGATCGACACTCATTTCAACCGGACAAGCTTCTTCCTCTTCTAAATCTGATGGCTGTTTTTTGGTGCCTTTATACCCAATCGTATACTTGGCTTCCGCAGCTGCTTTTGCTGTTCCGCCGTCCTCCGGATCTTCTTCTCCGAGGTATTCAACTTTTACATAGTAAGGGCCGCTCCACGCGTATGGAAAAATGATTTCGCTTTTTCCATCCTCCGCTGTGAAAGATCGATACATCTCAAACGTTTCATCTTTAAGCGCTTTTTCCTTACTTGAATATACAGATACATTCAGTACTGAATCACTCTTTACGGTCAGTGCCATATGTGAGTTTTTCTGAATATCCGTCTTTCCCGGAGTCACTTTGTACCATTTCACCTGTTCCGGCTCCTTCATGGCGCCTGTCTGCTCTTTGCCGTTTTCCAGAGCAGCCGCCTGATCAATCGCTCCGGCCGCTGCGGCTTTGGTTCCCGGAGAAAACAGGCTGAAAATCAGTGCAAAAATAAGCACTGCCGCCACAAACGAGCTGAATTTTCTACGTTTCATGATATCCCTCCTGCAAAATAATGAATCTCCTTGAAGGTATCATAATTTCATAGGACGAGATACCGCTTACAGGGAATTTTAAGGTTATTTTAAATGATTTGGTATATAAGGGGATGATTATAAAAAAACCCAACTCTATCAAAGAGCCGGGTTCACGGGATTTTCGATTAAAATAATTGAAAACCGATTGGCAAATGCAGACCAAGCAGCACTGTCAGCACAAGAACAATGACAAAGCCGATCCACAGGCCTCCTGTTGATTTTTCTTTTTTCTTGCGGATGAGGAGCATTTCCATCAGTCCGATGGTGATAATGCCCAGAATCATTTTGCCGGCATATTCCCCGTTCCAGTTGGCAAAGCGGACAAACAGCTCAGCTCCTGTGAGAATAATAAGGATATAGAATAACCGCAGAATCATATGAGTGATTTTTGCGCCCTTCGCACTTCCTGAAGAATACAGCGAGTAGCTGACGAAAAGCAGAATCAGCGCCACTACCCATGTTGTAATATGTAGGTGTGTCATATATGTTCCCCCTATCAGATAAATTACCCCACTTATAGTACCATGAACATGTCCTCTGCCACAAAGAAGATTGTCAGAAAAAACGGGCGGGTCCAGGTCCGCCCACCAGTTTTATTCAGCCGATTTGGTTTGACAGCGTTCCGATCGGGTCGATTGTAATATCAATTTTGTCGCCTGACCGCAAAAATTTTGGGGGCGTAAACCCCTTGCCGACACCAGACGGGGTACCGGTGGCAATGATGTCTCCCGCTTCAAGCGTCATCCCCTTTGAGAGGGTTTCAATTAATTCCGGAATGGAAAAGATCATATCGCTTGCTGAACCGGATTGGCGCAGCTCACCGTTGACTCTTGTTTCAACCTTGAGGCGCTCCGGCTCCTGAATCGATGATTTATGTACAAGCACGGGTCCCATCGGACATGTCGTATCCAGGCTTTTTCCGATAAAAAACTGCTTATGCCTTTTTTGCAGATCACGCGCCGTTATATCATTCACAATCGTATATCCGAAAACATGCTCATATGCGTCTTCTTTTGAAATGCGGGTCCCGCTTTTTCCGATCACGACAGCAAGTTCTCCTTCATAATCAAGTTGAGAGGTGACCTCTTCATGTCCCTTGACGATATCTCCATGCCCCGTAACCGTTACCGGCGATTTAGTAAATACCATCGGATGCTCCGGAATATCAGCCTCACTTCCCATTTCAATCGCGTGATCCCGGTAGTTTTTGCCGATGCAGATGATATTTTTTGATGGCTTCGGAATGGGTGCATGGAGCTTCACCTCAGATAATGAATACATAAATGATCCAAGCTCATCATTCGGTTTCTTCGCCCACTCGGCCAGCTGCCTTGCATGCGCAACGAATTTATCCCCTTCTGCGATACATTCAATCAGCGATCCCGGAATCGTCTCAAGTTCAAACAGTTTTTTTTCAGCCTTTTGCAAATCCATAATTTTCTCATCATCAATGATCAGGCCGACAAACATTCGGTTGTAAAGTTCCCCTGTCGCAAATTTCATGTTATTCCTCCATCATCTTTTAAATCAGAATGCTCCTTCATGTATTCTCTGTCGAATGCTGAAATCCCTTTTTCTCATATTCGTTTTCATTTCGTTTCAGGACGGGCTTGCTGTTCATATCATACAAATGTCGTTTTGAGAAGGAGGAAAGAATATGGAGAGCGTGCATTTATTTTTTCACCGGGAGCAGCTGAAAAGGAAAGGTACTGCCAAGGGGCTTTTCGTAACAGACCGGTCTGTTTCTCCCATTCTTCTCACACAGCGTGACAGAGCGGAAAAGGCATCCTATGAAATCAGCTGGGAAAGGTCTCTGCTTGGTGAAAGGACACTCTTTTTGAATGCGGAACAGGATGATCCGTCCCTGATGCGGCGCAGACTCGCCTATTGTTTTTTTGACCAGATCGGCGTACCTGCTCCCGCTGCCTCGTACAGCTTCCTGACCATCAATGGCCAGCCTGAAGGCATTTATTTGAACATCAAGAACCATCAGCCAGCCGGTAGAACGAGTTACGGAGTGAAGACCGCCGATCCAAGGATTCCAGTGTCTGTTTTTAACGATGATTCTTCCGCATTCTTGCATGAATTTTTCATACTGATCCGCACAGCTGGAGATGACGAATTGGCCGAACGCATTAAATTGTATCTGGATGTCAAGCTGTTTTTTTTGTGGCTGATTGGCAATGCCTGCACCAATCAAGGCTTTTATTACACATTTTGTTTAAATGAATCCAGCCGGATTTACGTTTCTCCGATAGAGACAAGATCACTTGCCTTTCAAGGAAGGTATGATGAGGACCCGCTTCTGGCAAAAGGAGAGACGCTTTCGTCAAGGCTTCTTTCCATTCCCGCCTTCCGCTCGCAATATCACACATTAATGAAAAACGTGCTGAACCGGTCGTTTACTATTGAACGATTGTCTCCTTTCATCAGCGAATGGCATCTTGACATTTGTCAAAGAGCTGATGATGATCCTTTTCTAAAAAAAATCCCCTTTCAAATCGAAAAGGAGCAGACAAACATACTTAGAGAAATTGAGGAACGGCAGGACTTTTTACAAGCACACTTAGCAAGACTATAGTCCTTTCTCCTTCAAAAAAGCCGCAGCAAAAAATGTCGCTTTTTTAGTCAAATTGACGAAAGGCAACCTTTTCAGCCAAAATAGGTTATACTAACGATATCCTGTATTTATATCAAAATAAAATCTAGAATTGGAGATAGCGTAATGAACTGTAAAATTGAAGAAATGAGAATCACACTAATTGAAACAGCACAAAAATACGGCATGAATTCAAAGGAAACGATTCAATGCAGCCAAGAGCTGGATATCCTGCTGAATACCCGGATAAAAGAAGAAATGATGTTTTCGGGATATCTTGAAAACTCCCGTATGTAAACCATTTTCGATAACGATTCGAATACACCACATGCAACTCCGCTTTTTGCTCAGCACTTCTGGGATATACCTCAGGGCGAGAATGTGCCCGCCCAACAATCGTATACCGCAGCACGACATACTCCAAAAAGCATTTCTACACGCAAAAACACCAAAGAAACAAACCAAAATAACCATAGGCGGATCGCGGCATCCTTAGCCGCATGTCCGCTCAACTTATACACAAAACATAACGGCTCGAAAAATTAAAGCGTTTTCATCAAGAGCCGATATGTCCCCTTTAAATTTCTCTCACACATATGTGCGTTTGTCATAAGCTATCGTGAATAGCCCAAGTGAAATCAGAATTGTATTTTCACTTTACTTGTCTTTTTTAAATTTTTCAACAAAGGATGTGCTCGTATGCCAGCCATTGTCGGAGCGTTTAAAATTAATGCGATTGGTACGAGCGGAGTCGTTCACATCGGGGACTGCATTACGATTTCTCCTCAGGCTCAGGTCAGAACATTTGCCGGCGCTGGCAGCTTTAATACCGGCGACAGCCTCAAGGTGATGAATTATCAAAACGCGACGAATGTGTATGACAATGATGCGGTTGATCAGCCGATCGTAGCCAATGCGTAAAAGGAGTGAGGCTCATGAACTTCTATATTAATCAAACCATTCAAATCAACTATCTTCGGCTGGAATCAATCAGCAATTCCTCCATTCTGCAAATTGGGAGCGCCGGATCAATCAAGTCTCTGTCAAATTTGTATAATACGGGCAGCTATGTAGAACCGGCACCAGCGGTTTCAGGCACAGGGCAACCGCTCCAGCTGCAGGAACCCGACACAGGTTCATTGGTCCCGCTCCAGCCTCCTGGCCGTTAATCATATGAAAGAGGTGAAGAACATGTATGATCAATCTGTTTCCTCTTACTTGCAAAACTTGAATTCCTTTGTTCAGCAGCAGGCGATTCACATTCAGCAGCTCGAACGCCAGCTGAAGGAGATTCAAACTGAAATGAATACGATGAAACAGCGGCCGGCCACCACCATTGAGCGTGTGGAATATAAGTTTGATCAGCTGAAAATTGAAAGGCTCGACGGGACTTTGAATATCGGCTTAAATCCGACTGATCCGAACAGCGTCCAAAACTTTGACGTCAGCCAGTCGACACCGCAAATCGGGATGATGCAGCAGGAAGAGAGCGCTCAGCTCATGCAGCAGATCCGCCAGAATGTCGACATGTACTTAACCGAGGAAATCCCAGATGTTTTGGAGCAGCTTGAAAACCAATATGACAGCAGACTTGACGATACAAACAGACACCATATCATTGAAGACATCAGAAAACAAATGGACAGCCGAATCCATTATTATATGTCCCATATCAAAAAAGAAGAGCATACACCGCCTGCACAATATGCAGAACATATCGCTGAGCATGTGAAGCGTGATGTGATCCGCGCTGTAGAACACTTTCTGGAGCATATTCCATCCGAAATGAAAGGAGATGAGCAAGCATGATCTTTACAGTCATCAACCGCAGCTTGGAAGTCGGGGACATCCGGATGAACGGTGTGTCCAGTTCCTCCGTTTTCCACATCGGAGACACTGAATCCATCTACCTGTCTTCTATTTTTGATACACCGCCTGAATCTCTTATTATCGGGCCGTTTGCTCCGCTTGCGCCAGAATAATGCTTAAACGCATATCGCGCATCAGGCTAGTTAAGTTTAATTCTCTCGGGATCGCAAGTGTGTTTCAAGTTGGCGACACAAATGAAATCGATATGAGTGTAAAAGTATTTGCTGTGCAGCGTTCTCTGTCCACGTTTTACCATAATGAAGGCTCATTTAACAAAAAGGAGTATCAGATCTTTCAGCAGCAGGCCGTGAAACCGCTCCCCGAAACAGGTGTACAAAGCGCGTTTTGCCACGAGGTGCCGGCTATTTATGTTCGCAGCATCAAAATTCAAGGGGTCTCAGCCTCTTCTGTTTTACATGCCGGATCAGCTTCGCATATTCGCGGTGATGCGAGACTCAAACATATCAGACAGATTCAGTCTCCGCGCTCACAATTGCCCGCCAAGAACATATAATAAACAGAGACTTCGATAAAGGGTGTCGTTTATGCCAGCAATTGTCGGGCCTATAGCTATCAATTCCATATCGGGCGGAGTCGTAAACTTTGGTGATTCCTTTTACCTTTCTCCGAAAAGCTCTTCAAAATCTGCGCTCGGTTCGGGAGCAGGAAACACGGGAGATTTCCTTCTATTAAATAACGCAGTCAACGCGACAAATTATATAGACCCCGATGTCAACGATCAGGATATGGTTGGAAACGGATAAAAGCAGCCGCTCTGCAAAGAGAGGGCTGCTTTTTAGTCATTTTTTCTTTTTTCGCTCATTTGATTTCTTGGTTTTGATCAGTTTTTCAGGCGGCTGTTTTCTGATCCATTTGACAAACCGGGCAAGCTCTGGATCGCTTCTGAGCTTTTCTATTCCGTTTAAGCGTACAGCGATCTCTTGATTGGTATATAAGGCATGAATTTGTTTATGGCAAGGAATACAGAGCATCGCTGTCGGCAAAAACGTTCCGCCTTCTTCTTTCGGTGTGAGATGGTGCTCTGTCAGCTGGACATCGCTCCGGCCGCACAGCTCACATATTCCGGCAGTCTGCTTTGCCATACCAGCTCCCCCTTTACATCAACTCAAGTGATACCCGTGTACCGCGGCCGCTCGGTTCAGCCGGATGGACGATCAGTTTTTTCGGAAGCCGGGCACGCAGTTCCTGCACATGGCTGATGACACCGACAGCCAGATTGTCTGACTGAAGTTTTTCCAAGGCCGTTACAACCGTATCAAGCAGATCTTGATCCAGTGTGCCGAATCCTTCATCTAAGAAAAAGAACTGGAGCGGGTATTCTCCGCGAAGCTGGATCTGGGCAGACAGCGCAAGAGCAAGTGATAGCGAAGTGAGGAAGGTTTCTCCTCCAGACAAACTGGATACCGGGCGTCTTACGCCTCCGTTCGCATTATCCCGCATCACAAAGCCGCCCTCAGAATCTACTTCGATGGCATAGCGCTGTCTCGTCAGCATACCGAGTCTTGCTGAGGCGTCCCTCGCAACGCTTTCAAGCTGCTCCTCAGCTAAAAATTCGACGAAGGTATTGCCTTTAAACACAGCTTGCAGCTTGTCCAGCCTGTCGATATGCGTCTGCCACTTTTTCAGTTCCGCTTCAATTTCTTTAAATCGTTTATGATGGTCGCGAATGACGGCCAGTGCTTTCGCAGCCGCGCCTTTTTCCTCTATAGCAGCGCCAAATGCGTCCTCAGCTTTTTGTAATGCTGCAACGGTTTCGCTCCATTCGCTCTCTGATATCGCTCTGCCGTCAAGTATCTCTGCTACTCGTTTTAAGTTTGCAGCATTTTGCTTCAGTTTATCCATAAACTGGTCTATGCCGGTTTTCATCTTTTCAAGTTCATCGGCTGGGATGAGACTTTGTTCAACCTCCTCAGTCCGGGTAAAGCAGGTGTTTTTGGCATGCTCAAGCCAAGCAGCTTTTGCTTTTTCCAATCTCCCCTTCGCCTCTTGAAGAGTGAGCTCGCTTGCCGAAGCGCGGCTTTTCGCCTGATTGAGCTTCATTTGGGCGCTTTGCAGTTCTTCATATAAAAATTGTTCTTTTTCCTTTAACAGCTTTAGATCCTGCTGGACAGAGCGGAGTTTGACTTGAATGGAATCTCCTTTTGCATAATCTCCAAGTTCGTTCTCATAATCAGCTATCACGCTCTTGATGCGTTCAGCGGCATAATGAAGCTCCAGTTTTTCCCGTTCAAGCCGATGCCCCGATTCCCGCAGTTTTTCCTTTTGTGCTTCATGCTCAGCAAGAAACGCGATACTCTTCTCAATTCGTTTTTCACATTCTTCTGCAGCCCGGTCCTTTTCTTCAATGGCTTGCTGCCATTTTTCTGCTTCGTCCACAGATTGATCCTGAAATGCTTCTTTGAACATGTTCAGACGGCTGTCCAATGAGGTTTGAAGCTCGGTGATGATGCTTTCAATACGGTCAGCCTCTCTTTTTTCAAAACCGATTTTTTCATTAACCTGCTCGGCCTTTTTTAAAGACTCCTGATAGGCGCCGATCATTTGTGCCATCCGTGTTTTAACAGAAAGAATGTCCTGCTTGATTCGTTTCCATTCAAATTTGGCAGTTTCAAATGCTTCATACACCGGCTGATTCTCGAAGGAAGCCGCCGCTTCAAGGTTCTGCGCTTGACTGGTCTGCAAAAACGGACACTGTTCCATAAAGCGCGCGGACTGTTCTTCAAGCGTAATTTTGGCTGAAAGAATCTCTTGGCTGAGAGCTGCTGCTTCCGTCAATAACACATCTGTCCGTTTGATGTCCTCTTCAAGATGGCTGTCGGCTTCATATGTTTCATGTACTGACGCGGATGGATCGTGATCGGTTGAACCGCAGACCGGGCAAGGCTTTCCAGCGGTCAGTTTTTGCGCTAACTCTTTTGTCAGGAGTGCCATCCTTGCTTTTTCACGCTGTAGGTGAAGCGTATGTTGATTCTTTCTAGCCTCTTCAGTCATACGTGTTAATGAGTGTTCCGCCTCGCACACCAAATGGTACACGGTTTGCACAGCCTCATATGCCTGAATGATGTTGTTTTCTTCCGCTTCCGTCCTTTGAACAAGTGTATTCTTCTCTTCATTCATCTTCTGCAGCACGAGGCTCAATTCGTCACTTCGATTTTTCTCTTTTTTGATTTGCTCTTCAGTTTGCCTGATGTGCAATGCCATTTCTGCGGCCTGCTGGCAGCTTCTTCGCTCATCGGATGTCACCTGCAGGGATTTGAGCTGCTGCTTCAATTCCGTCTGTCTGTTTTGCCCTCGTGTCAGGCGGTCTGTTACCGTCTCCAATTCACTCATGACAGATTGAAGAGCCTCTTCTTTCTGCCGGAGTTCAGCCTTTTTGCGCTCTTCCTCTTGCTTGGCCTCACTCAGTTTCATTTCGATTTCCTGCAAGCGGGAAAGCTGTTCCTGCTTAGTTAAAAGCTCAGGCTCTTTTTCGCTTTTATACTGGCGCCACGCTTCATACTCTTCATGTTTTTGCTGAAAGAAAGCATTCCGGTCTTCTAAATCCTTGCGGGCTAGCGTTTGTTCCTTTTCAGCTTTCGCTTCATGCTGGATCGCTTCTGCGTACCGGTCCGCATAGGGCTTAAGAGCGGCGGCTGTTTCTGCTTCCAGCAGGCGTTTTTGCATAATGTCTACATGCGGCTGTTCTTCCGCGAGACGTTTTTTCTCTTCTTCATAAGCGGATTGTTCCTTTTGGACATTCCAAATCTCCTGATGCTCCGTAAATCGCTCTTTCGCCTGATCACGGCTCTTCCTCATCGCTTCCAGCCTGGTTTCGGCTTGTTCGAGAGCCTTTTCCGCTTGCTCAACTGCCTCTGAACTCGCCTCACCGAGACCGGACTGCTCAGCGAGCATTTCATTTTTTCTTGCGTTGGCTTCCTGCGCCTGCCGCCTCAGTTTTTTCACAAGCCTGTCACCGTATTGCTCCAAATGAAATAAACGCTGAAGCATATGCCTGCGCTCTGCCCCTTTTAAAGACAGGAATTCAGCAAATTTCCCTTGCGGCAGCACCACCGCTCTCGTAAAATCGTCGATCGTCAGCCCCAAGAGCTCCTCCACTCTTTTATTCACTTCGCTGGCTTTATCAGCCAGCACCGTATGCTCATCCTTGATTTCGATGAAGCGGCAAAGTGCCGTTTTCACCTTCATTTCATCCGTTCTCTTAAACACACGCTCGACTTTGTATGAGATTTGATGATTCGACTGAAGCGCAAAGGTAAAGGAAACAGACAGCGTATCTTCGGCGTGGTTTAAGATTCCGTGCGTATTATTTGCCGCCCGTTCCACCTTTCCGTATAAAGCAAGCGTCATTGCGTCGAGAATAGAGGATTTGCCGCTTCCTGTCGGGCCGAAAATGCCGAAAACACCGGCACCGGATAGGCCTTCAAAATCTATCGTCTGCTCCTCTCTAAAACTGTGGAGCCCCTTAATGCTTAAGGCGATCGGCTTCATTTCGCATCCTCCTCTTCAACGCCTGATGCAAGCTCTAAAAACAGCTTCACCATTTCTTCATCCGGCACCGCGCCGCCAGTCTGTTTTTCATAAAATTTCTTGAAGCGGTCCTCGATTGAGATATGTTTAACCTCGATCCGTTCCCGGTCTTTGTTCTGTTCTTCAAAAACCGGCCTAATATGGATAAAACCCGGGTGCGCCTTCCGCAGCCTGTGAATCTCTTCAAGTGACAGCTGGTCCGTGACACGGATTTCCAGGTCAATCCAAGCATTCTGATCCCTGCCTTCATCCAGCCAGCTGTACACCTCACTTAATCCATTTGCCGCTTTCCACTTCACAAGGGGCTTGCCGCTTGATAATAATACCTCACGCCAAGTGGCGTCTTCCCCCGGCTTTGCGTCCACAATCGTCACTGATTTAGCGTAGCCTGCTTCAGAAAAGCTGTAGGCGAGCGGAGATCCTGAATAACGCGCAAGCGTCCGCGCCCGCTTGATCGTTTGCGGGCGATGCAAATGGCCGAGCGCGACGTAAGCGGCATCCGCAGGCAGGCTTTCAGCAGCCACCGTGTATGCACCGCCGACTTCAATCGGCCGCTCTGAATCGGTTTGGTTTCCGCCTGCGACATAAATATGGCTGGCGGCAATCTTCACTGCATCGTTCCGGAAACGGCTTGTCATATGTTCAAACGCCTGCCTGATTTTCACGTCATAATGATCACGGAGCAGCTTTTCATCAAACGTATCGGATAGCACTTCATTCAACCGCGCTTCTGATGGATACGCCAGCGCTCCAACCGCCAAAAGCTCCCCTGCTGAAGGCACTTCAATATGAATCGGCTCTGTTGTCGGATAACCGATTAAATAAATGCCGTTTTCATGTGTCAGCGGTGAAGCGGCGGACAAACGATCAGGATTATCATGGTTTCCGGCAATGACAACGATCGGGCGCTTTCCTCTGTCACTGAGCGCAGACAGGCTTTCATAAAACAGCTGCTCAGCTAAAGCCGGCGGGTTCACGGTGTCAAAAGCATCTCCCGCCATTACAATGGCATCAATTTGCTCATCCTTTACAATCGTATTCAGTTCATCCAGCACATCGGCCTGCTCACTCAGCCTGCTTCTTCCTTCAAGCGTTTTTCCAAGATGCCAATCAGCTGTATGTAAAATCCGCAAATGCTCTCACCTCTCTTTTATATAGAAAACGAGACCCGCTCCGTCTGAAATCCCGGAGCTTACGGATCTCGCTATAATGTGAGAATGTGCCCTCCGTCAAAGAAATAAAGCGCACATCCCTTTACCTTTGTTTTTGCAATTTGCTCAACTGCCTTCGTGTACAGCTGAATCTGGGTATCATATCGTTTCTTCAAAATCGGGGCCGCTCCTTCAAATCCGTGTTGGAATTTGTCCTCAATCCGGTCCGACTTATAATCCAATAAATATAATCCGTCCTCAGTTTCATAGAGACAGTCAATGATGCCCTGCACTAAAAGCGGCTCATCCGTCTCCTCTGCATCAGGATAGATCTCCTTAGCCGGAAGCGCTAAGCTGAAAGGTATTTCCCGGTATTTCCATTTCGCACCGATCAGCTGTCCCCCGATTTCTGTATGGAAAAATTGCACGATTTCTTCTATATCAATAGCGTCTTTTTGTTCTTCAGTAAGCAGCTCTTTTTCATAAAGCCTTTGAACCGTCTGCTCAGCTTCTTCTATCGACGGCACATGTGACAACGGGATATGCTGCATCACCGTATGCATGGCAGTACCTTTCTCTGCCGCTGTCAGGCCTTTTTTCATCATAAAAGCGGGACGTCTGTACAGAATGCTTCCGTCAGCCGGTTTTACAGGGGCCCTGCCGCTGTATTCATCCTCGTACTCTCTTTTTCTCTTGATCTCAGAAACCGACTGCTTTGTCCGAATTTGTGTCACCTCTTGATGCGGGTAGGTCCAGTTCAGCTGCTCGCGGGCTTTTTCATCAAATGCAAACGAGCCGGGAACTGGTTTCCCTCGGCGGATCGCTTCCAGACGTTCACTTTTTTCTTCCATTCTTTCTTCCACATCATCATCAAGCAAATCATAGGAATGAATCATTTGAACGGCAAAACGAGCTGGATGGCCTGAGATATCAGCGTGTACTGGTGCTCCGTTTCCAGCCAAAGCCTCCAAGTCTCTATGTCTGGCAAGAGCCGGTCCGATGAAATCTAAATACGTTTTCGCCTGATAGCGGTCAAATTCCGGAAGGAGCCACTCAGTTTGGGACGCGGATGCCTGCCATTTTGCGAGCAGTTTCTGATGATTCTTGCACGAGCCAATCAGAAACAGCTTTTCCTTCGCTCTCGTTAATGCAACATAGAGAACACGCAATTCCTCTGACAGCAGCTCCCTGCGCATTTTTTTCTTCATCGCAATGAGAGGCAGCGTCGGGTAGCTGATGCGCAATTGCGGATGAATATACTTCGTGCCGAATCCGAGCTCCTTGTCCAGCAGGTACGATTTATTTAAATCCATCATGTTAAAATTCCGGCCGAGACCCGCTGCAAACACGACTGGAAATTCGAGCCCTTTGCTGCTGTGGATCGTCATTAAGCGGACAACATCCTCCTGCTCGCTGAGCGCTCTCGCCGTACCAAGATCATCGCCCCGCTCCTGCATGCGTTCGATAAACCGCAGGAAACGAAACAAGCCGCGAAATGCCGTTGATTCATATTGGCGCGCCCTGTCATAAAGAACACGCAAATTGGCCTGGCGCTGTTTTCCGCCCGGCATCCCGCCGACATAGTCCATGTATTTCGTGTCGCGGTACACTTCCCAAATCAGCTCAGATACTGAGTGGTTTTTCGAAAAGACGCGCCATTTTTGCAGAAGTCTGTAAAACGTATGCAGCTTTTGATAAAGCTCATCGTTCCGGTCACCAGCAGCCAGGTAGTCTTTCATCGCCTCATAGTACGGCGCTTTTTTATTTTCAAGCCGGATCAAAGACAGCTCGTTTTCATCTGCACCGACAATCGGTGAACGCAGCACAGAGGCAAGCGGTATATCCTGATACGGATTATCGATCACCTTCAGCACCGAAAGCGCGACGGCGACTTCGACCGCTTCGAAATAGCCTGACGTTAAATTGGCGTAAACCGGTATGCCCTGTGCTCTCAGCTCCTCCATGATTTGCGGAGCCCACGGCATGGAGCGGAGCAAAATCACAATATCTCGGTATTGAATATTGCGATGTGTTTTCGTTTTTCCGTCATACACCTTAAATGGCGATGAAATCAGCTTGCGAATTTCCTTAGCGATGGCTTTGGCCTCAAACTGCACGGTTTCAAGCTCTTCTGCTTCCTCGCTTGCATCCGTATCTTCTGCGTTGTCGATCAGCAGCAGCTCCGTTTCCGTCTCGTCATTGTCCGGATACGCCGCACCAAGCTTCAGCTCAGCCTGCTCGTCATAATCGACCTCACCGATTTTGCCGCCCATCAGCTGTTTAAATAAAAAGTTTGTGCTGTCTAATATATCTGAACGGCTTCGGAAATTTTTATTCAAGTCGATTTTCCGTCCCGTGCCTTCCCCGCTCTCTGTAAACCGTTTGTATTTAGAGAGGAAAAGAAGCGGCTCCGCAAGCCTGAATCGATAAATTGACTGTTTGACATCGCCTACCATAAACAGGTTGCCAGTCTCCTCCGGCCCGCTTGTGACGAGCTGCAGAATCGATTCCTGTACGAGGTTGGTATCCTGATATTCGTCAACGAGCACCTCATGAAACTGCTCCTGATAAAACCTTGCAGCCTCGCTCGGCTCATATTCACCTTTGTCATTCTGAGCTGTCAAAATCGCTAAACAGTAATGCTCCAAATCAGAAAAATCGATGATTGATTTTTCCTGCTTCGCGGCTTCGAACCGTTTTCCATAGCTGATAACAAGCTGTACGAGCGTTTCAATGACAGGCTTCATCTCGGTTAGGCTTTTCAAGTGCTGTTCAGGACTTCTCGTAAAGTAGTCGGTTTTGAGCTTTTCGAGCAGTTTTTTTGCGCCGTTTCTCAAATCTGTCGCCTCATCAAGGAGCGCCGGATCGAACTCATCCCCTTTTACTGCTTTGGCACGCTTAAAAGAGACGGCGGGCACACGACGATATAGTTCACTAAAATCGTCCTGATGCTCGATCAGTTCATCAATCTGCGCAAGATCATCAAGAAAATTGTCAGCACGCGGCGCCGGTCCGCCCGGCGCTTTCGTCAGCTCAAGCGCGCGCAAGAGCTTTTCCTTCGCCCCGTTAAGCACCATTGCAATATCCTCTTTGACATATTGATAGAACGGCAGCTCCTCGATGGCGCTCTTTTCTGATACATCATACAAATGAACAAAGCTTTCCAGCCACGCCTCCGGGTTGGGATGGGATCGGGAATACTCGTACACTTGTTTAACGAGAAATTGGAGATCCAGATCGTGCCGGTCTGTCGTGTAGCGGTCAACAAGCTCAAAAAATGCCTTTTCGCCCTTTGCGTATTCGTCTTCAAACAGCTCGTCAAGCACTTCATCCCCAAGCAGCTCGCCTTCCGTCTGATCAGCTATCCGAAAACCCGGATCAAGATCGATCAAGTAGTAATATTTCTTCAACACTTGCAGGCAAAAGGAATGAAGCGTCGAAATGCTGGCCCGGTTCAAAAGAGAAAGCTGCCGTCTGATATACAGCGAGCCGGGGCGTTGTACAAGCTCTTTTTCCAAGGCATCCGCAATTCGGTGTTTCATCTCTGCCGCTGAGGCGTTTGTAAATGTCACAACGAGAAGGCGGTCTACATCAATTGGGTTTTCCTCTGCGGTGATTTTCCGAATCATTCGTTCAACAAGCACAGCGGTTTTACCAGAGCCCGCAGCCGCTGCCACGAGAATATCCTGGCCGGTTGAAACAATGGCATTCCATTGGTCATCTGTCCATGTGCTGTCTGCCGGTTTAGGAATGTTCATTGCCATCCGCCTCCTTTTTTATCCACTCAAGTATCGTCTTGTCTTTCTCAGCTTTTAATGGGCGATACTCGTTTTCCTCTAGTGATTCATCAAATTGGCACACTGATTTGAACGCACAGTATGTGCACGGTGTCTTGTTCTTCATTTTGTACGGCTCAATGGATACGCGGCCGTCGGTAATTTGTTCGCCTGCTTCTTGGAAGGTACGGCGCACATGCTTTGTCAAAAGATCAAATTCCTTTTCACCGACTGCTGCCGAGTCTGATCTGAGAGAGCCGTCTTTTTTCAAGCCGGCGTTGATGATATTTGACCGTCCCTCTTGAAGGGTTGTATCCATGAGGCGAACCACTTCCTGATCGCCGAGGAGCAGGCCCTTCATTTTAAATTTCTTAAAAATCTCCTGTTCAATCTCGTCAAGCCCGAGCGGGAGATTAGATTGAATCATCGGATCATGAATATGGAAATACAGCACTCCTGCAGGCGTTGCCCTCATTCCGAGCCAGTCAGCTGAATGTGTAATCGATAAATCAAGGTACGTCAGCATTTGCAGCGCCAATCCGTAATATACTTCCGCTAAGTCAAGCCCTTTATCGCTTGATTTATAATCGACAATTCTGAGGAGCAGGCCTTTTGAGCTTTCAGCTTTATCCACACGGTCAATACGCCCAACGAGCTCCATCGTACAGCCATTTTTCAGTTGAAAGGTCAGCGGCGGAAGCGGCCCTTTTCCTCCAAAGCCCAGTTCAAGCCCGATCGGTACGAATCCGCTCGCTTTCGCATGCTCGCTTAAAATACCAGACACACGCGTCACAATTTTTTGCAGTTTTTCCTTTACATAATAATGCCGGTTTGAGCTGAGCAAAATTTCCTTTTGCAGTTTCGGTGCCAGCCGCTCTACCGCATCATAAGAAAACAGCTCGCACTGCTCTTTCGTTAAATCTCGCCAATCCAGCTTTTGCTCACGCAGCCTGTCTGAAATCAGCTTTAAGCTGGAATGAAACAGCTGGCCGATATCCGGCGCTTCAAGCTTGAAAAATTGCCGTTCCTTCAGATGCAGCCCGTGTGACGCAAAATGGGAAAACGGGCATGCGTTAAAGGTTTCCATTCTCGATACACTGCCCTGAATGCGTTCACCATAGAGCTGTCTTGACACACTGCGTTCAAGCTGCTTTACTTCATTCCGGAAAAACAGGCTTGAGAACAGCTTTTTCGATTGCAGCCTGTCCGGCTCACTCATCAGCACATTGTACGTGCTCCACCAGACGTCGCTGATGTCGTATTCCCGGGTCCATAATCTGAGCTGACTCGCAGTAAAGGACTGTGCCACGCTTTGATTGACAACATACTTCAGCTGTTCCTCATCGCTGACCTGCTCAGGTTCATTTGTCAACAGGCGCTCCTTATGATGCGGAAACAGTTCTTCCAGCCGTTTAACGACAATCGACGGCAAAAGCGTTTTTCCTTCCGCATCTGCAATCGGATACGATACATAAAGCCGGTCAGACGGACTTGAAAATGCCATGTAGATGAGGAAATGCTCATCAAGCAAACGCTCCCGTCCGCCTGAGGAAAGCTCAACCCCGATCGTTTTCAGCCATTCCCGGTCATCATCCGACAGAACCCCGTTTTCATCAGGGCGTGCCGGCAGAACGCCGTCGTTTGCCCCGAGCACAAAGGTACAGGATGTGCCATACATTCTGGACAAATCCATATTGCCGACAAATACCTGGTCGAGCGCAGGCGGAATAAGCGAAAATGTAAGCGACTCCGCGCCGGCTTCTATCATTTGCTGAAACAAATCAAGAGAAATCTCATCATCTCCCATCATTTCAACAAACTCCTCAAGCAGCTGAATGACTGCGTCCCACGCCTGCTGATGCTGCTGCGCTTCAATGATTCTGCCGTCTTCCTCAGCACGCTGCCTTTCCTGATCCAGCTTCATCGGCACCTCCGTCTCTTCTAAATAGTAATAGAGTGCCTCCGCCTTCTCATGTACCGTCTTTGCTTTTTTCATTCGTTTTTGAAGCTGAAAAAGCGGCGGAACAATCCAATCGCGGGTGTCATTCAACATGTTTTCCATTTCGATTTCCTGATCGGTCTGCGCAAAATCATCATCCAGCGACACAAAGCGCCTATATTGGAAACGGTCGCCCTTTGTCCAGCGGTCGCCTTTGATCCCATAAGCGATACAGTAATTTTCGAGCTGATCGACCTGTTCTCTCACTTTGGCCTTCGGTTCACTGAGCGGGAATAGCAGTTCGGTTTTCACACAGCGAAACACCGCTTCATAACGCCAATTCCCTTTCAGAACATCAAGGCTTGAGCGGATAAATTCGATTAACGGATGGTTCAGCATAGATGCTTTTCCGTCAATGAAATAAGGAATCTCGTAATCTGCGAAAACTTCCTTCACCATATCCTTGTAGTCTTCCGGCTGGCGCGCAAGAATTGCTACATCCTTATAGCGATATCCTTTCTCTCTGACGAGGGCGTGAATTTCCCGGGCAATACCTTCCAGCTCAGCTCGTCTGTTCGCGGCCTGCATTACAGTCAGTGCTTCTTGTTTTTCTGCGTAAGGAACGGCAGGACGCGCTTCATACTGCGCCTCCAGATGGGCCAATTCGGGCGTCTTCGTATGCCGCTCAGTCCCGCTCAGCTCTTTATACGTAATGTCCAAATTCAGTTCCTTCGCCTTCTGATGCAGGCGGTAATAGGTTTTCCCCGTCATTCTGAACAATTCCAGTTCATGCGGCTCCCGCTCATATGACGGCTTGTCCGCTGTGAGCGAAAACGTGATATGCTCTGCATGAACCATAAGCTGCTCCAGCACCCTGAATTCCTGCGGTGTAAACTGATAAAAGCCATCCACATAGATATGCGCGCCTTTTACATCTTCCGCAAGCGGGATATGCTCTGCCAGCAATGTCAAATAATCCTCAGAGTGAAGATATTGATCTGCGAGGCTTTTTTCCATTTGCTGATACAGAATCGATAAGTCATGGAGCTTTTCAGATAACACACGTTCTCCGCGATATTCGGAAGCCGTTCCGCTTTCCGCCATCCGGCGGATATCCTCCGGTTCCAGACAATACCGCTTAAACTCTGTCAGCATCCGCTCAACCTGTGCGGTAAACCCGTTTTTGTCACTCGCTTTTTGATAGACTTTGAACTCCTGTTTATGCTCCTCAATGAGCTTCCGCAGGAGCATTTGTACGCCGGTGCTCGTCAGAAACGGCCTGCTCATTCCTCCCGTATGCTGAAGGACGCGCCAGGCCAATCGTGAAAAGCTGAACACTTGAGCGCGTATCATCCCGCCCATATCTGGCGTTTTAGCAAGCTCATATTCCATTAAAAACGTCATTTGATCCGGGACTAGAAAAATGATCGGCTTCCCGAATGGAGCCCGGCGCAATTCATCCTGAATGCTGTTGATGATCAGCTTCGTTTTTCCACTCCCGGACCTGCCTACTAAAAACTCTGCTCCCAAATTAGAAGACCCCTCTCTTTTTATCTTTATATATTTTATCGAATGTTGACGAAAATGACCAATCTGATCTATTGGTAAAAACGGCCTTTTCACATATAAAAAGCTGATTATCCCCGCACATCTCTCCTTGCCCAACATATACTTTTACAGAAGCCCAATTCCTAGGAATGGAGTTGAATCCTCTTGCATTACAGTTACTATCCCTATCCGGTGCCGTACCGGGAAGATCCTGTTTTGATTCGGAATTTGCAGAAGGCCATCAACGGAGAATTCAGTGCAATTCAATGCTACCGCAGGCTTGCCGAACTAGCCCACCGCGATGAAGTCAGAAAACAGATTGAAGAAATCAGACGTGACGAGATCCGCCACCTTCGTGAATTTTCCACACTGTACGGATCGATTACCGGCAAGCACATCATGCCGAAACAAACGGAGGAGTGCCCGGACCATTTCACGAGAGGACTGGACGCCGCTTTTAAAGATGAACAAGAAACCGTCGACTTTTACTTGCGTGCAGCCGAGGAAACGTCAAACTTAAAAGCGAAAGGCGTCTTCACGCGCGCCGCACGTGATGAACAAAATCACGCTGTCTGGTTCCTATACTATCTGGCCAAACGTTAGATATACCCATTTTAGGGTATATGTACATATCTCTTCAGCTAAAAACACATTCCTCCGTTTTTTTCAAATGCAGCCGGGAAACATAAAACCATACACTGCCATACAGGGGGAATCAACCATGGAGCAATATTCAGAAGCTTGTATTGAGGCTTGCATTGATTGTATGGAGGCTTGCAATCATTGTTTTACAAAATGTTTGGAAGAAAGCGCGCACCACGATCTCAGCTGCTGCATCCGGCTTGACAGGGAATGCGCGGATATTTGCGCCCTGGCAATCAAAGCCATGCAAACGGACAGCCCCTTTTTGAAAGAAATTTGTGCACTTTGCGCCGATATTTGTGAAGCGTGCGGCACTGAATGCGAAAAGCATGATCATGATCATTGCCAAGCATGTGCGAAAGCCTGCTTCGCCTGCGCTGAACAATGCCGCAGCATGGCGGCGTCTTAAAAGACGGAGAGGGTTCAATGATTGAACCCTCTTTTTTATTTGGACAGCCACACGGAGTACAAATCAATCCATCCCTCTTCATCAAGCACCAGGCCTTTTACATTGTTACTTGATGTCACCTGTAGCACATTTTGATATAGCGGAATTGCATTCAGCTCCTGTGTAAGCTGATGGTCAATGTCACGCAGGATATTCATTCTCGAACAGCGGTCAGGCATGGAAAACATCCGCTCTATCATTCCCGAGCAGAATTGTGTCAGCTTTTCAGATAGATGCTGGCACAAGAAACTGTTCTCCGACAGCAGCAAATGCAGAAAACCAAACTCGGTATCTTGATAAAACGTCGCACTGTCATGAATGATATCCGCCATCTGCACGACTTCCGGCCGTCGCAGATCATCAGCATCACAGAATCGAAGTGTAAGCTTGATCCCGTGTTGGGCGCACATATTTTGAATCCATTCGGCGTCCTCACGATGATCCGTTTCCGAAAAGGTATACAGCACCATTGTTTCGCCCTCGTATCCGCTTTTCTTCAACAATTCAGATGGCGTAACGCCCTCTAACTCAAAAGAACTCGGATGCCAAAACGACGTAACCGGGATTCTCCGGTGCCCTCCCGCTTCACGAACGAGCCGTTCAGAGGAAATCAACAGCCGGAGCGCTTTTCTAAAGCTTCGGTGCTGAAGAGGCCCCTTCTTTTTCAGATTGAGCGACAAATACTGGACATGCCGCTCATCAAAAACAGTTTGCTGCTCAGGACATGTTTGTTTTTCTTGAATGGTAAATCCGTTCATCTCACCGGCTTGTTCAGAAAACACAAACTCCACGCGATCCAAATAGGGGCGCCCCTTAAAGTAGCGCTCATAGGCTTCAAGCACAAGCATCCAGCCGTGATGCTGATTCACCCGAAAAGGCCCTGTTCCATTGATCCCGCAGCCCTGTTCGGCCGACAATATGGACAGCCGTTCGTCACAAAGAGCATACGGCAAAAACTCATTTGGCTTATCGAGTATGATCTCCACACAATAAGGGCCCTTTTCTAAGACTTGTTTCACTCCGTGCAACAGCCATTTATACGGGTTGTCAGCCAGTTCCAAAAAGCGCTGAAACGTAAACGCAACGTCCCGCGATGTCAGCAGCTGCCCATTATGAAACGACACACCTTTTCGAAGAAAAAATCTCCACCGTTTTTTTCCGTCCTCTTCCCATCCATGAACCAAATGAGGCTTCGGCTCCTGCATATCCGGATCAAACGTGAGAAGCGTATCAAATACCTGTTTGACGAAATGGCCCTCAGACCGCAAAAATATTTGGCATGGATCAAAACTGCTGACAGATTCAGGGGAGATGAACATCCGGAGAACATCCTTTTCTCCATCCCGGCCGGACTCTGTCACAAAACCAAATACCTCAGAAAACCACATACCATATTCATTTTGAAGCTCCGGAAACGCGGACTGATACTGCTGAAGCAGCTCCTTTGCCTTTTTAAGCTTTCCAGCCATGGTATATTCCTTGGCAGTTTGAAGAAGCAGTTCCTCAGGCCTCCGAAGAAACGCGATTTTTGATTTACGGCCGCGCCCCGCCCCGATTTCCCGGGTAATCCAATTGCTGTTCTCCAGCTTATGTAAAATGAGCTTTGCATTTCTTTCCGTACAAAATAAACTGTCGGCAATCTCAGTGAGCGTCATTTCGTTCATTTGCCCATACTCAGCCCGTCCTGTTTGTACAAGTGCCACGTAGTGCTCAATTAGCTTCAATCCCCGCACCTCCCGACAAAAGGGGAACTTTTATCTCTTCTTTTCTTCACTTTTTGGGTCGCCGCCCCTTCTATACACTACTACTATAACAAACACCGAAAGGCGGCGATCACATGCTGACCAGCTTTCAATCTATTAAATCAAGATATACCGCTCCCGTTTGGCTCCGCTTTTTCGGCGAAATGCTGACAAGCCTGACAGGTGCAATGATGGGACCTTTTATGGTGCTGTATCTGCATGAACAATTAAACGGCGATGTCATGATGCCAATGCTGATCATCAGCCTTCAGCCATTTGCTGATCTTTTCCTGACGCTCGCTGCCGGACGGGTGACGGACCAGCTTGGGCGGCGTACAGCGATTTTGATCGCATTGCTTCTGCAATCATCTGCAATGACAGGATTTGTATTTGCTGAGCATGCGTATGTTTTCGCCATTCTTTATGTCGTGAATGGCATCGGAAGATCGTTATACATTCCCGCTTCCCGCGCCCAAATCGCCGAAAGCACGCCAGAAAGCAGACGTTCGGAAGTATTTGCGGTCATCAACGCGATCTATTCAGCCGGCCTGACGGCAGGGCCGCTGCTCGGAATGCTCCTGTACACACAAAATCCTGAATGGATATTCGCTTTAGATGCCGCAGCCTTGTTCATCTACTTTCTGGCAGCTGCATGGAAACTTCCTGAGACAAAGCCGCAAAACACAGCGGTGACACAGGAAGAGTCTGCGAGCTTTACGATATACAGGCCCGTCCTGCTTCTTTTGCTGCTTTCTCTCCCCATCAGCATGTTATATGCGCAAACAGAAACAACATACCGACTGTTCAGCAAAAATATGTTTTCTGATTATCTGTCCATGCTGACCATCTACTCAGCAGCAAAGGCTTTATTCAGCTTTGTTCTCCAGGTTCCTCTTGTCAAAGGGACTGAAAAGCTTACAATGAAAACGATTCTTTTCATTACTTATATCTGCTACTCCCTTGCGGCTGCCGGCTTTGCATGCTCAACATCCCCGACAATGCTTTTAGTGACGGCAGCGGTGATGACGGTTGGCGAAAGCATCGGATTAACTCACATCCAGACCTTCATCTCAAAATTGGCACCGTCTCATTTGCTTGGCCGGTTCTATGCTGTCTATGGTCTGCATTGGGATATATCCCGCTCAATCGGACCGCTCGCGGGCGGGCTGATCCTGACATCGTTTGGCGGAGAAGTGATATTTTACGCCCTTGCCGTGTGTCTGCTGGCAGCAGGTTTATGCCTGACTTACACAATAGAGAAGCTCGAACATAATGTCATAAGAAAAGTGAATCACTAATAGAAAATAATTCATAATTTCTTTATCAACAAAAATATACTATAGTTATAAATACATTCACTACGTGAACAATTGGAGTGTTAGCGAAAAGGAAGAAGGGTTTACATTGAAGAAAGACGAAAATCTCCTCAAAGATCTATGGTTTATCGCAATCAGTGCAGCCGGGGGGTTTATTCTTTCATTAACCGGAATATCAATTGGATGGATGATCGGAACGCTGATTGTCGCCTGCTGCCTCGCCATGATACGGCCGGCATGGCTGATGATGGCACCAGACCAAAAAGGAATTAACCGACGATGGCTCGCCCTCGGGCAGATGATCCTCGGCATCGAATTGGGCCAAAAGCTGAATTTATCCGTTCTCTCTGTTCTCAAAGACCATTGGTTTTCAGTCGGCGTTATGCTGATATTGTCTATCCTGCTGGCCATGCTGTCAGGATATGTGCTTTGGCGTTTCAGCAAAACGGATATGATGACTAGCTTTGTCGGCACAGCTCCCGGCGGGCTTTCCGCCATGCCGAGCATCGCACAGGAGGTCGGCGCCAACACCGCCATTGTCAGCCTCGTGCAAATGATGCGGGTGCTGCTCGTGGTCCTTTCCATTCCGTTTTTGGTTATCATGATCTATACAAAACAAGACAGTTCCACAAGTGCTGCGGCAGGGCTTTCTTCAGCAACGACAGATTTTAGGCTCGCTCCCGTTTTGTGGACCGTCATTCTGATTCTCGCTGCCTGGGGAGCCTGTAAAGCGGCGAAATGTTTAAAGTTTCCGGCTCCATGGCTGCTTGGCAGCATGCTCGGTGTAGCAATTGTACATGTTGGCGGAGCTGCGGCGATAGGGCACGACATGACGGCATGGTGGCCGTCACAAGCGAACCATGTATCACAAGTATTTCTCGGGGCAACGATCGGCTCTAAAATGTACAAAAGCATGTTTGCCGGCGTCACCCGCATTATCATCGTCGGGTTTGTCTCGTCCGTCGGTTTAATCGCAGCTATGTTTTTGAGCGCCGTGATCGTATCCGAACTGACAGGAATCTCGCTCATCACCTCTGTTCTGGCATTTGCGCCCGGCGGGATTGCAGAGATGGCGACGACGTCAGTTACATTACATGCTGATTCCACCTTTGTCGTTGCGGTTCAGGTCATCCGCGTCATCCTTGTCATTGCCCTGCTGCCGCCGTTTTATCGTCTGCTTCACCATCTCCATGGTGAAAAAAAAGGAAAAGAGGGCTCGATCAGCAGCAATGCATAATTGGAAACAAAATCCTTCCATGATACACTTATAGCAGATGGGGAAGGAGTGACTCTTTTGCTGCGCGACAATCCAGAGAAGGCAATGCACTTATATTATGGCATATGCTTAGGAATCTGGCTGATTTATAATTTGGTGGCAACCGGCTCCCCCGGACTGCCGCTTACGATTTTAGTCGGAGGAAATTTGATTTACCTCATCATCCTGAAAAAGAAAGAAAAAACGTAAAAAACACGCACCGCAGTGCGTGTTTTTTATTTAAAAATGCCGGGAAGGCCTCCTTCAATTTCTTCTGACGTCGGATACCATTTTGTCACCAGATCACGAAACAGCCGTTCCGCAAAAAGAATTTCCTCCTCGGTATAGCGGTCAAAAAATGACAGAAAACGCTGTTCAGCCTTCTGATGATAATATTTGTGCAAATTGTGCAGCTTTTTTCCAGCAGGCGTCAATCGGAAGTAGACCTCCTTTTTATTATCGCTGAGCTGTGTTCTGTGCAGGAAGCCTGCGCCGAGCAATTTTGTGCTGATGCGTGATACAGTCGCTTTTGTCGTATTCATTTTTTCTGCTATCGACGTGACATTGATTGGTTCATTGTCCCCGACACAGGACAGAACATGAATTTCTGTCATCGTCAATTGAGATTTACTCTCGTGCTCTACATCCAGCTTCCTCAATTCGTCGGATAAAAAAGCTTTAATAAGCACCTCCCATTTCTCCTGCTGATGAATGAGCTCCGCATACAATTCAAAAAGATTGCGTTTCGTATGATCTGTGTTCATCGGGTTTTCCATCCTTTTTCATTCGATTGTTTCTTCTATCATACCGTTTTGTTACAGATGAAACAATCGAATTGAATTATACTCGGCTGGGGACGGAAAACCAGCGGCTGATCCCTTTTTGAATCACCTCGGCACAATCGGGCGCTGATGCATCTACCGCCCAGGCTACATGTCCATCAGGACGAATCAATATGGTATGCACATCCCGCAACTTTTCATTCGGTTCTGCAAGCGAGGCGTTTACCGTTCGTAAGCCTTTCACATTGATATGATCATCAGCTTCCTGCATCAACGACAGCAAAACGAATGTCCCGTTTCGGAGAAGGCTGTACAGCCCTTCCGAACTGGCGTCGGAAAGAATTAGCTCCATATCAGGGAGCCTTGCCCCGTTCAAACGATGCGGCGGCATGATGAGATCAGCTTCATATCTGACATCGAGCGCAGAAATTTGCCCCGCTACATATCGATTCACATCAGGGAAGGCCAGCAGCTCCGACATCATCCCCCGCAAATGGAGGCCTGCTTGAGTAAAATCGATCAGCCTTGTCTGTGCCTCCGTGTTCCTCAAGAGCCCTTCAGCTGCCGGGTGCCGCTCGTCATGGTAGCTGTCCAAAAGCCATGAAGGCGCAGAGCCCTTGATCGCCGCTGCAAGCTTCCACCCAAGGTTCATCGCATCCTGAAGGCCGACATTCAATCCTTGCCCGCCCGCTGGAAAATGAATATGTGCGGCATCACCTGCTAGAAAGATTCTGCCGTTCCGATACCGTTTTGCTTGGCGCGCGGCGTTTCCGAACCGCGACATCCACGAAGGGTCGGTTATACCGAAGTCAGTCCCGCAAATTCGCAGAAGGTCAGCTTTCAGCTCTTCCTCAGTCACCGGCACATCTTTCGGCGTTTGTGTGCGATAAGGGCTGACGACAACTACACGGTATTGGCCTGGTGATAACGGAACAATCATAACACCGCCCTCTTTTGTGCAAAGGGACAGTACTCCTGACGGCGGCGGAGAATGGAGCACCACATCTCCAAGCGCAGCGGTGACAGTGCTGTCTGTACCCGGAAACTCAATTCCAGCCTGTTTCCGGACGGTACTTCCACCGCCATCGGCACCAACGGCAAACTTACTCGTGATCGTCCGTACACTGCCGTCCCGATCCTTAAAAATCGTTTGCACCGCTTCCTCGTTTTGCGTAACCGTCAGCGCCTCTGCCCCCCGAAGCACCTCTACACCCAGACGTCGTGCATGATCTTCAAGCAGCTTTTCTGTTTTGGACTGCGGGAGCAAAAGCGTGTAAGGGCAACTCGTATCCAAGCCTGAAAAATCCAGACGGGTATCCAGCATTGAAAAATGTCCGGAAGGTATCTTGCTTCCCTTGGATACGAACCGCTCTAAAATCCCTCTCATCTCAAGGAGCTCCAGCGTTCGGGGATGCAATGTCAACGCTTTGGAATGTGGAACAGGTTTTTCAAGCCGTTCAATCACACATGTTTTCACCCCGGCCATCGCAAGCTCAGAAGCCAGCATAAATCCGACCGGCCCTCCACCTATAATCACTGCTTCATATTTCATCATCACTCACCACTCCTTTTGTTTCATAAAAAACGAACAAAACCCAATAAAAATGGACCTCCAATCAAAAAGTATACGAATATTGTTACACACGTAACAATATTGATTATAGCTCCTTACAAATTTTTCTTCAACACATTTTTCCAAACGGCATACAAAAAGACGCCTCTTCAATTAGCGTCTTTTTATTCGGCATCAGAAATCACACCGACAATATTTTTTTCTCTTATCGGACCAAAATGCCGACTGTCGAAGCTGTATATGCGATTATCTCCAACGACAAAATATTTTCCTTTCGGCACCTTGCTTGTTCCCGTCACATCTTTCATAGAAAAATCACCTGTTACATGGCTTCCGGCAGAAACGGATTTCAAATGCTTCAAAAATGGCTCAGCAACCTGCTTTCCGTTCACATACAGCTGATCATCTTGATATTTGATCGTTTCACCGGGCAAGCCGATCACCCGTTTAATCAGCACTTTATGATCAGGGCCTTTAAAAAGAACGATGTCAAAACGATGGATGGTTTTAAATCGATGTGAAAATTTATTGACCAACAATTCGTTCCCTTCCTGAAACGTCGGGTTCATACTGACACCTTCTACCTTGTAATCAATAAAGACGGCATTTTTAACCTGAATGGCGAGAACGACGGACACTACACCGGCAAGAAACAAAAACCGTTTTTTCATGTTACTGTCTCCCTCCATCATGCTCACGCTGACTGGCTCTTACATGCAGATGCCGCTCCACCTTTTTGCCGACATACCATAAGACAGTGATCACCAATACGGCGATGACCGTTCGAATCGGCTGTGTAATCAGCGCGTGCAGATCATATCCGATGAAGCTGATCATAAAAATCATGACAAGCTTCCCTGAGGCTGCCGCCAAAATAAACGGCCGCGTTCCGATCCTTGACAAACCGGCAACAACATTCACCGCGGCTGACGGTGTAAATGGAAAACAAAGCAGAAGAAACATGGGGCCGAAGCCGTGTCTTTCCACCCATAACATCAGCTTTCTGACAGACGGATGACTGCGGATAAATCCAAGCAATTTTCTCTGTCCGTATTGACGGACGATCAAAAATACGAGAATGGAACCAGCAGTTGATCCCGCCCAGGACAGGATGAATCCTTCCCATAAGCCAAACGAGTTCGTATTCGCCACCACAAACACGATCAGCGGCAAAAACGGGAGAAACGCTTCAATTAAAGGCAGCAGCACAGCTATGAGCGGACCGAAAGCCCTATAGCTTTGAAATAATTCAGTTAAATGTTCTTGTGTCAAATAGGATAAAAAATGCTCCAACATTTATACTCCTTACCGGGTTTGTCTATCCTTATTCTACACATTATCAGCAGAAAACTAAAAAGTTTTGGTGTTTTTTTCTGTCTTGAAACATTTCACCAGCCGATATAGAATACAAATAGAACAAACGTTCCCTTAGAAAGAAGGAGTCAACATGCCGAATCTGCAGGAGGAAATATACGATTTAATTGAACGTGCTCTCTTTTTGCCCATGGCCATTACGATTTTTAACCGTGATCTCGCCGCAATTGAAGAAAGCACATTAAAATTGAAGCATCCTTATAAACAGCTTATCAGCGAATCATTAAAAATAGCACAAAAGGATTTGATAGAGGTCAGAAAAGAACTGAGGAAGAGGAAAATTGCGATCCGCGAGATGGAACGCGATGAGGCGTTTACGCTCTATGTATTTGTCATGGACGGTTATGAAGAAAAGCACCGCTATTTTAATCCCCGAATCCGTGAGCAGGTCAGCGAATTATTAACATACTATCTATTTGCCCCGGACAGGACCTGAGCCTTTTGAATCATATTGTCCGTTCCCTCTTCGGGGTGATCCCGATCATAAATTTCAGACAATTCACACTATACAAACAAAATAAATTTATTTATAATTCGAACCACAGCCTTTCACCCCGAAATATGACATGTACTGCCATATCGACGACACCATTTTCAGTACGGCCGGGCTTGTACACCCCCAATCCTAATGAGAAGGAGGATTTTATGAAACTGATTCACGTTCTCGCCGCGTTGCCCTTTATCGGAATCTTACTCGGCATCCCTTTTGCAAATAAAGTGACCCCCTATGTGTTCGGCATGCCGTTTATCCTTGCCTATATTGTGATGTGGGCTCTTTTGACCTCTGCGCTGATGGCAATTGTGTATGTCCTCGACAAGGAAAATAAAAAGGAGGAAGCAGAATGAACGCAGCTCTCATCATCATTTTTGGCGTCCTGCTCTTGAGTATTTTTCTCGGTATACGCGCCCAAAAAGGAAAAGACATGAACCTGGAGCAGTGGACAGTCGGAGGACGCGGCTTCGGAACTGTGTTCGTCTTCCTTTTGATGGCAGGCGAAATTTACACTACTTTTACGTTTCTCGGCGGCAGCGGCTGGGCCTACGGAAAGGGCGGTCCAGCCTTTTATATCATCGCCTACGGATGCCTGGCCTACATCCTATCTTACTGGCTTCTTCCGGCAGTTTGGACGTACGCGAAACAGCATAAACTGATGTCGCAGTCTGATTTTTTCACAAAAAAATACAACAGTCCGCTGCTTGGCATTCTCGTTTCACTGGTCGGCATCGCCGCACTCATTCCCTATCTTGTACTGCAGCTGAAAGGCCTCGGGCTGATTGTATCGGAAACCTCGTACGGCAAAATCACCCCGACCGCCGCCATCTGGATCGGTGCCATTTCCATTACGGTTTATGTTATGGTTTCCGGCATTCACGGGTCAGCTTGGATATCGGTTGTGAAGGACATCATGATTCTGGTTGTCGTTCTGTTTTTAGGTGTGTATTTGCCAATTCATTACTACGGCGGATTTCAAGACATGTTTCAGCAGATTGAAACGGCAAAGCCTGGCTTTCTTACACTGCCCGAAACAGGACAAAGTACGGCGTGGTTCAGTTCAACCGTACTCTTGACAGCGCTCGGGTTTTACATGTGGCCTCACACGTTTTCCGCTTCGTATTCAGCTGAAAATCCAAAAGTCTTTCGCAAAAACGCCATCATCATGCCTTTGTACCAGCTGGTCCTGCTCTTCGTCCTTTTCGTTGGCTTCGCGGCTATCCTGCAAGTTCCAGATCTGAAAGGCGCAGACGGGGATCTATCGCTTTTGAGACTGTCCCTGCAAGCATTTGACCCATGGTTTGTCGGAATTATCGGTGCTGCCGGACTGCTGACAGCACTTGTGCCAGGCTCTATGATCTTAATGTCCGCCTCCACGCTGTTTGCAAAAAATGTGTACAAGGTAATCGCACCCCGCACGACAGAACAGCAAGTATCGACGCTTGCTAAGTTTTTAGTGCCGGTGATCGCGCTGATTTCGGTGTATTTTACCTTCAAAGGCGGGAATACCATCGTTACGCTGCTTTTGATGGGCTACAGCCTTGTCACACAGCTATTCCCCGCCCTTTTGTTCAGCCTGTTCAAGCATAATATGGTGACAAAGCAGGGAGCCTTCGCCGGCATTATGGCAGGTGTTGGAGCAGTTACTTATATTACAATGACGGAAACGACGATCGGCACTTTATTTCCGGCGCTGCCGCAAGCCGCAAAAGACTTGAATGTCGGCATCGTCGCCCTGCTTTTGAATATCACGGTCATGACGGCAGTCAGCCTTATGACAAGGAAGGCGAAAAGCGCTGCGGCCGATCAGGCGGCTTAAGCAATAGAAAAAGCAATCTGGACATCAGATTGCTTTTTCTTATTTACCGTTCACAGGCGATAAGATCTTTATCGCGGTCTTTCTTTTTATTGGCATCATAAAGGTCCTTAGAGACGTAAGGCTTGTACTTCGTTTTTCCGCCTTTATTTTTCACCTTCGATGTGCGGGCCACTCCGCCTTTGTATACTTTGTTTAACTCCTTGCAGTTCTTATAGACTTTCACCTTTGTTTTGGCTTCCGCCACATGGTCAGCTCCGTATGAAAAACCGAAAACGAGACCGAGTGACAGCAAAACCGCCGCCGCTTTTTTCATGCCAATTCACTCCCCCAACACCCAATATTTAGTTGATTTATAGCTCGAATTTATCATAATTCATATAGTCTTATTTGACAAGATAAATATGGAAGAAGAGTTTGTTTTTCTTGTTTTCTTTTTCCTTCACTATTCAAACTGCCAACACATGTTTTTCTCCACATGCTCAGGGGTACACATACGAATGTACACCAAACAAAAAAGGAGCGTTGATGATGTCTGATTCAAACCTTACGAATCCTATAAAAGCATTTTTTCATGATGAATTTCCTGAACAATATCAAGAGCCGCCAGGCCTGCAAAAGAACATGAAGCCTCTCCCTGATTGCGGAGAAAAAAGCTACAAGGGGTCAGGTAAACTAATCGGCCGAAAAGCGCTTGTCACCGGCGGCGATTCCGGCATCGGCCGCGCTGCCGCGATCGCTTACGCCAGAGAAGGCGCCGACGTGGCCATTAACTACTTGCCCGAGGAACAGCCAGATGCTGAAGAGGTAAAAGAACTCATAGAAGCAGAAGGTCGAAAAGCAGTGCTGATTCCCGGAGACTTGAGCGACGAATCCTTTTGCCAGGATCTGGTCAAACAGGCGCAGCAGGAGCTCGGAGAACTTGATGTGCTGGCGCTCGTTGCAGGCAAACAGCAAGCAGTCGAAAACATCGAAGATCTGCCTACTGAACAAATCTATAAAACATTTGAAGTGAACGTCTTCTCCCTTTACTGGGTTGTAAAAGCGGCGCTTCCGTATTTGCCGGAGGGAGCTTCAATTATCACAACTACCTCAGTTGAAGGCTACAATCCAAGCCCGATGCTGTTAGATTACGCAGCAACGAAAAACGCCATTATCGGCTTTACCATCGGACTGGGAAAACAGCTGGCTTCCAAAGGAATCAGAGTGAATTCAGTTGCGCCCGGACCCATTTGGACACCGCTGCAAATTTCCGGCGGACAGCCGACGGAAAACATCCCGAAATTCGGACAAGGCACGCCTCCAGCTCCATTAAACCGCGCTGGACAGCCAGCGGAATTGGCGGATGTTTATGTATTTTTAGCTTCAGAGAATTCAAGCTATGTAACATCTCAGGTATATGGCATCACCGGGGGAATTCCGACGGCTTAGGCTTAAACTATTCTAACTAAAATAAAGATATTGATTTGTTTTTATAAAATCTTTGAAGAGAAACGTATAGACACGACACACTGCCATTCACTTCATAATATCAACAAAGCAAATAAAAAAGCCAGTAACCTACAGGTTACTGGCCATTCTATTTGTGTCCAAGTTCAGTAGAGATCTCTTGTTCAAAAATCCTCCAACACCTACAATAAATTATTCATGTTTTTCATTCACAAGTATATTAAATAACAGTTTAAGATTTCTTATTGACACAAATAGTGTGGTTATTAGTGCATAAAACCAGATGGTGAGGGATATCCAAAAGTACCAATCTAAATTTAAGGTGTTATTAATTTTAATAACTGAAGTTAAAATTAGAATAATTAATCCAAAAAGTATAATTAAAAATTGAGAAACTATAGAAGCACTAAAAAATGTCATCATTATTTCAAAAAGTGTGACATTCTGATACTTCTTACTTTTCGTAACTCTTAAACGCTCCAGTAAAGTAGAACCTGCTGTAGCCAAAACAGATATACTCGCAACATTAAAACCAGCTAAAATAGCTATAAAAGTAAGTGACTGACTATTAATGTTTTTTATACCCTCAACAACCACCGTTGATTGAGGTTGCATTTTCACAATAAAAAATGTAATCGCTGTTGCTAGAAGAAAAGGAAATAAAAAATCAAATATCTTCTCTGATTTAGTTGAATATTTCAAATAATTAATTATTGTTTCCAAAGGGAAAATGTTCGCCTTGAAAAATAATTTAAGCTTCCTCACCACACTCTTTTACACTCTCCCTCCATAAAAGCTCCCTGTTTACCACAACAAAATGAATAGCCTTATATAATTTTTCACTCATGATTTTATTAAAATCATCTAATTGAACTTTAACCGAATATTTTTCTGATATTTTACTCAGATAAACTCTTTTATAATCCCCGTCTTGTTTCCCTATAACTTTAATATTACTAATTCCATCTACGGGCGCCTTTGTTCCTTTAGGCTTAATTTTACTTAGCCATGATTCAAAATTTTTCATTCCTTCAACTCCTCTTTTGTATTTACTTGATAAAGAAAGAGTCGCATAGTTCGCTTCAAATTCTAGAGCTTGTTTTTTTGTTTCTTGAAGAAGTTCGTTCTCAAAGGAAGTAGGCTTTTCAGTAGCTATTTCGACTTCTATTTTGTTAACAGCATCTAATTTTTTGACTTCCTCTAAAAAATCACCCCTTAGTAAAGTGCGTACAGCAATATCATAAAAGCCTTTTGTTTGCAGAAAGCCTTTACCTATAAAAGAAAAATAATCTTCCACTTTTGATCGATTTACTTTCATATCTCCTTGCAATAATAATAAACCGTCAGAGAGTCTGACATAAAAATAAACAAATTTTTCTTCACCTTCTCTTATTCCTTTATCATTTGGCCTACGAACTAAAGTATCTACATCTCTTAAATCTCCTACGTAACCATATTCTGCATATGCAAATCTTCCAACAATATAATCAAAATTCTCTTGGTCAGTTTTTCTTTTAGGTGGGTTCTCTTGAACACTTGATACCTTATTACTTACATGTTTAGGAAACCATTCATCTATTATCATAAACCAACCAGAATAAGTTTTTCTAATATCTAATGGATTTCTTTGTGACAATGAATTAAGTAACTCTATAAATACTTTAGAATCCCATTGATCACTTAAATACTCTTTTTCTTTTTTTGTTATTAATTTTTGAATATCGACTTGAAAAGCATGAAAAAATTTCTCTGCCATTAAAACCAAAACCTCCCTTTTCTTATTTTATCGGAAAAGGATGGAAGTTTTAAAGATGAATAGTTGTGATTTGATATTTAAAAACCCAAAATATTATTTATCTTTATTTATAGGTGGCGATAGTATGACAGCGTTATTTATTTCTAACCTTATAACAAGGTTAGAAATAAATAACGGGTTGCAGGTTCCGAGTTGCACAATATTTAAAATTAAATGTTAAAACCTCTTCTCATAGGAGGGACATATCACTCCAAATCATAAACTTATTTAATACCGCTCCCCGAGCTCACGCAAAATAAAATCATAAATCATCTTCGTCCGCTCTTCCTTCGGGTACAGCATAAATTCCTGCCTTTTCGGCACGCGGTGGTCGATTCTGTCCTGGAATTTGGTTCTGAGCCACGCTGTTCGGTATACCTGGTTCTCGAACGAATTATAGGAAATCGGCAGCTCCATCGTTTTCCCATTCGAAAACGTCACTTCCGTATCGTCGAATTCAGTCGCTTTGAATTCTTTTACATGCACATGGGAAATCCAGCCGCATTGAGGTCTTGTCGAAGAAAGTGTAGGGAATAAAAAGATTTGGTTCGAAGGGTCCACCATGATTGGCGGCTTGTGTGAAATTTTTGTCACTTCATAAGTTCCTGCTTTTCTTCCCGCATAGCTTGATCCAAAAAATCGGCAGCTTCTGTCGACAATTTGCAGCGGCTTCATGCTGACATAAAACACACAATCTTTTTCAATAATTTTAGAACAGATTTTGCCGTCTATTTCTTCTGGCAGCACGGCAATTGTTGCGCCGTTCACTTCATACGATTCTAAAGGTGCGTCTGTTTTCTGACTCATATTTTGGCCTCCATCCTTTTTCTGCAAAATTTATACTAATAATCTATCATCTGTTTTTATAAAACGACAGGTTTTTTTAACAATTAAGATAAAATCATCTTTTAATGATATTTAATGGTACTAAATGACTAGTAATAAACCGATTTTACTTTGATTAGACTTGCCGGTTTACGGCATTTTGCAGGATATGTCGATAGATTGCCAAGTATTAGTTGTCTAAAAATTATAAAAATTTATTGATTTTTTCGACCGTTATCCATATACTATAAAAAAGGCATTGGGGGGATTCTTTATGAAAGAGAAAAAATCGTACACTGAGCTCATGAAGTCCCGCAACACGCAAAAAACAAAAGAACTTGATGTCACAATGACGGATGTCTATATTCAAATGGTGCTCGATGAATCCTTGTATAAGCGTCGGCTGGCCATGCTGACGGACCAAATCAACAAAGCCTTGGACGAAAAAGATAAAGATGCGTTTCTGACGCTCTCTAAAGAATATGCAACGCTCAAGCAGAGCGAATAAGCCAATCCTTAAGGATTGGCTTTTTATTATCCATTCACAATGGTTCCGCCATTGACGTGAATCGTCTGTCCTGTGACATATGTGGAATCGTCGCTGGCTAGGTATAAATAGCTTGGCGCCACTTCGACCGGCTGTCCCGGACGCTCCATCGGCACGTCTGAACCAAACACTTCCACTTCTTTTGCGGCAAAGCTGGCCGGGATAAGCGGTGTCCAAATGGGACCCGGTGCCACCGCATTGACCCGTATGCCCTGCTGAACAAGCGACTGGGAAAGGGATCTTGTAAACGTGACGATCGCTCCTTTTGTCGCTGAATAATCGATCAGCGTTTTATTGCCTTTATAGGCGGTAATTGAAGCGGTATTAATGATAGAGCTCCCTTTTTTTAAATGAGGCAGCACTGCCTTTGTTAAGTAAAACATGGAAAAAATGTTTGTTTGGAAGGTTCTGAGCAGCTGGTGGCTGGTGATTTTTTCAATGCTGGGCTGGACATGCTGCTCAGCTGCATTGTTAACCAATATATCAATGGATGGAAACGCTTGGCTTGCCCGCCCGACTACATCATTGCAAAACGCTTCATCCCCGACATCTCCTGCAATCAGCAGGCATTTTCCCCCTTCCTTTTCTACATACTGCTTTGTTTCCTCGGCGTCCTGATGTTCATTCAAATATACAATGACCACATTAGCCCCTTCTTTTGCGAATAACACCGATACAGCGCGTCCAATTCCGCTGTCTCCTCCAGTAATAATAGCGGTTTTGCCCTCTAATTTTTTCGCTTTCTTCGGCTTATCAAAAACCGGACGCGGGTCCATGAGATATTCAAAACCAGGCTGCTGGTTCTGGTGCTGGGGCGGTAAAGTTTTCTTTTTTTGATTCGCCAATGAAATCACTCCTTTTCAACCTTATTATGTTATGAACAATGCCTGCTTCCTATGTATGAAAAGATAGAATATGGAAAAATTAAGAATAAATCTGATTGGAGGTATAACGGCTTGGCTAATCAACATTTTGCAAAGGAAGCACCTGAAACATACTGGAAAACATCAACTGACCTGCCTTCTTTTCCTGCGCTTCAAGAGGAAACTGAATGTGACGTCACCATTATCGGAGGCGGGATTACAGGAATTACAACGGCATATGAACTTACGAAGAGAGGCTTCCGTGTTGTCTTGATTGAAGCAAATCAGGTTCTCAACGGAACCACTGCCCACACAACGGCTAAAGTTACCGCACAGCATGACATGATATACGACGAATTTATCCGCAATTTCGGATTAAACCATGCGAGGCTTTATTATGAAGCAAACCAAAATGCAATTGATTACATAAAAGGGATTGTGGATGAACATCAAATTGACTGTGAATGGATTGAGCAAGACGCATATCTTTACACAGCAAATGAAAACGCTGTTCAAAAAATCCGCACTGAGCATGAGGCATACACAAAACTCGGAATTGAAAGAGACCTTATCAAGGATCTTCCGATTCCCGTAGGTTCTAAGCTGGCGCTTGTCATGAAGAATCAAGCTCAATTTCATCCGCTGCAATACTTAAAAGCGCTTCTGGAGCAAATTGTTCAAAAAGGCGGCCGAATTTATGAAGAGACCGTTGCGCTTGATATCAAAAAAGGCGAAAGGTCCGAAGTGATAACAAAAAGCCGGCACGCCATTAAGAGCCGCTTTGTCATATGCTGTTCCCACTTCCCTTTTTATGACGGAGGCGGATTATATGCTGCGAGAATGTATTCTGACAGATCTTATGTCCTCGCCATCAAGCCGAAGATCGAGTATCCCGAGGGCATGTATTTGAGTATCGATCAGCCGTCAGTGGCCCTTCGCTATACGGTTGCAAACGGTGAAAAGCTGATTCTCTTCAGCGGAGTAAGCCATAAAACAGGACAGGGAAAAGACATGTCCACACATTATGAAACACTGAGACAATTAGCCGAAAGCACCATCGGCATCGAAAGCATCCCATATTATTGGTCCACCCAAGATCTTGTGACGATCGACAAAATCCCGTTTATTGGGCCGATGTCGGAAAATGAGGACAATATTCTAGTAGCGACCGGGTTCAAAAAATGGGGCATGACGTCATCGGGGGTCGCAGCCACTTTATTATCGGACCTTGTAGAGAAAAAAGATAATCCTTACGAAAGCATTTTCACCCCGTCCCGGTTCCATCTGAATCCCGGTTTGCAGAAAGTGATTTCCTACAATGCCGATGTCGCCAAGCATTTAATTAAAGGAAAGCTTGAAAAGCCTGATGTCCAATTTGAAGACATTGCGCCAGGAGAAGGAAAAGCTGTCACCATAAACGGCAGGCGGGCGGGCGCATTTCGGGATGAGACAGGCTGCCTCCATCTCGTTGATACAACCTGTACCCATTTAGGCTGTGAGGTCGAGTGGAACGACAGCGAGCATACGTGGGATTGTCCGTGCCACGGATCACGCTTTAAGCCTTCTGGCGAAGTTGTAGAGGGTCCGGCCATTAAACCATTAAAGCAAATAGATCTCGATTAAACCGTTCATTTTAATGAACGGTTTTTCAAATATTTTTCATCTGCAGCTTCATTCATGTTTCCCTTGGCCGATAAAAAAGTAAAAGGCTTAAAAAGCCAAAAAGTAAAAATTATATTTTTCCCAAGGGGGATCATTGTATTGTTATTTAAAAAAGAGAGAAAACAAGAAACTGCTTACTTTTCTGATTCAAATGGACAGCAAAAAAACCGCATCCAGCTCACAAACAAACATGAAGATGTCAAAAAACAGCTCAAAATGGTCAGGCTGGGAGATGCTGAGCTTTACGTGTTGGAGCAGCTTCAGCCATTAATTCAAGAAAATATCGTATTTATCGTCGATGCGTTTTATAAAAACCTTGACCATGAAAGCTCATTGATGGATATCATTAATGATCACAGCTCAGTTGACCGTTTAAAACAAACGTTAAAACGGCATATTCAGGAAATGTTTGCAGGCGTTATCGATGATGAATTCATTGAAAAGCGAAACCGAATCGCCTCCATCCATTTAAAAATCGGCCTTCTGCCAAAATGGTATATGGGCGCGTTTCAAGAACTTCTTTTGTCAATAATTGACATTTACGAAACATCTATTATAAATCAGCAAGAACTGCTGAAAGCCATTAAAGCGACAACAAAAATCTTGAATTTAGAACAGCAGCTTGTCCTTGAAGCATTTCAAAGCGAGTACAGCCAGACCCGTGATGAACAAGAAGAAAAGAAAAACCTTCTTCATCAGAAAATTCAAGAAACCTCTGGATCGATTGCCAATCTGTTTTCAGAAACAAGCAGATCCGTTCAAGAGCTTGTGGACAAATCTGAAGGCATTTCTCAAGCATCCAAAGCCGGCACAGTGACATCCAGCACTGTTGAAGAAAAGTCGATCGGCGGGAAAAAAGAGCTTGAAGTCCAGCAAAAACAGATGAACAAAATTGACACAAGCCTTGTCCAAATCGAAAAAGAAATGGTCAAGCTGGATGAAATCGCGCAGCAAATTGAAAAAATCTTCGGCATCGTCACAGGCATAGCTGAACAAACAAACCTTCTCTCGCTCAATGCCTCCATTGAATCCGCCCGCGCCGGAGAACACGGCAAAGGCTTTGCTGTCGTGGCAAATGAAGTGCGGAAGCTTTCTGAGGACACGAAAAAAACCGTCTCTACTGTGTCTGAGCTTGTGAATAATACGAATACACAAATCAACATTGTATCGAAGCATATCAAGGACGTGAATGAGCTAGTCAGCGAAAGTAAAGAAAAAATGACGCAAATTAACCGCTTATTCGATGAAATCGTCCACAGCATGAAAATCAGCAAAGAGCAATCAGGCAAAATCGACGTCGATCTGCAGGCCTTTCTTGGAGGGCTTCAGGAAGTCAGCCGCGCCGTTTCCCATGTGGCCGCTTCCGTTGATTCGCTTGTCATTCTGACAGAAGAATAACCATCAAAAACCGGCCTGCCATACGGCCGGTTTTTCTGCGTTCATAATGTAAACTTAATTTAAAAATAAGTTGACATAATAATAGCCTGCATTTATTGTATAACCATATTTGATTACTGTTTGGAGGATTCACAATGCTGAAATTAATTGACATGATGCATATTGCTATTTTCACCGCACTGATGGCAGTGCTCGGCTTTATCCCCCCTCTCTTCTTATCCTTTACACCCGTTCCGATTACACTGCAAACGCTCGGTGTCATGCTGGCAGGCAGCATCCTCAAGCCAAAGTCTGCTTTCTTAAGCCAGCTTGTCTTTTTGCTCCTCATCGCCTTCGGAGCGCCGCTGTTGCCTGGCGGACGAGGTGGTTTTGGTGTGTTTTTCGGACCGAGCGCAGGTTTTTTGATCGCTTATCCACTCGCTTCATGGCTGATCAGTTTAGCCGCTAACAGACTGCGAAAGGTGACAGCAGTGCGTCTCTTTTTCACTCATATCGCATTCGGCATCATCTTTATTTATCTGCTTGGTATACCGGTACAAGCTTTTATGATGCATATTGATTTGTCACAGGCCGCCTTCATGAGTCTTGCATATGTGCCCGGTGATTTGATAAAAGCGGCTGTATCTGCATTCCTGGCAATAAAAATCACTCAAGCCTTGTCTCTTTCTGATACGATGTTTACAAAAGGAGGATGACACTGCATGACAATTACTCATACCTATTCATCTACTGCCGAAACATCGCCCGGCCGTGTAGCGATCCTAACTGAATCGGAGCAAATCACGTACCAAGATTGGGATCGGCTTGTCGCCCAAACCGCAAATTGGCTGCGGTCACAGCCAAGCATGCCGAATCGTGTGGCATTTTTGCTCCCAAATAGTCTGGCGTTTTTACAGCTGTTTGCCGGAGCCGCAGCGGCTGGATGCACGGCCATTCCCCTCGACACACGCTGGAGCCCGGCTGAATGTATGGAGAGGCTGTCCATAAGCAATGCGGATCTAGTGGTTACTTCAGCCTTTTACAAAAACAAACTGATACATAGCAAGACACCCGTTGTTTTGCTGGATAACTGTATGGCAAATATTGAAGAGGAATCCGCTGCTCCCTTACCTATCATTGACCCGGAGCACCCCTTTTACATGGGATTTACGTCAGGCTCGACAGGAAAACCAAAGGCCTTTACGCGCTCTCACCGCTCATGGATAGAGAGCTTTACCTGTACAGAAACAGATTTTTCGATCTCATCAGATGACACGGTATTGATTCCCGGAACGTTAATATCCTCTCACTTCTTATATGGGGCAGTCAGCACTTTATATCTCGGGGGAACGGTTTGTTTGCTGAAAAAGTTTTCTCCTGCCCAGACAAAGGAATGGCTGAACCGTGAAGCCGTCAGTGTTCTTTATACCGTACCGACAATGACAGACGCACTCACCCGGATTGAGGGCTTTCCCGAAAGCCCTCTCAAAATCATTTCATCCGGCGCAGACTGGCCGGCAGAATCCAAGAAGAAGCTTGCCGCTATATGGCCCCATCTCAGGCTGTACGATTTTTACGGCACTTCAGAGCTTAGTTTTGTGACGTTTTCTTCACCGGAAGACAGCAAGCGGAAGCCGCATTCAGCCGGCCGCCCTTTTCATAATGTCCAGATTGAAATCCGCGGCTCCAAAGGAGAACGCTGCCAGCCAGGAGAAATCGGAAAAATATTTGTCAAAAGCCCGATGCGGTTTTCCGGCTATGTGAACGGCAGCACACCAGATGAATGGATGACAGTGGATGATATGGGCTACGTTGATGAGGAAGGCTTTCTATACATATCAGGAAGAGAAAACGGGATGATCGTGTACGGAGGATTAAATATTTTCCCAGAAGAAGTTGAACGTGTGCTACTCTCCTGCCCAGAGGTTGAAAACGCGGCTGTCGTTGGAATGCCGGACGAGTATTGGGGAGAAATCGCTGTAGCTGTCATTCGTGGAAGCGCTAATGCCAGAAAGCTGAAAGCCTGGTGTAAACAGAAATTAGCCTCCTATAAAATCCCGAAAAAATGGGTGTTTGCAGACAGCTTGCCGGAAACGAGCAGCGGAAAAATTGCCCGTTCCAGAGTGAAGAAATGGCTGGAAGAGGGTGTACAGTATAAATGAATGCGGTTATTGTTGATGCAAAACGAACGATCTTCGGAAAACAAAATGGACTGCTGAAGCCTTTCCTGCCGGAGAATTTGGCGGCTCCCATCATCCGTTGTCTCAGCCGAAAGCTAGAGGATCAAATTGATGAGGTCATTCTAGGAAACGCTACCGGCAGAGGCGGCAACCTCGCCAGACTGTCAGCCCTTCAAGCCGGACTGCCTTTATCGGTTCCCGGGATGACAATTGACAGACAGTGCGGTTCAGGCCTTGAAGCCGTACGCTATGCCTGCAGCCTCATTCAAGCGGGAGCCGGCACGATGTATATTGCGGGCGGCTCAGAAAGCAGCAGCCAATCCCCTTTTTCAGAACGGGCCCGCTTTTCTCCAGATGCGATCGGCGATCCCGACATGGGCATTGCCGCAGAATATACGGCTGCACGCTATTCCATCAGTAGAAGCATGCAGGATGAGTACGCGCTTCTCAGCCATCAACGCAGCAGGAACGCGCATAATGAAGGATTTTACCGTGAAGAAATTGTTGCTCTCGGGGAATTGGAGACGGACGAAGCATTTTTGAAAACGCGGCCGATAAAAGCGATTATTCCCCGTGCAAAGCCGGTTTTCGACACCAGCTCCGGAACAGTCACAGCAGCCAACAGCAGTGGCATAGCAGACGGAGCAGCCGCTCTTTTAGTAATGGAAGAAGAAAAAGCGGCTGCCCTCGGACTTAAGCCTGTGCTTCGGTTTATCGGCAGCGCTGTCAGCGGTATTCACCCCAACTATCCGCCCGCGGCACCGGTTGATGCGATCCGTCAGCTCTTACATACACACGATGTAACACTTGATGATATCGATTTATTTGAAATCAATGAAGCCTTTGCCGTCAAAATTTGTGTCTGCTCGCAAGAACTCGGCATTCCCTTTTCAAAAATCAATGTGCGCGGCGGCGCATTAGCTCTTGGCCATCCATACGGTGCATCAGGTGCGGCTCTGGTAACCAGATTGTTTTATGAAGCGAAAAGACGGACAGACTGTCAATATGCGGTTGCAGCCATCGGAAGCGGCGGCGGAATCGGACTGGCTTTATTATTTAAAGTGCTTGCATAGGCTTTTTCATAGGATGCACGCTTTCGATTTAGTATAATAGCAATATGAATAAAGTCAGGAAGGGGATTTTATGACAGCCGTTTGTTTAGTAAGACATGGAGAAACCGATTGGAACCTGCAGCAAAAATGCCAAGGCAAAACCGATATCCCGCTAAACGCAACAGGTGAACGCCAAGCAAGAGAAACCGGAGAATATGTAAAGGACTTTTCTTGGGATATTATTGTGACGAGCCCGCTGAAAAGAGCGAAAAGAACCGCGGAAATTATTAATGAATATCTGCATCTTCCGATTGTCGAGATGGATGATTTTAAGGAACGAGATTACGGCGACGCGGAGGGCATGCCGCTGGAGGAACGGACAAAGCGCTATCCGGATAACATCTATCCGAATATGGAAACCTTAGAAGAACTCACTGACAGACTGATGGGCGGGTTGGCAAAAGTGAGCCAAGCGTATCCAGACAAGAAGGTGCTGATCGTGGCGCACGGTGCGGCAATTCACGCCCTGCTGACGGAAATATCCGGCGGTGACCCTGAGCTTAAAAGCACCCGCCTCGTCAACGCCTGCCTCAGCAACATTGAATTTGCAGAAGAAAAATGGCGGATTAAAGACTATAATATCAACAGCCACTTATCCGGCTTTATCAAATAAGAAAAAGACAGGCGTCAGCCTGTCTTTTCTTTTATTTCTTATCAGCCGGCATCTCTTTCTGAAGCTCGTCCAAAATGGCATTCGCCCCGTCTACACTGCGGCGCAGAGACCACACTGCACGGTCCATGTGGTATACATGCCCGTTTTTCACTGCCTTCAGCTTTTTCCAGAGGACATTCTTTTCGATCGGGCGTTTCCCGTCGGCGTCGAGGTCATCTGTTTTTCCTGTCATCAGGATGATCACATCCGGATCTGTTTTCAGCAGCTGCTCCAGTGTCATTTTCATATTCACGGAGTCGCCGCCATTGCTTGAATCGCTATTGCCTGACGTACTAATTGCATATCGATAGCCGACCTGTGTTAAAAGTCTTGATGTAAAGAAGTTTTCATCCCTGGCCATAATCGTATCATTTGTATTTCCGATCAAAAGCACTGACTGGCTGTTCGCGCTGATTTTCTGCTTTGTCTCGCTAAGCTTTTCTTCATGTGCCGTCAGCTTTTTCTCCATTTCCTTCTCCTTGCCGACTGCTTTTGCAATCGTAAGGGAAGCGTCAATTGTATCCTGATAATCGGCATTTAAATTATTAAGCGCAATCGTCGGCGCGATTTTTTTCAGCTGATCGTACACCTTCTTATGTCGGGTCGTGTCAGCAATAATTAAATCGGGTTTTAATGAAGCGATTTTTTCCATGCTTGGCTGTGAGCGAGTGCCGACAGATGTGTAGCCGTCAATTTTCTTCAGCACATCCTTGTTGATCAGCTGCTTCGCTTTGTTGTCATCGGCAACCCCGACAGGCGTAATGCCGAGATCAAGCAGTGTGTCGATAAAACCAAGCTCAAGAACAACAACCCGCTTCGGATGCTCAGGCACATTCGTCTTTCCTAAATCATGTGTTATCGCCACTTTATGTTCTTTGCTGTTTTGATTGCCGCTTGAAGACGAGCAAGCAGCCGTTAAGACAGAAAGAAGTAAAACTGTAAGAATAATCAGTGTTTTTTTCATAGTTCCAGTCTCTCCTGTTAGCAGTTTCTATGATTAAAATGTCCAAGAGTAGTATAACACGGAATGAGAATCATTATCACCAATTATTTTTCAAATGAGAAAAGAAAGTTCCGCTTTCCAGGTAAATCTTGTTTCTTTCTTTAACATAGTGCAAACACGAAACGGATGATTGTTTTGGGGCACAGCTTAACACCCTGTCCACAAAAAAAGCTTGCAGAAACATACATTCCCTGCAAGCTGATCCTGTTAAAGCTTCACTATCACTCTTCCTTGAATGCGATTTTGCAAAATCTCTTTTAATGCACCAGGCGTTTCTTCCAATGATACTTCCCTATCCACAATGGTCAGCAGCTGATCAGGCTTGAGATCAGAAGCCATGCGCTCCCAAACAGCGGATCTGACGTCCATCGGACAGTATACTGAATCGATCCCGAGCAGGCTTACTCCGCGAAGAATAAAAGGATACACCGTTGCTGGAACTTCTCCTCCTCCGGTTAAGCCGCTCACCGCGACAGCTCCGCCATATTGAATTTTGCTTAAAAGCGAGGCAAGCTGTTTTCCCCCGACTGGATCAACCGCTCCCTGCCATTGCTGCTTGGACAGCGCCTTAAGCGTTCCGTCATAGACATCTTCCCTGCTGATTACTTCGCTTGCACCGAGCTGTTTCAAATAATCAGCCGCCTCCCGGTTTCCGGTGCTTGCCACCACATCATAGCCCCGCTTGTTCAGCATCGATACCGCAATTCCGCCGACACCGCCGGTTGCTCCTGTGACTAGCACACTGCCTTTTTCCGGAGACAGGCCGTTCTGTTCAAGCCGATGCACTGATAACGCCGCAGTAAACCCCGCCGTTCCGTACACCATCGCTTCTTTTAACGAAAGATTCTGTGGCAAAGGCACCAGCCAGTCACCGGGCACCGAAGCGTATTCACTTAATCCGCCATCACGGGAGACGCCGAGCTCATAGCTTGTCGCGATGACCTCATCCCCCTCTGCAAAACGCGGATCATTGGAAGAGACGACCGTACCCGCAGCATCAATGCCTAAAATAAGCGGATACTCTCTGACGATATTGCCTCCTGCTTTTCCGGCCAGACCATCTTTGTAATTAATGCCGGAATAAGCAACTTTAATCAGGACACCATCCTTCGGCAAATCCCCTGTTGATATGGTTTTCACTTGGACTGAAACATCATCGGCATTTTTTTCTGCCTGCAATGCTTGAAATAACGTTGACATTCGGCACACTCCTTTTCATTTATATCGTAACCGAAGAACGTTCCAAAAACCAAATCATCAAGCCGCCATTTTCACTTCGCCGGCACATTGAGATGATAGTGGACAAATGCGGTATCCTCTTCATAGCCGTTTTGCTCATACAAGCTTCTTGCCTTCCGGTTGTGGTGCTCAGTTTGAAGCGTTAAACTTTTTGCCCCGTTTTCCGCTGCATAATCCTTTGCGGCCAAAAGCAACTGGCCGCCGGCTCCCTTTGTTCGCGCATGAGGAGCAACAAATAAGTCATTTAATATGTAGATTCTTTTCATTGACACAGAAGAAAACGCGGGATAGAGCTGGGAAAAGCCTATGAGCTCTCCATTTTCTTCTGCTATCAAAATAATAGACTCGTGATTTTTCAAACGCGCTTTCAAAAAAGCCTCCGCCCCTTGCAAATCGGATGCCTGTCTATAAAATTCCCGATATTGGTTAAACAGCGGCGCGATGGCTGCCGCATCTGAAATCTTTGCTTGGCGAATGTTCATCCAGTTCTTCCTCCCTCTCAATCATTTTTTCATTCTATCCCTAATCAAATTTTTCTGTAAAGTTTATTTTTCAGAATACTTTTATCATCATGCATTGAAAAAATATCACGATAATATCCATTGTTCTCACGAAAGCATATGCAGGTCATTCGAACGAATTTTTTCGACAGGAATTTGCCGGGACTCAGGAGCATTTAACCTGAAAAAGCATGACATTTCGGCATAATGAACATTTACTCATGTCTATTTTCGTTTTTTTCTGTATGAAAATAGTTATTTCGAGTCTCTACGGAAATAGCGAGAGATGATATACCTAAATAGAGATAAAATCATCTCAAAAAAATGGGTCTACTAAAATATTATTCCATCTATTACAATAAATTCACAGAATAGTCTTTTTAGTAAGTCTACTCTGAATTTTTCAAAAGGAGAGGGTAAAGAGTGAGAAACAAAAAATTGTGGATCAGCTTGTTGTTTGCGTTAACGTTAATCTTTACGATGGCGTTCAGCAACATGTCTGCGCAGGCTGCCGGAAAAAGCAGTACAGAAAAGAAATACATTGTCGGATTTAAACAGACAATGAGTGCCATGAGCTCCGCCAAGAAAAAGGATGTTATTTCTGAGAAAGGCGGAAAAGTTCAAAAGCAGTTTAAGTATGTTAACGCAGCCACAGCAACATTGGATGAAAAAGCTGTAAAAGAATTAAAACAAGATCCGAGTGTTGCATATGTGGAAGAAGATCATATTGCACATGAATATGCGCAATCTGTTCCTTACGGCATTTCCCAAATTAAAGCGCCGGCTCTTCACTCTCAAGGCTACACAGGCTCTAACGTAAAAGTAGCTGTTATCGACAGCGGAATTGACTCTTCTCATCCTGACTTAAACGTCAGAGGCGGAGCAAGCTTCGTACCTTCTGAAACAAACCCATACCAGGACGGCAGTTCTCACGGTACGCACGTAGCCGGTACGATTGCCGCTCTTAATAACTCAATCGGTGTTCTCGGCGTAGCGCCAAGCGCATCATTATATGCGGTAAAAGTTCTTGATTCAACAGGAAGCGGCCAATACAGCTGGATCATCAACGGCATTGAATGGGCCATTTCCAACAATATGGATGTTATCAACATGAGCCTTGGCGGACCTTCTGGTTCTACAGCGCTGAAAACAGTTGTTGATAAAGCCGTTTCCAGCGGTATTGTGGTTGCTGCCGCAGCCGGAAACGAAGGCTCGTCCGGAAGCTCAAGCACAGTCGGCTATCCTGCGAAATATCCTTCTACCATCGCGGTAGGTGCGGTAAACAGCAGCAACCAAAGAGCTTCATTCTCCAGCGTAGGTTCTGAGCTTGATGTAATGGCTCCTGGCGTTTCCATCCAAAGCACACTTCCTGGAGGCACTTACGGCGCTTATAACGGAACGTCCATGGCGACTCCTCACGTTGCCGGAGCAGCAGCGTTAATTCTTTCTAAGCACCCGACTTGGACAAACGCGCAAATCCGTGATCGATTAGAAAGCACTGCAACATACCTTGGAAGCTCTTTCTACTATGGAAAAGGGTTAATCAACGTAGAAGCAGCTGCCCAATAATATCAAAAAGAAGCAGGTTCCTCCATACCTGCTTCTTTTTATTTGCCATTATCCTGTTCTGTGGCAGGATGTTCCGGCGTTTTCTCTTCTTTCTCCGCATGTTGAATCCGTTCCATGATCGAAGGGTGGCTGCCTCTGAAAATCTTCACAAGCACCGGAGGATCAACCTGGCTCAGCCCCGTCACGGCCAAATCCTGAAACGTTTTAACAGCGGCTTCTCTGTTCTCTGTCAACTCGATCCCATACTGGTCAGCCTTATTCTCCTGATAACGCGAGACAGCATTAGAAAAAGGCGAAATCGCAAAGCTCAAAACAGAAAACAAAAGCAATAACAGCGGAAGTGCCGCAAGATCATGCCGCCCTTCTAAATGAAACATGCTGCGCGTTAGGCGCACCGTCCGCTTGTATAGCTTATCAATGACATAAAATCCGGCGAGCGACACGAGCAAATAGCCAGCCAGGCCGATGTAAACGTGCTTCATGACATAGTGGCCCATTTCGTGGCCCATTATAAACAGAATCTCTGAATCGTCAAGTTTGTTCAGCGTCGTATCCCACAATACAATCCGTTTATTGGCCCCAATTCCCGTAACATAGGCATTCAGCGCATTTGTTTTTTCCGACATGTTCACTTCATATACATGATCAGCCGGAATATTGGCTTCTTCTGCCAGCTCTAAAATTTTGCTTTCAAGCTCTTTATTTTTCAGCGGATAAAAATCATTGTATAAAGGATCGATAATGACCGGCTGAATAAAAAACAGAAACAGCGAAAACGGCACTGTTAACAGCCAGGCGTATAACCACCATTTTTTTTCATGCCTTTTGATCAGCCAATAAAACACGAGAACGCAAAGCGCAAAGATTGGAAAGCTGATCCAAAAGCTGATAACCTGATCCTTAGCCCAGCTGGCCGTAGTCTGTGTGGAAATGTTGTAGTCAAGTGACACTTGATAGCCTATCCAATCTAAAGGCAGCGTCACCAATGTGGTAATCAGCGAAAGTACAAATACAAAACCAACGATCTGCAAAAACCGAAAAGGCACGGCCGCTTCCATCCATTTCTTGATTTTCTTTGAAACGCCGCTGACCAGCAAAACAAAAAACAGAAACCAATCAAGAGGTACCCCGATAAAAAATAAAAAATTCTTGATATTTGAATACTGCTCGGCCACCGCCAAATCAGACGGCTTCATGAAAGAAGCCGGATCAGCCTGCGTCCCTTTCACGGCTTCCGGTATTGCGGAATCACCGGACAGGAAGAAATACCAATAAAAAAACAGCCCGTACAGCACGTAAGCAAGCCCTGCTGCCGCAATCCATTTGCGCATAACACCTCACTCCTCACATCAACCCGTTACTTCTATTGTAATCATAAATTCAAATTCTTAGAACCAAGCTGTGTTCCGCACTTTTCCATCCATTTAAGCATGGAAAGCCCGATCACTGGGAAAACTAACAATGTTTGGAGTGATGCAAATGAAAAAAATAGTGGCAGCCATCGTGGTAATCGGTCTTGTGTTTATTGCATTTTTCTATCTTTACAGCCGGTCAGGCGATGTGTATCAATCGGTAGACGCGGATTTGATCACACTGTCTTCAAGCGGCCAGGAAGATATTAAGATTGAAAAAAGGCAGCACGTCAAAGATATGCTGGACATTATGAATCAGGGAAAACAGGTAAAGACAGAAAAAACATCAGCCCCTGATTACGAAGGGACAATCAAGTTTCATAAAGACCGGTACGACTCATTCAGGCTATGGATTGACGGCAGCCAGCAAGCCGTATTTTTGAAGGATGGCACATACTACAAATTAAGCAAAAACGATACAAAGGCGCTGCTAAACATTATGAAAAAAGAAGCAAAGGATTGAAAATGAAAAAGCGAAGCTAGCTGCTTCGCTTTTTCATTTTATTGAGGCAAAATATCTCTTAGCGCCCGTCTGAGCATTTTCCCCGTCGCATTTTTCGGAATGTCGTCAAGAAACGTAATGGCGGCAGGCCGCTTGTATTTCGCCAGATGCTTTTCACAGTGCTGCATGATGTCCTCTTCTGTTATGCCAGAACGTTTCGGTACCACATATCCCTTTACCGCTTCCCCGCTTTGGGCGTCCGGCACGCCGAGGACAACGGCCTCCTTGACGTCCGGGTGTCTGTACAGCACCTCCTCCACTTCCCGCGGATACACATTGTATCCTCCTACAATGATCATGTCTTTTTTCCGGTCAACAATGTAAAAATAGCCGTCCTCATCCCGTCTTGCCAAGTCCCCTGTATAAAGCCAACCATCTTTTAACGCATGCTCTGTTTCCATCGGCATTTTATAGTAGCCCTTCATCACATTGGGTCCTTTTACGATCAATTCGCCGACCTGGTGAGCGGGCAGCTCGCGTCCGAGCGGATCGACGACCTTGTTTTCGACATGTAAGATACTTGTCCCGATGGAGCCCGGCTTTCTGCCCCTGTCAAACGGGTTAAAGCAAGTGACAGGTGATGCTTCCGAGAGCCCGTAGCCTTCCAAAATGGTAACGCCGAATTTTTCTTCAAACGCCGTCAGCAATGCGACTGGCATGGCTGCTCCCCCCGAAATGCAAAGTCGGATGGAAGAAAAATCATCTTTCATCCCATTCTCATGCTGAAACAAGTAATTATACATCGTAGGAACACCGGCAAAAATGGTCGCCTGCTGCTGCTTAACAAGTTTAAAAACAGATGCCGGACTGAATTGAGGCTCAATCAAGACAGTTGCGCCGCTCATCAGCGGTGCATTCATGCAGACAGTTAAACAAAACACGTGAAACATGGGAAGAGCACAGACCACATTGTCCTTCTCATCCATTCCCAAATAGCCTGCGACATCGTTGGCATTCCTGTACAAATTCTGATGAGTCAGCATTGCGCCTTTCGGTTTTCCAGTCGTTCCTGACGTATATAAAATAACCGCGGTATCATCAGGGACAAGCTCTTGGTTTTGTTTAGCGGCAGATGTCGGCCGCACTATTTTTGCAAACGTTGTCATTTTCATCCTGACCTCTGGGTCCGCGGCTTCCGGCTCAGCCTCTCCCGTCTGGCATAAAATGACGAGCTCAACCTTTGGCAGCGATTCATGCATGCTCTCATAAAGCGGCAAAAGCTGGCTAACGCCCACGATCGCCTTTACATCGCCATTTGTCAGCATATAACCAATTTCTGTCGGCGTGTACAACGGATTGATGGGAACAACCACGATCCCGGCTTTTAAAGCACCAAAAAACGCGATGATAAAATCAGGCGAGTTGCCAAGCAGCAAAGCTAGATGGTCCCCTTTCTCCATACCGGCTTCCTGAAGGCCGTCCGCAAATCGCTGAATTTGTTCATTCAGCTCTTGATACGTCATCATGTGATCCTTAAACCTGCATGCGATGCTGTCGGGCTTCTCAGATGCTGTTTCTTCCAATTTTGAAACAAGATTCATTCTCCCACCCCTTAAAGTGAATGAATAGTCATTCATTATTGAAGCCAAGCTTTCTCCTCCATTATAGAGAAACAGAAAAAAACACTCAAGAGCAAAAAGCCCCGAGTGTCAGTTCAGTCATAGTTTCTTCAATGCTTCAGCAATCGGCGTATCTCCTTCTGTCAGATCAAAGGCCCGATTTTCCGTATTGTTTTCATCTAAAGAGGCAATGACCGTTTTTGCAACGTCATCACGGGAAATATACCCCCGCTCCAGATCCTTCGCAGCTGAAACAGTTCCCGTTCCAGGCTCGTTGCGAAGGCCTCCCGGACGGATAATCGTATAGGTTAAACCGCTTGCTTCCAAAATTTTATCGGCATAATGCTTGGCCACATAATAAGGTTTGAGTGCCTCATTCCAATTTTCACGGTTATGGGCTTGAAGGGCGCTGACCATAATAAACCGTTTGATTCCGGCAATGTCCGCCGCTTCAATGGCTTTTGCCGCTCCATCAAGATCCACCAGCAGCGTTTTATCATAGCCTGTGCTGCCGCCGGAACCCGCTGTGAAAATGATGGCGTCGCAGCCTTTTGCCGCGGCGGCGATTTCTTCGGAGCTGCCCTCCAGATTCGCAAGCACAGCTTCTGCACCGGCAGCTTCGAGAGACGCTTTCTGTTCTTCTTTTCTGACCATCGCTCTAATGGAATGATCAGGATGATCCCGGAATAAAGAGACGAGTCTTTGCCCGATTTGTCCGTTCGCTCCGATTAAAAACACTTTCATGTGAATCCCTCCTGCCTCCATTATTTCAAACACACAGCCGCTCTTTCAAACGAAGTGCTTTGCCTTAATAAATCAGATCAAGGAAATCCTCTTTCGTAATGTTCCCAAAGTAATGCTTGAGATTCACATCTTCGAGCACATCAGCGATGACGCTGCGTTCGTATTGTTTTCCGACCAGCAGGTTTTCAATTTCAGATACATCACCGACACCGAAGAAATCTCCGAAGATTTTGCAGTCCTCGATTTTGCCTTTCTTGACCTCTAGGCGCAAATCGATCGATCCAACCGGATAACGTTTCGAATGATTAAGGTTAAATTTCGGTGAGCGACCGTAGTTCCAATCCCAATTCTGATAGCGCTCTTTCGAAATTTGATGAATGGTCTCCCAATCTTTTTCCGTTAGCTTATACTCCGGCACGTTTCCAATGTCGTTCGTGTTAAAAATATGGCGAAGCAAATGGCTGCGGAATTCTTCGGTGGTCATTTTATCATCGAGAAACTCACTGATGTTTGCCACTCGGCTTCTGATCGATTTGATGCCTTTTGATTCAATTTTATCCTTTTTCACCTTTAATGCTGATACAACATGATCAATGGCTGAATCAAACATGAGGGTGCCGTGGCTGAAAATACGGCCTTTCGTTGCAAACTGGGCGTTTCCGGATATTTTCCGGGCATCCACTACAATGTCGTTCCGGCCGCTTAATTCCGCTTCAACCCCGAGTTGATGTAACGCCTGAATCACCGGCTCAGTGAACTTTTTAAAGTTATGAAAGCTGTCCCCGTCATCCTTGGTGATAAAGCTGAAGTTCAAGTTCCCCAGATCATGGTACACAGCGCCCCCGCCTGATAAACGGCGGACGACGATAATCCCGTTTTCCTCTACATATTTTGTATTGATTTCTTCTATTGTATTTTGGTTTTTCCCAATGATAATAGACGGTTGATTCACATAAAAGAGCAAATACTGCTGCTCAGGGTCTAAATGCTTGACACAGTACTCCTCGATAGCAAGATTGATCCGCGGATCATTGATATTTTGATTGTCTATAAATAACATGGTGCTCCTCCTTTATCCTTCCCACACAAAACCTGATTTCGCAATATTCACTTCACCGTTAAAAACGGTTTTCGCTTCTTTGCGAAGATTGTCATGCACGCCAAAATGCGGCAAATGTGTAAGCAGCAGCTCTCCAGCCCCGGCTTCTTTTGCAATGCGCCCGGCTTCCAGGCTGTTCATATGGCCTGCGCTTGTCCCGTCTTGATCCGCATAAAAATTACATTCTGAGATCAGCAAATCAGCATCTTTCGAAAACGGAATAAATGAATCTTGATAGCTGGAATCAGCAGTATAAACGACAGTGTGGCTGCCGTCAGTAATCCGCATGGCATAACACGTCACCGGGTGAATCGTTTTTAAAAATGTGATCGTAAACGGACCGGCAGTCAGCGGCTGATCCGGCTGATAGGCAATGCCTTTCGTATGTGTTTTATATGTAAGCTTTTGAAACTGTTCTATATCAGCATCATGTCCGTAAATCGGAAGCGTATGCTCTCCTTTGCCGAGAAACGAACCGACTTGCTTGGCAAATTGCAGCGGCCCGATATCAGCAATATGGTCATGGTGATAATGAGACAGAACGACCGCATCCAGCTTTTCCGCCGGCACATAGCCGAACAGCTTAGACAATACGGCACTGCCGCAATCGACAAGCAGAGAGTAATCACCTGACTGAAATAAATAGCCTGACGTCGCTTCATTTGCGGCCGGGAAACCGCCATAGCATCCGATAACTGTAACTTTCATAATGTCCTCCTATCTTTTCAAGAAAATTGTTCCTCCTTCAATATACCCATTTTTCTTGAAAAAAGCATGTTTTAAATATTGTATCAAAACAGTTATTGATTTTTACAATCTGTTATATTACAATGAAGTCACTACAAAGGGGAAAGAGGGATTGGTTATGCTGGGAAAAATCACAGAATTTTTTAGAAACCTGCCTTCGAAAAAGTGCGCGGAATGCGGAAAAAAGATAGAAGAGCAGCATGAGTGCTATGGTAATATCTGCAATAACTGCATAAAAGTAAATGATTTGTCATAAGCAAAAATCCCACGCCCTGCGCGTGGGATTTTCTTATTTATTCACACATATCTTAATTTTGAAATAATAGTCAGGTTAGGTCAAAGCTCACCCGATTTTAGATAATTCTGGTGATTATCGCGTCATCACTGAATATTCTTTATTTTCGAAATATAATTTACTGTAGACGAATTCATTTCTTATCTATTATAATTTGATCTAATAGTGAGATTAAATATATGTCTATTCATGATATATGTTGATACTTTGTTTTTTGGGAGGTAATCTATGAAAAGAATTAAGTTTGGATTAGCCACACAAATATTCGTTGGACTTATTCTAGGTGTTATTGTTGGCGTCATTTGGTATGGCAACCCAGCATTGCCTACTTACCTGCAGCCAATTGGGGATCTCTTTTTACGCTTAATCAAAATGATAGTGATTCCTATTGTTGTCTCCAGCTTAATCATCGGTGTAGCCGGTGCAGGAAATGGAAAGCAAGTCGGTAAACTAGGCTTCAGAACGATTCTGTACTTCGAGATCATCACGACTTTTGCCATTATTCTCGGACTAGCCCTTGCAAACATCTTCCATCCGGGTACAGGAGTTAATATACACGAAGCTCAAAAATCGGACATCAGTCAATATGTTGAAACCGAAAAAGAACAAAGTAATAAATCAGTGGCGGAAACATTCCTCCATATTGTGCCGACAAACTTCTTCCAGTCGTTGGTCGAAGGGGATCTTCTAGCCATCATCTGCTTTACAGTACTATTTGCATTGGGTATTTCCGCGATCGGCGAACGCGGCAAGCCTGTATTAGCCTTTTTTGAAGGTGTATCCCATGCCATGTTCCACGTTGTAAACCTTGTGATGAAAGTGGCGCCATTCGGCGTTTTCGCGCTAATCGGAGTGACTGTGTCTAAATTCGGGCTCGGTTCTCTTATCTCTCTCGGAAAGCTCGTCGGATTGGTGTATGTCGCACTTGCTTTCTTCTTAATTGTCGTATTTGGAATTGTCGCAAAAATGGCCGGCATCAGCATCTTCAAATTCCTTGCTTACATGAAGGATGAGATCTTACTGGCGTTCAGTACATCAAGCTCTGAAACTGTTCTTCCGCGCATCATGGAAAAAATGGAGAAAATCGGATGCCCGAAAGGCATTGTTTCATTTGTGATTCCGATCGGATATACGTTTAACTTAGACGGTTCCGTTCTCTACCAATCCATTGCCGCGCTGTTTTTGGCACAGGTATACGGAATTGATTTGACAATTTGGCACCAAATTACGCTTGTGCTTGTCTTAATGGTGACATCTAAAGGGATGGCTGCCGTGCCTGGCACTTCTTTTGTTGTCTTGCTTGCGACGCTTGGCACGATCGGCGTTCCGGCTGAGGGACTTGCCTTTATTGCCGGCGTAGACCGTATCATGGATATGGCACGTACAGTTGTCAACCTGACTGGTAACGCGCTTGCTGCTGTTGTGATGTCTAAATGGGAAGGCATGTTTAACCCTGCGAAAGCAGAAGCTGTTATGTCCCAATCGAAAACAGAGCAAAACGCAACCATTTCCGGTTAATGAAAAGCCTGCGGGATTCTTATCCCCGCAGGCTTTTTTAGTCTTGAACAAGCTCAAACAGCTCTGTAATCAAAACCGTATCTTCATTCAGCTCCAGGTCACCGTTTTTAATCAGCTCCGCCCAAGCCATCCGATGATCCTTTTGAAATTCGTCAATTCGGTCTCCATTGCCCTCTCCTTTGACTAACCTCATATCAGGCGCACCAAAGGTGGTTTCAAAGACGTCTGTCACTTTTATATTGCATCTTGGATTGTCATGTTTATCATAAACGGTAACAAGCTGACCAGCTGTTTGATAAACGTCCCTCAATTCATCTTTTGAATATAATGATCTCGGCGCGCACGTGGCTGTTTTTTCTCCGGCAATGATCTGCTGAATCAGCTGTTCTCCCAGCCCGTCATCACCTTCCCAGCCGAATATGCTTTTCAGCTTATAAATCTTCATTCGCCCTTCCCCCCTTATACCATTTGTGACTGTACATAGTAATACAGAAGCTTAGCGGTATGGCGAAGAGATGATTTATGGGTGCGTTCAAATGCATGGGAAGCGTCAATTCCCGGCCCGATGAGGCCATGCACAATATCATGCCCGGATTTGATTGCTGCTGACGCATCAGACCCGTAGTACGGATAGATATCAAGCTTATAGTCAATATGATGCTTTTCGGCTAATTGAACTAAATGTTTTCTGAGCTGGTAATGATACGGCCCGCTCGCATCCTTCACACAGATTGATACTGAATATTCATCTGTGGCCTGCCCGTCTCCGATAGCTCCCATATCAACCGCCAAATATTCGACCGTTTCAGGAGGAATATTCGAATTTCCGCCGTATCCGATTTCTTCATTATTGGAAATAAGAAAATGGGTTGTATACGGCAGCTCAATGTCTTCTGTTTGAATTTGATGAATTAAGCGGAGCAATAAGGCGACGCTTGCTTTGTCATCCAAATGGCGCGATTTAATAAATCCGCTTGATGTGATTTCGACACGGGGATCAAACGACACAAAATCTCCGACACCAATGCCAAGCTCCTCCGTATCTTTTCGGCAGTAAACAGGTTCATCTAGGCGGATCTCCATATTCTCTTGATTCCGCTCGGCCTTTCCCGCGTCTTTGTATACGTGCACAGACGTTTGATGCATTAAAATGGTGCCTGTGTACGTTTTTCCTGAGGCGGTTTCAATTTGGCAATACTCCCCCTCAATCGAGTTGTAGCGGAACCCGCCGATTAAGTCGATTTTCAGCCGGCCGTCCGCTTTAATTTCCTTCACCATAGCGCCGAGGGTGTCAACGTGCGCCGTCAGCATGCGATGCCGGGATGTGTCGCGTCCTGGAAGCGTTGCAAGTAAGCCTCCCTTGTGGTTCCGAACCGTTTCTACCTTCCATTCTTTTAAAAGGCTTTCAATATAATTGATTACCTCATATGTATTTCCTGTCGGGCTTGGGATCGATACCAGTTCTTTAATGAGCTCCATCGTTTTACGTACGGACGTCATAGGGCATTCCTCCTTTTATTTTCTACTTAAAATATACTCTTTTCCCGAGGGACCCGTCCAATCTTTTCCTATCAATCTCTCATATGCTGTAGAGAGCATGGGAAGAGGAGGGATTTCTATGTGCTGTCGTCATTCACATGAACAGAAATGTCGTTGTCACGATTGGTTCGATGATTTTTGGTTCTTTGACGAGTGGTTCGATAAAGATTTCCACGGCCATTGCAAGAAAAAGAAAGAATGCCATGACCCTTGCGAGAAGAAGAAAAAGAAACACCATTGTTTCTCTTGTAAAAAACACAGACATTCTTGCTGTCATTGCTAAAGACTGAATCAGAAATATTCTGATGACCCATGCTTAATGAATATTTCCATTCACATTTTTCCAAGCTGGCTTTGCTGCTGCTTGGACCTTTTATTGAAACAGCCTTTTTGCTTTTACAATCCAATACACTGATAAAGCAGCTATAAAAGCAACAATGATTTCAACAGCAGCGGCATGCTCTACGATTCCTCTTTGATATAAAACCGCCGGGACATTAAACAGTGCATGTAAAAGAATAGAATACAGCAAAAACAGCGGCCGGCGGCTTTTAACCGCGTACAGGACTAGCAGCGACAGCCCGATTTGGACAGCAATGGCGCTGATTCTTTCTATTCCGCCCAGCAGCCATTCATACGAAGGGGTATGCAGCAGCTGCTCCTGTATCGGCAAAAGCGCCTGTTTGATGTCGCCATTGACCAAAAACTGTTCAAACGTCCCGCTATTGATAGCAAATGCGTATACAATAAGTGAGATAGAGGACAAGCCTGTAATCAGGATGGCTTCAAGCCCGCCATGGCCTGCCCCGAAAGCCAGGCCATCCGCCCAAGTATGATGGCGCTTCATAAAAAATCGCATCATCAAATACCTTCCGCACTCCTCAAAAATGCCGGCCATCAAGCAGCCGTAAATGCCATACCACAATGGATGTTGCATCGCTTCTTTTGTCACTTCATTCACTTGCAGTACATACAGATGAACGCCGCCTTCCAGCAGCTGAGCGAAAACAAAAAACGTAAGAGCGCCAATAAAGAACACTTTAAGCGAGGCGCCATATTTCCGCTTAAACCACACAATCAGCCCGATCGGCAACAGAAACGCAATAGCCCCGGATAACGCCAAAAAGACTACTGCTTCTTGACTGACCATTTTTCAGCCTCCTTTTTCTATTTCATAGCTTCCCTATCCTACACTTCTCTTTTTTTATCAAAAAACCTTCTTTTTAGTACCAGATACTAATATCTAGTGTTATAATCTGATCATAAGGAGTGATTCATATGTCAAAAGCAAAAATTACAGCTATCGGCACATATGCGCCGAGCAGACGCTTAACCAATGCTGATTTAGAAAAGATCGTTGATACATCTGATGAATGGATCGTTCAGCGTACAGGCATGAGAGAACGCCGGATTGCGGATGAACAGCAGTTCACCTCTGATTTATGCATCGAAGCAGTAAAGGACCTCAAGAGCCGCTATAAAGGCACACTTGATGATGTCGATATGATCCTCGTTGCCACAACAACATCCGATTACGCTTTTCCGAGTACGGCATGCCGCGTACAGGAATATTTCGGCTGGGAAAACACCGGCGCGCTGGATATTAATGCGACGTGCGCCGGACTGACATACGGTCTTCATTTAGTAAATGGATTGATCACATCCGGCCTTCATCAAAAAATTCTCGTCATCGCCGGGGAGACATTGTCAAAGGTAACGGATTATACCGATCGAACGACATGCGTTCTGTTCGGCGACGCCGCGGGTGCGCTGTTAGTGGAGCGAGAGGAAGAGGCGCCAGGATTTCTTTCCTCTGTCCAAGGAACAAGCGGGAACGGAGGCGATATTTTGTATCGTGCCGGACTGCGAAATGAAATAAACGGTGTGGAGCTTGCTGGCTCCGGGAAAATGGTCCAAAACGGCCGCGAGGTATATAAATGGGCCGTAAGAACGATCCCTGGCGAATTTGAACGGCTTTTACATAAAGCAGGACTCAGCTCTGATGGTCTCGATTGGTTTGTTCCTCACAGCGCCAACTTGCGCATGATCGAGTCAATTTGTGAAAAAACACCGTTCCCGATTGAAAAAACGCTCACTAGTGTTGAATACTATGGAAACACGTCTTCGGTCTCCATTGTTTTGGCGCTTGATCTCGCAGTGAAAGCAGGGAAGCTGAAAAAAGATCAAACCGTGATGCTTTTCGGATTTGGCGGCGGATTAACCTATACAGGATTGCTTATTAGATGGGGAATGTAACAAAAAAAGAACTTGTTTCCAAGGAAACAAGTTCTTTTTCTTTATGAAGCCGGCTGTTCTTCCGATGTTTTTTCCTTCCGGCTTAACACTGTAAAGTAGGTAATGCTTAAGATAATCATGACAAGGGCGATGCCGATTAAGACGCCGGCCATCTGCCACATGTAGCCAAAGTCCCCGTTTGAAATGACCGCTCTGAATCCGTTAATGCTGTAGGTCATCGGCAATGCGCCGTGAATGACCTGATAGAAATTCGGAAGCAATTCAAGCGGGAAGGTCCCTCCGCTTGCTCCCAGCTGCAGCACTAAAATAATGACTGCGATAAAACGTCCAGGGTTGCCCATTGTGGTAGCCAAAAATTGAATCATCGCTAGGAAAGCGAGACTCGTAATAATCGTAAACACGTAAAATCTCCATGTGCTCTCTACCTCGAGCCCAATTCCCAATAGAAGAACTGTCGCCACAATCAGCGATTGAATGATTCCAACAAGCATCATGACATTGAATTTGCTGAAGAACCACTCAAAACCGTTTCTCGGACGTCCTGACGCCTCCTTCAGCGGGAAGACAACCGTCAGCATGATGCCGCCGACATATAAGCCCATTGACAGGATATAAGGTGTCAGCCCTGTTCCATAGTTAGGAACGGAATGAATGGCATCATCTTTGGTTTTAACCGGATCCGCAAACATGCCGTATGTTTGATCATCAGCATCGATATCTCCTGTTTGATCTGCCGCATCCTTCAGCTTATTAGACAGCTCCCCTGTGCCGTCCAATAGCTTGCCTAAGCCTGTATCAAGCGACGCAGACCCGTCTGCCAGTTTTGATGATCCGCTTTGGACCTGTTTAGACCCGTCTAACAGCTTAAACAATCCGCCGGATACTTGGCTGCTTCCTGTCACCAATTGCTCTGAGCCCGCTTTTGCTTTTGCGAACTGCTTATTATATTCACCGATACCCGCTGTCAGTTTAGTTTGGCCATCTGTCACCTGCTGTGACGCATTGTATATTTTCTCAGATCCAGCAGATAATTGGTCAATCGCGTCTTGAGTGGCTTTTGCGCCGTTATAAAGCTTAGAGGTAGCTTCCGGCAATGCCTTCACCTGGGCAACCTCCGCTTTCACATCTTCCAATGAGCTTTTTATCGTTGCGATGTCAGGCAGCTGATCAGCTGTAGGAAGTCCACTTAAAATTTCATCAAAATCAGGCGCATCAACTTGCGGAAGCTGCTTTTCAACAGAATTGATCAGCTGGCTTTTTTGCTCCGCTGTTAAGAAATCACTCGAGTTGATGAGATTTTTGAATGCCTGATCACGGTTTTTCAAGCTGTTTTCAAAGTCAGACAGCTGTTTTTTAAATTCCTTCATCGCAGTTTCTGACTTTTCCAGATTGTTCACAGCTGTTTCAAGCTGTGTTAAATCGAGCGCATTTATGAGTTTTTCCGCTTTTGCTGCTTTCTCCGACTCTTCTTGTGCTTTACTGTTGAGCTGATTCAGCCCGTTTGTAAGATCAGGTAAGCCCTGCTGCACCTTTTGAAGGCCGGCATTCAGTTCATTTAGTTTGCCCGTCAGCTTGCCTGATCCTGCTGCAAGCTGACCAGATTTATCATAAATCTGGTTGCTGCTGTCCTGGAATTTACCGAGCGAGCTGTCAAGTGATTGGATGCCGCTCGTCACCTGAGCCGCTCCATCTGCAAGCTGCGCTGTTTTGTCACTGATGGTAGCGGTGCTTTCCTTCAGCTTCGCCAGATTTTCTTTCAGCTGGGCGCTTCCGTTTTTCGCATCCTTTGTGCCGTCATCAATTTTTTTCGCGCCGCTGCTCGCGTCGCTCAACCCTTTTGCGATATCTTTAAAGTTATCAAAAATAACTTTCGTATATTGCTCGGTCACTTCTTTAGACACAGAGGCTTTCAGTTTATCAATCGCTTTTTCGCCGATCGTTGCCCCTACATAGTTGGAACCGGCATTTGTATGGTATTTCAGATCCAATTTTTTCGGATTTTTGTCCAACACAGTGCTGGCATTCTTAGAAAAATCCTCAGGAATCTCGACAACTAAATAATATTTTTGATTTAATAAGTCCTTTAACGATTGGTCTAGATCATTGGAAAAATGCCAATCAAAGTTTTTATTATCCTTTAATTCTTTGACCAGATCATCACCAATTTGAAGTTTTTCTCCTTCATATGTTGCGCCCTCATCTTGGTTGACGACTACGACAGGCAGCTGGTCAACTGTGCCGTACGGGTCCCAATAAGCCTTTAAGAATACGCCGCTGTAAATAAGCGGAACAAACAAAATGGCGATAATGGGAATCAATAGTTTTTTACTTGTTACGATGTCTTTCCACTGACTTCGTATTGTGTTCATCCTGATGCCTCCATTCTAAAACTGACTCATCATGAAAAATGGTCATTTTCTTGCAAAGAGAAAGGATTATCTAGTTGGCTGACAATCCATTGACAACATACAATTCAAGCAGTTCCGCAATTGTCTCTTTATCAAGCGGGGGATGTTGTTTTTCCCAGTCAAAAATGAGCGCGATATAAAGCTTCAGCATCACAAAGGCCGTCAGTTCAGGATCGCAAGGCTTGATTGCGCCGCTTTTAATCCCGTCTTCAATCTTACTTTTGATATAAGACAGTATGGCTCGCTCCATTTTCTGGATCACTTCCTGAACTGCCATTGTACCAATCTCGGCATTCTCTTGGAAAATCTTAATCGTCAGCTGATGTGTTTTCCTGAATTCCAGAATGGCAAACAGCGCTCTGTGCACATTTTCATGGAACGGAAGGTTCGGCTCCATCGCTTCATCCGCTTTTTGCTTCATTTCCTTCAATAAAGTTGTGAAAATCTCGTCAAACAGCTCTTCTTTGTTTTTAAAAAATGTATAAATGGTTCCCTTCCCCACATTCGCAAGCTTTGCGACAAGGTCCATGGTCGTCGCCTTATACCCGAACTGCGTGAAAGACTTTGTAGCCGCCTCCAAAATGAGCTTTTTTCGATCTATTGACATCGTATATCACCCCAAAACTGACCGTTTGAACATTTTAGTCATTAAGTACATATGCAAATGTATCATAACCTGCTGCTCAATTCAATCATTTTTTTACACAATATTGCCATCCCACAGCACAAAAAAACCTCCGCTTTATGGCGGAAGTTTTAACTGAATAAATAGGTAAGCGCGTCAGACACGGCAGCTTTTCCTTGATCAATGCAGTCGGGTATTCCGACACCTTCAAAAGAAGCGCCTGTCATATAAACACCCGGATATGCGGCTTCCAGTGATTCACGCAGTTCCTTGATGCGCTGCTTATGGCCGACATGATACTGCGGCATGCTTTCATGCCATCGGGTGACACATGTCATTTCCGGTTCGCCGTTTATGTTCATGACTTTCTTTAAGTCTTCTAACACAATGTTGATAATGTCATTATCTGATAGATCGACAATCGATTCGTCTCCGGCTTTTCCGACATATGCCCGAAGCAGCGTTTTGCCTTCCGGCGCTGCGTGCGGCCATTTTTTGTTCGTCCACGTACAGGCTGTGATCGCAAAATCACTGTTTCTTGAAATGACAAAGCCCGTTCCCTCATGCTCCATTTGGACGGCGCCTTCCGGGAAGCCTAAAGCGACGTTTGCCACGGATGTGGAGTGCATATTTTTCAAATGGGAAATGGCAGGAAGCTCAGAAAGCATTCCCGCAGCCGCTTTATGCGGAGCAGTCACAATTACTGAATCAGCATCAAGTGTGACACCGTTATCCAGTTCAAGCGTGTAGCCAGAGCCGCCACGGCTGAGCTTGGTCACTTTTGTGCCTTTATACACCTTCGTCAGCTTTAATTGCTTTTCGATCTCTTCAACAAGGGTTTGCAATCCGGTTGACAGAGTCTGGAACTGTCCTTGTTTCTTTGCCGTCAGCTGCTGGCCTGAGCCTTGAGGCCTTGTTTTTTTCATGCCGAGAATCAGGCTTCTATGCTTTTGTTCCGTCTGGTAAAACTGCGGGAATGTCGACATCAGGCTGAGCTTATCAATGTCGCCTGCATAGATCCCTGATAGAAGCGGCTCGATTAAGTTCTCGACCACTTCATCTCCGACACGTCTGCGGAAGAATTCTCCCAATGACTGATCATCCCTTGTTTTGCTTGCAGGCAGGATGAAATCCATAGCAGCTCTCGCCTTACCGGACAAGGAAAACAGACCCGTAGAAACAAACGGCGCAATTTTTGTCGGTATCCCCATTACAGCGCCCTTCGGCATTGGATGCAGGGTGCGGTTTACAAGCACATAGGATTGTCCGGTCGCATTGTTGACAAGCAAATGCTCAAGGCCTAAATCTTTAACAAGCTGCGGGGCGCTTTTCTTCCGTTCCAGAAATGAGTCTGGCCCTCTTTCGATGATATATCCGTCTTTCTTGACAGTCTGGATTTTTCCGCCGACTCTCGGACTTGCCTCAACAAGTGTCAGCTCAAGCGGCAGATTCTTTTCTTTGATTTCTTTTTCCATATAGAAGGCGGCGGCTAAACCGGTAATGCCGCCGCCGATGATGACTACATGTTTTTTTCCGTCACTCATGTTCATCGCCTTCTTTAACGTCCTAATTTTTTTAATACGACTGTTGCCAAAGCATCAATAAACTCAGGCTTGGCATTCGGCATTTCCGGCCGGTAATAGCTTGCGCCGATATCGTCTGTAACCACTTTGCATTCATAATCATTATCATAAAGCACTTCTAAGTGATCCGCGACAAACCCGACAGGAACATATACAAACGCTTGATAGCCTTTTTGTTCAAATAAATCGCGAGTTAAATCCTGAACATCAGGTCCGAGCCATGGATCAGGCGTGTTCCCTTCACTTTGCCAGCCGACAGCATATTCGGAAACGCCTGCGCCTTCAGCAATCAATTTCGCCGATTCATGAAGCTGGTCCGGATAAGGGTCTCCAAATTCTTTGATTTTTTCCGGCAGACTGTGCGCGGATACGATGAGCATCGCGTTTTCTCTTTCATCCTCAGGCATTGACGCATATGTTTCCTTCACTCGGTCAACCCAATATTTAACGAACTTCGGTTCATCGTACCAGCTTTCTACTGACGTAATCGTTAAACCGCCGAGTTTTTCAGCCTCTTCTTTGGCACGCTTGTTGTAGGACTGAACGCTGAACGTGGAGAAATGCGGTGCCAGCACGATGCTGACTGCTTCTGTAATGCCGTCTTTATGCATCTCTGCTACAGCGTCTTCAATAAATGGCTCGATATGCTTCAGTCCGATATACGCTTTAAACGTGATCTCGTCCTGAATCTCATTCAAGTGCTGTTCCAGATTATGTGCCTGCTCTTCTGTGATTTTGGCAAGCGGTGAAATGCCGCCAATTGCTTCGTATCTGTCTTTCAAATCTTGAAGCATTTCAGGTTCAGGCTTTCTGCCTCTTCTGATATGTGTATAATAACGTTCGATATCTTCTTCTTTATAAGGCGTGCCGTACGCCATCACGAGAAGCCCCATTTTCTTTCTACTCACTGTTTACACCCTCTTTAATGATCTGATACAAACATTTTGACAGGATATCATCATGATACCAAAAGATATGCTTAGGAATATTGACCCATTTTCTTGTTTTGTGAATATTTATGGACAAATGCTGTCAGTTTTTTCAAAACCTCAGGACTGACGTCTGGAAATACCCCGTGTCCCAGGTTAAAAATGAAGTTGTCCGATTTCATTCCTTGATCAAGTATTTCCGCCGTTTTCTTCTCAATGACGTCCCATGGCGCAAGCAAAATGGACGGGTCCAGGTTGCCTTGCACTGTTTTGGTGATTCCTTTTGATCTGGCTTCATCAATGCTGAGTCTCCAATCCAGCCCGACAACATCGAGAGGAAGGTCATGCCAGTCACCTGCCAGATGGCTTGCACCAACGCCAAACATGATCAGCGGCACATTCTCCCCGGCAAGCTCTGAAAAGATCCGGTTCATCACAGGTTTGATGTATGTTCTGTAATCAGCCTGATTCAGCGCGCCGACCCACGAATCAAAGATTTGAATCGCTTTTGCGCCTGCTTTAATTTGCGCTTTCACATACACAATGATCATGTCGGCAAGCTTGGACATCAGCAGATTCCATGCATCCGGCATGCTGTACATGAAGGCTTTTGTTTTATTGTAATTTTTAGATGGGCCGCCCTCGATCATATAGCTGGCAAGCGTAAAAGGCGCACCTGAGAAACCGATGAGCGGGACGTTCAGCTGCTCATTGACAAGCAGTTTAATCGTCTCAAGCACGTACGGCACGTCCTGTTCCGGATCAATCTGGCCTAGTTTTTCAATATCCGCCAGAGACCGGATTGGCTGATCAATCACAGGGCCGATCCCGTTTTTGATTTCAACATCCACACCAATTGACGGAAGCGGAGTCATGATATCTTTATATAGGATTGCAGCATCGACTCCGTATTGCTCAACCGGCAGTCTTGTGACATACGCACAAAGTTCGGGCTGATGGGTGATCTCAAACAATCCGTATTTTTCCTTCAGCTTGCGATATTCCGGCTGTGAGCGCCCTGCTTGTCTCATATACCACACAGGCGTGTGATCCGCTTTTTCTCCCCGCGCAGCTTTTAAAAACGTCTCGTTAAACGTTTCTCGTTTACTCATCTGATTTCCACCTTTCATACTGCAACCATACGTTCGTATTTCTTGACTTATTACACTATACCTTGTTTTAGGCAAATGGTATAGAAATGAAGCTCAAAGTTCAAAAAATCGCCGAATTCCATTAAGAGGAAAACAATTTCGGCTGAACGTAATCGGTTCCTTCCCCTTCTCTTTTTGTCTGTGAATTATAAGGTACAATTTTATATGACGCGCCCGAAAACAAGTTGGCATAAGGGATTTCATAGCTCCCCTTCCCTTCAACCGAATCAAGAAGCGTCTCCTTTCCGTCCTTGTTTACATAAATTCTGTATACAACCCGATCATCCTCTTGGGCGTCCCACTTTAATTCAATAGTAAAGAGCCCCGCTGCTTTAAATGTGTAATCGGCTGTAAGTGTTTTGACCGGCTTCAGCTCAATCGGACTTTCCAGTTCTTTGACGTTTTTAGGCTTTGTGAACACAGCACCGGTTTCTCCTGCCTGTGTCAAAATATCCTTAAACAGCCGCGTCGGGTACGAGCTCCCGGATGTTAAATAATGATTTTGATCCGTTTTGTCATAGCCCATCCAGACTGCCCCGGTTATTTTCGGCGTATACCCTGCAAACCAGGCGTCCTTTGTCGCGCCGGAGACGCCTGTATAAGTTGTAGAACCTGTTTTTCCCGCCAGGTCGCCGTGATAGGTGCCAGACGTGGCCGTTCCTTTTTTGACTACCTGCTGCAGCATTCTTGTCATATTCCAGGACGCCTGCTTGCTGAATACCCGTTTTCCTTCTCCTTTATGATCGGCTATTGTTTCCCCGTCTTCATCTATTATGCTTGAGATAAAGAACGGTTCAGTATACGTCCCATTCGCGGCAAAAGTATGAAATGCGCCGGCAAGCTGAAGCGGTGAAACGCCTTTTTCCAAGCCGCCTAGAGCAAGAGCAAGCCCTTCATCAGGAATATCAATGCCGTTTGCTTTCAAATAAGATTTTCCTGTTTCGACGCCGATCTCATTCAGCGTCCAGACAGCCGGCGCGTTTTTGCTATACGTAATGGCATCAGACATAGTGACTTCGCCCTCATACCGGCTGTCGTAGTTTTTCGGTGTATAATCTCCGTAGGACTGCAACTCATCCTTCAATAGAGAATATGGCTTAAATTTCTTTTCCTGCATCGCCGGTCCGTATACTGCGAGCGGCTTAAATGTGGAACCCGGCTGGCGGACAGCTGTGACACGGTTATATCCTTTGGATGTGTAATCCCTTCCGCCGATGGCCGCTTCTACACCGCCTGTCTTGTTATTAATAAAGACCGCGCTGCCCTCGGCATTCTGATCTGTTCCGGGATAATAGCTTCCCTCTTTCATCACCTGATAAGCCGTCTTCTGCAGCTTCGAATCGAGCGGCACCTTGATCGTGTATCCGCCTTGAAGAAGCTGCTCTCCGGAAATCGAATACTTGTCTTCTGCCTCTTTGATCACAAGGTCAATGTAACTGTCAAACCAAGGTGTTTCCGACTGTTTCTTCACGTGCAGCCCAAGCGTCCGGCCCTGCGCGGTGACAGCCTCCTTCGCACTGATATAGCCTTGGTCATTCATCATACCTAGAATTGTATCACGCCGCTCCTTACTTTTATCAGGGTGCAAAATCGGAGAGTACGTAGAAGGCGCCTTTGGAATAGCGGCCAAAACAGCGCCTTCAGATACAGTCAAATCTTTTACTTCTTTATTAAAATAATAGTGGGACGCCGCTTGTATGCCGTAGACCCCGTGTCCGAAGTAAAGCTGGTTCAAATACATTTCAAGCAGCTTGTCCTTGCTGTAATCCCGTTCAAGATTGATCGCAATGATCACTTCTTTTGTTTTTCTTAGAAACGTTTTGTCATGTGTCAAAAAAATATTTTTGGCAAGCTGCTGGGTGATTGTGCTTCCGCCTTCCACCTTTCCGCCTGCTAATATATCGCGGTACACTGCCCTTCCGACAGATTTCGCATCAATGCCGTGATGCTCATAGAATCTTTTATCTTCAACAGCGATAAACGCTTCTCTGACTTGCTTGGGAATCTCATTGATCGAAACCGGCTCGCGATTTTCTGTATACAGGCTTGCAACCTCATCGCCGTTTTGATCAACAATTTTTGAAGAGGCATGAAGTATCAGCTTCTTTTCATCTATGACATAATGGCCGAGAAAAATAATTGAAATATATCCTATTAAAGCGAGAAAAGCAGTTAACACTAAAATAATGATAGGTATAAAAAGTTTCTTTTTCTTTATCTTAAACATGAACTCACCTCGCCTTTCTAAGGGTAGTATGGGAAAAATTGTTTGGAATTATGTTCGAAGCACTCGCCAATAGAAACTTATACCATTGTTTTGGTATACTAGCAAGCAGGAGGTGGCTGATATGAAGGTTTATATTACATATGGGACAGCCGATTTTTTAAAAAAGATCGTTGAGAAGCATCCCTCAGAGCATATCCTTTTGATGCAGGGGCAGGAAAACGCGATTTTGATTCATGAAACAAACGGAGATACCGTTTTCCAGGCACCACATGCTTATGAAGTCATTGACCAAGTCGGAGAGATCAAGCATCCCGGTTTTGCAGTATTGAACAATATTGCCGTCACTCAGGAAGGGAGACCGCTGTTTGAAAACAGATTTAAAAACAGAGCGGGAAAAGTTGAAAATGAGCCTGGCTTTGAAGCAATTCGAGTGCTCCGTCCGCTTGACAGTGACACCTATGTCATTCTGACATTGTGGGAAACGGAAAGTGCCTTTCAAGACTGGCAGCAGTCCGGTTCTTACAAGGAAGCCCACAAAAAACGTGGCACGTCTGCCGGAATTGACACGACGTCGATCTTCTCCCGGCCTTCGTATGTCACCACATATTTCGCTGTCGAATAGCTGCCGGCATGTCCGGCAGCTTATTTATTGGGAGAAAAGCAAAATGAAGCATCCTTGCCCAGTCTGCGGGTTTAAGGGATTGACGGAACCGCCATATGATCATGAAGGCCATCAATCTCATGAAATCTGCCCGTGCTGCGGTTTTCAGTTCGGATTTGACGAGTACGAGATGCAGCACGAGGATGGTTCATATTTAGAACCTGCGGAAAGCATCATCGCCTACAGAAAACAGTGGCTTGCTGAAGGGTGCGTCATTTTTTCTCCTGAATGCTTCCCAAAACATCTGCAAAAAGCGAATAGAGTATTAAGGCATCATCTGATTGAGCAGCTGAAACAGATCAATGTTCATCTTCCATCATAACCCAGCCTTCTGTCCCGGCACCTTCCGCCCGCCTATGAATAATCTGTAGGAAGCGGAAGGAGTGATCAATGATGGAAGTCGGGATTTTGCCTATCCATGTTCTGTACGTGTTGTTTATCGGGGCGATTATCCTATTTATGCTGCTGCGGAAAGATACGACCTTTATTTCCTTATTCGGCATTTTTATCATATCGCTATGGGCCAGCCATTCACTTTCAGCTTCTGTCAGCAGCTTATTCCACAGCTTTATCTATGCGGCCGGCGAACTGCTGCCCACGATTTTCATCATTTGCTTTATCGTTTCGATGAGTGATTTATTAACAAAAACAGGGATAAATGAAGCGATGATTTCTCCCTTTACAAGCCTTGTGAAAGGGCCCGTGACTGCCTACTGGCTGATTGGAGGCCTGATGTTCGCCATTTCTCTCTTCTTCTGGCCTTCTCCGGGTGTCGCTTTGATCGGCGCCGTCCTGCTCCCGGCAGCCGCACGCGCCGGTTTGACGCCTCTTGCAGCAGCCATGGCCATGAACTTATTCGGACATGGTTTTGCCCTGTCAGGAGACTTTGTCATTCAGGCGGCGCCAAAGCTGACTGCGGATGCAGCAGGCATTCCAGTGGGTGATGTCGTCTCGGCCAGCATTCCGCTTGTGCTGATTATGGGTGTGACAACAACAACCGCTGCCTTTATCATGATTCAGCGCGAGCACAGAAAACAGGAGCATCCCGCTTCTTTTTCCCCCGTTTTTTCCGGCGAACAAGACAACTCACTGTACTTGCCAAAACGCATGCGGTCCATTCTGGCTTTTTTGATTCCGCTTGTCTTTCTTGCTGATATTGCCTGCATGCTCTTGTTTAACCTGCAGGGAAATGATGCAACCGCGTTAATTGGCGGGTCTGCGATTTGTATCCTCCTAACCGTTCATTTTCTCGTGTATAAGCATAAAGAGCTTGAAAAAATCACCGGCTATTTTATTGACGGGTTTAAGTTCGGTTTTAAGGTTTTCGGCCCCGTCATCCCGATTGCCGCTTTCTTTTATCTTGGGGACTCAGGCTATGAAAGCATAATAGGCGTTTCACTCCCTAAAGGTTCCCACGGCATTGTCAACGATCTCGGCATTGCTTTATCCCATATGATGCCTATGTCAAAGGAGCTTGCCGCCGCTGCATTAACTGCCGCTGGAGCCATAACGGGCCTCGACGGCTCAGGATTTTCAGGCATTTCTCTCGCCGGCTCCATTGCAAAGCTCTTTTCATCCGCTCTCCATGCCGACCCCGCCGTCCTGACCGCACTCGGACAAATCTCCGCCATTTGGGTGGGCGGAGGCACACTTGTCCCATGGGCGTTGATTCCCGCTGCGGCCATTTGCAAAGTTGATCCATTTGAATTAGCCAGAAAAAACTTCATTCCCGTCGCGATTGGCCTTTTCGTGACAACAATCGCAGCCGTGATGATGCTTTAAAACAGCGTAAGTTGAAGTTTTCAGAATTTTCCTATACAATCATGGAAAAGCATAGAAAAGGGGGAAGCGGCTTTGTCCATATCCACACTGCAGAAAGAGATAAACAAACAGCTCGACAGCTGTTTTGAAGAAATGATTGAGATCAGGCGCCATTTCCATATGTATCCTGAGCTCTCGTTTCAAGAAGAAAAAACCGCCGCATTTATTGCTTCCTATTATGAATCGCTAGGAGTCCCAATCCGCACGAATGTCGGCGGCAGAGGGATTTTAGCATATATAGAAGGAAGCGAACCAGGTCCTACAGTCGCTTTGCGGGCTGACTTTGACGCTCTCCCCATTCAAGATGAAAAAGACGTCCCTTACGCCTCCAAAGTGCCCGGTGTCATGCACGCATGCGGCCACGACGGCCATACGGCAGCTCTTCTCGCAGTCGCCAAGGTTCTTCACCAAAACAGACATGAGCTGAAGGGAACTTTTGTGATGATCCACCAGCATGCGGAAGAATATTATCCAGGAGGCGCAAAGCCAATGATTGATGACGGCTGTCTCGAAAACGTGGATGTGATATTCGGCACTCATCTTTGGGCAACCGAACCGCTCGGAACCATTCTTTGCCGCCCCGGCGCCGTAATGGCAGCGGCGGACCGATTTACGATTAAAGTCCTTGGAAAGGGCGGCCACGGTGCTCATCCGCATGATACAAAAGACGCCGTCCTGATCGGTTCACAAATCGTTTCCTCTTTGCAGCACATTGTCAGCCGCAAGGTCAATCCCATTCAATCCGCCGTCATTTCGACAGGCTCCTTTATCGCAGACAATCCATTTAATGTCATCGCAGACCAAGCAGTACTCATCGGTACAGCACGTTCTTTTGATGAAAATGTCCAAGACGTTCTGGAAAAAGAAATTGAAGCGGTTGTAAAAGGGGTTTGCAGTATGCACAGCGCGTCCTATGAGTATAACTATGAACGGGGCTATCCGGCGGTTGTGAACCATCCTGCAGAAACGAGCCACTTGGCCAGCATCGCCAAAAACATAGAGGGTGTTCAGCAGGTCATTGCCGGTGAACCGCAAATGGGCGGCGAGGATTTTGCTTATTACTTACAAAACGTGAAAGGCACTTTTTTCTTTACAGGTGCCGCTCTTGAACAGCCAGAGCGGGTCTATTCCCATCACCATCCGAAATTTGATATTAATGAAAAAGCAATGCTGACAGCAGCCAAGGTCCTTGCAGGCGCTGCAATCACCTATCATAAGCTATAAAAAAACAGCCGGGAATGTTTATTCTCCGGCTGTTTCCTTTATTATCCTCAGATGAAAAACGTGTCTTGCCGTCTCTCCAAGCTGAGCCAGCAGTTTATAATTGGCAATCCCGCCGACTGCCGCTCCTACGCCCGGCAAAAGCTGAAAAAACTTCACGACGTCGATATAATCGCGATATTCCTGCTGGAACACTCTCCAGTCGATGCTCTTTTTCTCCGTCTCCCAATTTTCGATGACTGAAAAAAGCGATTTTCGGCCATCATCACTCGAAAACGCAAGCTGAAACACGAGCAGCAGGAACATTCTTTCTTGTGCATCCTTCACATCAAAGCCATATATTGAGGATAAAGTAAATAAACACCTCATCTTAATAGAAAGCAGCAGCGGGAAATCGGCAATGCCTAAAAATATGCCGCCTGCTCCGGTGCCGACTCCCTCAGCAGCCGCCACCTTCTGATAAGAAGCAATCGTTTTTTTCGCCAGTTCGTTCTTTTCACTTAGCGAAAGTGTGCTTGTATCCTTCTTATAGGTAATAATATTGGAGCCCGCCATCGTCGCTTCCACCATTTTTTTCACGCTCTCAGTGACGACCGTATGGATTTTTTCAGGAATCCGCTCATTCACCTTCGTTTGCACACGCTTAGAAAAGCGTTCAAACATGGAATCCTTTCGCAAAAAATGCATTTTCCATTGAAGGGCTTCCTGCATCAGCTGATTATCTGTCATTTCACTACCCCTTTTTTAAGCTCACAGCTTGCCATGTTTTTTCAGTCTGGTTGTCATATAAGATGGCAGAACAACAAAAATCAGAACGGCAGAACCGATCAGCGCGTAAACAAAACCGGTCAAGCCGGCTGCATAGGCAGATGCAGCAGACATCAGCAGCGCTTGAACACTAAGTGCAGTTTTTAATAGAGAGAAATAGCTTTTCAGCTTCGTTTCTTTTTTCACAGGGTACAGCTCTTGAAGCGCCAGATGGTCAAAGTGGCCGAAGAGCGGCAGAAGCTGAATACCCGTAATGAAAATGGCAAACACAGTCAAAACCCCTGCAATCAGCGGGCTGGCTGAGACATACATGATGATCAGCGCGAAAATGATCGTTAACCTGACAAGAATGCCCAAATAATCACTCGACCGCAAAAAGGCGCGGGTGAACATATAGGCAAATGTTTTGCGCTGTTCAAACGGCACGAGCCGCAGCAAAAAGTCAAGATACGCTCTGCGTTTCGCTTGCTTTCGCAAATGCGGCACATCAGTGAACAGGTTGGCAATCCGATAGAAACGCTGCTTGCGTCTCAATTCGGACTCGATATGGCTCTCCCATTTAAACGTTTTCCGTTTTGCTGCCGAAGACATATACAGATAAAGAGCAGCCATAATGACATAGACAAGAAGCGCATACATATAAACAGATTGCAAAACAAAATAAAGAACGAGCGTATTCGCCGCAAAGCGAATAATGACATCCATCCGCTTCATGCTGCGGTCGTTTTGGAAGGTCATGCGCCATTCCATCACCTGATTCCACGCTTTCAGCAGCAAAAGCTGGACAAAGACCGCGGCATACGAAACGAGTGAAGCCCCCGGGGTGACTGCGAAATAAAGCGGCATCGCAACGATGCTCAGTGCAATCAGCGGAAACAGCTGAGACACATAGCTGTAGACAAACGCCTGCTTCAAGTAAGGCTCCATTTTTGATTCAAGAGGCAATAAGAAAACAAGGTCAGCCTCCTTCAAAAGCGTCCGCACATAAGAGCTTGTCAACACGAGCGAAAACAGCACGGCCATCACCCAAAAGGATGGAAAGTGAGCGGGGATGTCCCGTATCCATTTGCTGTACCAGCTTGCAGCGCCCGCTAGAAAAAAGATCAAAACAATGACGAGGTGATCGTTGAGCATATATTTCATGTATGTTCTTGTTTCTTTGATATGCTCCTGCAGCCGCGACTGCCAAATATCAAGCATATTATTCATGGCCAGCGTCTTCCTTTGTAAGCTCAAGATACAAGTCGTCCAGAGCCGCGTCTTTCATTCCAAACTGCTCTCTGAGCTCTGACAGCGTGCCGCGCGCCCGCACCTCGCCGTTATGTAAAATAATAAACGAATCACAATAGCGTTCTGCCGTTGCCAAAATGTGCGTTGACATCAGCACGCTCGCCCCGCCTTTTTTCGCTTCATTCATCCGCTCAAGCAGCGCGTTAATGGCAAGCGGATCAAGCCCCAGAAAAGGCTCATCAATAATGTAGAGCGCAGGCTCTGCCAAAAATGCACACATAATCATAACCTTCTGCTTCATTCCTTTGGAAAAATGGGCCGGGAACCACTTCAATCTCTTTTCCATTCGGAATTCCTTTAAAAGCGGAGGCAGCCTTTTCTCCATCGTTTCTTTTGACAGCCCATATGCCATGGCTGTCAATTCAAGATGCTCCATCAAAGTCAGTTCTTCATATAAAACAGGTGTTTCTGGTATATAGGTGAATTGTGAACGGTAGCCTTCCGGATCCTCAGCAAAGGTTTTACCGTTTAATTCGATTGAACCTTTATGCGGGTCCATCAGCCCGATGATGTGTCTGATTGTTGTACTTTTGCCAGCACCATTCAGCCCGATTAAGCCGACTATTTGATTTGGTTCAAGGGTGAATGATACGTTTTTTAAAACCGGATTTCTTGTATATCCGCCGGTTAAGTCATTTACCGATAGCAGAGACATAGTTTCTCCCCTTATAGTTGTTTTCTTCATAGTACCAAAAACAAGGCTTGATTTGAAACAATTCCCTTTTAACAAATGATGAATTTGCTGTCATAAAGAGACAGGGTCTTGGACATCATAATAGTCGTAGAGGAAAAGCATATCAACTGAAAAATGAGGTGTTTGTCAAAGACGTCTTAGAAACAGTTGGATAGAAAATAAACATGTCCAATGCTCAAACCATTTCTCTTCACTGACTTGATGAATTCTTCATGTATGAAGCAAATTGTCAAATGAGGTGTTTATCGCAGGAATCGTTAGGCATTAAACAAGTCTTCATTTTATTGACAAATGAGGTGCTTACCAAAGGCATAACACATTTTCTTCATATAAGCTCTTCCTCTGCATTCAGGGTGAACGCTCGCCGTTCATCCTGTTTTCTATTTTCTGCATTTCTGTGGTACGATGAGTGTATACATATTAAACAATTTCATAAGGAGGAACCCTCATGCATTGTGCAGAGAATTGTATCTTTTGTAAAATTATCGCCGGCGACATTCCATCCGCGAAGGTGTATGAAGATGAACATGTACTTGCCTTTCTTGATATCAGCCAAGTGACAAAAGGCCATACGCTTGTCATTCCGAAAACACATATTGAGAATGTGTATGAATTTACAGATGAATTAGCAAAACAATATTTCCATGCTGTTCCGAAAATCGCCCGCGCTATCCGGGATGAATTTGAACCGATCGGCTTAAATACGCTGAACAATAACGGCGAAAAAGCTGGACAATCTGTGTTCCACTACCATATGCATATTATCCCCCGCTATGGAAAAGGAGATGGATTCGGAGCGGTTTGGAAAACGCATGCTGATGATTATAAACCGGAAGATCTGCAGAATATCTCTTCCTCTATCGCAAAACGCCTGGCCTCATCATAAGATGAGGTTATTTTATTTGTGAACATTTCGCAAACATCCGTCAATTTCTTTTGATAATTCTAATTTTTTATCAAAAAACTGAATTTTTGTGATAGGATAATTGTATTATTTTATACATTAACGTGGAAAACAGGGAGAGATCATGATGGAACGTACAACGAATTTTAACGCAGGTCCTGCAGCGCTGCCATTGGAAGTTCTGCAAAAAGCACAGAAAGAATTTATTGATTTTAACGAATCCGGCATGTCTGTTATGGAGCTTTCCCACCGCAGCAAAGAGTATGAAGCGGTGCATCAAAAAGCGAAAAACCTCTTAATCGAACTGATGGGCATTCCGGAAGATTACGATATTTTGTTTCTTCAAGGCGGGGCGAGCCTTCAATTCTCAATGCTTCCGATGAACTTTTTAACACCTGAAAAAACCGCGCATTTTGTCATGACAGGCGCTTGGTCTGAAAAAGCACTGGCAGAGACGAAACTGTTCGGGAACACGTCTATCACCGCTACAAGTGAAACAGACAATTACAGCTATATTCCGGAGGTTGACCTTACGGATGTAAAAGACGGCGCATATTTACACATCACATCCAACAATACGATTTTCGGCACTCAGTGGCAGGAGTTCCCGAATTCCCCAATTCCGCTCGTCGCCGACATGTCCAGCGACATTTTGAGCAGAAAAATCGATGTGTCCAAATTTGACGTGATCTACGGAGGCGCCCAAAAGAACCTCGGCCCTTCCGGCGTGACTGTAGTTATCATGAAAAAAAGCTGGCTGCAAAATGAAAATGCGAACGTCCCAAAAATCTTGAAATATTCCACGCATGTCAAAGCGGATTCACTCTACAACACTCCGCCGACATTTGCGATTTATATGCTGAGCCTTGTTCTGGAGTGGCTGAAGGAAAACGGCGGTGTGGAAGCCGCTGAACAGCGCAATGAACAAAAAGCGCAGGTTCTCTACAGCTGTATTGATGAAAGCAACGGATTCTATAAAGGACATGCCAGAAAGGACAGCCGCTCACGCATGAATGTGACCTTCACGCTTCGGGATGACGAATTAACGAAAACATTCGTTCAAAAAGCAAAAGATGCGAAGATGGTCGGCCTTGGCGGACACCGTTCAGTGGGAGGCTGCCGCGCTTCTATTTATAACGCGGTGTCTCTCGAAGACTGTGAAAAACTAGCGGCGTTCATGAAGAAATTCCAGCAGGAAAATGAGTAAAAAGTCTGGCTATGCAAACCGTTCGTTTGGTATACTGTTTGCATAACACATTCTTATAAAGCCTTCGCAATAAATGATGAGCATATTATTGGAGGGCAAAAGCTTAGCAGAGGAGAGCATAGATATGAAAACAAAAGAGTTAGTCATTATGGCTCTGTTTGCCGCAATCGGCGCAGCGCTTCATTCCATTATTCCACCCTTTTTAGGCGGCATGAAACCAGATATGATGCTGATCATGATGTTCATGGGCATTCTGCTGTTCCCGCGGGTGCAAAACGTACTCGTCATCGGGATCGTGACCGGAATCATTTCCGCGCTTACAACCGCATTTCCAGCCGGACAGATCCCTAACATCATCGACAAACCCGTATCAGCGTTTCTGTTCTTCTCCCTGTTTCTCTTGTTCAGAAAGAGCCGGAAAACAGGCGCAGCCGCTGTGCTGACAGTAATCGGGACCATCTTATCGGGAATTGTGTTTCTATCTTCAGCTTTATTGATCGTCGGTTTGCCTGGCGGTTTCGCCGCATTGTTCGCAGCCGTTGTTCTGCCGGCCGCTGTGCTGAATACAATCTCAATGATCATTATTTATCCGATTGTGCAAACCATTTTAAGACGTTCGAGCTTTATGGAAGCTGCTAAATAATTGTCACACAAAACCTCTTCCGCTTCCGGGAGAGGTTTTTTTAAAACAGAGCGCCCGCAGCATGTCAGCATGTTTTAAGCGAGGAGTTTTGTGAAAAAGATAAGACATAGTGTAAAGGCGGTTCCGGTTGAACAAACAAGCGCTTTTTGCCGGATCACCTTCTTGGGCGGATAAGAAGCAGCCTGGCTGAGAAGTCTGATATAGTAAACAGCGCCTGTAGCGAAGGCAAGGGTGATGCAGGATAACACAATCAAAAAGACAGACAACCTTCTCCCTCCTTTTCACTTAAAAAATATGCTAAAATAAAGCAAGCTATGTATAGAAGTTCAGGCTTTCAACAAAAATGAAAAATGCTGAATGAATCCTATTTTGAAGAAAAAGACGGGGTGATTGTAATGGCGAGCGGACGTTCTCTATTAACAGGACTATTCGTAGGCGGCATCATCGGAGGAGCAGCGGTTCTTCTTACTGCACCTTCCTCAGGAAAGCAGCTGCGTGAAAAAATGAAGACCAATTATGATTCTTTAGAAGAAACGATCAAACGCTTAAAATCAGACGGGCTTGCGTTAAAAGACCAGCTGATCAAGGCGGCAAAAGAAAGCACAGATGTGATTAAAGACGTAGGCGGCGAGCTCCAAACGTCAATTAAAAAATGGCAGGAAGAGATCAAGCCTCACCAGCAAGATCTGCAAAAAGAAATTGCTGATATTGAAGAGAAAATCAGACAGCTGGAGAAAACCTTACAAAACTAATATCCTATTCAAAAGAAAAAAATGCGGGCCGACATTGGACCCGTATTTTTTTAGGCCTATAAACCCTTCCGCCGCAATGGTTTGTGAATTTATTAAAAAATTCTTACATTTTCACCTTTATTAATCTTTATTTTATTGGCATAATAGAGAAAAAGAAAAAGAGAAGCAGGTGACGTAATGAATCGAGTGGAACCGCCCTATGATGTGAAAGAAGCTCTGGTCTTCACCCAGAAAATGGCTCAGCTTAGCAAGGCTCTTTGGAAATCGATCGAGAAGGATTGGCAGCAATGGCTCAAACCGTATGACCTGAATATTAATGAGCATCATATTTTATGGATTGCGTATCAATTGAATGGAGCTTCCATTTCTGAAATCGCGAAATTCGGGGTCATGCACGTATCAACCGCATTCAACTTTTCAAAAAAGCTGGAAGAACGGGGATATTTAAGATTCTCCAAACGGCTGAACGATAAACGGAACACATACGTCCAATTGACTGAGGAAGGCACCGAGGTATTCTGGAACTTGCTTGAGGAATTTGATCCGACACGAAACGCTGTTTTTAAAGGGTCACAGCCTCTGTACCATTTATTCGGAAAATTCCCTGAAGTGGCAGAAATGATGTGTATGATACGCCATATCTACGGCGATGATTTTATGGAAATTTTCGAAACGTCACTCACCAATATTGACAATGACTTTGAAAGCGCAAACGGAAAACTGAAGAAGAAAGCAAAGGACAGTGCGGCGGATGAACCGGCAGAAGAGCTCGAACCTGTAAACAGTTAATCAAAATGCTTCATGATGTCGATAAAGACTTCCATCAGCTCTTGGTAAAGCCCCTGCTCGTACAGGGCAAAAATTGTTTCATGAACATCTAACTTTTCATTCAGCTGTCCGGCAAAAAGCGCAAGGAGCTTATCAAAGGTTACAAATCCTTGCGCTTTTTGTGTTGCCAGCTCTTCCGACAATTCATCGCATATCCCCATAACCTCTTCCCCTTCTTCCTTGCTCAGCCCTTTATCAATGAGAAGCGCATAGAAGGGGTACCTGTCCATATCTACTGTTTTCACTAATAATTGTATGTAATATTCTAATCGCTCAATGCGATGATCCATCGAATCCATCCACACCACTTCTTTCTATCTTTAATCTTATTTTAGCTGATAATTCACTGAGAAGAAAGTTCTAACCCCATATTTCGCAGTTTGTTTGCTTGTTTCAAAAAAATACCTGCCGGATGATATTTTTTCTTAAAAAAGCATTGATTTTTTCTCTTGGGAGGAGTAAATTATTTTGAGATTCTACTCAAGATGTATGGAAGGATGACTTTGATGAATTGCTGGAAGACCATAAATCTCATGAAGGATTATGGCGCCGTTCGCATAATATTAACTGCTGTATGTTTTATGATTTTGGTTTTTATCTCTACCTTTTTAGCTTTTGAGCTGCTGCGGCCTGGCACAAGCTTAAGCGATGAATATGTACCTTTATTCGGCGGTTTGCTCGTCGTTATTTTATTTGTACATAAAGTCATCCATGTCCTGCCAATCATCTGCAAAAAAAGAAAAATAGAAAAAAAGTTTTACATATTGCGCATGCGCACATGGAAACGAATACCAAAAACAACAATGCTGATTTCACTGGTAAGCCCGTTCTTGCTGATTACACCGGTATTGTTTTACGCCGCACTGGCGTTTCCGAATCACGCTCATTATTTCTGCATGATCTCGGGCATTCACGCCGGCTACTGTCTGCCTGACTTCCTGCTGGCTCTCAAGCTGATAAAAGCGCCGAAAACCGCTTATATTGATCAGGAAGCAGACGGCTTGGATATTCTTGTTGAAAAGTAGCCACCCCTGGTGCTGGCAGCGATTTTTCAATTTGCATTCTATCTTTTTTAATAAATATTTGGTAATGTAATATGGGACAGTTCAGAGAGAGGGGGAATCTCCCATCATTTTATTCTATTTTATCGTGGCTGCCGTGTTTATTTTATATTTCATAAACAGGCTCACCAATACATTATGCCTTGTCAGAGAGATTCCTGAAGAGCGGCAAGATAAGGTATTCCGATTTATTAATGTATCTATATTAATTTTACTGATCTCTTCGTTTGTGGAGATCTCCTTTACAGTGTAAAAACGAAAGAAAGCATAGCTGCGATTGGGCAGCTATGCTTTTTTATGTTGATTAGTACAGCCAAGAAGCGCCGATGATAATCAATAAAATAAATAACACAACCAATAAAGCGAATCCGCCTGCAAAAACTTCACCCATCTTAAAAAGCACCTCCTGTAAAAAACTTTATTTACCAATTACATGTTATGCAATTCATGTTTGAAACGATTAGGCGCTAGTGAAAATAAAGGATCGCTTATGTTGCAAGCGATCCCCGGGCTGCTTAGTAGATGTAAGCTGCACCTACGATGATAAGCAAAATGAACAGTACTACAAGCAACGCGAACCCGTTAGAGTATCCTCCGCTCATGTTACATACCTCCTTTTCTTGATCAATATATAAGTATGCCATCAGCAAAAGTTTGACTAGACGAATGCCCTTTATTTAAAATCTTTTTACAGAAAGCCACAATATGTTATGATACGCATAGGTAATTTAATTTGGAATGATTAGGAGTGTTTGAAAACCATGAAAAAAATCGCAATAGCAGCTATCACTGCTACAAGCATCCTCGCTCTCAGTGCTTGCAGCAGCGGCGACAAAGAAGTCATCGCAAAAACAGACGCAGGCGATGTAACTAAAGGCGAGCTTTACACTTACATGAAAAAAACTGCTGGAGCAAGTGCTCTCACACAGCTTGCACAGGAAAAAGTATTAGACAAAAAGTACAAGGTAACTGATAAAGAAATAGAAAATAAACTGAAGGAATACAAAACACAACTCGGGGACCAATATTCAACAATTGAAAAACAATATGGTAAAGATTTTCTTGAGGAAACTGTTAAAATGGAGTTACTTACAGAAAAAGCGGCTAAAGATAACATCAAAGTAACAGACGCCGATATCAAAGAGTACTGGGAAGGCTTAAAAGGCAAAATCCGTGCAAGCCACATCCTTGTCGCTGATAAAAAGACAGCTGAAGAAGTAGAGAAAAAGCTGAAAAAAGGCGAGAAGTTTGAAGATCTTGCGAAAGAATACTCAACAGACAGCTCTGCTTCAAAAGGCGGAGATCTTGGCTGGTTCGCAAAAGACGGTATGATAGCTGATTTCAGCAAAGTTGCATTCAAATTAAAAACAGGTGAAGTCAGTGATCCTGTCAAAACGCAATACGGCTATCATATCATCAAAAAGACCGAAGAACGCGGCAAATACGATGATATGAAAAAAGAACTGAAATCTGAAGTGCTTGAACAAAAACTAAATGACAGCAATGCCGTTCAGGAAGCTGTTCAAAAAGTCATGAAGAAGGCTGACATCGAAGTAAAAGATAAAGATCTGAAAGACACATTTAATACATCTTCAACAAGCAACAGCACTTCTTCATCTTCAAGCAGTTCTAAGTAATAAAAAAGCTGTGCAGGCTCATTGAGCCGCACAGCTTTTTTTATGCGATGGAATGGTTTTGATTTTCTTCTTCATGCTGCTGAGAACTGCGGCGTTCTCGCTCCTTTTCCATCCTCTCCATATAAATCTGCCCTTCTTTTTCAATAAAAGCCTGGTCTACTTTTTCTTCCTCTTTGGCTACCGCCACAAGTTTATATGCGCTGAAAATGATGCCTACAATACAAAGATACACCCACCATGGAAAAAATAACACGGGCTCCTCCCCCTTTTGCATAGATTCTTTATTCTTAACCATATGCAGGAATGAGACGAGTTATGTGCGGGAAAGACGCATCAAAAAGGACTGAGCTGAATATGTCAGCATCAGTCCTTTTTAAGTTATTTATGAAATGTCGGTTTATAAAAGGAACGGTTTTCCAGCGCAAATACACGTTCAGTATACTCGCCCGGCTTCACTCGCTCAAGCGCTCTGTCCATCATATTCATTTTTGCATCCAGGTTGTCTATATAGTGAAGAATTTCCGCTTCTTTCACCATCGGCGGTTTCGGACTGCCCCATTCCGCTTTACCATGGTGACTCAAAATCAAGTGCTGAAGAATTAACACCTCTTCAGAATCGATTTGAAGCTCCTCAGCCGCTTTTGAAAGCTCTGTCACCATAATCGAAATATGGCCGAGCAAATTGCCTTCAACCGTGTATGAAGTGGAAACAGGGCCGGACAGCTCCTTCACTTTTCCAAGATCATGCAGAATAACACCGGCATAAAGCAGATCACGATCAAGAGACGGATATAAATCTGCTATTGCTTTTGCCAGGTTCAGCATAGAGACAACATGATACGCCAAACCTGAGACAAACTCGTGGTGGTTTTTCGTAGCCGCCGGATAATCCATAAATTCAGCTTCATGTTTTTTCACTAAAAACCTTGTGATTCGCTGTATATTCGGATTTTTCATTTCAAATATATATTGAGTGATGGTATCCATCATTTCATTTTTCGGAATCGGTGCAGTTTCTAGAAAATCATCAATATTGACGTTTTCATTTTCGCTTACTGGTCTGATATTTCTTAGCTTCAGCTGGGTGCGTCCGCGGTAATGGTGAACATCGCCGACAACCTTGACAATCGTCTGCGGCGCATAGGTCACTTCATCACTTTGCTTGGCATCCCACAGCTTTGCTTCAATATCGCCTGACTGGTCTTGCAGCATCAGCGTCAAAAACGGTTTTCCATTGCTTGCAATCCCTTTCGTCGAGGATTTAATCAATAGATACTGGTCCACCTGTTCGCCAACCTCATGTAGCATAATCCCTTTAGCCATTCTATTAAAGCTCCCTCCGTATCTTACATAATACCAGTATATCACATACCGATTTTCAGCTATAGAACCTCTTTTATGACACCAAATGGATAGTTTGGCTGCTATGAAATGCATCCTTCACATGGTCATGGCATGTAAAATACAAAATCTGCCTTCCGTCTTCGGTTAAATCATACAGAACATGTAATACACGTTTCAGCCTTGCCTGATCAAAATGAACAAAGCTGTCGTCAAGCTGAAACGGAAGCTTTGACCCATCCTGGCGCGTAACAGCCAGAGCAAATCGGATCGCTGTATACAGCTGTTCACACGTCCCTTGTGACAGCTCTTCCGCATGATAGACAGTTCCATCGCGATGCATAACCATGATCGAATCATCCGTTTCGGAGAAATAAATGGTTTGGTAGCTTCCGTCAGTCAGGGGGTGGAAGAATTCTCCTGCTGTCTCCAGAAGGCGCGGAAGCTCGATTTTTTTATGCCGCTCCAATTTGTTTTTGATCACCTGTTTGACCATTTGTATGGAGGCCCATTTTTTAGCCGTTTCTTTCACACGTTCTTTTTGCATTTCGGTTTGAAGCTTGAGATCTGACACCAATCCCGAAGCCTCTAATTGTTCCTGTTTGACTAAGAGCAGTGCGATTTGGCTGCGGAGCTGCTCGATCTCCTCAGTCAGCCGCTCTTTTCTTTCATTCTCGATGACTTGCTTGTTTTTCAATTCAGAAAGCGTATTGGAATCCGCCAGTTCAAGTTCCTCTGGGTACCCGCCTTGAAGCTGTGCGTTTACGTGATAAAGCTTGTTCTCCGTATCCTTCAATTGCCTGCTGATGTCGGCTGTGGCAAAAAACGCATCTCTGTCTTTTGCAGCAGCCGCGGCAAATAACTGTTCGATCTGTACGTGAAAATACTGTATTTCTTGCTCAAGCTCAAGCATCTGTTCCTTTGTATAATGAATATCTGTTTCAATTTCCTTTTTTTGCTTCTCAATTTCTTTTTCACGCTCAATGTTTTTCCGCAATGTGTGAAGGGCGTCCGAGATGGAGATGTCCTGACTATGAGGATGCAGCATGCTGATGCGTTCTTCGAATGTTCTCCGGTGCTTTTTCAGCCTGCCTGCTTCAATAGTCAGCTCATGCTTTTTCCTCACTTCTTTTTTGACATCCTTCATTAAGCTGTATGCATCAAGCAAAAACGATGGATCTTCGTTAAATCTGAGCTCATTCATAAAACGCTCGACCTGTGTTAAGGAGGGGGCCATATCGGCTTCCCACTGTTCAAACTGCTGGATGACCCTTTCATACGCCGCCTCTTTTTGCTGAAGCGCTGCTCGCTGCGTGAGAAGATGCTGTTTATTGCGGTCGTCCTCCCATAACGCTTCTCTCAGCTTTTCAGCTTCTGCTGGTGAAATATCCGTCATTGGCTGTATTGTCTCCCGGCTGTTTCGAGAAGACGTTTTTTTTCCTGATACAAGCCAATACACAATAAGTGCAGCGCCGATACTGATGGCGGGAATCACTTGCTGCAGCAGAAAAAAGAGAACGATGAAGAACATACCAGCTGCAATGACAGCCTTTCTCTGTTTAGCCTGCTGTCTTTCAAAAAACGTTAGCTGCTCTCTCAGCAGTACTTGCTCTTGGTGCTGCCCTTGTGTTTCATCATATGCGCTAAGTGCCGCTTCTTTATCTTTTCTTTGGCTGTCTTCAAGAATGGCGGACGAAGCGGCATGAACGGCTTTTTCTGCGTCTTCCAGCTCTTGCCGGGCAAGTTCAAACGTCTCGTCAAGCTGCCGTTTTCTGTCTCTTGCCTGTACATATTGCTGCACCGCTTGCTGAAGCTGCCATTCATAATCATATGACGTGTTCATATTCAGGAGCTCATTTTCATCTGTTTTATTGAGCTGTTCGAGACCTGCCGCTGTCTGTGCAGACGACTGGCGCAGCTGTGCCTGAATGGCGGCCAGCTGTTCTCCCCATGATTGGTACACATGAAATGATGCCGAAAGCTCTTGTATCAGCGTTTCTTTCGCCAATAATTCTTTATCTGGGGTAAGCTTTTGCCTCTGTTTGTCCAGCTCCGCCATCTTCACCCGAAGCGCCTCAAGCTGTGCGGATTTCGGGTGAAGGTGGGATTCATATTTTTCCAGCTGGTGCAGTGCGTCAGCCGGAAATTGTCCTGCATGTTCCGGAAATTCCGCAATCACCTGTTCGAGTGTCGCTTTTTCATTCAACAGCGGCTTTCGCTCAATCGCTCCCTCTATCATTCGGATATGCTCCGCCGTCTCTTTCAATTCGGTTTCCGCGGCTGCAAGGCGGGCTTCAAACGTTCGTTTTTCCTCAAGAAGCTGATGATAGCCCGCTTCCTCTGCTTCAGCCTGTTTTAGCTTCACTGCCAGCTGCTTAAGCGTTTCCAGCTCCTGATTCAATTGAGGGTTTCGCCCGTTTGGTTTATAGAGCCTTTCGCTTTCCTTCGTCAGCCTTGAATCAAGCTTTGATACGGCTTCAGCTCCAAACAAGCTGGAGAATAGCAAAAATTCCCCTATCTTGTCCCGGTTAAAAGCATGAATTTCCTGCAACCCGAATACATCAAACGAATAAATGGCTTTGTACAACGACCTGTCTGTGCCCTGGAACAGTCGCTTTAACACATCTCCATTCTTTACTTCGCCCTTTTCTGTATACACTCTTAACTTTTCGGCAGTCCCTTTCGTCCGTTCGATCTTCAGCACCCCATACTCAGGATGTTCAGCTTCAAGAATACCACCGTAGACACCGCCTGATTTCGGTTCATATTTTTTCGTTTTCGGAAAACCGAACAGCATGCTTTCAATAAATGACATCATCGTCGTTTTTCCTGCCTCATTTAATCCGTAGATAACTTGGACAGGAGAGGCGGAAAAATGAAAGGTTCGATTGGAAAATTTCCCATATTGGTAGATGTGTAAAGATATAATTCGCAAAGCTGTCACCGCCTCATGGTTCAAGCACCTTAAGCTGCTTTTTCAATAAAATTTGTGCCTGTTCTTTTATTTCCTTTACTTCCTCTTGGCTAAACCGGTATGCATGCCTTCTATACATTGGATGCCGCTCAAGCCCTTCCAGCACGTCAGACAAATCGCTGCGATCTATGTCTTCAAATAAACCGCCAAAAAAAGGATCAAGATTTGTTACGTTAGCTTCGTTTTCTGTCTCATCATCCAATGCAAGAGGCCAAACGAACCGTTCCTCCTCCGCTTCTTGCTCCTGAAGCGTCTCAAGAAACTCTTCCAAGGTGCCTTTTGGCGCCTTCAGCAGCCATTCTGGCGCAGTTCCTTGTAAAACAAGCCTTACACAAACAGGGCTCCCCTTTTTTCGCAGCTTCGAAAACGTGTCCTCCACCATTTGGAAGAGAACGGTCATATTCTTTGCCTCCGTCACATCTACCGCTGCTTTTTCCCACAGGACATCATGCGCTCTCTGAAATTCATAAGATATTTCTCCGTTTGTCACATCAACGAGATAATAGCCTTTTTCTCCCGTCTCCTTCATATGGCGTGCTTGCGTGTTTCCCGGGTAAATGACTGCCGGGTGCTCGGCAGATAGAACCTGGCGTTTATGTATATGGCCAAGCGCCCAATAATCCATCCCGCTTTTCACGAGGTCATCATGTGTAAACGGGCAATACGGATCGTGTCCTTCAGATCCAGACAGCGTGCCGTGGAGCATACCGATATGAAACGGTGCGTCAGTTGATCTCCGATAGCGGGCGGCTTGGTTTTCCGTCACGGCTCTGGCCTGATAGCTGAAGCCATAAATGCTCGCTATGCGCCTGCCTTCTTTAAAAAACGATTTTTCTTCTGGAACAGCGGACGAAAAAATATGGACATTCTCAGGCCATTCAATCGGCGTCCAATCCCCGCCAAGATGATCGTGATTCCCAAAGATGACGTACACCGAAATTCCGCACTCTCTGAGTCTTTCAAACTGCTTTTTCAAAAAGAGCTGGGCCTTTAAGCTTCGGTTGGCTTCGTCAAACAGATCCCCCGCCAGCAAAATGAAATCAACGTGTTCTCTCATTGCGGCGTTTATTATATGTCTCACGCTTGCAAACGTGCTTTCTTTAATCCGCGCAAAAATCGGCTCCGGCAACTGCGATATTCCGTAAAACGGGCTGTCAAGATGAAGATCTGCCGCATGAATAAAGGTTAGATCAGTCAACATTCTGCTCCTTTCCAGGATGAAGTACCCTTATTTTAGCACCGAATTCTTGCGAATGCACGTTCTGTCAATAAAGAAACAGCCTGAGAATCCCCAGGCTGTTTTCCAATCAGTTTTTCGCTAAACGAAGCGCTTGTTTGATCGCTTTGAACGCGCTTGAATTGCTGTAAATCAATACACCGCCTTTATAAATTCTGGCGCCGATAACGGCCAGTATGACAATGGTGAGCAGTGTGATTCCGATTCCGGCTGCCGCCTGCCAGATTGGAATATCAAGCATGCCGACGCGCAAGAACATAATCATTGGCGTAAAGAACGGAATAAACGAAGTTACCGTAATAAATCCTGCGTCAGGCGCATTCAATCCGAACATCGCGATCATAAAACCCGCGACAACCAAAAGCGTCATCGGCGTGATCGTTTGCTGCACGTCTTCTATCCTGCTGACAACGCTGCCGAGAAACGCGGCGAGTGTCGCGTATAAAAAGTATCCGAGCAAAAAGAAAATGACAGCATAGATGACAGTCGTTGCTGATACGTCAGTCAGATTAAGGAATCCGCCGACAGATGATGCCGTTTCGCTCTTTTGGTTCAGCTTAAGAGACAGAGAGCCGGCTCCGATAATGATAGCAAGCTGTGTGATCCCTACAAGCCCGATACCGAGCAGCTTTGCAAACATTTGCTGGATCGGCGGCATGCTTGAGATTAGGATTTCCATGACCCGCGAAGATTTTTCAGTTGCGACCTCCATCGCAATCATGCTGGCATACATAATCACTGAAAAATAAATGACAAACAGCATAATGTAAACAAGCCCTACCGTCTGGCCAAGCTCTTCCTCAGACTTCGCTCCTTCTTTCAACGCCTTCTGCCCCACAGTAACGGGCGCATAAAGGCTGCTGATCGTTTCCTGCGACACGCCGAGCTCCGCCGTTCCGACAGCCGTTTTGGTTTGGGTCAACGCCTGCTGCAGCGTTTGATACGTGCTTTCATCAGAAATCGTTAATGCTTTATATGTTCCTGAAATGGTCCCTTTTTCATCTCGTTTGATGATGAGCATGCCATCGAACGCTTCATCTTTGACTTGCTTTGTGACCTCATCCTCCGATTGCTTCGACAGCTTCACCTCAAGATCGCCGTCTGTATCCACCGCTTTCAGCTGCTTTGAAAAAATAGGATATAATTCGTTTGTTTCATCAATAACAGCGATTTTTTCTTTCGCATCGTCACCTTGAAACAAAGAAATGATCGACTCCAGATTCGTTACAGCTAAAACAAGCAGCACCGTGATGACAGTCGAAATAATAAAGGATTTTGCCATAATCTTATTTTTGTATGTATGAGAGAGCATGATCCAAAATTTATTCATAGACGGCCCCCACCTTTTCTATAAAAATATCATGCAGTGACGGCTCTTCAAGCTCAAATTTTCTGATAAATCCTTTTCCCTGAAGCATCGCAAAAATCTCTTGAGAGATGTCTTCATTGGCGATCTGCAGCTTGACGCCGTCGGCCGTTTCCTTCCATTGAAGAATACCCTCATGAGACTGCAAAAAGCGCAGATCGTCATCGGAGTGAATGGTAACATTCTTTTTACCGAAGGAGCGCTTTATCTCCTTCAGCTTGCCTTGCACGACCGGTCTTCCTTTCTGCAATATGCAAAGGTTCTCACAGAGCTCCTCCACATGTTCCATCCGATGGCTTGAAAATAAAATAGAAACGCCGCTGTTTTTCAGCGAGATCACAGCCTCTTTTAACAGCTCAACATTGACAGGGTCCAGGCCGCTGAAAGGTTCATCAAGAATCAGCAGCTCCGGCTTATGCAAAACTGCCGAAATGAATTGGATTTTCTGCTGATTCCCCTTTGAAAGCTCTTCCACCTTCTTATTCTCGTAATCTGTAATATTGAAGCGTTCAAGCCATGTCCCAAGCTCTTTTACAGCCTCCCGCTTCTCCATCCCTTTTAATCTGGCGAGATAGACAAGCTGATCCTTTACCTTCATTTTCGGATAAAGACCCCGTTCTTCCGGCAAATAACCGATTTTGTTGCTGATATGATAATTCACAGGACGGCCCTTCCAGCTGATTGAGCCCTCCGTAATGCTTAATAATCCTAGGATCATGCGAAACGTCGTCGTTTTTCCCGCTCCGTTTGCGCCTAACAAACCGAACATTTGCTGTTCCGGAATATCTAAGTCCAATCCGTCAACAGCTTTGTAATCTCCGAATGTCTTCGTTACGTGATCAATTGTAAGCACCGAATCTCCTCCTTCCCTGACCCATTATATACTAATTTTGGATGAAACATAATAGAGGATTTTCATTTCCTGGTTAGAATATAAATGAAGAAAGACTGATAAATCATGAAAAATGGAGGAGAAACCTGATGGCTGATTATTTCCTAACCGTTTTTGATCCTTCGGGGAACACTCTGGTAAACGAGCGATTCGAGGCGGAAAATGAAGAAGCGGCTAAAACGCATGGTGAAGTTATCTTAAAAGAAAAAGAGCTTCACAGTCATACTCATCGTTTAGTCAATGCAGCCGGAAAGCTGATTTTGTTTCACAGATGATCAGCTTTCCGGCTGATCTGTTACGCTTGAAACTTCGGTTCCCGTTTCTCTAAAAAGGCACGGATTCCTTCTTGATGATCCTTGGTCATTCTCATTTTCTCTTGGGCGCTGCGCTCAAGAGAAAGCACCTTTTTCAGTTCTTCAAGATGGAGGCTTTGAAAGATGCCTTTCGTTTCGATCATCGCCAAAAGAGGTGAAGCCAACAGGGTTTCGATAATGGGTCTTGCACCTTCGGCAGGATCTCCGGTAAATGTTCCATCTAGAAGCCCCATATCGGCAGCTTCAGAGGAAGATAGTTTTTTCCCGCTCCAAATCAGCTTTTTCGCTTTTGCTTCGCCGATTCTTTTCTTCAGCAAATAATGTCCGCCGCCGTCCGGAACAAGCCCAATGCCAATAAAATTCATCGCGAGAACGGCGTTTTTTTCAGCGAGCACAATGTCCGCACAAAGCGCCAAACTCAGGCCCAGCCCCGCAGCAGCACCGTGAATGGCTGCAATTGTCACTTTCTTCATCTGGTATAACTTCAGGGTGACAGCCTCAATCGTATCCATCAGTCGTTTAAATTGATCAGGTTCATGCTCTGACGTCATCATCCTGATATCACCGCCGGCGGAAAAGCCTTTCCCGCTTCCTCTCAGGAGAACAATGAGCGCCTCGCTTGCAGCCGCCATTTCGACTGCCTCCTTCAATTCAGCCAGCATCTGTTCATTCAGGGCGTGATGGGCATCAGGGCGATTCAGGATAATCTCCGCAACAGCCCCATCACATTCATATTGAATAAACTCCATATGAAGCACCTCCATGTATACGCTTTCTTTTTTCTTTCTCCTATACATTCCCCGTCATCCCCAAATAAACCTTCATATTTTTCAAGGTCAATAGATACTGAAAAATGCATATTGTTTGAATGAACACATAAAGTTTTATATAGTGAAAAAGAAGGGATATCTTGATGGGAAAGGAGGAAAGAAACATGGATAAATTGCTGATCAGTTTTCTGTTAAGTTTATTTATGGTGTACTTTCCCCCTTCGGACGTGGTTCTGCCTTCCCAGCTTGAAGCAAGCTCTGACAGCTATGTGCCTATGTCTTCATATCCGCAGGAAACACAATCGGCAAAAACACCGTCGCCGGGCAGCGTGCACCCTGCTGAGCTGATCAACGCGTACAGCCCGCTGTCGCACTCTATCAGGCAGCTCTCTGTCAAGCCCCTTGACGAACCGCTGATAAACAGGCTGGAAAAAGCTTTTGCCGCCCCTGTCAAATACCAGTCTAATTACCTCCGAATATAATTTGCTCAAGTTTTATTTGTAACTCACCCCATCTTGCCAACACGACATTCGGAGGGATTTTCATTGAATATTAAAGAAAACGATCTGCCGGGCATCGGCAAAAAGTTTGAAATCGAAACGAGAAACCGCGAAAAAATGACGATAATCATTCATGATGACGGAAGAAGGGAAATTTACCGGTTTAATGACCGAGACCCGGATGAGCTCCTTTCAAATATTTCATTGGATGATTCTGAGGCAAGGCAAATTGCAGCTATTCTCGGAGGCATGGTCTATAAACCGCAAGCTCTGGAGTCCATCGAAATGGCCTTCAGCGATCTTATTATTGAATGGTTTAAGGTCGAAAAAGGCGCCAAATCGATCGGGCGCACACTCGGAGAGCTTGATGTCCGCCAGAACTACGATGTCACTGTGATTGCCATCATCAAACACAATCAGGAAAAGCTCCTAAATCCCGGAGCCGATTCGATTATTGAAGAAAATGACACCCTTGTCCTCTCAGGTGAGAGAAAGCATCTGAAGAAACTGATTCACGATTTTCTTTCTGGAGAGGGCGTGTGAGCGCCGATGGACCATCTTGTATTTGAAGTCGGAACTGCACTTGTGCTTGTCGCAATCGCCAGTGTGATCGCCAACAAAATTAAATTTTCAATTATTCCATTTCTGATTGTGCTGGGCATGCTGGTTGGGCCGCACGCGCCGAAAATGGGAATTATTGATCTTACATTTATTGAAAGCAGTGAAATCATTGAGTTTTTCGGGCGAATGGGCGTACTGTTCCTCCTCTTCTATCTCGGGATCGAATTCTCCGTCGGGAAATTAATCAAATCAGGAAAATCAATTGCGGTCGGCGGAACGATTTATATCTTGATTAACTTCACCCTCGGGCTGCTTTACGGGTTTATCACCGGGTTTTCCTTTCTGGAAGTCCTCGTCCTCGCAGGCGTCATCACAATCTCGTCAAGTGCGATTGTCGCAAAAGTGCTCGTTGATTTAAAAAGAACCGCCAATCCCGAGACCGAACTGATTCTCGGCATCATTATGTTTGAAGATATTTTCCTTGCCGTATATCTGTCGGTTGTTTCCGGCCTTGTGCTAGGTGATGCGACATCCGTAGGGAGTGCGCTCTTGTCCATTTTGATCGCCTTCGGTTATATGCTGCTGTTTTTTATCGCAGCCAGAAAACTCCCGCCGCTGTTGAATAAACTGTTGGACATTCGCTCAAATGAAGTGTTTATTATTGTCATTTTCGCAGCGCTCTTTTTTATCGCCGGATTTTCAGAGACGATCCATGTAGCGGAAGCCATCGGCGCGCTGCTGCTCGGTTTGGTCTTTTCAGAAACAGAGCATTCCGATAGGATTGAGCACCTTGTCATTCCGTTCCGCGACTTCTTCGGTGCGATGTTCTTTTTCAGCTTCGGCCTCAGCATTGATCCGTTTTCGCTCGGTGAAGCGGTTTGGCTTGCGTTAGGTGCAGTGATTTTGACCATTGTGGGAAACTTTATCGCCGGAATGGTCGCAGGACGACGCGCAGGGCTTTCTCATAAGGCTTCATCCAATATCGGGCTTACGATCGTATCACGGGGAGAATTTTCGATTATCGTTGCGAATCTCGGAATAGCCGGCGGACTGTCAGCCACATTAAAGCCGTTTGCCGCATTATATGTCCTCATTCTAGCGATTTTGGGACCGCTTGTAACAAAGGAATCAAAACGGATTTACCGCTTGCTGAACAAGGTATTTAAATGGAAGCCTGATGTTCAGCCCGCAAAAAAACAGGGATAAAAAAAGCAGCACTGTGATCAGTGCTGCTTTGTCGTTTTCTCAAACATCTGCTCTAAATATTTGATTTTTTCGTCCGTGTAGTGCTCGAAGCGCTCATTATACGATTTCGGATCTTTCGGATTCGCAAAATGTGTGATTTTCCCTGTATCCCGATCAATAAATTTACTGGCAGCTCCGCAGCCGATGCCGATAATCGTCTGCACCTCTTCCATAATCATAATGTTGTAGATGCTTTCTTGCCCAGGCAAAGAGTATCCGACGTTTTCAAGGTTTCCAAGAATGTTTTTCTGGCGGTATAAATAATAGGGCACGTACCCATGCTCTTTCGTCCAAGCTACCGCGTCTTCCATCATTTGAGAAACCTCTTCCCTGCCGGCGACTTTGTACTTATGCTTGTTTCTCGTCATTTCTGACGCCCGTTTAAAAGAAAGGGTATGAACGGTCAGGGATTCCGGCATCAGCTTTTCCGTTTCTGAAAGACTGTGCCTAAACTCCTTCACGCCTTCCCCAGGTAAACCGATAATCAAGTCCATGTTGATATTATTCATGCCGTGCTCGCGTGACAGATGATATTTCTCAATGGTCTCTTCAACCGTATGGTGCCTCCCGATCGCCTTTAGCGTTTCGTTTTCATAGGATTGCGGATTGATGCTGATCCGGTCAATGTCATATTTGTTTAAAACGGCAAGTTTTTCTTCTGTGATCGTGTCAGGGCGGCCGGCCTCCACCGTAATCTCGCGAATGTTTTTCACATCCGGGAAGGAGCGGACCATTTCTTCATACAGCAGATCCATTTCTTCCGCTGTAATGCTTGTCGGCGTTCCGCCGCCAAAGTAAATGGTTGTCACCTTAACATCATGCTCCTTCAGCCATTCACCGATTTTCTGCATTTCGTAATGCAGCCCCCATAAGAATGAGCCGACTCTGCCCGCCTGTCCTTGAATGGCGTACGCAGGGAATGTGCAATACGCACATTTTGTCGGGCAGAACGGAATGCCGATATAAATGCTGACTTCATCCTTTACGCGGTACAAATCCGGAACTGCCGCCAGCTGACGGTCAACAATTTCCTGCATGAGCTTGATTTTTTCATCGTGAATTAAATAGTCTTTTTTCAATTCAGCATGCGCTTGCTCCTTGGGCATTCCGCTTTGCAGCTTTTTATGAAGCAACTTTGTGGGCCGGATTCCTGTGAGGATTCCCCACTTCTGCGTGATGCCCGTGTGCGCCTGAAGAAGATTGAGATACACATAAGACATTGTGTTTTTCACTTGCTTAAAAGCTTCTTTTTCATTCAAGCCGGGAGAAAAGGATTTTGTATGCTGCTCCTTTATGCCCGTTCCCTTTACTTCTCCCGAAACCGTCACATGCTCATTCGTTTGTGAGAACGCTAAAGAAATGACAACATCTGCGGGCTCGTCTCCGCCATACACAAGCTCGCACTCTTCATAAAACAAATTTGCAATATTTTGCAGAGGCCGATGCAAGCGGTCATCATGTATGCCTTCTATTTTTATTTGCAACTTCATCACCTAATTTATCAGATTCAAAACTTTCTTTAGTGTACAGAAATAAACCGCTAAAATCAATCAGGCAAAAAAGCCGCCGCACCTATTAGGGCGCGAGCGGCTTTTTTACACACGTTTCATGTGGAACTTATCAAGAAACCCTTTTCGCTGCTGCATTCGGAAATATTCCTTCATCATGTAAGCGACACCTTGCTCGTCATTGGACCTTGTGACCCAGTCTGCCTTTCTCTTCAGTTCCGGCACGGCATTCCCCATCGCTACCCCAAGACCGGCAAGTTCGATCATCGGCAGATCGTCATACTGATGCCCAATGGCCACGACATCCTCCATATTCAGGCCCAGTTCTGAAGCGACAAGGGCCAGACCCGCTTCCTTCGAGACGCCTTTCGGAACGATATTCAGCTTCTCATCGTTCACGCGAATCACATCAACCGCAGGGAAAGCTTTTGTAATCGTTTCTGTAATGTCATGCTGAATGTCGTGCTCCGTGTACACCTCGATGACGGGTGCGCTCACTGGCTCATCCATGAGGAGATCGCTTAATGATTCCACGAACTGGACTGGATAAAAGATCGGGTCAGACGGATGAATAAGTGCTTTCCCCAATAAATTCGAATTGACCTTCTTCTTGTTTCCGATGGAATACTTTTCGTGAAGAAGCCGAATATTGCATTGGTAGCTCTCCAATACTTGAACAATGTTAAAGGTATGATCATCAGAAATTCTTTTTTCAAAATACGGGGCGTCTATTTTCTCAGCGATATATGCCCCGCTATGGGTGATCAGCTTGGCATCAAGCTTTAGCGATTTCGCTATTTTCTGTGCTGAACGAAAGTGGCGGTTGGTCACGAGTGTGACGTAAATCCCTTTTTTCTTTACATATTCAATGGCGTCTTTCGTTGCCTGATGAATCTTCCCGTTCGACCGAAGCAGCGCTCCATCTATATTTAAGGCAAGCAATTGTTTTGACACAGAGATGTCCCCCTCCTTGATGACTGTACTTGTGTATAGGATATGACCCTGTCTCTGTGTTTAGAACAACCTTTTCTTAAAGCAAAAAAAGCCTGGCTCAGCAGACTTTATGTATGGCTTGTTGATAGGATACGATCGAAGCAGCCATTCTCCCTAATATCGTTATTTCGATTTACGAAAAATCATGTATCAGGAACCCCTTGTTTGACCAATGATGCGCTCCGAACACTTACTCTCTGTTGCTTATCCCCTCAATATAACGGCATGATATGCGACCGTATCCATTTGAAATAGGTAAGTGTAGGCGCTTTCAATGCTATTATCTCAGTTTTCCTTACCGATGACAAGGGTTTTTTTAACTAAAAAAAGTAATCAGCTTTTGTATATCCCTGGTAGGACTCGTTGTTAATTATTGGGATTCACCATTTGATTTAGAACTTACATTCCCATACAATATAAATACTAAACGAAAGAGCGGTGTTGATATGGCTGATTTAAAAGAAATATTTAATGAAGAACTGTTAACTCGTTTGATCCATCATGTAAGGTCATCCTATCCTGACTTTAACAAAGACCAATTCAAGGATACGTTGCAGCTCGAAATCTGGCCTGAACTCACTTTAAAAGAGCGGATGCGCCGTATTACAGTTTCCTTATACGAAACTTTGCCAAAACAATACGTTGAAGCTCTGGCCATTTTACGGGAGACAGCTCCTCATTTTAAAGGACTCAGCGGAATTTTATTCCCTGATTATGTGGAGCAGTACGGGTTGGCGCATTGGGAAGAATCAATAAAGGCATTGGAATACTTTACACAATATTCGACCTCAGAATTCGCTGTAAGGCCTTTTTTGCTGTTAGACCAAGAAAAAATGATTGCACAATTGCATACATGGTCTGAGCATGAAAATGAACACGTGAGAAGACTTGCGAGCGAAGGAAGCAGGCCCCGCCTGCCATGGGGAAAATCGATACCGGCTTTGAAATCGGACCCTACGCCCGTATTGCCGATCCTTGAGAAGCTGATGCAGGACGAGTCCTTATATGTAAGGAAAAGCGTGGCCAACAATCTTAATGATATATCAAAAACGCATCCTCATTTGCTGCAAAAAGTCGCAGATCAATGGTACGGAACACATCCCCATACAGATTGGATTATCAAACACGCCTATCGTACCTTATTAAAAAAGGGTGATAAACAGGCCTTAGCGCTTTTTGGTTATGGAAATGCTGATTCGATACATCTACATGATTTAACATGTCAGCCCAGTCGGATAGCTATTGGCGAAAGCCTTGAATTTTCTTTCTATATTCATTCAGACAGGGATCAAAAAGTAAGAATTGAATACGCAATTGATTTTGTAAAAGCAAGAGGCCAGCGTCATCAGAAAGTATTTAACATAACAGAAACAAATATAAGAAAAAACGAAACGAAGTCATACACAAGAATCCAATCCTTCAAAGATCTGACTACCAGAAAGCATTACAAAGGAATCCATACATTATCAGTGATTATCAATGGAGAGGTAAAAGATTCATTGGATTTCCAAGTTGTCTGATGAATAAAAAATCCCTTCTTTTCCAAGAAGGGATTTACTGATTAGCCTTCAACACTGCCGTAAAGCTCTTCTAAAGGCTTCATAATGATTTTGTTCAATTCACCGATCAGCATGCTCATGCGCTGCTCCGCTTCCATCAGCTGAGAAATTTTTTCGTGCTGCTGTACAAGCGCAACTGTTTTTTGAGCTTGTGTCACTTCTTCTTGTGTAATTTCTTCCCCTGCCATTTGTTTTTGCTGCAGTCTAAGCTGCACATCACGGAAGTTTTCAAACATGCGCTTCGCTGATTCATCTGCGTTCACTTCGTCGTAAAGGTTTTTTAAACGGGTAAACTCTTCGCTCCCGCGTAATGCATTTTCCAGATCATACGCTACATCATAAAAATTAACAGCCATTGTAAATAGCTCCTTTCATCATTGCCGTTTGACATACCACTCCACTATAACAGACTATGGAGCTCCTTTCATTAATCAAAGACCATTTCTTCTTAAAATAGGATGACAAACAGTGCTTGAACCGCGCCTATCATTCCGCCAAGAAGGCCTCCCAAATAGGTAATCATTTTAAATTCTTTTTTTGAAATGGACAGCACCATTTCTTCAAGACGCTCCACCGGGAACTGATCCACCTGCTCCTTGACGATTTCCTCAAGACGCAACCGTTTAAAGACACTTTCAAGGTTGGCCGAAACCCCTTCAAGCAATTTGTCTAACAGTGCCGGCAGCATGTGCTGGGTCAGCTCAGATTCATAACGAACGGTAAGCGTCCCAATCGTATTGTCGAAGAAAGGGGCAGTCGAAAATGCTTGCAGCACGCTTCGTTTCAAACTGAAAATAAGCGCCCTTGCATTCCATTTTTCGTCTGCTTCATTAAACGTATACTCCCTCAGCTTGCCCCATTCGTTTTTTAAGAGATCAGAAAGCAATTTATTTGTTTCCTCATTCCGCAAAAATTTTAGCAGTTCCGGCAGCACGCGATCCGCCAAGCTTGAATTGCCGAGAAACATTTGCACCATGCTCCCAAGCATGCCGCGCTCTTTTAAAAAGTCATCAATCATATTGCCGAGACGCATTTTCCCTTCATCACTTTCAAAATAACGGACACTCCGTGACAATATATATTCTGAAATCATCGGAATCTTTTCTTCAAGCTTTTCCTGCGCCTCTAAAGGCACCAGCTCTTTTAACGATTGATTCCCGTATCGGCGGAAAAGCTCGTGCAGCTTATCATCCGTCCAGCTGCTGATCCATGCATCTGCCGCTTCATCAGGACGCTTCACCCCGGCTTTTTCAAGCGCCTCTTTGACTGTCACCTCAGAAAGTGACAGCTTTTGAATCAGCTGTTCCCCCACTTGAAGAGCCTTCGTTTTAGCGGCATCAGAGACGAGCCGCTTTTTAATGCCCTCAGGGGTCAAGAGATGATTGACCACCACCAGTCCCATTTGTTTTGCAAGCTCATCCCGCCGTCTCGGGATCAGCCCGGGCGTAAAAGGAACTCGTTTCCCAAACAAATAGTACGCTTTATACGGCCTAAACAGCATTTGAATTGCTAAATGATTGGTCACCGCTCCAATGGCAGCACCGATCACGATCATAAAAATAAAGGTTCCTGCAATACCCATTCCTATTCATCTTCCTCCATCTGTGCTTCAGCTTTTTTCATATAGATCATGTACCTATACGTATTATAGAGGCTCATGCAATCACTTAGCAAACAAGGAGACAAATTCCTGTTCTCAGAAAATCAGCTTGTTCTTTTGGAATAGGGCAAGGTAAAGAATCGTAATCTGTAAAGTAGAATACTGTCAGCTGCGTTCGTCCTGAATGTTTTTACCGTAAAGCTGCTGACACCCGCCGGCAGCTTTTGAATAAAAGGGGGAGTCTCATCATGATAACACTCGGTTTTATGTCCTTATCCCGCCAGCATGAAGCGGATTATTCCGCAGAACTGGCCAAAAGAGCACCCGAATTTGGCATACGTTTCGTTCGGTTTACACCATTTGATATTTTACCTGACACCTTGCGTGTCAAAGCATCGGCCTATCATTCCGCCAGCAGCACATGGAACGAAACTGAAATGGCGATTCCAGATTATATTTATGATCGCTGTTTTTACGGCAAGGATTCACATTCCCAAAAAGCAAAACCGATCGTTGAGTGGCTTAAAAAATATCCGAAAACGGAATTTATCGGGCGGGGTCTTCCCGATAAGTGGACCGTCCTTCACGATTTGCAGCAGAATTCTGTAATCAACCCCTATATTCCGGAAACAATGAAGGTAAGCCGCTATGAACAAATTCATTCCTTTTTATCCAAAGAAAAAGCCTGTATCCTTAAACCGGCATTCGGCGCAGGAGGCAGAGGCGTGATTCTTTTGAAGCTGGGCAAGAAAAACATCACCGCTACTTATCACATCGGAAAGGATAAGCAGACAAAAACGTTTTCCAACCAGACTTCTTTTAAAACGTGGTGCAAAAAAGTGCTTCAGCATCAATATTTGCTTCAGCCTTACTTAAACATTCAAGATAAGGAACAATACCCTTGTGATATTCGCCTGTTTATGGAAAAAAACGAAGCAGGTGAATGGAATACAGTCGGCAAGGCAGTGAGACGCGGATATAAACACGGGCTGCTGGCCAATTTGTCAGGCGGATCTGATGCGCTGACATTTGACTCATGGTTTGAGGATATACCGAAAAAACAGCAAGTGGTCTTACTGGATGATGTGTTTTCGATTACCCAATCGGTTCCGTATTATCTTGACGAGCGCTACGGGCCGCTGTTTGAACTTGGTCTTGATATTTGTCTTGCGAAGGACGGGAGAATTTGGATTTTAGATATCAATTCCAAACCGGGCAGGAAGTCAATCCTGCGTGTCTCTCCCGAGCAAAAAGAACAGCTGTACACTTGTCCTCTAAAACGCTGCCAGTACCTGTTTTCTGAGCAAAGCCAGAAAGGAGTTCTTCCGCGTGAATCGTAAACGGTTTTTGATCGGCATAGACAAAACCAGTGAAAATACCCTGTTTCTGCCCTCTTCGCTGAAGCAAGACGGACTTTTGCATGCCGCGTTCGGAACGAAGGTTGTCAGATGCCACGTTGCTTACAGACGGCATCTGGAACAAACCGTGCTTCTCTCTGAAAATCTGTTTCATGAGCTTTTGCTCCCCCACCGAAGCCGGGCCGATATACTGATTCATGATCATACAGTGCATATCGGGCCGTTAGTCGGCATCTTTACGGCAGGGTTTACGGTATCTCTTGAGCGTCCTTTTAAGGATCGTTCCCTCTTTTTTTCTAAGCTTGTCACATTACATGAGCAAGCCGGAGGCTACTGTTTCGTTTTTGGCGCACATCAAATCAATTGGGAGGAAGGCACGATTGAAGGCCTCCTTTACAGGGAAAACGGCTGGGTGAAAAAAATCGTTCCATTGCCGAACGTCGTTTATGACCGTTTGCCTAACCGAAAAATTGAAGATTCTCTTCTCTTGCAACATACAAAAAAGAGACTGATCGATGAATATCAAATCCCATGGTTTAATAAAACGTTTTTCAATAAATGGAGCGTTCATCAATTGCTCGAAAAAGATCCGAGAACAGCTCCTTTTTTGCCTCGATCCGAGCTGACACCGTCTGTAGAGCTGATCGATGAGCTCTGTGATGCATACAAAAAAGTCTATATCAAACCAGCAAACGGAGCACTCGGCACCGGCATTTATCAGCTGACAAGGACAGATGAGAGTCTGACGGTGAAGCACACGAATGACGCCAAAACATTTACTTCCATTGGTTATCCTGATGCCGCCGCTTTTCTTGCAGAATTTCAAAAACAGCACAGCCCATCTGACTTTCTCATTCAGCAAGGTGTTGATCTCATCGAATTCCAAGGCAAACCAGCGGATTTCCGTGTCCATACCAATAAAAACAGAAAAGGGAAATGGACAGTAACAGCAATAGCCGTAAAAATTTCCGGAGAGAACAGCATAACAACACATCTTTCTAACGGCGGCACTGTAAAGACACTTGCGGAAGTATACGATGATCCCGCTGAAAGAGTTGAAGTCATTAAAAAGCTTTCTGCAGCGGCGCTGACGGCAAGCCATGTGCTTCATGATCATATCGAGGGGTTTATCGGCGAGATCGGTTTCGATTTTGGCATTGATCAGAACGGTAAAGTATGGATGTTTGAAGCAAATTCGCGCCCGGGCCGGAGCATTTTTTCTCATCCAAACTTGCATCATGTTGATTCTTTGACAAAACGAAGAAGCTTTGAATACGCGTCTTATTTATCTGAGAAGGCAATCACATCCCCTGAAGCACTGTGGCCTTCGTAACCTGTCCGCTTTTTTAATAAAGCGGGCTTATCTTTATCCAAAGCTGGGACAAACTGCATCAGTAAGACCCTTCAATGATGTTATGAAACAGTGATACAATGAACATAAGCCGTTTAGATTTAGGTCAATTGATACTAAATGTAAGGAGCGTGGCCGTTATGATTTCTCATTTCAGCTGGAAACCTTTGTTCCCAAAAGAAAAGCTGCCCGGATGGAAAATTTCATTTTATTTTAAAGGAACTCATTATGAAGGCATCTATCATAAGAGCGGTGAGATTGAATGGGGAGATTTGTTTCCCGCCCGCGCTGACGAGCCTGCTCTTACAAATGAGATACATGAACTGATGCTTTATCATATTTATGACTAGCTTAGCCAAATGGCTAGGCTTTTTTTGTACTTTCTCAACATTTACCATACAATTCTCCGCATGAGTTTCCGGCCATTTTAACATAATACGTAGTAACAAGCCGGCAATGCATTGGGTTACGCCGAGGCGGCAGTGACACCCGAGAAGGGTTCACAGATTGGTGCAACTCCAGTTAACCCAACCATACTAAATAAAAAGGAGATTTTACACATGGCTAACCAAAACTCTTCAAATGATTTACTAGTTCCTGGCGCAGCTCAGGCTATCGACCAAATGAAACTTGAAATCGCTTCTGAATTCGGCGTTAACCTTGGAGCGGACACAACTTCCCGCGCTAACGGTTCTGTCGGAGGAGAAATCACAAAACGTTTAGTATCTTTCGCTCAGCAGCAAATGGGCGGCAGAGTTCAATAACAACTCAATATATGGCTATAGAGGGCGCGGTTTCCGCGCTCTCTTTATTTTGTCACCCATTTTTCCCACTCCACATATCCTAGAAAAAAAGGGAGGGAATCAGGGTGTCATTTATCACCATTGTGAATTGGGAGCTGGTTCAGTTCGTAAGTGTATCCATGATTCATGAATATGTTTCCCATCGTTCTGTCTATTGGTACAGGTATTCTTTCCCGCGCTGTTCAAACTGAGAACATCCTTTTATAATGAAAGGCGAGGAGGTTTTTTGATGAAAATCGCTTTATTAGGAGCCAGCGGCCGCGTCGGACAAGCCTTTTTAACTCAAGCTGCAGCAGATGAACGGTTTGCCATTCACGCTCTGATCAGATCTCAACATGCTGATCTTCCCCTTCCAAAAGATCGAATCGTCATGGGGAACGCCCGCCGCTTAGAAGATGTGAAAAAAATATTGGAGAATGCCGAAATTGTGATCAGCTGTCTAGGCACAGATGGTGATGATACCTTGTCAACTGCTATGTCACACATTCTCTCCACGATGCAGGAACAACATATCAAACGGCTTATTTCGATCGGCACCGCAGGTATTCTTGATTCCCGATATGAACCGGGAAAATTCCGGTTTGAAACAAATGAATCGAAACGAAAGCAGACCCGCGCAGCCAAGGAGCATGCAAAAGTATACGAAATGCTTAAAGAATCATCATTAGACTGGACAATCATCTGCCCCACTTACCTCCCGGACGGAACAGCAACCGGCATTTATCGTACGGAGCGTAACGTTTTGCCTGAGGGCGGCACAAGCATTTCGGTCGGTGATACTGCTGACTTTCTATATCGTGAGCTCGTTACAGGAGAGTATGTCGGATTCCGAGTCGGGCTGGCTTATTAACTACATAATCAAAAACCCAAAACACAATTGTTTTGGGTTTTTTAGCGTTATGCAATGGAATGTTTCTGTCCTTTTTGCAGTTTATACATTTGATAATATTGGCCTTCTAATGCCATCAATTCCTCGTGGTTCCCTCTCTCAACGATTTCTCCATTATCAAGAACCAAAATCTGATCCGCATTTCTGATTGTTGAAAGCCGGTGAGCAATGACGAAGGTGGTGCGTCCTTGTTTGACGACATCAAGCGCCTTCTGGATTACGGCCTCTGTCTCTGTATCAATGTGCGCCGTTGCTTCATCTAAAATCAAAATCGCGGGATCAAACGCCAAAGCTCTTGCGAAGGAAATTAACTGCCGCTCGCCAGAGGATAGCGTGCTGCCTTTCTCAATCACGGGTTCATTCATGCCCTTCGGAAGCTTTTGTAGAAGCGGCTCGGCACCGACTTGCCGCAGTGCTTTTTTCATTTCTTCTTCAGTCATTCTTTCGTCATCCAGACTTACGTTAGATCCGATTGTGCCTGAAAATAAGTACGGGTCCTGAAGCACAATGCCCATATGAGATCTGAGTTCCTGTCTTGACATGTTGTAAATGCTTTTCCCATCAATCAGAACATCACCTTTTTGCGCATCATAAAAACGAAACAGAAGATTTAAAATCGAGCTTTTTCCTGATCCGGTATGACCGACGAGCGCTACGGTTTCGCCTTTTTGCGCGGTAAAGGAAATATGTTTTAATACCTCCTCACCATCTTGATAGGCAAATGACACATCACGAAACTCAACCCGTCCCAGCGCACGCTCCTTCGCCGGTTGACCTGCTTCTTCCGTATTCTTTTCTTCAAGCAGTTCAAAAACACGCCCGGCGGAGACCCTAGCAAGCTCCAGCTTTGAAAACTGATTGACGATGCCTGTGATCGGCTGAAACAGCCGGTTCAAATAATCGACAAACGCGTACAGCACTCCGACAGAAACAATCCCAGCCGCATTCAGGCTCGCACCGCCAAAATGCCAAATTAGACAGACGAACGCAAGATTGCGGATGACATTGACCAGATTATGGGACATTAAGGAGTTTAAATTCAGCATCCTGTTTTGGAAATAAAAATGTGATTCATTTAATTCCTCAAATTCTCTCATCGTTTCCTTTTGATGGCGGAAAGCCTGAATAATGGTCATGCCTTGGATGGACTCATTCATTTTTGCGTTAATGTCACTGTTGATCGAGCGGATTTTTTGATTGTAATATGAGGCGTATCTTCGGTAAATGACCGACCACAGCCAGATCATCGGCACAATTGCCAGACATACAAACGCAAGCTTCACATCAAGCAGAAACAAAGCCGTGAATATTCCGAACATATAGATTCCGCTTGTCACAAATGTAGAAAGCACTGTGACATATAAATCCCTGATAGCCTCCGTATCATTGGTAATCCGCGCAACGACTTTTCCGGCCGGAAGGTTATCAAAATATCGAATCGGCATTTTCTGTATGTGCGAAAACACGTCCTGCCTCATCTTTTGAATAATCCGATTGGCGCTCATCTGCAGCAGATAATTCTGTCCGTATTGAAAAAATACCGAAAACACCAGCAAGCCTCCATACAGGCAGATCAGAAACACCATTCCCTTTATTTCCGGCTGATAGAACCCGAAAAGTTCCTGCTTAGTCAGCTTTTCGGCAGGATATGTTCGGCTCACGTCTCCATTTGAGATCGTCAGCTTCCCGTCAGAAACCGTTCTATTCCCGTCGAAGCTGACAGCCTGATCAACAAAATAGAACGCCATTCCCACTTGATAAATATGCGCTTCTTTTGCTTTTGAAACAGGTTCCTGCATTCGGTCCTCTCTGACATATGAGACGCCGTGAAACTGAACGGCATTTTTATCTTTTTCCGCAGCTTCATACCATGTTTTCTCAATGCCGAGGATATGGTCGTCTATCATTTTCTTGCCGATAAACGGCCCGGTCAGTTCTGCACCGACGGCGACAGCTAGCAATAGGACGGCCGTGATTAGCAATTTTCGATAAAGGAGTGCGTATCTCCATAACGTTTTTCCTATTTTCATGCCCCTGCCTCCCCTTCTTCCGCAGTGAACAGCTGCTGTCTTTCATATTGTTCCCGGTACCACCCATTATTGGCCAGCAATTCTTGATGCGTGCCTCTCTCTGCAATGACGCCGCCGTCCATCACAAGGATCAGGTCAGCGTGCTCTACAGCGGATAATCGGTGCGTCAAAATAAATGTCGTTTTTCCTTTGCGGTTTTCTCTGATGTTCCTGATAATCGCAGCCTCTGTTTTGGCATCTACAGCGGAAAGCGAATCATCCAGAATCAAGATCTCTGGATTCGCCATAAGTGCTCTTGCAATCGAAATTCTTTGTTTCTGTCCGCCTGACAGTGCCACGCCTTTTTCGCCGACCATTGTCTCCAGACCTGCTGGAAGCATGTGCAAATCTTTTTCAAAGTATGCTTCGGCAATGGCTTGCTGAACCTCTTCATCACTTGCATCCTGTTTTCCGTATAAAATATTTTCTTTTACAGTCCGCGAAAACAGCAAATGATCCTGCGGCACATATCCGATCCACCCGCGGACCCGGTCAAGAGGGATCTGCTGAATCGGCACGCCTGAAAATGTAATGCTCCCTTCACCTAGAGGGTACTGGCGCAAAAGCTGCTTAATAATTGTCGTTTTTCCGCTCCCGGTTTTACCGGCAATTCCGACCGTCTGCCCTTTTCGCACCGCAAATGAAACATCCTGAATATTGCAGCTTGTTGAGCTTGGATATGTAAAGCTGACATTGCTGAAAACGATATCTCCAGGCTCTTTAAGATCAACGGGCCGTTTTGGATCTGTCACGTCCGGTTGATAAGAAAGGGTTTCATTTACCCGGTCTAATGACGCATTGCCGCGCTGCATCACGTTAATGAGTTCACCAATTGCAAACATCGGCCAAATCATCATACCGAGATAAACATTAAAGGACACAAGCTCTCCAAGCGTCAGTTCGTTCCGGAACACAAGAAACGCTCCGTAGCCGAGCCCAATCAGATAGCTTGCGCCGACAAGCAGCTTCACGGTCGGCTCGAACAGTGAATCAATAAAAGCCACTTTCATATTTTTCTGATAAACATCAGCGGTCATTTCATTAAACCGGCGAACATCGTTTGTTTCCTGTACATACGCACGAATCACCCGCACGCCGGAAACTGATTCCAGCACCCTGTCATTCAGCGCCCCGAACGCATTTTGGGCCTCCGTAAACCGCTCATGTATTTTACTTCCATATAGGCTGATTGCAATCGCCATGACTGGAAGCGGGATAATGGCGGCAAAGGTCAGCTTCCAGCTGATCAAAAACCCCATCGTCAAAAAGATCGTCATCATAAACATCGTAGAATCGACTAACGTCAAGATGCCAAACCCTGTCGTTAAACTGACGGCCTGAAGATCATTCGTCCCCCGTGCCATTAAATCGCCTGTCCGGTTTTTTTCATAAAACGGCGGCGACATCGTCAGCAGATGCCCCATCAGCTTCGTACGAAGAATTTTCTCCATCAGATTTGCACCGCCAAACAGCTGGTGCATCCAAAAATAAGACATCATATACACGACTGCTGTCAGTACAAAAAAGATACCGATATAAAACAGCAGCCCTTCCTGCGTAAACGCCCCCGATTTCATATCATCTATGGCGTTCCCCAAGAGCTTAGGCGGAAACATTTCAATGACATTGACTGCTAATAAAAGGACAATCGCAATCGTATAGCGCAGCCAGTACGCCTTAAAAAACCAGCCAAGCTTTTTTAATACTGAAAACATCTATCCCCATCTCCTCATCAGCCGCCTTCTATTTTTTCCTTGCAGCTTTTTTCATCCAATTTGGCATGAACAGCCCTCGCCTCTGTATTTGTCTTCACATCCCATACACCTGTCTTTCCTTAGATTTTGTATATAAAAAAGGCATGAAGCGTCAGCTCCATGCCTTTTTTAACCAATATGTTATGCACAGCGCTTTTCAGCGCGCGGTCAGGCCTAAAAAACCGTTCACGAAAACAGAACAAAGGGTTTGCCGCGCCAATATGAAACTGTTTGATAAACACGCAAATTCCTTGGCATAGCAAACCCTCCTTCCATTCTGATTTCATCTTTTTATCATCATATAAACAAAACCTTTTTTTGTCAATCATTACTTGAATAGGAAAGGGTTAATTGTGCTCAAATTCGGGTAGTAGTGTTGTAAGACGCTTTGAAAGGGTGAGAAGGATGTTCCATGCTGACCGTATCATCGTTGCGTTTGACGGAAGTGAAAATAGTAAGAAAGCGCTTCAGACAGCCATTGATCTTGCTAAAACCGTAAATGCCGCTATTACCGTCGCCCATTCACATGATATGAAAGACAATCAGACCGTCATCGACCCGCCCAGACCCGCAGCTGAAGCAAGCTATATCAGCGGAGGCATGACAGGTGTTCCCGATCCGCTGATATCAGATGTTGCTTCACCTGAACCAATCATCTATGAAGACCGTACGGAAGAAGTCGTCGCCGAAGCCAGAATGATGCTGAATGAACAGCAGGCAGATGGAGATATTGACATATTAGAAGGCGATCCGGCTGAATCAATTATCGAGCATGCGAACCGCATTTCTGCCGATATGATCGTAACCGGAAGCAGAGACCAAAACAGGCTGAAAAAATTAATATTCGGAAGTGTAAGTGAAAAGCTTTCAGCGAAATCGGATATACCCGTCCTGATTGTAAAGTGAGCACGCCCTGTGCTCACTTCTTTTATATTCATAATTGTGAAAAAACATAGATTTTCGTTTTTTTCTGTTATAATGCTTTCGTGCCCAAAAGCACAAAAGCATTAAAGATAATTATGGGGTGTTATTTTGGATTCTCAAAAAAAGCTGACGTTTCCGTTAGCCGTCGGTTTATTTATATTTATGTTATGCATTATTATTTCTTGCTTATTTTTTCTTCACGTGGAACCGCATATTCCGCTGTTTTTATGTGTTGTCACGCTTTCAGCAGCCGGATTATGGTTGGGATTTTCCTGGAAGAGTATTGAAAAAGGGATTGTAGACGGGATCAAAAACGGCGTACAGCCGATTATCGTTCTGGCGCTGATCGGCATCTTAATCGGCGCATGGATGTACAGCGGCGCAATACCGTCTGTGACGGTGTATGCCCTATCCTTTATTGAACCAAGCCACCTTCTGCTGACCGCTTTGTTTTCATGCATGATCATCAGCACACTTGTTGGCTCAAGCCTGACAACTGTAAGCACAATCGGAGTAGCACTGATTGGCGTGGCGAGCGCGGCAGGCGTCCCGCTTGAATGGACAGCAGGCGCAGTCATATGCGGCGCTTGTTTTGGTGATAAAATGTCGCCGCTGTCGGACACAACCAACTTTGCCGCCGGAATAGGCGAAATACCGATCTTCGAACACATTCGCCATATGACAGGCACAACCATTCCAGCTTTGCTCATCACTGTCGTTCTGTTTTATTTTCTCGGTTCATCAGTGTCAGTGGACGCTGCTTCAACCGATGATATTCAACAAGTCATAACCGCAATCAAAGATGCCGCAAACGTGACACCGTGGGCCCTTCTTTCCCCGCTCTTAGTCGTTTTGCTGGCAATTAAACGAGTATCAGTCATTCCCGTTCTGGCTGCCGGAATTATTTCCTCGGGAATTTTGACTGCTATATTTGTACCCGACAGCAGCCTGCAGGCGTTTATGACAGCTCTGCAAAATGGCACGAGTTTTGACACTGACAATGAGGCAGCCGCTAAAATTATCAACAGAGGCGGACTGCAATCCATGATGGGCTCAGTCTCTCTCATTATGATTGCTTTTGCACTAGGCGGATTGATGGAGAAAATCGGATTGATTTCAGCACTATTGGAAGGCGTCATGAAAGGCATCCGTTCAAAAGGCCGTCTTGTTGCGGCAACTGTCTGCTCAAGCATCGGCGTCAATTTGGCAACCGGCGAACAGTATTTATCGATATTAATACCGGGACAATCATTTAAATCCTTATATGACAAACAAAACATCCAGAGAAAATTTTTGACAAGATCATTAGAGGACGGCGGAACATTAATTAACCCGTTAATCCCTTGGGGCGTCAGCGGCGCTTTTATGGCGAGCGCGCTTGGTGTTCCCGTCATAGACTACTTCCCGTTTGCGTTCTTCCTCTATATATCGCCAATGATCTCCATTTTGATTGGATTTGTGAAAAAATAAAAAGAGCTCCGCTGCAATAGCGGGCTCTTTTTTTCGTTGTTTTATGAAATGCTTGCAGCCTGCTGAATGCTTTCTTGAAAAGCAGCCTGAAGCTGTTTTGTCACTGGTCCGGGTTTCCCGCTTCCGACCGATTGTCCATCTAGCGTCACGATCGGAATAATTTCTGCCGTCGTTGACGAAATAAAGATCTCTTCCGCCTGTTTCAACTCTTCTTCACTGACAGGATTTTCATCCAGTTTGATCCCATTCTTTTCAATCAGTCCTAAAATATTCATCCGGGTAATTCCATTGAGAATGAGTCGGTTAGCCGGATGTGTTCGCACCGTCCCGTTGATAACGGCATAAACGTTTGAGGATGTGCCCTCCGTAACAACGCCGTCCCTCAGTAAAATGGCTTCAAAGGCTCCCGCTTCATAGGCCTTTTGCTTCGTCATCACATTATACAGTAAATTCAGACTTTTGATATCGCACCTTAGCCAGCGAAGATCCTCATCTGTAATGGCCGCCACTCCGTATGCCTGCTCTTGCTCCGGTTTTTTCACAGCAAACGTGTAAGCAGTGGTTTGCGGCTCAAGGCCTGCTTCATATTGATGTTTTCGCGGGGCCACGCCTCTAGTTGTCTGGATGTATACCGCTCCCTCACTGACCGCATTTTCCTGTACAAGCTTTTGCAGGTCCCACTCGAGATCTTCAATGCTGAACGGCAGTGAAATTCCGATTTCAGCCGCACTTCTGAAAAAACGCTCTGCATGCTCACGTAATCCAAACAATACTCCTTTGTACACCCTGATCACTTCATAGATGCCGTCACCAAACTGGTAACCGCGATCTTCCAAATCGATCGATGCTTCACTGCGCCCAATCAGCCGGCCATTGACTAAAACCTTCATAAAAGCCCTCCCTTTTCGAGATTTCCCTGATGTATTTCAAGCTGTCATTGTCACTAATTCTATCATATTGGACATGCTGAAAAACAGAAAGATCAAGAGATCTATAGCGGAAAGGAGTTTATTTTTTCCTTAAAATCTGATATTTCGACAAATTTTCTATGTTCTTTCCAGTTTTATTCCTGTATACTTGATTGGTAATACATAGGTTGTAATCATATGGCATCTTCATAAGCTGCCTGCTGTACAGCATTATGTAGAGATTTTATGCCAATGGAGAGATTGTTATGCGACAAACGAGAGGAGAAGCTTCTCCTTCTGCAGTTTCGCTTGCTTTTAAATTTGCAAGTTTAGCAGTTTTATGTGTACTGCTTTTGCTTATGGTGATTTTGGGTTATTCCAACAGTTCAACGAAAGCAAAGGAAGTCACTGTCACAACAAACGGCCAGCTTCGAGATGAGAAGGAAAGCCTTAAGCTGAAAAACGACTCCCCTGACCTGCTGATAAAACATCTGCAGACAAAGCAGAACATGGGAGATAAAACAGTTTACTTAACCTTCGATGACGGCCCGTCAGCCGTTACAACCCGCTTGCTCGATGTACTGAAAAGCGCTGATGTAAAAGCGACATTTTTCATGCTTTCACCGCGGATGAATGAATTCAAGCAGGCGGTGAAAAGAGCAGAAAAGGAAGGCCACGCACTCGGTTTACATGGCGTCACCCATAATAACAGATTGTTCTATCAAACAGAGACATCTCCGTTAAAAGAAATGCAGGAGGCGCGTGACACGCTGCAAGACATTACAGGATATAAAACCGATCTTGTCAGAACGCCATACGGAAGCAAGCCGTCACTAACCGCCCCACAAATCCGCAATCTGGAGAAAGAGGGGTTTGTGTACTGGGATTGGACGATCGACAGCATGGACTGGAAATACCGGAATTCACAGTATGTGACTGCCGTATTACAGCAGCTTGAGAATATGGAACACAGCTCTTCAAGCCGCCCAAATGTAATTCTCATGCATGACCTTCCCGCTACCGTAAACGCGCTGCCGGTGCTAATCAATAAATTAAAAGAAAAGGGCTATTCCTTCGGAGTGTTAGAGGACACAATGGTTCCTGTTCATGAATAAAAAAGTGAGGCGCATAAGGCGGCTCACTTTTTTATGCCCAAACTTCGGGCAAACTCGCCGATTTTTTGATGGATGACCATGTCAAACAGGCTGTCACAATACGTTGGTTCAAGGTTTATGATGACTTTCTTCATGCCGGGAATCAGGCTTGCATCCTCAGGCACAAATCTCGCAGGAGCTACTTCGAGAGACGTGCCGATAACCAATAAAAGATCTGCTTGATCCAGCTTTTCATAAAGGGTGTCAAAGTGCAAGACGGCATCGCCAAAGAGAACAACATCGGTTTTTAATACCCTTCCGCAGATGTCACCATTATTTCCGGCGGCCGTGCACTCCGGCACCTCCCGCTCCAGTAAATGAGGAAGGTCATATCGGGCGCCGCATGCCGGACAAGCTGCTGTCTGGATAGAACCATGCAGCTCGTATACATGCCTGCTCCCGGCTTTTTTATGAAGACCGTCAATGTTTTGCGTGAAAATATCGACCTGCTTCCCTTGTTTCTCGAGCTCAGCTAAAAGCAAATGCCCTTCATTCGGTTCGAAGCTGCCGCTCATTTTCATCTGGAACAATTCTTTGAATTTGGGCCAAAACAGACGCGGATGGCTTAAAAAATAATCAAGGCTCATCGCTTCCATTCTTGAGGCATCCTCCGTCCAAATGCCTCCTGCTGAACGAAAGTCAGGAATTCCTGATTCTGTGCTCATCCCCGCTCCAGTCAGCACGACAATTCTCTGTGCTTCATTTAGAATGTTTTTGAATGCTTCCAACTCAACACCGCCTTTTTCTCTTATTTTACCATGAAAAAGACTCCGCCTCTGTCAGACGAAGTCTCTCTTTTAAGCCCGTTCCTTTTCCTCTTTATTTAGATTCACTTGGAATGGGTCGCTTTCGTGCTTTTGCTTTACAACAACCATTTGGCCGGGATATGCAAACTGGACGCCTTCCGCGCCTAAAATATCAATAATTTTATAGTTGATGTCCTCTCGAATATCAAGGTTTTCAGCCCAAACCGTCGTTTTTGTATAGAAATTAAAAAATAAATTATAGTAGCTGTCGGCAAACGTATCAAAGTTGACCATGATTGTTTCATTATCAACGCCTTCATGCTCCAGCAGCATTGTTCTGAGAGAACGAATGGAACGTTCAAGATTCTCAATCGGCGTAGCGTAGGACACATGGATGGAAAACGTAATCTGACGTTTGGTCATTCTTGTCCAGTTCGTGATCGCTTCCATCGACAGCGTAGAGTTCGGCACTGTTACAAGCGCTCCCTGTGCTGTTCTGAATCTCGTGCTCCTAAAGGTAATATCCTCGACTGACCCTGTTACCGTCGACGTCTCCACCCAATCACCAATCGTAAACGGCTTTTCAGTAATAATAATAATACCGCCAAAGAAGTTGCTGATGGTATCCTTCGCAGCAAGCGCAAAAGCCAGTCCGCCAAGACCAAGGCCCGCTACAAATCCGTTGACATCATAATTGAATTCCTGAGCGATCACACTGACACTGAGCGCTATGATCACAAAACGGAGCAGCTTGGATAAAAACGGCGCCAAAATGTCATCCATGTCCAATTCGAAGCGCTTATTCACCTTATGGAAGATAAACGACGACGTTGCGGTCAAATTACAAAGCCCCCAGGACAAGAGCGCCACAATCAGCGAACGGTATATTTTGCTGATGACAGGCATTTGCTCGTCAAAAAACGGTGAATACCGGATCGCTAAAAACAGCCCAAGGGCAACAAAAAACCATCTGGCCGGCTTATCAAACGCCAGAACCACCTGTTTAAAAATTTCTGTTTTCGGCCGGTTTGTCAAATTAAAAAGCAGGTTAAAGAAATATCTCGTGAACAATTTTCTGAGTATAAGAAACACCAGCAAAATCGCCAAGCTGATGCCGATTTGTATGATGTTATCAAGCGTAAAATACTGCTGCAAATAATCTGGCATGACTGTCTCCCCTCTATCCCAATCGATTGTTTATTATACTAAAATATTCGTAATGATGCTTATTTAAATGTCTTTTTTCAAGCACAAAACCCCGGCGAAACGCCGGGGTCATTTCTCAATTCATCTATCAGCCAGATTCAATAGGGACAGTCACTTACTTTTTTTCGTTTGTGTCTGATCAAGGAGAGTTGCTTTTTGCATTTCAGCATCCGTTTCGGCTTTAATTCTTTCCTCCACTCTGATTCTCCCTTTTCCCATGATCTCGCCTCCTTTTTTGCTATTATAAAGGATCATATTTTGTTGTGAACATGTCGAAAGGCCTAATTTTCTGACGAAATGTGTTCTGATACGCTGAATGTCTTTTTTTAGTTATACGCATTCCTCAGCCCGGACCATTCCGATATAGCAGAAAAAATTCACCACTTTGTATCGCTGTGCATATATGGATTTGATACAATAACAGAAATGCCCATACGAGGAGCTGACTTAGCTTGTACACCATTGCCCATCGCGGAGCATCAGGTTACGCTCCGGAAAATACGATTGCCGCATTTGACCTTGCGGTGAAAATGAATGCAGATATGATTGAACTGGATGTCCAGCTTACAAAAGACAGGCAGATTGTTGTGATACACGATGACAGAGTTGACCGAACGACAAACGGGTCGGGCTTTGTTAAGGATTTTACCTTGGAGGAATTGCAGAAACTCGATGCAGGAAGCTGGTACGGCCCCGCTTTTCAAGGAGAGCGTATTCCGACCCTGGAAGCGGTGCTCAAGCGCTACCACAAAAAAATCGGCCTTTTAATTGAGCTAAAAGGCCATCCGTCTCAAGTTGGAATTGAAGAAGAGGTGGGACAGCTGTTAGGGCAATTTTCTTTTTCTATCAACAATATTGTCCAATCCTTTCAGTTCCGTTCCGTTCAGAGGTTCCGCGAGCTTTATCCATCGATTCCGACAGCGGTCATTACAAGACCCAATTTTGGCATGCTGTCCAGAAATCAGCTGAAGGCCTTCCGCTCTTTTGCAAACTATGTCAATATAAAATACACACGGCTCAACCGTATGATGATTGGTTCCGTCCATAAAAGCGGCTTAAACATATTTGCATGGACTGTCAACAATGAAAAGACAGCGGCAAAATTACGAGTCATGGGCGTGGACGGCATCGTTACAGATTACCCGGATTTGATCATAAAGGATGGCAAACATGAAAAGATATAGCGCGGTTTTTATCGGAGGCGCGCTTGGCGCCTGCCTCCGATACGGATTAAACTTATGGATACACACTGGTCAGTTCCCTGCGGCAACCTGGCTGGAAAATGCGGCAGGCAGCCTTCTATTAGGCATTCTAACCGGATTTTTTATGATTGGGGCAAAACGCCCTCTGCTGTCAGCTTTGTTAGGCACCGGCTTTTGCGGAGGCTTCACAACAATGTCCACGTTTTCTAAGGAAACAGTGATGCTTTTGCAAGGACAACCCTCACTGGCTGTTTTGTATCTGGCAATCTCATTGATATCAGGGATCATATTTGCACTGATTGGTGTTTTTGCAGGACGGCGCATAGCAGACATTCAGCAAAGAAAGGGGCTGCAGCAAAGATGACACTAGCGGGTATTTTCATAGGGGGCGGACTTGGCGCCATGCTTCGCTTCTGGCTTGGCAATGTGATAACCGCCAGAGCCAAAGGTCTCAGCCTGCCCATTGGCATACTGACAGTCAATATTCTCGGAGCTCTCGGGCTCGGAATATTTACAGGGCTTCACGTTACAAATGCTTCGGTTTCGCTTATCATCGGAACGGGTTTTTTTGGCGCCTTTACGACCTTTTCCACTTTCAGCGTTGAAAGTGTTCAACTCCTAATGGCCAAACGTGTAATGGAAAGCCTCCTGTACATCGCCCTGACACTTTGCGGGTCGCTTTTGGCGTTTTGGTGCGGCTGGACAATCGCAATGTAAAAAAAAACCTTGAGCTTATTTCTCGCTCAAGGTTGCACTGTTCAGCATCACAGGCTCAGGCAGCGGCAGCTTGCGGTGCGCCGTAATCCCTGTTGTGCTGCCGGCTTCTTCTTTTATATCAATCTGCTTGATTAATCGGCCGTCCATCTTCAGCACCTTTATCGTATATGAATCGATGCGAATGGATTCACCAGCCTCAATATCGATGTTTTCTTTTAATATCAATCCGCCGATCGTATCGACGTCTTCTTGAATCGATGCGCCAAGAAGGCTATTCACCTGATCGATCCGAACCTTTCCATCCATCACATAATGGCCGTCGCCAAGCTTTTGGATCAGCGGCTGTTCATCTTCATCAAATTCATCTCTGATCTCGCCGACAATTTCCTCAAGAATATCCTCTGTCGTCACAAGTCCCGAGGTTCCTCCGTATTCATCAGACAATATAGCCATATGAATGCGCTCGCGCTGCATTTTAATCAGCAAATCATGAACCGGGATCGTTTCAATCACTTCGATGACCGGCCGCACATACGGATGGATCGTCATCTTCATTCGTTCTTCTTCTGCCATAAACAGCAAATCAGAAAACAAATGCTTCGTATTGACCAAACCGATCACACTGTCTTTGTCCCCAGCTGTGACTGGCCAGCGCGTGTATTTTTCCTTCAGCATGACTTCAAGCATTTCAGCCATCGTCATCTCTGTGGAGACCGCGGCCATTTCCTTCCGCGGTATCATAATTTCTTTGGCGATCCGATTATCAAATTCAAAAATCTTATTCACATATTTATATTCAGACGGATTAATCTCTCCGTTTTTTAAGCTCTCAGACAACAGCATCCTGAGTTCTTCCTCAGAATGGGAACCATCATGTTCTGACGCAGGCTTCAAACCGAACATCCCGCATAAAAGCCGCGCCGATCCATTGAGGATCCAAATAAACGGAAACAGGAGCAAATAGAATAAACGCAAAGGACCCGCTATCAGCAAGGTCAGCTGCTCTGCCTTTTGAATCGCGACCGTTTTCGGGGCCAGTTCACCTACAACGACGTGCAGGAATGTGATCAAGCCATACGCGACTGCAAAAGAGACTGCATGAGAAACCGAGTCCGGCAAGCCGAGCGGTTCAAACAATGGATGCAGAAGCCGTTCAAAGGCCGGTTCACCCAGTACGCCAAGTCCAATTGATGTCAATGTAATGCCCAGCTGGGATGCGGATAAATATTCATCCAAATCTGTAATGACACGCTTTGCGAGTATCGCCCGTTTGTTTCCTTCTGTGATAAGCTGATCTATTCTGGATCTCCTTACTCTAACAATCGCAAACTCGCTTGCAACGAAAAACGCCGTTAAAGCAATGAGCACGCCAATTAAAATCAGACTGTCAATATCGTCCATTTAACCTTATCCCTCTTATTAAAGGATAAGGAGTCACCTCCTGATATAATCATTTTTCCTTAACATTGAGGTACGCGGTGTATTGTTGCCTAAGCAGAGGGCCCCATCATACCACCTCCAAAAGTCAAAGTTTGATTATAAATTGTATATTTTATTGTAACACAACTCATTCCAAAAATGATTTTTAATTTTTAGACTTTTATTATAGGGAAAGCCTTAATTGCACGCACTGCTTGGCAATTCTGCTGACTGCCTGAATTGAGGAGTAAAGATTTTGTGAGTATATAAAAAAGAAAACAGCATGGAAAACTGTTTTCTCTTTCTTTGCCTTCTTAAGCAAAATCTTTATATAAAGAAATGAAAATATCCCGTGAGTTTTTAATCTGCTCGATCGGCACACTGAAGGATAAACGGAAATGCCCGCTCATTCCAAAACCGCTGCTCGGCACAATTAATAATTTGTATTTTTGGGCGGCATGCACACAAAATGCGACTTCATCTTCAATCGGCGATTTCGGAAAAACAAAGAAGCCTCCCTTTGGCATTTCAAATTCAAAACCGGCTTCTTTTAAAATATCTACCATTAAATCCCGGCGCTCCTTATACGCGCTTGCGTCTACTCTTAAATCATCCATTCGTGCCACAGTCCGCTGCATCATAACAGGGGCATTCACAAATCCAAGCGTTCGATTACAATACACAAAAGCGTTGATCAAAAGGTCCGCATTCGGCATTCGGCTGTCTAATCCGATATACCCGAGCCGCTCCCCGGCTATGCCGAGATCCTTACTGAATGAGCTGGCCAAAATCACACGATGATACGATTGAAACGGATTTGCCAGCTCTTCATCATAGATTAATTGACTATACGGTTCATCAAACAGCACATAAATCGTCTGGCCGTTTTTTTCTTCTATTTCTTTTAATAAAGCGCCTAAATCGTCTATATTTTTCTGGCTGAGAACAGTGCCTGTCGGGTTATGCGGTGTATTGAGAATCAGCCCTTTTGTCTGCGGGGTGATCGATTGCCTTACCGCTTCAATGTCGATCTCGAACCGGTCTGTCAACGGGCAGCTGACGGCCTTGCCCCCATAGTTCTCAATATACAACTTATATTCGGCAAAATAAGGTGCGAGAATAATGACTTCTTCCCCAGGATTTATGATGCTTTTTAACGCAACATTCAAAGCGCCGCCCGCGCCCACCGTCATGACGATGCGCTCCGCTGAGAAATCAGCTTCAAAACGTGACCCCAGAAATTGCGCGACTTTTTCTCTCGCTGCCGGAAGACCTTGGTTTTGTATGTATCCGTGGCTGCCTTTTTCAGCTTCCGCTATTAACGCTCTCTTAAAAGCTTCAGGAGGTTCAACAATCGGGTTGCCGAGTGAAAAATCAAATACCTGGTCTTCCCCGAACTCTTTCTTCAGCCTTGCACCTTCATCAAACAACTTGCGAATCCAAGATCCTTTATTTAAGTTTCCTTCAACTTCCCGGGATAACCCAGCCAATTTCATCTGTCCCTTCCGTGTATCATCATTTGAAAATTCTATCTTCTTATGTTACTTCAATCAGATCATGAATTCCACAGCTTCCAATTCCCGTCTGGGAAAAAACAATAAACTTGTGCAAGACACCGTTCATATATTAAACTATTCTCATAACTATAACGTGATGGTTGGGAGGGATATAGATGGGGCTGAGACTTATCGCATCAGTGAACTAGCGGCGCTCGCCGGAGTAACGAAACGGACAGTTGATTATTATACGAATCTCGGTCTGCTTACGCCGGCCAGATCCTGTTCAAATTACCGTTACTACGACGAAAATGCACTCAAACGGCTTATATTTATTGTAGATTGCAAGAAGCAGCGATTGGCCCTGTCCGATATTAAAGATCGACTGGAGAACCAGTTTCCCTCTTCAGCTAAACTTAATGATGAAATTGGAAATCTGGCATTAGAAATTGATCATATGAATCAAAACATCTCCGGAATCTTGCATCGGTTTGAACGGCTGAAGCCTGAGGATCGTGACAAGCTGAAAAGCAAGCTCCCGCCTGAAAAGCTCGCCGTGTTCCAATCATTAATGCTGCTGTTAAGTTAAAACCATTTTATCTAACAGGAGGTGTTACCTTCATTCTCATTGCTAGAGTGAAGGTTCTAATTGGACATAGTGAATTTGATTTTAGTTGCTGTTTTAATCGCCCTGACGGCATTTTTCGTGGCATCTGAGTTTGCCATTATCAGAATCAGAGGCTCACGGATCGATCAGCTGATCGCGGAAGGAAATAAAGCAGCAATAGCCGTAAAAAAAGTGACCACGCATCTTGATGAATATTTATCTGCGTGTCAGCTCGGAATTACACTGACTTCCATCGGATTAGGGGTCTTAGGTGAATCAACGATTGAAAGGCTGCTTCACCCGCTTTTCGTAAAATTGAACGTTCCAGGTTCCCTTTCACATGTCATATCGTTTATTTTTGCGTATGCCATTATCACGTTCCTGCACGTTGTTGTCGGAGAACTTGCACCTAAGACAGTCGCTATCCAAAAGGCGGAAGCAGTGTCTATGCTGTTTGCGAAACCGCTGATTTGGTTTTACCGCATTATGTTCCCGTTCATTTGGCTTTTGAACAATTCCGCACGGTTATTGACAAAAGCATTTGGCCTGGAGACCGTTTCAGAAAACGAACTGGCCCACTCTGAAGAAGAGCTGCGAATCATTTTGTCTGAAAGCTATAAAAGCGGTGAAATCAACCAGTCAGAGTTTAAATATGTGAATAAAATCTTTGAATTTGACGACAGGCTCGCGAAAGAAATTATGATTCCGCGGACCGAAATTGTCAGCCTTCCGCATGATATCAAGATTTCTGAAATGATGGACATCATTCAGATCGAAAAATATACCCGCTACCCTGTGGAAGAGGGCGATAAAGATAACATTATCGGGGTTATTAACATAAAAGAAGTGCTGACCGCCTGCATCAGCGGCGAGGTATCTGTTGATTCGACCATTTCTGAATTCGTCAATCCGATCATTCATGTCATTGAATCTGCGCCGATCCAAGACCTGCTTGTCAAAATGCAAAAAGAGAGGGTCCACATGGCCATCTTGTCTGATGAATACGGCGGCACTGCCGGGCTTGTAACGGTTGAGGACATCATCGAGGAAATTGTCGGTGAAATTCGCGATGAATTTGATATTGATGAAATTAGCGAAATCCGCAAAATCGGCGAAGGCCATTATATTCTTGACGGAAAAGTGCTAATTGACCAAGTAAACGACCTGCTCGGCATTCATTTAGAGAACGAAGAAGTCGATACAATCGGCGGCTGGTTCCTTACTCAAAAATACGATGTTGAAAAAGATGATTCTATCATCGAAGAAGGCTGCGAATTCATCATTAATGAAATTGACGGCCACCACGTCGCATATATTGAAGTGAAAAAGCTTCAAGAAGAAGAACTTCTCGAGACTGCTAACCAGCAGGAAGCATAATAAGAAAAGCACCTTATACAAGGTGCTTTTCTTATTTTCACAGTTTCAGGCTAACGCCTTATAGCTGATCAAGTTTGTTCTCTAATTCTTTAATCCGCTGATTCAAAGCCTCTGTCATTGCTGCAAGTCTTTCCTTTGACGGCAGGTGGGCAAAATCAGCCTGGTGAAGAGGCTCACCGATAATCAGCTTCATTTTTCCTTTTTTGAACAATTCTTTTCCGCTTGAAGGGCCCTGATATGCAGCAGGAACAAGCGGCGCTTTCCCCATTTGCGCAATTGTCACCGCACCTCTTTTCAAAGGCACGTCCTCAGAGGTTCTTGTTCCGCTTGGGAAGATACCGACAATCTCTCCTTCTTTCAGTAGCTTAATCGGTGTTTTAATACTGCTTGGCCCGGGATTTTCCCGATCTACCGGAAAGGCATGAATTTTCTGCAGAAACGAACCGATCCATTTATTTTGAAAAAGCTCTTTTTTCGCCATGTAGTGTATTTGATAAGGAAGAATCCCGACTCCGAGTGTAATCACATCAACCCAGCCGGAATGTGTACACGCGATGACAAAACCTGAATCGGCCGGAAGGTTTTCTTTGTTATACACCTTCACTCCTCCGCGAAGAGAAAGAATAACTTTTAAAGCATTTGCACAAAACTTATACATATCGCACTTCCTTTGTCGTAATCAATGATTCTTTCTGTCATCTATTATAACAATATTTTTTATTACCTGGTACTAATTTTTAAGATTTCTCCCGTTAAAACGCCAAAAAGCTGAGGATTCGCCCTCAGCTTTTGTTATATTTCCTCTCTGGTCGGCGGGGCCATAAACTCCGGTCCGACTGGGTCTGAAATTGTGTTTTCCAATATGATATTGATATCTTTCTGATCTTCACTATTCAGCGTCCAGCCTGTAATCTCAGATAGCGCCTCAAGCTGCTCAGGCTTCCTTGCCCCCCAAAGAGCGACATCCGCTCCCGGCTGGTCTAAGATCCATCTGACAGCCAAGTGAATCACAGATTTTCCATAGCGAGTCTTCGCCAGCTTATCCAATTGATTGACAGCAGAAAGATACTCTTTAAAGCGGGGCTTCTGGAATTTTGGATCGTGATTACGCAGATCATCGCCCTCAAATGTATATTCTTCAGTCATTTTGCCTGTTAACAGCCCTCTGCATAAACTGCCGTATAATAAGGTTGTCACCTTGTGATCTCTCGCATACGGAAGAACATTCTCTTCCATTTCTCTTTCAAACAAATTATAAGGAGGCTGAATTGTATGGAGTGGTGCAACAGCGCGAAATGTATCCATTTGCTCAATCGAAAAATTGCTTACGCCAATCGCCCGGATTTTTCCCGCATCATATAATTCCTTCATGACTTCCGCTGTTTCTTCAATTGGCACAAGCGGATCAGGCCAATGTACCTGATAAAGGTCAATATAATCTGTTTGAAGCCGTTTTAAAGAATTCTCAACTTCCTCTACAATTCTCGCTCTGTTCGCATGGCGGAACAGCTGGTTGTTCTTCCAGTCCAAAGCCGTTTTCGTTGCGAGAATCACCTTGTCTCTATTGCCGTACTCCTTGATTGCCTTTCCGACGATTTCCTCGGACTGCCCGAAGCCGTAAGCCGGCGCGGTGTCAATCAGTGTAATCCCCTGATCAAGAGCGGCGCGGATTGTTTTAATCGATGTTTTTTCGTCAGTGCCTCCCCACATCGTGCCTCCAATCGCCCATGTGCCGAGGCCGATTCTGGAGGCTTCTATTCCTGTGTCTGCGATACTGGTATATTCCATTGTGCCACTCCTTCACTTTTTCACTATCTTTTCCCCTCTGGAAAAATTGTTAAACATTTCTCCGCACTATCTTTTGCGGCCATTTTTGGGTACTATATAGGAATGGTGTTTGATTAGGTATAAAAAAGCCGTTTGCATGTAATGTGCAACTTTAAACCTTTCTTATGCGTGTATAACATAGAGGGGAGAAAAGGCAGTGACGATCGATGAAATTTACCAAATGTACATGAATGATGTTTACAGGTTCCTGCTCTCCATGACAAAAGACAAGCATCTTGCTGAAGACTTGCTGCAGGAAACCTTTATGCGGGCATACATACACATTCACTCCTATGATCACAGCAAAGTAAAGCCCTGGCTTTTTCAAGTGGCGCGAAACGCCTTCATTGATTACGTCAGAAAGCATAAGAAAGAAGTAACCATTTCTGATGACTTAATCGGAAGCCTCTTTCAAAATGCTGTTCAGAGCCCTGCCCATCAGGTAGAGATAAAGGAAGTGCTGACTGGTTATATGTCCGAGCTCCCCGATAATTATCGGGAGGCCTTAACGTTATATTATTTAAAAGAGTTAAATTACAAAGAAGCATCCCATATTATGAATATTTCAGAGGCGAATTTTAAAAGTGTTTTATTTCGTGCCAGACAGCGGCTGAAAGCACTTTATAATAGAGGTGTTAATGATGAATGAAGAATTTAAAAAGCGTTTTGATCAATATAAAAATGGGGAAATGAGCGACCAGGAAATGACCGCATTTGAGGAAGAACTTGAGAAGCTCGAAGTATATCAGGAACTGATTGACAGCGAGCTAGAGGACGATAACGATTGGGATATCAGCATCAGTCCTGAAAAACAAAAAGCGATTTTAGCCTACGGCAAACGCAAATCTTATTTGCGAATTTCTGTGCTTGCCGTCATTTCGACATTGATGATTTTGCCGCTTTGCACGCTGGGAAGCTACCTCTATTACGGGATGGGCGGAAAACACAGCACCGGCAATGAGTTTATGGAAACCGCCGCAGTCACTGTAGCCCTGACCATGCCGAATGTTCTTGTTGATACTTCCGGGCTGAAAAGCCAAGTGAAGCTGTTTGGCATGAATACGGAATTCCCGCTGCAAAAGCAGATTGGCACGAAGACGGCTGCCGTAGGGAATGAACGGGTTGAAATGTTTTATAACAAAGTAAAAGCGCCGGCTGTAAACTACTATGACTTAGAAGCGAATAAAACCGGCCATTACTTCACACACCCTTCAAACACGTCTGAACAAACAACCGCAAAAGCAGAAAAAACATTAAAGACATTGCCTGAAGGAACGGTATCCGAGGTCTACCTTTCATATGACCGCGCATATCCGACAAAAGACGTGTATAGCAAATTCAAAGGCTATGATGTGAGCTTTTTGTGGAACGCAATCGAAACAGAGAAAAACACAAATAAGACAGCTTCAACAGAACCTCTTGGCTATCCTGGAAAGGATTCAAAGTTCTTGGCTGCCCTTAATACAAAAGGCAAGTCGAATGGCGATCAGTTTATCAACGCCCTGAAATTTATGTCCAAACACGAAAAATGGGCTCAGGTCATTTCAAAACGCAAAGACCTGAATGTAGATAACCGATTAGATTATGTAGAGAAAAACGGTGTCAATGTTTACGGTTCGGTCGTTACAGGACCAACCAAGGAAATCCAGCGGATGCTGAAAAACAAATCTGTAAAATCAGCGAATGTCGGCGAGGTGGAATTATGGAACTGGTAAGAATTTTTAAAGAACACAATGTATTCGGCTGGATCTCTGTCGGGACAGCGGTTCTGTCCCTGCTCTTGCTGAATTTGGCGATTATCAGCAATGTCACGTTTTATTCCTATCAAATGCTTCCGTTCGCCATGGCTGCCGTTCCGTTCGGCGTTGTTGAACTCTTCATCAAGAGAGGACGCACAGGCCCCGGCCTGCTCGGCGTCATCCTTAATCTCTTTGTGATTATTTGTGTGTATACCATTGTATCTGTAGATACAAATTTACAGTTTGGCTTTTAAAAAAAGACGCCTTTTCAGGCGTCTTTTTTCATTTACACCGGTTTTCGGAACAAATAGCTTTCTATAGCAAAACCCATTTTTTCTGTATAAAATCGATGTGCGTCTTTACGCTGAAGGCCAGATGAAAGACTGACAAAGCCAAGTCTGGCTTTACTCGCCCAGTCTGCGGCATAATCCAAAAGCATTTTGCCGTATCCCTTTGATCGGCTAGGTGCCGTTGTAACTAGATCCGCAACCCACAAGTGCTCTCCTTGATGAATGGAAACCCTCGGCTGAGCGCCGCACAGCGCTCTGATCTCTGTATCTTCATATAAGGCAAAAAGCATATACGATTCTTTCTGCACACAGGCTTCAAGCCTTTGTAAATATGTCTCGATATCTAGTTCTGTTCTCAATTCACCCATGACCGGATACGACTCAGCCCATTCTTCTTTCGTGGTTAATTGTTTGATATGAATCATCTTCTCAATCCCCTTTCCTTTCGTTACAATGATCATAGCTAATAAATGGCATTTACCAAATAGCCAATATCAGAAAAAATGACCATGCCAGATAAAAAGGAGACATGAGATGGATATCACGCCGTTTCTTGATAAAAAGAGCAAAATACCGCTGTATGAGCAGCTCTATACCTTTTTCAAACAAGAGATTTCACATGCGCGAATCACAAAGGGAACAAAACTTCCTTCAAAACGCAGGCTCTCCAGCTTGCTCGATGTCAGCACGGCAACAATAGAACGAGCTTACGAGCAATTAACTGCTGAGGGCTATGTCAAAAGCAAGCCGAAAATCGGCTGGTTCGCCGCGGAAGTAGAACCAGATTTTCCGTCAGCTCGTGACCATTTTCAGCAGTCTGCACAGCCTGGCTCACATAAAAAGAACGCACCTGCTATTGACTTTCATCAAGGCAATGTTGATCCGGCCCACTTCCCGTTTACCGCTTGGAGAAAAAGCATAGTAAAAAGTCTGGATCGCTATTCCGATTCGTTCCACACCTCTGGAGACCCTCAGGGAGAATACGAACTCAGGCACACGATTGCCCGATTCGTCAGGCTGTCTCGGGGAGTCAATTGCGATCCCGGCCAGATTATCATTGGTGCAGGAACCACCGTGCTTCTGCAAATTCTTTGCCTTATGCTAAAACCAGGGACAAAAATCGGCTTTGAAGAACCGGGCTTTCACCGTTCAAGAAAGATATTTGAAGCAAATCGCATGAATGTCATTCCGATTTGTACTGATGCAGAAGGCGTCCTGCCGGATGAGCTCTACCGCCGGAATCCTTATTTCATGTATACGACTCCTTCGCATCAGTTTCCGCTTGGGACCATCATGACGATAACCCGCAGACAGGAGCTGCTTGCATGGGCAGCAAAATCAAATTCATTCATTATAGAGGATGATTATGACGGGGAATTTCGCTACAGCGGCCATCCCATTCCGTCTTTACAGGGCCTAGATCCGAATGGCAGAGTCATATATCTTGGCACTTTTTCAAAGTCACTTCTGCCTTCCTTGCGGCTTAGCTTCATGATTGTGCCCCCTGAACTCATGAAATCGATCAAAAACAACGCTCAGTTAATGAAGCAAACCGTCTCTGCCCACTCGCAATTCGCGCTGGCAGACTTCATCGAAACCGGAGAGTGGCAAAAACACATAAATAGAATGAGAGGCCTCTACCGAAAAAAACACGCTGTCCTGTTAGAAGCCATCCGCTCTGAACTAGGAAACACCGTTGAGATTCTCGGTAAAAACTCAGGGCTTCACATTCTGCTGCGTCTTTTGTTTCCAGCAAGTGAGGAAGAAGCAATAAAAGCAGCCGCAAACAACGGTGTAACCATCTATCCCGTCTCCCCTTCATATAAAGAACGAACGCCTTTTGCTTCTGTCTTAATCGGTTATGGCGGTTTGTCAGAAGAGGACATCAGGCTCGGCATCCAAAAACTGAAAACGGCATGGGCGCCGTTGATATCATCTTATTAAATAAAAAAACAGGCTCCATTCCCGGAGCCTGTTTTTTTAAAAAGATAAAATTCCAATTAAATTTAAGAACACGATAATAATGGCAAGCGGCACGATAAAACGAAGCAAATAAAACCATGTGTAAAAGAATGCTTTACCTGCATTTGATCCATTTCTCATTTCTGCCCAGAGCTCGCTCTTCGAAATTTTAAGCGGGATAAAAAGAGAAATTAACAGAGCGCCTGAAGGCATTAAAACATTGCTGACGGTAAAATCGGCAATATCAAAAAACGTTTTGCCAAATAGGTGCACATCACTCAATACGCCATAAGACAAGCAGCATGGGATTCCGACCAAAAAAATCAAAAGCCCGCTCGTCCATGACAGTTTTTTTCTCTTCTTTTCGTCCCCTTTTCCGATTGTGGCGACAATAATTTCAACCATCGAAAACGCTGAGGTTAAAGCCGCAAATAAAAACGCAACGAGAAAGCCTATAAAAAACAACGTGCCAAACGGCAGCTGTTCAAAAACGGCCGGAAGCACTGTAAACAGCAGTGTCGGTCCTTCATTTGGCTGAAAACCGAATGAAAAAACTGCCGGAAAAATAGCTAGACCTGCCAAGAGTGTCACAATGATATTCATCAAGACAATGGAGGCTGCTGAACGAGGGATATTTTGTGTTTTCGGCAAATAGGAGCTGTAAGTCACCATCACCGAAACCCCAAGTGTTAATGTAAAGAAGGCCTGTCCCAGAGCGAATAATATGGATTCCGGAGTCAGATCGCTGAAATGTGGCACAAGCAGAAACTTTACGCCTGCCATTCCACCATTAAGCGTAAGAGCCCGGAGAACAAGCAGAATAAACAACAAAAACAAAATCGGCATCATCACCGCGCTGACCCGTTCAATCCCTTTTTGAACCCCTCTGGCGACAACGATGACAGTCAGTACCATAAAAACAAGCTGAGCCGTGAGCGTCTGCACCGGATTTTGGATAATAGAAGCAAAAAGAGCGCCATACTGTGCTTGGGAAAGCCCGGACAGTGAGCCTGACGCTGTTTTTACGATATACAGCAAAATCCATCCCCCGATTACACTGTAAAACGACAGCACTAAGAAACACGCGGCTACGCCGATCCACCCCGTAAGAAACCAAGCTGATCGCGGCGCTTCTTTTTTATATGCATCAATGGCATTCGTCTGGTTCCGTCTTCCAAAAATAAATTCCCCCACCAAAAGCGGATAACCTAAGAGGATGGTAAATAACACGAAGATAAGAAAAAAGGCTCCTCCCCCATTGGTCCCCGCTACGTAAGGGAACTTCCAAATCGCGCCCAAGCCGATAGCCGAGCCGGCCGCTGCCATGACGAAACCAATTTTCGAAGCCCATTGGACTGTTTTTTGCTCAGACAATAAACGTCACTTCCTTTCCAGCCTATATTATCTCTTATTTTTGTCTTCATTTCTATAGATTCATTTGCCAAGAACAGAAAAGAGAGCGGCCTGTATGGCCGCTCTCTTTATCAAAGGTTATTTATTGATTTAATTTTGAATGCTTTCTTGAATACAGAAAATAGATGACCAAGCCGATTAACAGCCACACCAGGAAGCGGACAATCGTCACCCATCCCAGATTTAAAATCAAGAACAGGCAGAACAGAATCGCCAGGCCTGGGATCACGGGAACTCCCGGGCATTTAAAAGCTCTCGGAAGATCAGGCTGTTTCTTTCTCAAAACGATAACTGCCACAGAAATCAGGACAAATGCCGACAACGTCCCGATGTTTACCAGCTTTGCAAGTTCATCCAGCGGAACAAGTGAGCCGAGAAGCGCCGACATCGTTCCGAAAAACCAAGTGGCTACATAAGGTGTTTTGTGCTTTGGATGCACTTTAGAAAGTGAGCCCGGCACAAGTCCGTCACGCGACATGGCAAACATGACGCGGGTCTGCCCGTAAAGCATCACGAGCATAACTGTTGTCATTCCCAGCACGGCGCCAATATCAATGATGCCAGCCACCCAGTTTTGCCCTGCGCTTTGAAGAACAAGAGAAACCGGATGATCCACACCCGCAAATTGAGCAAACGGGATAACCCCAGTCATGATTGCTGATACGGTGACATATAAAATCGTGCAAACCAATAAAGAGAAAATAATGCCTTTTGGCAGATCCTTCGCGGGATTTTTCGTCTCTTCCGCAGCAGAGGATACAGCATCAAATCCGATAAAAGCAAAGAATACGAGCGCCGCTGCACTGAATACGCCGCCAAAGCCCATTGGCATAAACGGCTGCCAGTTGTGCGGCTTCACGTAAACGGCTGCCACCGCGATAAACAGCAGAACAACCAGTATCTTCAAGATAACCATAATATTGTTGACTCTTTTTGATTCTTTGATGCCTAAATATAGCAAATATGTGATCGCCATTACAATGACGAATGCAGGAAGATTAAACAGAGTAAAGGTGCCTTTCACTGCGCCCGGTGCCGCTGTTAAAGCAACCGGAAGATGAATGCCGAGCCCTGATAAAAATGATTGGAAATAACCAGACCAGCCGACCGACACTGCACTTACCGCCAGCATGTATTCTAAAATTAAATCCCACCCGATAATAAAGGCCATAAGCTCTCCCAATGTCGCATAAGTGAATGTATACACCGAACCTGAAACAGGCACACTTGACGCAAACTCCGCGTAAGACAGGGCGGCGAATAAACAAGCCAGCGCCGCCACAACAAATGAAATGGTCAGTCCGGGACCTGCCGTGACTGCGCCTGTTCCCGTCAGAACAAAAATTCCTGTACCAATAATGGCGCCGATTCCAAGCAACGTTAAATCGAACGCCCCTAATTCTCTTTTTAAAGACTTTTCACCGCTCGTCGAAGCGATTAAATCCTGAATGCTTTTCTTCCTAAAAACGCTCCCTTTCATTCCCCTTCAACTCCCGATCATCTATTTTTATATATTTTATTTGAATTTTCTGAATTAATGAGCGACAATGGTCATTTTTCTGTTTTTCTACTATATTTGTACTGGTCGCGAATCATTCCTTTCTCCTACTCAATATTATATATAAAATTGCAAAAATGAAAACAAAATTGTTAGAAAAATCGACAAATTTTTTATTTTCCAATTTCTAACCACGCAAAAAAACCAGCTATCAAAGCTGGTTTTTTCGTTGATTACGTTGAAATAAAACGGCCGCCATTCACATGAATGGTCTGCCCTGTCATATAGGAAGATTCGTCAGACGCCAGCAGAACATAGGCGCCCGCATGCTCAACCGGCTGTCCCGGTCTTCCCATCGGGGTATCCAAGCCATGCTGTTTCACTTTTTCCTCAGGGAATGTCGCCGGAATAAGCGGTGTCCAAATCGGGCCGGGCGCCACCGCATTCACTCTGATGCCTTTATCCGCAAGCGACATCGCCATGGACCGCGTAAAGGAGACAATCGCACCTTTTGTGCTGGAATAATCAATTAACGCCGTATCTCCTTCATAAGCGGTAATCGACGTCGTATTAATAATGGCACTCCCCTCTCGCAAGTGAGGCAAAGCTTTCTTCGTCATATGAAACATGGAAAAAATATTTGTGCGAAAGGTTTTTTCCAGCTGTTCTGTTGAAATATTGAGAATGCTGTCCTGGGGATGCTGTTCAGCGGCGTTGTTCACCAAGATATCTAGTTTGCCAAAATGGTCCACTGTTTGCTGCACAGCTTGTTCACAATGGTTCTCGTCCCCGACATCTCCCGGGATAAGCAGGCAGCGGACATTTTCCTTTTCGATCCGTTTACGTGTTTCCTCTGCGTCCGAATGCTCATCTAAGTAAAGAATGGAGATATCAGCCCCCTCTTTAGCAAACGCAATGGCAGCCGCTCTCCCTATCCCGCTGTCGCCTCCGGTAATGATCGCGACTTTTCCTTTCAATTTTCCGCTTCCTCGATAATCCTCGTCATCTGACAGGGGCAGCGGATTCATTTCTGATTCAATGCCCGGCTGTCTGTCCTGATGCTGGGGTTCTTGTCCTTCTGTTTGTCTGTCCATTGGGTTCACATTCATCACTCCTAGACATGTGGTTAATACTGAACGTTACCACACGACAGAAGTGAATAAACGCCAAAATATGCTATGAAAGAACTTCCTCAGGAATGGCACCTGTATATTTCGCTGACGGGCGGAAAATCATGTTGTTTTCTGCCTGTTCCAGCACATGGGCGCACCATCCCACCATTCGGCTTGCTGAAAAGGTCGGTGTAAACAATTCATCGTCAAAATCGATGGCCTTCATCACAGCAGCCGCATAAAATTCAACATTTGTGTACAGCTTTCGTCCAGGTTTGTAGATTTCAAGCAAGCGAATCGCTTCTGCTTCTACATGCAGGGCAAGATCGAGATCGCGGTCATTGCCGGCCACCTCTTCTGCTTTCTGTCTCAAAGCTTCTGCCCGCGGGTCTTTTGTTTTGTACACCCTGTGGCCGAATCCCATCAAGCGCTCTCCTTTTTCGAGTTTTTCTTTCAGATATGCTTCAGCATGTTCTTTTTCTCCAATGTCTTCAAGCATTTTTGTCACAGCAGAAGGGGCGCCTCCGTGGAGCGGCCCTTTCATCGTGCCAAGAGCAGCCGTGACGGCTGACACTAAATCACTTTCTGTAGATAAGGTGACCCGTGCCGAAAAAGTGGATGCGTTCATGCCGTGCTCCATGGCCAGAATCATATAGGCTTCAAGCGCTTTCTTTTTTGCCTCTGAAGGCTGTTCACCTGTGAGCATATAATAATAGTTTTCGACATGTCCGTACTGGGAAGAAGGTGTTATTGCTTGTTCACCGCGCGTCCATCTTTTTCTGTAGGCAATGATGGAGGGCGTGATTGCAATCAGCCGGATTGCTTCTTCTGTTTTCGGTTGGAATGTGTACGTATTTTCCCCCAATGCTGACACAACCGTTCTCAGCACCGACATATCGTCCATGTTGTTTGGCAATGACTGAACCAAGCGCTCAATGTGTTCCGGAAGGTGCCGGTCCGCAGCCAGCTTATCTTTAAATACCTGCAATTCTTCAGCTGAAGGCAGTTTCCCAAATAAAATCAAATAAGCCGCTTCTTCAAAGCTATGATTCAGTGCGATGTCTTTTGCATGATGGCCTCTGTAAATCAGACGCCCTTTTTCACCATCAATATGGCTGATGGATGTTTCCACACATGTAATTCCCTTTAATCCGTAATGTACCATTTGTATTCCCCCTATCCTTTTCTGTTATTATAGTAAATATAATATTTAAAAAATAATGAATATTTTAAAGGAAATTAATTAAAAATATTAATCAGAGGGAGAATAGAAATGGATTTCAAATGGCTTCATACCTTTGTGACCGCTGCGAAATATGAAAACTTCCGAAAAACAGCTGAAACGCTTTTCTTATCTCAGCCCACTGTGACTGTGCATATCAAGCAATTAGAAAAAGAAATCAGCTGCAAGCTGTTTGAGCGAAAAGGCAGACAGATCCAGCTGACTGATGAAGGCAGGGCTTATTTACCGTATGCGCTCAGGCTGCTTGATGATTATGAAAACAGCATGGCAGAGCTTCACAGAGTGCGACAAGGCTACTCTCAAACCTTACAGCTCGCGGTTTCTCCGCTTATTGCAGATACTGTGCTTCCTTCTGTCATGAAGCGGTACACAGCAATGAATACGGAAACAGAAATGGCGGTGACGATCTTCGAATCAGCGGAAATCGCGTCACTGATAAAAGCCGGGGAAGCTGATATCGGACTGAGCTGTCTAAAGGTACAGTCTTCCTCTTTAAGCTGCCACTGCCTTTATAAAGACCCTGTCGTCCTTGTTGCCCCGCCCGATCAGCGTTTCATAGAAGACAAAGAAATTGATGCCAAAGAGGTGCTCGAGCAATACCTGCTTTTGACCCACAATCATCCTGATTACTGGGACGACTTGCTCCGTCAAGTCAGAGTGACATTTCCATTTGTGAGGACAATGAAGGTCACACAAACACATATAACGAAACGGTTTATCAAGGAAGGACTCGGGGTTTCATTTCTGCCTTTATCTACAGTAAAGCGTGAGTTAGCAGAAAAACAGATGATCAGAATCCCTTATCAGTCTGCTCAGCTTCCCTATGCCGGCGCTTATGCAATCGCCCTTTATGAAAATAAGAAAGAAAAAAAATTCTTGGATTTTTTATCACATTTTCATTTTTAGGAGCAACCAAAATGGATGTGCTCCGTCTAATGAAAAAAACCCGTTCCAATGAACGGGTTTCCTCTAAAATTAGAATCTTTTCGCACCGAGGTAACGAGGCTTCCAGTAGCTGTTGTCCAGGCTGCTGATTTGTACGCCGTCAGATCCTGCATGAATGAAGCTGTTGTTTCCAATGTAAATCCCCATGTGAGAAGGGCCGGATTTATATGTTGTGAAGAAGACGAAGTCACCAACAGACGGGCTGGCAATGCTTTTCATAGAACTCCAGTATCCCGCAGTGCTTGTTCTGCCCACACTTGTTTGTTTATTCAGTACATACCAAATGAATCCGCTGCAGTCAAAGCCGGAAGTTGTCGTTCCGCCCCATTTATATGGCGTTCCGACTAACGCTTTCGCATCAGAAACCAGCTTGCTCACATTCAGTGATGTAGTAGATGATGCTTTGCTGCTTGAAGATGATGAAGAAGAAGCAGGTTTGGAGCTGCTAGTGCTTGTTCCTTTCACCTTCAATACTTGGTTGACATAGATTACATCTGATTTTAAGCTGTTTAAGCTTTTTAATTTGCTAACCGTAGTGCCGTATTGTTTTGCGATTTTAGACAGACTGTCCCCGCGCTTCACTTTATAAGTGGAAGTTGATGACGTTGATACGCTCGATGAGCTGGAGCTGCTTGAACTTGATGAGCCTTTCAGTTTCAGGACTTGTCCAACACGAAGCAAGTCTGATTTTAAGCCATTCAGTTTTTTCAGTTCATTGACTGTCATGCCGTATTTTTTTGAAATTTTCCACAGGCTGTCTCCGCTCTTTACTTTGTATGTAGAAGAAGAGGAAGAAGAAGAACTGCTGCTTTTTGAACTTGTAGATTTGCCGTTAATCGATAAAGTCTGTCCCACATAAATAAAGTCTGAACGAAGGTGGTTCTCTGATTTAATTTTACTGATCGTTGTGTCGTATTTTCTTGAAAGATCCCATAACGTGTCGCCTTTTTTCACCTTAATGCTTTGTGCAGACGCCGCTCCTGCAAATAATGTCGATCCTAAAACAACTGCTGTCGTAGCTGTAATGATTTGCTTTTTCATATTTTCCTCCCCAAATGTTAACTCTCTATATATGTATCTCTTTTTTTTAATTAATCTTATTGGTTTCTATTATAAGGATAGATTCCCATCAGAAATAGTCTTGACTTCATGTGACAAATTTCTTAATTATTCGTTCTAAAAAAAAGTTTTTAAGGGTATTAAATATTTCATTTTCGTTTCAAAGGTGACAAAAAACGAGTGCTTTTGTCATGTTTTATGGGATGTTTTTCAACATAAAGGAAATAAATGAAAACTTTCGGGGGTCCACTCACTTATGGAAGAATGTGTGATAAAGAATATACGAGGAAAGCTGCGGTTATCCGCAGTTTTTTTATTTAAACAAACATATCATGCAAAGACAGAGAGGTAAAGATTTTTCTGAAAAAGGAATGCTTTGAACCAACTAAGGCAAAATAACGAAACGGCGTTTTTCATTTCCTTACAATGCTTTACTTAATGTTCACACGATCAACAGATGTATTTAACAAAATTTCCCTAACATGATAAACATAACACATTAAAGGAGGCATGCAAAAATGAATTTGTTTCAAAATATGAAATCAAAACTTCTGCCAATCGCCGCTGTTTCTGTCCTTACAGCTGGAATCTTTGCCGGAGCCGAACTCCAGCAAACAGAAAAGGCCAGCGCCAAAAAACAAGACAAAGCTGAGATCAGAAATGTCATTGTGATGATAGGCGACGGCATGGGGACGTCTTACATAAACGCCTACCGTTCCATGAAAAATAACGGTGAAACACCGAATAACCCCAAATTGACTGAATTTGACCGGAATTTGACAGGCATGATGATGACGCATCCGGATGACCCTGATTATAATATTACAGATTCAGCAGCTGCCGGAACAGCATTAGCGACAGGCGTTAAGACATATAACAATGCAATTGGCGTCGATAAAAACGGAAAAAAAGTGAAATCTGTGCTTGAAGAGGCCAAACAGCAAGGCAAGTCAACAGGGCTTGTTGCAACGTCTGAAATTAACCACGCCACCCCTGCCGCATATGGGGCCCACAATAAATCTCGGAAAAACATGGACCAAATCGCCAATAGCTATATGGATGACAAAATAAAAGGCAAACAAAAAATAGACGTTTTGCTTGGCGGCGGAAAATCGTATTTTAACCGCAAGGACAGAAACTTGACAAAGGAATTCAAACAAGCTGGCTACAGCTATGTAACAACTAAACAAGCACTGAAGAAAAATAAGGATCAGCAGGTGCTCGGGCTTTTCGCGGACGGAGGGCTTGCTAAAGCGCTTGATCGCGACAGCAAAACACCGTCTCTCAAAGACATGACGGTTTCAGCAATTGAACGCTTGAACCAAAATAAAAAAGGATTTTTCTTGATGGTCGAAGGCAGCCAAATTGACTGGGCGGCCCATGACAATGATACAGTAGGAGCCATGAGCGAGGTTAAAGACTTTGAACAGGCCTATAAAGCCGCGATTGAATTTGCGAAAAAAGACAAACATACACTTGTGATTGCAGCTGCAGACCATACAACCGGCGGCTTTACCATTGGCGCAAACGGCGAAAAGAATTGGCATGCAGAGCCGATTCTCTCCGCAAAGAAAACGCCTGAATTTATGGCCAAAAAAATCAGTGAGGGCAAGCCGGTTAAAGATGTGCTCACCCGCTATACCAATCTGGCATTCACATCTGAAGAAATCAAAAGCGTTGAAGCAGCTGTACAGGCTGACAAAAGCAAAGGGGCCTACAAAGCCATCATCAAGATTTTTAATACTCGATCTAACAGCGGATGGACGAGTACGGATCACACCGGCGAACAAGTGCCGGTATACGCGTACGGTCCCGGAAAAGAAAAATTCCGCGGATTGATTAACAATACCGATCAGGCAAATATCATATTTAAGATTTTAAAAGCTGGAAAATAAAAAGGATGCAGAACGCTGCATCCTTTTTTTTATAAATACCTGCGGTGAACACCTTTTCCATCGTACGAAAACATGACTTCCTTATCCTCAAGCACAGACTCAATGTGCACGCTTCTTCCCCAAAGCTGGAATAAATAAGGGAGCACTTTCTCCAAGTATTTCAAATCCAGCTCTATGCCCTCATACCAATGCTTAATATAGAGTTCGTTATTTTTCATATAATCGCCGTCGTTTACCGTCAAATATGGAAAGCCGCCATTTACCCGCATGCTTACGAGCTGGTCGCGCACCGACTTCCACTCTTTATCAATGATCTTATAATCTCTGCCCTGTTTTTGAAACAAATAAAGATCTTCGCGCATGACTAAGTCTTTGGTTAAATAATTGCGGATGAAAGAGATATCGGATTCAATCTCCCTGACCTCAAACATTTTCTCCCGGCCGGAGTCAGGCTGCACGCCCATTTTCTTCATTTCCTCCGTCGGGTTGTTGTACCGCTCCTCAATGTCTTCAAATATTTTCAGCCCTAAATAATAAGGATTAATGCCTGTTTTGGATGGCTGAACGACACCTGCATTCAGCTTGGCGAACTCGATCGCTTCATCAGAGGTTAAATCAAGCTCACGTATAATTCGCTGGTGCCAATAGGAAGCCCAGCCCTCATTCATAATCTTTGTTTCCAGCTGAGGCCAGAAATAAAGCATTTCCTCCCTCATCATCGTTAATATATCACGCTGCCATGGCTCCAGCTCCCGGGAATGCTCCTCGATAAAAAGCAGGATATCTTTTTCCGGCCGCGGCGGGAACGGTTTTTTCGATTTTTTCACTTGTTTTTTCGGTTTCTTTTCATCCAAAGACCATAAATCATCGTAAGGTGTGGCTGCCTCTTCAATCTCCTCTTCCTCATCATCCACACTCCATTGGAGCTTTGGGCGGACCAACGACGGATCGATATGCTCCTGAATCGCAAGGATCGCATCTAAAAATGACTCTACTTCTTTTATCCCGTGAACCTGTTCATAGTGTTTTATCCGTTCAGCCGTTGCCGCCATGCTTTCCACCATATCGCGCTTCGTGTTTTGGAAACGGCAGTTGTTTTTGAAGAAATCGCAATGGGCAAGAACGTGAGCGACAATCAATTTATTTTGGATCAGTGAGTTGCTGTCCAGCAAAAAAGCGTAGCATGGATCTGAGTTAATGACCAGCTCATAAATCTTGCTTAATCCCAGATCATAATGCAGCTTCATTTTGTGAAACTGCTTGCCAAAGCTCCAGTGGCTAAATCTTGTCGGCATCCCGTACGCGCCAAATGTATAAATAATTTCAGCCGGGCAGATTTCATATCTCATCGAGTAGAAATCAAGGCCGAATCCTTTTGCAATTTCGGTAATTTCCTCAATTGCCCGCTGTAATTCTTTCTTCTCCTCCGCGTTCAACCGAATCCCCCCTACTTGGACTTATCTATAATGTATGAGCCCGCCAGACAAAAGATGATAGCCTCACTCTGGCTAGAAAAATATTCCCCGGCACATTCAGTAGTTTGCTTATTGGATCAGTGGGTAAACACACACCATACTACGAAAAAAAGGAGCGATACCAATTGAATGTAGCAGACGTGCTTTCTTCTTATCTCAGTAAGCTGCCAAACGTAATTATTGCTTTACTTGTCTTATTAATCGGATGGGCTATCGCTAAAATCATTGAAAAAGCGGTATACAAAGGACTCAGCAAAACAAAAATCGATGACAAACTCTTTGCTGGGAAAAAGCCTTCACGCTATTCCTCTGAAAAAGTCATAAGCAAGGTCGTTTATTTTATCGCATTGATCATCGTCTTTATTTTATTCTTTAACATTTTGCACCTGACAACAGTGGCATCACCATTTGTCAGTATGCTGTCGGCGATTGCAGCGGCGATCCCAAGCGTGCTGAAAGCCGGACTCATTTTGCTGTTAGGATGGGCTGCAGCCTCTGTTTTGAGCTTCCTTGTCAAAAAAATCGGGATGAAGCTGAACACGAGTGACAAACTGCGCAAGTGGAATTTGGTGTCTGAAGGAAAAGATATTCATCAGGCTGTCAATACCGCTTCACAAATTGTCTTTTATCTCGTGCTGCTTGTTTTCCTGCCAGGGGTCTTATCTTCTTTAAAAATAAGCGGCATTTCAGGCCCTTTTACAAATATGATGGAAAGCGTGCTCGCTTTTCTGCCGAAATTATTTGCAGCGGCGCTTATCGTATTAATCGGCTGGCTTGTTGCCCGCCTTGTACGTGATATCGTTACGAATTTCCTTGCAAGCATCGGCACGGAAAGATTCGCGGCACGTATGGGTTTATCCATTTACTTAAAAGATACAAGCCTTTCTGCAGTCATCGGAACAATCGCTTATGTGCTGATTATGATTCCGGTGGTCATTTCGGCGTTGGATCAGCTGGATGTCGCCGGCATTTCAAAACCGGCTGTCTCTATGCTGAATACGATTTTAAACATGCTTCCGAACATCATGATGGCCATCGTGCTTGTTTTAGCTGGTTTGTGGGCAGGAAAATGGGTGAAATCCATGGTGTCCGGACTGCTTCATCGCGCAGGCTTTGATTCTGTCTTAGGAAAAATGGGCATGGAAGCCGGAACGTCTGCAAAGCTGTCCTTGTCTCAAGTTGTCGGTTTGATTGCGCAAATCATTGTCATTCTGCTGTTTACAGCCGAGGCGCTTCAAATTGTTCGGCTGCACTTCCTCGTAGAAATTGCGACTGGCATCATCGCGTATCTGCCGAATGTCCTTGTCGCCGTATTCATTCTCGGAATCGGCCTTTACGCCGGGGAATTGGTGCGGAAAGTGCTCGCAAGCATGATAAAAGGCAAGGAATTCAAATCTTTAGCGGCCATCGCTAAATACACCATAATCGCACTTGCTTTCTTTATGGCCCTGGATCAGCTTGGTGTCGCTGCGACAATTGTCAATTCCGCGTTCATCATCGTTCTTAGCGGCTTCGCACTCGCTTTTGGTTTATCCTTCGGCCTTGGCGGAAAAGATTTTGCATCACGTTATCTGTCTACATTTGAACGCAAAATGCAAAACACCGAAATTGAAAAAAACGGCCAAAACCAAAATCCGCCAAATGACATGTAAACAAAAGAACATGCACCCAGCAGGGTGCATGTTTTTTAATTCCTTTTTTTTCATTTTTCAATCGATTATGATAAGATATAGAAAATGTCTTATTCTGAGGTCTTATTATGAAGTTAACCAATTATACAGATTATTCATTAAGAGTGTTGATTTTTCTGGCTGCAGAGCGTCCCGGAGAACTTTCAAATATAAAGCAGATTGCTGAAACGTATTCTATTTCAAAAAATCATCTTATGAAAGTCATTTACAGGCTCGGCCAGCTCGGCTACGTAGAAACGATACGCGGACGAGGCGGCGGCATACGATTAGGCATGTCCCCTGAAGACATCAACATCGGTGAGGTTGTCAGAAAAACGGAGGACGATTTTAATATTGTTGAATGTTTTGATGCGAACAAGAATCTCTGCATTATTTCCCCGGTGTGCGGCTTAAAACATGTGCTTAATGAAGCGCTTTTGGCCTATCTTGCGGTTTTAGACAAATATACACTGCGCGACCTCGTCAAAAACAAAGAAGATATCATGAAGCTTTTAAAAATGAAGGAATAGATCCATGATTCCTTCTTTTTTTGTACCCTTTTGCCCCTTTTGTATTAAGATAATATAGCTATTTTTTAAAAAAGGCAAAACGATAAGAAAAATGTGCCGATATAAAAAAGAAACAGCAAATTCAAAATCATTGGGGGAAAAAGGAGAGCTAAGATGAAAAAGAAATTAGCAGCAGGGCTGACAGCATCTGCGATTGTCGGCACAACTTTAGCAGTAACACCAGCTGAAGCAGCAACGATTAAGGTCAAAAGCGGAGATTCTTTATGGAAACTGGCCCAAACCTACAACACAAGTGTGGCGGCCCTCACATCCGCCAATCATCTTTCGACTACTGTTCTGTCGATCGGCCAGACGCTTACCATTCCTGGCAGCAATTCCGGCACTTCATCTACTTCAAGCTCAACAACCAAGAAGAGCGGAAGTTCTGTTTACACTGTGAAAAGCGGCGATTCACTTTGGCTGATCGCAAATGAGTATAAAATGACGGTGCAGGAACTGAAGAAATTAAACGGACTAAGCAGCGATTTGATTCGTGCGGGGCAGAAATTAAAGGTGTCCGGCACAGTTTCTTCAAGCTCTAGTTCCAGTACAAAAAGCAACTCTAATAAGAGCTCAAGCTCCAGTTCAAAAAGTAGTTCTAATAAGAGCTCAAGCTCTTCATCTGCTACGGGAACATATAAGGTGCAGCTTGGAGATTCACTTTGGAAAATTGCAAACAAAGTCAATATGTCCATCGCTGAATTGAAGGTCTTGAACAACTTAAAATCAGACACCATTTACGTGAATCAGGTGTTGAAAACAAAATCAAGCGGCTCTGATACGTCTTCCAAAGACACTTCATCCAAACCGAACCAAAATTCGGCAACAACGAAATATACTGTAAAAAGCGGTGATTCACTTTGGAAAATCGCAAACAACTATAACCTGACTGTACAGCAAATCCGAAATGTCAACAATCTGAAATCAGATGTGCTTTATGTTGGACAAGTACTGAAGCTGACAGGTAAAGCATCTTCAGGCACTTCATCATCGTCGTCTTCTTCGTCAAATGCAAGCTCAGGCACGACGACTACATACACGGTGAAAAGCGGTGATTCCTTGTGGGTGATTGCTCAGAAATTTAATGTAACAGCTCAGCAGATCCGGGAGAAAAACAATTTAAAAACGGATGTCTTGCAGGTTGGCCAAAAGCTGGTCATTACCGGAAAAGCATCATCATCGTCGTCTTCATCCGGTTCTTCAAACACCACCATCTCAACGAGCGCGAAGATTAACACAATGATTGCCGCCGCTAAAGAGCAGATTGGGGTTCCGTATCGATGGGGAGGCACGACACCATCCGGGTTTGACTGCAGCGGATTCATTTACTATGTACTGAACAAAGTCACATCCGTATCTAGATTAACGGCAGCTGGATATTGGAACACAATGAAGCCCGTCAGCCAGCCTGCTGTCGGAGATTTCGTTTTCTTTACAACATATAAAGCCGGCCCTTCCCACGTTGGAGTTTACCTAGGAAACGGGGAATTCATAAATGCCAACGATTCCGGAGTTGTCATTTCCAATATGAACAACTCTTACTGGAAACAGCGCTATCTCGGTGCAAAACGATATTTCTAAAAACAGAAACTGTGCGGCCTTAACGGCTGTACAGTTTTTTATTAGAGCCTAAAGACGTTGATGCTGATCATATGATTTGTCACCGGGTGAAAATAGACTTCGGCCCGAACAGAAAAAGTGTCATCTTTCTGTCTGACTGTCACCCGAAAGACATCTTTCGTCTGCTGATCATTCACCTCGGTCCGCCCCATATAAGCATAGTCAGAAAATGAAGCCCCCTTGTATTCATCCTGAATTTTGCTCCAGGCAAGCTGTTCCCACTTTTGAACGGACTCGTTTGTGTCCGTTGAATGACCTTTTGCAGCCATTGACACGATGATCAATCCGCAAAAAAGAAGCGCGATGGTATACGGCAGAGATTTCATATTTACAGTCTCCTGTACCAAGAATATGTTCCCTCATAGGTTTACCAAAAGCGCTATCTTCATTCAGGCATTTTGATTTTATGTCTCCCTCATATTGCTACCCCTTTACTGCCGCAGACGCCAAGTTTTGCCCCGTCAATAACAGAGGATGCGGCATAAACTAATCATGAACTTCTCATCCAAGAAAGGAGAAGCGATTCATGGATTATGCCGATTATGATAAAGCGCTTTATTACACCCATCGTTCTCAATGGGATAATTTATTAATTTTAATGGTGCGTACAGAGGATGATTTGTTGTCAAAACGAATCGAGCATTTTCTGCATGCGTATCATTTTGAACAGGATTACGCCGTTTTAGAAAAGATGCTGTATTCCCTTCTCCGTTATATTGATCATGCCACAGAGCTGACTTATGAAGATCAACTAGCCCTACTCACATAAACAAATCCCGGCGTTTAGACGCCGGGATTTCCTGCTTTTGCGAACACGCTAAGTTCTTCGACAAGCTCTTTTAAGCTTTCCTTAATGTTTTCAGCCACTGTAGCATGTTCAACATCAATATGCACCGGATCAAGCACCAGCTGCTTCGGAATGACATTGGCGTAGAGTCCCCGCATCACAGTTCTCATATTGTTCAGCGCATTGATGCCGCCTTTTCCGCCTCCCGCTACTGCCAATAATGCAACGGGCTTATATTTGAATTGTTCGCTGCTAAGAAAATCCAAGGCATTTTTTAAAGCGCCGCTCATGCCGCTGTGATATTCAGGCGATAATAATACAATCGCATCCGCTTTAGTAACGCGTTGCTTAAGCTCCTGTACCTGCAACAGCTCAGACTGATCCGCTTCACCATTAAAAATCGGCAATACAAACTCGCTAAGATCAATCAAATCCGTGTGATACAGTGCTGAAAGATAAGATGCGGCAATTCTTGTTCTGCCATGTTTTCTTGGCGTGCCATTTATGACTAACATGTTCATTTCGAGATCTCTCCATTCAAGTTATATTTCACTGCGAAAAGCGCTGCTTGCGTGCGATCGGCCACTTCAAGTTTTGCTAACAGATTCGATACATGGGTTTTCACTGTTTTTTCTGAAATAAACAAGGCTGCTGCGATTTCTTTATTGCTTTTCCCGTTCGCGATTTCAGTCAGAACGTCTTTTTCCCTTCTTGTTAATTGATAATATTTTTCTTTTTCCGGGTCGTGCTGATTTTTCATATGTGTCAGCACATGGGGCATAATAGCTGAAGAAAGCTTGTATTCGCCAGCATGCACTTGTCTTAATGTTTTCACCAATTCCTCGGGCTCCGTATCCTTTAATTGATACGCCTTCGCACCTGCCTGAAGAGCGGGGATCACGTGCTCCTGATCAGAGTAGCTCGTTAGCACAATAATTTTAATCTCAGGAAATTGCTGTATTGCTTTTTTAATGGCTTGAATGCCATCCAGCTCGGGCATGGACAGATCCATTAGAACAAGATCCGGCTTTGTCTCTTCGATGACTCGGAGAGCTTCTATTCCAGTTGCGGCTTCCCCGGCCACTTCAATATCATCCTGGGTGGCAAAGAAAAAACGCAGACCCTTTCTGACAACATGGTGGTCATCAGCAATGACAATTTTCATTCCGCCCCTCCTTTTTGGCTTTTTAGCGGAAGCCTGATGGACAGCTTTGTTCCCGCTCCAAGCGCTGACTCAATCCGAAACTTCGCGCTGGCTTTTTCCGCTCGTTCTTTCATGCCCTTGATGCCAAGTGAAGGCAGGCCGGCATGCGCTTCATAACAAAACCCCGCCCCATGATCGATAATATCCAGCTCCGCATGGCCCAAAGCAGCAGTCAGACTGACATACGCCGTATCTGTTCCGGCATGCTTTTTGCAGTTATTTAATGCTTCCTGTACGACACGCCATAGCATATGCTCCTGTTCATCAGTCAGAACAGGACAGCCTTTTTGGGTAAACATGACCTTCAATCCAATAAGCGCGCCATAGCTTTTGATGGCTTCAGCCAGCCCTTTCTCCAACCCTCCGGGGCGAAGCTGCCAAATTAACGCTTTCATTTCCGCGAGGGCGTCCTGTGATAGGTTTTGAATGAAATCAATCATCTGCTGCAATTGCTCGTCTTTTGTTAGTGTCTTTGCAGCTTTGGCAGTTAAACTGACGGAAAACAGCATTTGATTGACAGAATCGTGAAGCTCCTGAGCGAGGCGGTTACGCTCCATTAAAAGAGCATTTTTTTGTTTATATTCGGAAAGCCTCATACGCTGGATTGCCGTTCCGATCTGAAAGGCGACAGACTCGAGTAAATGCAGCTCTTCCTCATCAAACATGGTTTTTCCGGCCGCCGCTACATTTAACAATCCGAATCTCCTGTCCCCGTCTTCTAAAGGCACAGTTGCATGATGCGTAATCCCTTCTGTGTCAAAACAATGCAGTTCTTCGGCTGATTCAATGCGTTTGCAGTTCATGATATTAGCAGCCCTTCTAAGCCCTCCGTTATTGAATTTTGTCAGGCAGTAACACTCCCCTTCGCACATCAGCACTTTTTCCTTGCGGCTTAAAGCGGGAGGCAGAAAAGCGTCGGCCGCTAACGTATAGGATCCATCTTCTTCGATCAGAAAAATCCATCCGGATTGAAGATTTGTCAGACTCAGCAATTCTTTTAAAACCTCATCCAGTGTTGCATAGATATCGTGTCCTTGATTTAAGGTTTCCGCAATCGTTTTCAGCGTTTTTAATTTTTCCATCCTCGTTTTGCTCACGTTTCTCACTCCGGCATTAATCTTGTATTTAAGATTATACCAGTTTTTTGTATTTCAGTACTTCGTATGTGGAATGATTTTCTTTCAGACTTTTGGATGAGAAAAAGAAAAAACCGGATCATTTACAATGATCCGGCTGATACTTGAATTATTTTTTCGTTGACTCAACAATTTCATCTACCGTTTTCATTACATCCTCAGAAAGGGCTGCAAGACGCTTTTCACTGTCTTCCAAAGATGACCCTTTTACGGCGAAATAGAATTTCACTTTCGGCTCTGTTCCAGAAGGACGAAGACAGAACCAAGACCCGTCTTCCAGGAAGTATTTCAGTACATTTGATTTTGGCAAATCGATGGATTCTTCTTTGTTTTCAGTCAGAAGCGTCCGTTTGCTCACAGCGTAATCTTCTGCTGTAACAACCTGTTTGCCGGCCATTTTCTGCGGCGGATTTTTTCTGAAGGATGCAAGAATCGCTTCAATTTGCTCTGCTCCTTGTTTTCCTTTCAGTGTCAGAGATTTCAGCCCTTCACGATAAAAACCATACTCGTTAAAGAGATTGATAAGGGCTTCATATAATGACATTCCTTGCTTTTTATAAAACGCGCAAACTTCAACAGCCAAAAGCGCGGCCTGAATGGCGTCCTTATCGCGGGCAAAATCCCCGATTAAATAACCGTAGCTCTCTTCATAACCGAATTGGAAGGTATACTGGCCTGATGCCTCGTATTCCTTGATCTTTTCACCGATAAACTTGAAGCCGGTCAGCGTATCAATCGTATCAAGGCCGAATGATGAAGCTACGGCACGGCCGATTTCGCTTGTGACGATCGTTTTGAGAACAACACCGTTATTTGGCAGGATGCCTTGTTTTTTCTTTTCAGAAAGCAGGTAATGAAGCAGCAGCGCTCCGGTTTGGTTTCCTGTCAGCACTGTATATTTGCCTTGATCGTCTTTCACCGCGATGCCGAGGCGGTCAGCATCAGGGTCTGTCGCGATGAGAATATCTGCATGCTGCTCCTCCCCAAGCTTAATGGCATATTCGAATGCCGCATGCTCTTCTGGGTTTGGCGATGTAACAGTGGAAAAGTTTGAATCCGGCAGTTCCTGTTCTTTGACAACCGTTACATTTTTGTAGCCAAGCGCTTCAAGGCCGCGTCTGACCGGTTTATTCGCAGTTCCATGCAGCGGTGTGAAAACAACCTTTACATCTACTTCTTTCGATAATTCAGGATGGACAGAAATGGACGTCAGTTTTTCTGTATAAACTTTATCAATGTCTTCACCGATGATCTTGATTAAGCCTTTTTCTTTTAACGCATTTTCTTCGTCCACTGTGATTGTCAGCTCATTTTCAATCGCGTTTACCTGTTCAATGACGATGTCCGCTTCCTTCGGAGGCAGCTGGCCGCCATCATCACCGTATACTTTGTAGCCGTTATATTCAGGCGGGTTATGGCTTGCTGTTACCACAATCCCTCCATAAGCGTTTAGCTGTCTGACAGCGAATGACAGCTCTGGCGTCGGGCGAAGCTCATCAAACACGTATGTTTGGATGCCTTGTGTCGCAAGTGTTTTTGCCGCTTCCATCGCAAATTCCGGCGATTTATGGCGAGAATCATAAGCAATGACAACGCCCCGTTTTTTTGCTTCCTCACCTTGCTTCGAGATGTATGCCGCAAACCCGGCTGATGCTTTGCGCACAGTGTAAATATTCATCCGATTCGTCCCAGCGCCGATTTCTCCGCGCATTCCGCCGGTACCGAATTCAAGGTCTTTATAGAAACAGTCCTCAAGAGCCTGTTCATTCCCCTCTAATTCAGTGAGGCGCTCTTTTAATTCCGGATCTAAATGTTCTGTTTGTTTCCAGCGTTCATAGCTCTTTCTCCAAGTCATGTTCGTCCTCCTATGTATCAGCTTATGCCATTATTTTATATGAAGCGGGTGCCTCTGTCACTTGATAACCTGAGATCTGGCACTTTCGGCACGTAAAAAGAAATAACGGGCTGCAGACAGCCCGTTATGATTTATTGTTCAAGCGGCACAACCGCATCGTGTAAAAGCATGTTGAGGTTTTCTGTATGTTTGTTTTTCGTCTGCTCATCCCATTGGAATCGCTCGCTCATAAAATCAATAACGGCATCTTTATATGTTCTTACCCAATTGATATCAAAGAATAAACGTCCCGTTCTGCGGACAAAGAAGTCTGCAGGGGTTGCAGTCATCTCTTCTTCTATACTGTATTCTGCCTCAGCAAGAATATGAACCGGAATGTTGCGTTTCGCGGCCTCATCTTTCAGCGCTTCTATCCGGTCAAAGACGCGATCTACGTTAGAGCCGTATCTGATCGCCAGCTGTTTTGCGTCTTTTTCTGATAAACCTGCTGCAATTCCTTCTTTTGTTTTCGCGGTAACGAAGGACATGAGATTTTTCGAACCTCCGACGTGCCCGCCTGAGATTGGCATGTTTTTCGTTTTACACGGGCCAAAATCCTTTGCGCCTTCTTCTTTTAAGCGATCACGCACAAGATCAACGATGTGCTCCGCCATTTTTCTGTATCCAGTCAGTTTTCCGCCGGCAATGGTGATCAAGCCTGAGTCAGATGTCCAAATCTCGTCTTTCCGTGAAATTTCAGAAGGATCTTTGCCTTCTTCATGAATCAGCGGACGCAGCCCTGCCCAGCTGGATTCGATGTCATTCGCAGTGATATTCAGTTCCGGGAACATATAATTGATTGAATTGATGACATAATCACGATCCTCCGTTGTCATCCGCGGATGCTCCAGCGCCTCTTTGTAAACAGTGTCTGTTGTTCCCACGTATGTTTTGCCTTCACGAGGAATCGCAAATACCATCCGGCCATCAGGTGTATCAAAATATACAGCCTGTTTGAGCGGAAAGACAGACTGGTCAAATACAAGGTGAATGCCTTTTGTATGCTGCAAATGCTTTCCGTTTTTCGAATGGTCTTTTTCTCTGAGCTGATCGACCCAAGGACCTGTCGCATTGACAATTTTATTCGCATACACTTTATATTCTTTCTTTGTCAGCACATCTTCAATTAATACGCCGACGGCTTTGCCTTTTTCGTAAAGAAGCTCCTTCACTTTGGAGTAATTCACAGGCTCTGCCCCGAATTTCACCGCTTCCTTCATGACTTCGATTGTCAGTCTCGCGTCGTCAGTGCGGTATTCCACATAGTACCCGCCGCCTTTTAAGCCGTCTTTTTTCACCAAAGGCTCTTTTTGCAGCGTTTCTTTTGCTGAAAGCATGCTTCTTCGTTCTGACTTTTTCACCCCTGCAAGGAAGTCATACACTCGTAACCCGATGGATGTTGTAAATGAACCGAATGTGCCGCCTTTATGAAACGGAAGCAGCATCCATTCCGGTGTTGTGACATGCGGACCGTTTTCATACACAATCGCCCGCTCTTTCCCTACCTCAGCGACCATTTTCACTTCAAATTGTTTTAAATAGCGCAAGCCGCCATGTACCAGCTTCGTTGATCGGCTTGATGTCCCTGCCGCAAAGTCCTGCATTTCGCTTAGTGCGACCTTCATTCCCCTTGATGCCGCGTCAAGAGCTGTTCCCGCTCCTGTAATTCCTCCCCCGATAATAAATAGATCATATGTTTTTTTCGTCATGTCTGTCAGCATGCGATCTCTTTCAAGACTTGAAAATTGATGTTTCATCATTACGTTTCCTCCTTGTTGTCACGGTAAATAGAAAAAGAGACCACAACAGCCAAAGTGCATGCTTACACTTTGGTGCTGTGGTCTCTCCTCGTCTCAGGACCGTTCTTATTAACTTGTAACCATTATACCATAGTATTGCATTATTTAAAAGCCATAGCTGCTTTCACGGCTTTTTGCCAGCCTTTATACAGCTCATTTCGTTTTTCTTCTTCTAATTCAGGTTCAAACCGTTTATCCAGATTCCACTGGTTCGCGATTTCAGAACGGTCCTTCCAGAATCCCACAGCGATACCTGCCAAATAAGCCGCGCCAAGTGCAGTCGTTTCATTAATTTCCGGACGCTCCACAGGAACATTCAGCAGATCACCCTGGAACTGCATCAGGAAATTGTTTTTCACAGCTCCTCCGTCTACACGAAGCGTCTTTAATGAAATGTTTGAATCTGCTTCCATTGCGTCAAGCACATCTTTTGTCTGATAAGCCAATGACTCCAGTGTCGCACGGATAAAGTGCTCTTTTGTTGTCCCTCTTGTCAGGCCGAAAACCGAACCGCGCACATCGCTGTCCCAGTAAGGCGTTCCCAATCCGACAAATGCCGGAACAACATACACGCCGTCAGTTGAATCTACTTTTTCTGCATAAGATTCGCTTAGCGATGAATCCTGGAACATTCTCAATCCGTCTCTAAGCCACTGGATGGCAGAGCCTGCGACAAAAATGCTTCCTTCTAACGCATAGTTCACTTTTCCGTCAATGCCCCAAGCGATTGTCGTCAAAAGCCCGTGTTCGGACTTAATTGCTTTTTCCCCGGTATTCATCAGCATGAAACATCCAGTGCCGTATGTGTTTTTTCCCATGCCTTCTTCAAAGCACGCTTGGCCGAACAATGCGGACTGCTGGTCGCCTGCCGCTCCCGCAATCGGGATATTTTTTCCGAAGAAATGATAATCAACAGTCTCCGCATACACATGGGAAGACGGCTTCACTTCAGGGAGCATGGATTTCGGTATGCCTAAAATGTCGAGCAGTTCATCGTCCCATTTTAAATCGTAAATATTAAACATCAGCGTTCTGGAGGCATTGGAGTAATCGGTCACATGCGCTTTTCCGCCTGACATTTTCCAAATGAGCCATGTATCAATCGTTCCGAACAGCAGCTCGCCTTTTTCCGCTTTTTCTCTTGCGCCTTCCACATTATCTAAAATCCACTTCACCTTCGTGCCAGAGAAGTATGGATCGATTAAAAGCCCAGTTTTTTCTCTGAATTTATCATTATATCCTTTTTCACGAAGTTCCTCACAAATGCCGGACGTCTGTCTGGACTGCCAAACAATTGCATTATAGACAGGACTTCCTGTATCTTTATCCCACACAACCGTCGTCTCGCGCTGGTTCGTGATGCCGATGCCGGCAATTTGAGAAGCGCTGATTCCTGATTCAGAGATGACTGACGCGATAACCGCGAGCACAGAGCCCCAAATTTCATTGGCATTATGCTCAACCCAGCCAGGATTCGGGAAGTATTGTGTAAATTCCTTTTGAGCGGAGTGAACGATTTTGCCTTCTTTATTAAACAGAATCGCTCTTGAACTTGTTGTCCCCTGATCTAAGGATAAAATGTACGTTTCCATAAGATGTCTCCCCTTTGATTAAATATATTTTGAATTTGATAATGTTTTAGCAGAATGTGATTTCGTATAGACATAGAGTCCTAACAATACCACAACCAATATAACGCTTACAATCCAGAAACTGCTCGTGATGTGCCCTTTAAATGCAGCGTTGTAAAATACGCCCCCGAACGATCCGCCTAAAATCGGGCCGACTACCGGAACCCATGCGTATTTCCAGTTTGATGAGCCCTTTCCCGGAATCGGAAGAAATGCGTGGGCGATCCGCGGACCTAAGTCACGCGCAGGATTAATGGCATAGCCGGTGGTGCCCCCTAGAGAAATACCGATCGCTACAATGAGGAAACCAACGATTAAAGGATTAAGTCCTTCTGTAAATTGATTTGCCCCAATGGCCAAGATTCCAAGCACAAGGACAAATGTCCCAATCACTTCGCTTAAAACGTTTGCAAATGTATGCGGAATGCTTGGTCCTGTTGAGAAAACACCCAGCTTGGCAGCGGGATCATCTGTTGACTTCCAATGCGGCAGGTAATGCAGATAAATAATCACCGCACCGATGATCGCTCCGATCATTTGCGCCGCAATATAAACCGGAACCTCTTTCCATGGAAAATCCCCAACAAATGCAAGCGCTATCGTTAGCGCCGGGTTCAAATGGGCGCCGCTGATACCGCCTACCGCGTAAGCCGCCATGGCAACACCCAATCCCCATCCAAATACAACAACAATCCAGCCAGACTGGAATGAAAGCGATTTCTTTAAATTGACACCTGCACAAACACCTGCACCAAAAATAATAAGCAGCATCGTACCGATGACTTCTCCCCAAAATGCTGTCATAGCACATTCCTCCTAAAGTCACGATTAAAAAGCATGATAGAGAAGAAGAGAATAAAAAAACCACAACAAACCGCTTTACGGGTGCATAAACATTTGCCGTAAAGAGCTGCTGTGGTCTCCGAGTTCTCCATCACAATGTATTAACCTAGTGCAATTGTATCAGTGTATGAAAGCGGTGTCAATCACTTTCTGTCAAAAAGTTTTCATATTTTTTCCACAATTTGGTATTAGACGTTGTGACAGCTACAGCCCCCGCTTTCAATGCCTGCTCTACATCCTCTTCCGTACGGATGAAGCCGCCGGCAAAGATGGGAATCCCCGTTTTCTCCTTTATTTCCTGAATGAGTGACGGAACGATGCCGGGAAGCACTTCGATGAAGTCAGGCTTATGTTTGCCGATAAACTCCATGCTTTTCTCCATCGCGCTTGTATCAAGCAAAAACAGGCGCTGAATGGCATAAATTTTCTTCTGCTTCGCTTTGGCAATCACGTTCGATCTTGTTGAAATAATCCCAGCGGGCTTGATATCCTGACATATAAATTCCGCTCCGTATTCGTCATGCTTAATCCCTTGAATGAGATCGACGTGCACCATCATGTTCTTTCCATGCTTTTGCGCTTCTCTGATCACGCCCTTCAGCTGGCCGAGATGGATATCAAGAATAACACCGTAAGAGAATGAACTGTTCAAAAACTCATCAAATTGCTTCATATTGCGAATAGCCGGTAAGATCGGCTGGTTGTGAAAACTCATCATGTGCTCCTTTAATCAATCACTTTTATATTATATCGTTTGAAAGCTTTCTTTCACCGTTTTCACGATAAAGGAAAGGTCCTCTTCTGTCAGGCAAAATGGCGGTGCGAGCTGGATGACGTTGTTGTAGCCGGCAACTGTATCTCCGTTTTTGCCGATAATCAGCCCTTTTTCTTTGCATGCCGCAACCACTTGATTTACTTTGTCAGCATCAGCCGGCTCTTTGGTTAATTTATCTTTGACGAGTTCGATTCCGATCAGCAGCCCTTTTCCTCTGACGTCTCCGACTGCCGGGTGTTCTCTCAGAGCTTGAAGCTCACCTAAAAGCTTTGCTCCAAGATCGCGTGAGCGCTGAATCAGCTGTTCGTCCTCCATAATTTGCAGGTTTTTCAATGCCAAGGCACAGGCAGCCGGGCTTCCGCCGAACGTGTTCACGTGGCGGAAACGGTCATAAGGAGCTTTTCCCTGATACGCGTCAAAAATGTCCCGTTTCACAGCAGTAGCTGACAATGGCAGGTACGCGCTTGTGATTCCCTTCGCCATCGTAATGATATCAGGCTTCACGCCGTAGTGCATAAACCCGAACGGCTCGCCTGTCCGTCCAAATCCGCAGATCACTTCATCGCAAATCAAAAGAGCTCCGTGGCGCCGGCAAATGTCCTCCACCTTCTTCATATATCCGTCCGGTGGCATTAGGATGCCTCCGCCTGTAATAATGGGCTCCATAATGACCCCGGCAATGGTTTCGCTTAATTCCCATGTCATGATGCGGTCGATTTCATTTGCGCTTTCAAGCGTATCAGCATCATCAGGATTCCGGTATATATCTGGCGGAGCTGCATGCAGGAACCCTTGGCTTAAAGGCTCGTATTTATATTTCCGCTGCGCCTGTCCGGTAGCTGAGAGCGCTCCCAATGTATTGCCGTGGTATGCCCGATATCTTGAGATGAATTTATAACGGCTGTGATCGCCATTTTGCAGATGGTACTGGCGGGCAATTTTAAAAGCAGTTTCGTTTGCTTCCGATCCGCTGTTGGAAAAAAAGATCACATAATCGCCGCCAAGCCATTCATTCAGCTTTTCCGCCAGTTGAATTGCGGGTGCGTGACTTTGCGTTAACGGGTAATAAGGCAGCTCCTTTAATTGCTCATAGGCAGCCTCCGCAAGCTCCTTTCTGCCGTAACCAATATTGACGCACCACAAACCGGACATCGCATCCAAATAGCGTCGTCCGTCTATGTCGGTCACCCAGGCCCCTTCAGCCTTCTGGGCAATCAGGCTTTCCGCTTGATGCGCTCCCTTCATGGCATGCCACACAAATTGCTCATCTTTTTGCTTTAATCCCTGATTTTGCTGAATGTTTTCCATCCCCATCATCTCCATTTCATTAGCGTACCCTAAAATGCCAATTCATTGAAACAGACCTTCTCTTTATGTGATGTCTTGGTGATGATTTCCCTGCCTTCAATATAAAGCCAGACGGGGCCAGAGTCAATAAACCGTGTCAATCATAAAACGTCCTCTTTCCTCAAGAAGAAAGAAGATGCAGCCAGAACAGGCAAAGTGACAATCTCAGCATCGGACTGATAAAGGTCTCACACGAAACGACTTGGACAGCCCTTGCAATAGCAATGTGAAGCCTAGCCGTTTTCTGACGAAAATACAGAAACTTTATAAGACAATATATAATTTAAAGTAAACGTATCAATTCCGCTTTTGGTTTAAAAAAACCCGCCAATTCAGGCGGGTTTCCGGATTATTTCTTATAGTGAATATGATAAATATCACGCCGTCTGTCTTTTAGCTGGCGCACTGTGCCGTTTTGGCGCTGTCTTCTGAGAATTTCCAAGTCAACATCACCGATGACGACCATTTCAATATTCGGGTTTGTTTCGCCGACAATACCGTCTCGGGCGAATTCAAAATCAGACGGGGCAAAGATGCCTGACTGGGCGTATTGGATATCCATGTTTTCCGTTTGCGGCAGGTTTCCAACCGTTCCCGAGATAACGGTATAAATTTGATTTTCAACCGCCCTAGCCTGCGAACAGTATCTGACACGCAAATAGCCTTGACGGTCTTCTGTACAAAATGGCGTAAAGATGATTTTGGCGCCTTTGTCAGCCGCAATCCGGGCAAGCTCAGGAAATTCAATGTCATAACAGATCTGGATCGCAATTTTTCCGCAGTCTGTATCAAACACACGAACCTGGTCTCCGGCGCTGATTCCCCACCATTTGCGTTCATTCGGTGTAATATGGAGTTTATATTGCTTCTCGATCGTTCCGTCCCGTCTGAACAGGTAAGCGATATTATAAATTTTCCCTTCCTCTTCGACGAAATGAGACCCGCCGATAATGTTGACGTTATACTTTACAGCCAAATCAGTAAAAAGGCTGATGTAATCTTCTGTATACTCGGTAATTCTCTGTACCGCCAAACTCGGCGACCTTTCTTCAAGGAAAGACATGAGCTGGGTTGTGAAAATTTCCGGGAACACCGCAAAATCAGATCTCGCGTCAGAAGCAACATCGACATAGTATTCTACTTGATTCGCAAATTCCTCAAAGGAATAAATTTTCTTCATTTCATATTGGATTACACAAATTCTCACAGGGAACGCTGACTTATAATAACGCTTTGTCTGCTGCGGAAGATAATCGACATTATTCCATTCCATCAGCGTCGCATACTTGATCGAAGCTGTATCATCCGGGAGATAATTCGGGTTAATTCGCATAAGGGTAAAGCCGTTCATCAGCTGAAAAGAAAGGACCGGATCGTAAATTTGGTGGCGTGTCACCTGTTCAACATACTCTCTGGCCGTCATTTCCTCTGCATATTTGTGATAGTTCGGAATCCGTCCGCCTATGATGATGCTTTTTAGGTTTAAGCGTCTCGCTAAATCCTTTCTCGCCTCGTATAAACGATGGCCGATCTTCATCCGTCTGTATTTCGGATGCACCATGACCTCAATTCCGTACATATTCAAGCCGTCTGGATTATGGTTGGTGATATAACCGTCATCGGTAATGTCCTGCCACGTATGGCGGTCATCATATTCATCAAAGTTAATCAGGAGACTTGAGCAAGAACCGATAATTTCACCTTCGAATTCTGCACAAAACTGCCCGTCTGGAAAATGCTCCAAATGGCTGATTAAATGCTCTCTCTTCCAAGGTTCCATCCCCGGAAAGCAGTCCTTTTGAAGATCGATAATCTTGTCGATGTCTTTCTCTTCGATATTGCGGATAACCATTTTCTTTTCAAACCGGGTCAAATCTAATTTCTCAGACAACCTACTCGCTCCTTTCTAGTTTTGTGAGTTCAGATGATCAAGCAATAGGGCGAGCTCCATTTCCGCCATTGATTCAAGCCTGTGATCATAGTCTTCAAACATCAAGGTGCCCGTTACTTTATTCGGGACAATGACACACTTCATGCCTGCGCGTTTCGCAGCAATCGAACCATTGACAGAATCCTCAAACGCGAGACATTCCGCTGGCGATACCCCGAGGTTCTTTGCCGCCAATAAATAGAGCTCAGGATTCGGCTTTACCTCTTCCACATCATCCGCTGTTTGAATAACCTCAAAATCATCAAACAGGCCGATTTGCTTCAAATGGCCCGACACCCATTTATAATCGGAGCTGGAAGCAAGGCCTACTTTTAAGCCTAAATCCTTTGCCGCATTCAAATACGCTTCGACACCAGGTCTCGCTTTTTCTGTTTCCATGCGTTTGGCAAACCGCTCTCTTCTCAATTTTGTGAGCTCTTCATGATTCAGCTTTTTCCCGATCTGCTCTTCTAAATATTCAAAAGGCCGGAATCCCGCTGCAGTTCCGATGACCTTCCCCCAGACAGATAGCGGTAGCACTGAGCCGTGCTCTTCAAATATTTCCTGAAGGACCTCATATTCGTGTGTTTCTGTATCTAGAATAAGTCCGTCAAAATCAAAAATTAACGCTTTAATCACTCGGTACAACTCCTTTAGTCCGAATTGAGACATATGTATACATTTACTATACCCCGAAACAAGTCTGCTTTCAAAAAGTAAGGTTTATGTGAAGAAAGAGCCTGCACACTGCAAGCTCTTTCTATTTAATGAATGTTTTGGTGAGAAATGTTTGTCAGCGCTGCTCCCGCAGACTCGTTCGACATCTGATTGACTGCCAGGTCTCCAAGCGCAACGATCCCGACTAGATTGTTTTGATCTACAATAGGAAGGCGGCGGATTTGGTGCTGGGCCATCAGCTGCGACGCGTCTTCCAGACTCATATTAGGGTTTCCTGATACGAGTTCTGTTGACATCACTTCTGAAACGGGTGTCTGGCCATCACGGCCCTGAGCTGTAGTTCTTAATGCAATGTCACGGTCAGTCAGCATTCCTTTTAAAACACCTTGCTCTGCAACGGGAATCGCCCCGACGTTATGCTGTTTCATTAGAGAAGCCGCTTCCTGAATCGTTTGATTCGGAGAAACGGTTGCCACCTGCGTTGTCATTGTATCTTTAACTGAACTCATTGTCAGCACCCCTTTCAATCATTAGTATGTTCAGACACGAGCCGTTTAAAAAGGGAGTTAGAGGAAAGGTTTTATGATATGATTTCTCTGATACAAAAAAGAGCTTTTCTGAAAATAGAAAAGCTCTTGCCACCTGATTATATCAGCCTTCTGTGACCGAAAAAGGCTTTGTTTGCCTTCTTTTGAAAGTCAGAAAAAGCAAACGGAAAATAAATCCCAAAATCATTCAGCATCTTGCTGTTTTTTTCAAAAATCGCCTGATCACTCACATCAGAGTGCGGCGAAGGCTTTGTCAGGATAATATGTATCATTTGCAGACAAGCCATAATTTGAAATGCTTCTTTTAATGTTCCTTGGTAATAATGGTTATTTAAAGATAGAACGCCTTTCTTTTTAAAGCGCTGAATGTCCAGTTCGGAGAAATAAAGAGGAAATACATCATGGATCAGCTCCATAGACAGCTCCTTGATAAAGCTCTCCTGTTCTGCAGTTGCTGCGTTCACAATTCTCACGTCAATCACCTTTCTTGCCATCGAATATCCTAAGTCTTACTCAAGAATAGCACAGAAAAAAACGCGAAAGCTAAGGTAAGTGTTTCCTATGAGAAACAGCAGCCTTCCGCTTCGAAAAGGAGCCATTTGACATGAAACAAAAAGGCAGAGGGCTTGAGGTCCTCATCAATGAAAAACAGGACAGCCAATGGCTGTTTTCCATACTCAAAACAGGGCTCAAAGCTTCTAAACCTGTGATACAAGACTGGATGACCCATCATCAGATAAAGGTCAACCACGAATCCGTCTTAAACAATATGATTGTAAAAAAGGGAGACCGCGTGTTCATTGATCTTCAGGAAAGTGAAGAATCTTCGGTCATTCCGGAGTATGGCGAGCTTGATATTTTATTTGAGGACAATCACATGCTCATCGTCAATAAACCAGCTGGCATAGCGACGCACCCGAATGAGGATGGGCAAACAGGCACACTGGCTAATTTGATCGCGTATCATTATCAGATAAATGGCGAAACATGTAAGGTGCGCCACGTCCACCGTCTGGATCAGGATACATCTGGCGCTATCGTCTTTGCCAAGCATCGTCTGGCACACGCCATCTTAGACCAGCAGCTAGAGAAAAAGATGCTGAAGCGTACGTATACCGCCATCGCTGAAGGAAAGCTACGGACGAAAAAAGGAACAATTGATTCACCGATCGGCAGAGACCGATCACACCCGACAAGGCGCCGGGTTTCATCAGGCGGGCAAACAGCCGTTACTCATTTCAAGGTAATGGCCAGCAATGTGAAAGAGGGTCTGTCGCTCGTTGAATTAGAGCTAGAAACAGGAAGAACACACCAAATTCGTGTTCATATGGCGAGCATCGGCCATCCACTGATAGGAGACTCGCTTTACGGAGGCGGGAACAAGCTGTTAAACAGGCAGGCGCTGCATGCCAAAAAGGTACAGGCCGTTCACCCGATAACCGGCGAGCTGATTGTTGCCGAAGCGCCTTTCCCGGCTGATATAGAAATCCTGTGCTCTACATATTTTTCATGAAGAAAAGCCGCAGGTATTTCCTGCGGCTTTTCAAATGACTCGCTTTCCATATATAATATAGCGCTTCGGGGCATTTCCCACGTATGAAAACGGATAACAGGTCGTCAGAATCAGCTCTTCCCTTTCATGCTGGAGCGTGATAATAGATGTGTCATCCTTATCAACAATTTTTGTTTTTACAATTTCAAATGTGAATTCTCCATAAGACAGGAGAATGCGGAGCCGATCTCCCTTTTCCAGCTCTCCCGTCCGGCGAAACACGGTATCTCGATGCCCTGACAGCACAATTTGTCCGTTTTCATCAGGATAATAGCTATCCTTATAATGCCCGACACCTTTTTCTAAATCATCAGCATCAGTGCCCTCCACAATCGGAAGCTCTGCATTGATTTTCGGTATTTCCAAAATGCCGCTCGCTTGGCCGGTTTCTGGCTTAAATGATGCTTTGTTCTTTGCCTGCTTTGCGCTATTTTTCGTTCTCGAAGATTCCTGCGGTTTTTCCGCCGCCAGTTTTGCTTCTTTTAATGTCTGTTCCGTTTTCATATTCGTATCGATCAATTTAAAGCCTCCATAGCCTGCGATCACTAGGCCGGCCGCAATGATAAGTAGTGGAATAACTTTTTTCACGTTCTGGAGGCGCTCCTTTTTCTTCTGACATATAAATAAGTTCCGGATAATGTCACCGCCGCACCGATCACCATAAAGTTATAGTAGTTTGCTGATGTATCCGGAAGCGGATGCTCTGACCCGCTTTCCCCGCCCTCGTTTCGTAAAGGCAATGTGCTGATGCTATTGGCGGCGTTTTTTGTGTTGTTGATAGGGATTTCATCGAATCTCAAAATGGCTGAAGGCGGCAGCTGATGAACCGGTGCTGTGCCCGAAGTCTCTTTTATATCAGGCAAATCCACATCAGGCTCTGGGACCTCTTTCATTGGGTGCTCCGTCCCCGGGTCATCTCCAGGCTCTTCCGTAACCGGGTCTTCTGTTACAGGGTCTTCAATATCACTGGCTGCAGCGAGCTTAATCCTTCCCTCTTTTGTATACGCAATTGGCTCATCAAAACTCTTCACGTACTCAACTGTCGCTTCCAAATCCTCTGGCCCTGTCACCGGATTTTTCCCGAGCAATCCGATCGGCTGGTATTTGGTGCCTGTCGCCGTCGCCATAAAGTTGTTGACGGTTAATGTATATGTGGCATCAGGCTGGATCTCGGTGCCATCTGCCATTTTCATATCGACTGCTTTTCCAGTTTCTTTATCCCACGTGTACGTAAACCCGCTGATGCTGTAGTCAGGCCCAAAAACCGGCGAGATTTGCGCATTGATAATCTCTCTTAAATCTTTTCCTTTAATCTCAAGCTTCGTTAACACATTTCCAAACGGCTGAATATTGTAAAGGTCTCCCCACGTAATCGGGCCCTTTTTCAGCGTTTCACGTATGCCTCCGCCATTCATAAGAGCGAAATCCGTTTTCATGGCAGTTCTCATTCCATCCGCAATCAGGTTTCCAAGTGGTGTATCGCCGTCATTTGAATACCCTCCTTCCATATCAACAGCTGCTTCGCCGACTACTTCGCTGATAATCGGTTCAGCAATAGTTTCGTATTTCTTTAAAATGGCTGAAGCGCTGGCATCCGGTTCGATTTTACTTTGATCCACATATACGATTTCCGCTGACTTTTTGACAATGTCTTTTGTCGTTTTATCGATCTCTACATCAACGACACCTATCGCTTTTCCATATTCATACGCTTGAACAATCAGTTTTCCATTCACTTCGCCGTTAACAACCTTATGATTATGCGCGGCAAAAATCACGTCAATTTCAGAATCTGTTTTGTTTGCAAGATCAGCAGACTCTCCGGTAATGGCGTTGCCGTTTTGTTCAGCTGACATATGTGCGAGAACTGCGATGGCCTTTACGCCTTTTTTCTTCAGCTCTTTGGCCGCCTCATTCACCGCTGTCGCTTCATCTGTAAACTCGATATTTTTTATTCCTTCAGGCATAACCATACCAGCTGCCGACTGTGTGACAACTCCGATAAAAGCCACGGGTACGCCCTCCACATTTATGATGTCGTAAGCCGGCAAAAAGGGCTCTCCAGTTGATTTCACTTTACAATTGGCACATACAAGGGGAAAGTTCTGTCCATCATATCCGCTTGTGCCTTTCGGGTGATCACCGCCATTTAAAATTCTCAGCAGTTCATCGGTGCCTTCATCGAATTCGTGGTTTCCCACAGTTCCGACATCAAATCCGATGTCCTCCATTAATTCTACAGTGGGCTCATCCTGAAGAAGAGATGAAACTGGAGAGCTGCCTCCGATCATATCTCCCGCGTGCACCATTAGCGTGTTTTTCTTTTCAGCCTTTTTTTCTTTTAAATATGCGGCGGCATAGTCCATGCGTCCAAATGTGCCGTCTGCAGTTCCGTTCCCATCAAGATCAAGCTCATATTGCTGATCGATCTTGCCATGCAAATCATTCATGCTGAGAATTCTTAGCGGCACATTTTTTTCAGGTGCCGTTTGCCTCTTTTTATATCCTGCTTTCTCCGCTTCATTTGCTGATGCGAAGAAAATTCTGTGTTCCACCGCTACCCTCTTCCAGTCAGCCGGCTGCACATATGTTTGATTTGACGAATCCCCTACATATCTTGTCAAGCCTTTCCCTTGCTCTCTGGCTCTGAATTCAAACGGCATTTCCATGAGCGGATCGTTTTCATTCCAAATTCCTTTTTGTTCTTTTTTCGCAGCAGCTACTGCGGACTGAAACTGCTGATAATCCTCTTCATTGTCAACCGGCCAAATAAAATATGTCGGCGCATAGCCTTTTTTCACAAGTTCTAAGTTCACGTTTGAACCTGATTCAGTTATGACTTGTCCGAGCAGCCTGCCATAGCTGTCCTTGGCTTCACTTCCGACCTTAACAGTGATTTTATCCCCTGGGGACAGAACCGTTTTTAGATAGTCAGATGCCTTTTTGCCAAATCTTAATTGATTTTCGTCTGCGTCATTTTTTGGTGTGTGATATGTTTCAGGTGTATCTACATTTACAAACCGAATTTTTGTCGTTCCAAGAACCGGAGATTTGAGATGAATGGTATCGCCGTCAACAACCCGGTCAACAATCCCTTCATATTCTCCCTCAGCAGACGGAGGTGCGGGCTGCTCTTCAAGCAGCTTCAGGTCAGACGATTTTCGCGGAAGCAGCTGAAAGGATTGGTATCTGCTTAACACCCCAGTAAATTCATACCACTTGCCCTCATTAAGTTCGTCTATCACCCCTGTTTCATTCATAACCCGGAGCGTCATTGCATGATGATCGTTATCAATCATCGTTACATTGTAACCGCCGCCTGAAGGAGAACTTGGAATTGAGGAGACAAATGCAGTTAGTGTCACAAGGCGGCCTTCATACTGATCACCCAGGCTGCCATTAATGAGTTCATTGATTGTTAATTGTTTAGGGGCGGGGAGAGGCTGGTTTGACTGATTGATTTTGATGCCTGATAAGATTGGAACGATTTCTTTCAGTCCCTGGTAAGTCGTGATTCTACCTGTCACCGTGACATCCATGCCCTCTTTTAATTCAGGAAATTGTTCAGGGGAAGGCGAATACATGTTAATGCCTCCGGTTTCATCTTGCAAAAAGGTCGACAGCTTCCCGCCTCCGATTGCGTTTTGATCAGCTGTGACGATCCCTTTTATCGTTACTTCTTCATTCAGCCTTCCCCGCGCTTCATTTATGGTCATTGGGTGTTCAGCCGGCGGAGTTTTCGTGTCATCGGTTAGGTTCATCGACTGAACGTTTTTAAGTCCCGTCGTGTTAAAGTAATTTTCAAGCTTGCCCTGAACCGTTATCTTTTTTCCAAGAAGAAGCGGATTGGTTTGCAGCCCAAACTGGTTTCTGAAAGCTGAAGGGATTTGCACAGGAAGGATATGATCGGGCGATATCTCATTTTTGCGGTCTGCCAGCGCGACATTATAATCATTTGAAAATGGGCTTGTCAGCTTGTAATGCTGCGGGGAAACAGCCTGGCCGACTGCATATCCTTCGACAAGCGCCTGTCCTTCTTTTTGCTGTTTTGCCTTCTCAACTGATATAGCCTGCTGCGGTTCAGCTGCAGTTACCGCTTCGCACGTGTACATGACATTTAAGAATATCAATGCCATGATCAATACCATATGCATCATTCGCCTCATCATATTTCCTCCCTTAATATACACATAATGACAATGACTTTGTCTGCTTACCATTTCGACAGCCAGCATATAATTCCTTTCAGGCTTCTGCATAATACGCGGCGGACTGGCACAAAATACAGCTGATCTGAAAAACAAGGAGGAATCGGTTTGGATCAGTTAAATCAGCAGCAGCAATCCCAAATGAACAAAGGCATTCCTGGAAAACCGCATAAAAACCACGGCGGACATGAAATGTTTGATATGCACGAGGTGCTGTCCGGAACACTTACTGTACTTGATCAGTTTATGATGCTGAGACAATTCTGTAAGGATCAAGAATTATTAAATATCCTTGATCGTCAATATCAATTCATTTCTTCTCAATACAATATAACTGCAGAATGTTTCAAAACAGGAAGCGAACCTTCACAAAAAACAGCAACTTATATGATGAAGGAAGACAACCAGACTGTTTATGGCATGCAGCCGTCACAGCCTAAAAAGCCTGTTCAATCCATGAATGATATTGATGACAGCATCATCAGCAGACAAATGCTTTGCGCGGTTAAAGCACAAGCTTCTATGCTGACGATGGCTTCTCTGGAAATGACAAATCCGGCCGTAAGACGCGTACTGTCTGCGCAAATTCAGGAGTATGTTGAAATGGCATTTGAAATTTTCCTATATCAAAACAAACACGGCTATTACCAAGTTCCTCAGCTTGATGCGCAGGACATGGAACAGCTGAGAAATTCATTCGTCCCTGCACAAGGACAAATGCCTCCGACACAAGGCGGTATGGGCCAGCAAGGGCTTCATTAATACAAAGGCATTGGATAGTTACTATCCAATGCCTCACTTTTTTCAAATTTTTTCTTAAAGTCTTTTTCAAATTGATCAAGACTTTCCTTTGTTGCTGATTTAAACCCTTTTTTAAAGTCCCCTTTTTTTGCCGTTTCCTTTATCAGTTCAGATATAATGTCTTTCCCGTATTTACCCGTCAGCTCATCGATCATATAAAAGCTTTGCAAATAGACATCAGTTTCATATTCGGCTCTGGCTTCCTGCCAGTCTCGGTCTGACTGCAAACGGTCAAAAGGGACAACAGAAAACGTGATCGGATCGATAAGCAATTCATAGTTCGCAATCCACTCGCTTAACCCTTCATGAAACCATAACGGAAACTCATCGGGGTCCGCCTCAAGCTCCTTCAGTTTCTGGTGAAACGCATGATGTGTGTATTCATGAATCAACAATCTCTGGTACAAATAAACCGCTACCTCGTCCCCTTCTAAAAGTTTCTTTTTCTCTTCAGGCAACAATCCGATCAGCTGCTCCCGCTCAGAATAAAAACCAACGACATCCAATAAACCGGAGTAATCCTCCATCTGTTTTTCATTAGAAAAAAAAATAATATCAATAGGCTTTTGATTCGAATATCCAATCATAAATTGATTAATACTGACCGCATATTCAAGCGTTTCTTTCGTCAATGGCAGTAAGGACTTTTCCTTAGAAGTGTAATAAATATCGGCCTGTTTAAATGACTCTTTCTTCATGTGCTTCGTCACTTGTTCTTTTGTGATTCCAGATGCCTGCCCTGGAAAAGACAGGATATACATCGTGCTTGATACGATGGCTGAGCTTACAGCCAGCATCACAAGGACTCCGCACAGGAATAGAGCGGATGCCGCACGCTTTCCTATGCCACCCCGCAAACGTCTCCCTCCCTGAGCCGGTCCGTCTTGTACCTTTTATTTTTACTCTATGCAGCCTGAGTTCACAGTGTGTCATCAACGCATAGAAAAAGCCGCACAATTTGTGCGGCTTTTTTCATTTATTCAGCGTTAGGGAATACGCGCTGTACAGTTTGTGTAAATTCATCAAATAACCCGGCGATTGGATCACCATTTTGAATACGCTTTCCATATCCTTGCATACGCTCTACAAAATCAGGGTTAGCTGAAACGTAAACATTATCAATGTTTTTGTCAGTAGATCTTACCTTTTTGGCTATTTTTTTCTTCAGATTGTTTTCTACTGCACCTTTATTTCCATTGGTTAAAACGACTGCAACGTAAGCTTGATTTCCAGCAACAATGACATCGGCATGCTTTACTTCTTTTAGATCTGTTACTTTATCAGCTGCTTCATCAGCAACCTCGAGTTTCCGGTCGTTGTTATTATCGTCATTTACACGATTGTTATTGTTATTGACATTATCAGTAACATTGTTGTCAACGTTATCCCGGTTGTTCACATTGCGCATATCGTCATTGGCCGGATTTCGATAATTTACATTTCTTACATCATTATTGTCACGTCTGCCCTCACCTTGGTCGGCCATACTGCAGCCAGTCATAAGCAAAGGGATAAGAAGCACAGACGCAAGGACTTGTTTTTTTCCAAGCATGTGAATTCCTCCTTTATCACTTTACTTATAGGTTTTTCTAACTGGCTTTAATTATGCATGAAAATCTGAAGGAAATGCTTTCCCGGGAAATATAACGGTTAATTTGTCTAATGAGGGGGAAAATATGAGTACATTGCAAAGGAGGGATCATGTTGTTCAACCAGCGAAGAGGAATCAGCCCCGCAGCATTGATCATCGGATCAACTATGCTTATTGCTGCATTATCACCTCAGATCCGCCAAAGAATCAGCGGGTTTATCACAGGACAAATGAACAGACGACATTCAGAAAATAACACATTTGATGCTTCTAATGTAGGAAACATGGTCAAACAAGCATTAGGCGGCGGTAGCGGTGATAACCATGACCGTTCACAACATCAAAGCCAGCGGCAAAACGGCCGTCAGCACCAGAATGCCGGACAACAGCAAACACAGCATCAGCATACACAGACACAATCGCGGCAAACTGAAACAGCCCCGAAAAAAAGACAGCCTCATTATGCTGAACCCATTCATTTTGAGCAAAGCGCAATGAATGTCATGGACGACAACACGATGATGGAAATGCTGGAGGACTTAGAACCCGGCCGTTAAAAAACGTGTAACCTGGCTCAACATTGGCCTCTAGGTGTTTTTTTCTTTTAAACTTCTTGTTTTCTATATTTTTTCGCCTATTTTGGAGTACAATTGGCGAGCTAAAAAAATCCTTCTTTCGTTCAATAAGAACGTTTGAAGGATTTTTTGTTTATGCTGCCGCTCTATCCAAAGCAATCTTTATCGATTCATTATTAGCTCCCTCATCAAAAGGCTGAAATGGACAGAACACTATTCATTTTGTTTCTTGCTTCAACACTCAACATTTAGAATTTACTCGAGCGTTGGAAAATGCTGTTGACTATTCAGTTGAACTGTATTACATTATTATTAAGTTGAACTATATAGTCAAACTGAATAGAGGGTGCGGATATGAAACACAAATTATTACCGTTGTCTGAAACCATGCATTATATTTTATTAGCTCTGCGTGAGCCGCTCCATGGCTATGCCGTAATGCAGAAGATAGAAAAGATAAGTAACGGTACTGTTATTTTAGCAGCGGGTACATTATACGGTGCGATTGAAAACTTGAATAAGCATGGTTGGATTGAACCTGTTGGAGAGTCAGGCCGGAGAAAAGTTTACATGATAACTGAAGAAGGAAGCGCCATTTTAAAAATGGAACAAAACAGGTTATTGCATATTTTATCCTTATATGAAGGAAGTGAATCGAATGAAGAAATTTAAGATGTTTTTTGATATTGAAAAAGAGGAACAATGGCTGAACGAGCAATTACAAAAAGGCTATCGGTGTACAAATATTAGTGGATTAGGAATATACACTTTTGAAAAAACCGACAAGAGATATGTGATCCGACTGGATTACCAAGATATTTTACCAAAGAAAAAGTTCAAAGATTACAAAGGGATATATGAAGACTTCGGTTGGATTTATATAAATGGCCCCTGGCTTAGTGGAATTCGATATTGGCAAAAAGAAGATGATGGTCAAAATGAAATCTTCTCGGATCGCCAATCAAAGAGTAATTATTATAAAAGATTGATGAATTATTCTTCTGGTTTAGGTTTCATGTGTTTGTTTTTTTCTTATATGATCTATAAGGATTCAGGTTTATATTTAACTGAAGGTCTTTGGAGTATGAAAGGTGAATGGTTTTGGAAAGCATTTTTATTTGAAACTCCATTTGTTCTTTTGAGGTCGCTTCCCGCCCTTATGGTTGTTTTCTTTGCTGCCAGTTTTTATAAAGTGTATCGAAAGTATTCAATGTTAATAGAAAAATAATGCGAAGAGGTTCATTATGAACTTTTTTAATTCAATGAAGGAATTGGGGAATGCATCTACCACAGGCGGGCGCTTTTCTTTTATTCGTTTGCGAAATTTAGAAATCAAAGCATATATATACTTGCGTTGCTACACATGTATTTCGCTTATTGACAGGTGTAAAATGATATTCAAAAATCACTTTACATCTATAACTTTTATCCAACGTTCCCTAATAATTATAACAAAGGATGTCTTTAATCGCCTTTTTATGTTAAGGCACGATTGAATTAGATTATTAGCCAACTCACCTTCTAAGAAGGAATCTTTTATGTGTGCCTCAGATAAGTTAGCGTTTTCAATATACCATGAATACTCGTTAAAAAAACAATTTTCATTTCAATTAGATCAATCCATTGTCAGTAATGCCGGCTTGATCTTCCCAAAAAAACAAAAAAAGAAACCCATGAAACCTTTATATTACAAGGTTCATGGGTTTTATTAATGTGTACTTCCTGACGATTACACGTTTTTCATATGTTACGCTTCTTCAGCTTCAATCACTCTGGATTGATCATGAAATGTACCTCGATCAATTTCCTTCGTGACCTTACTTGTAATAAGGCCGGATGTCATACTTCCGCTGACATTCAAAGCAGTACGCCCCATATCAATTAACGGTTCAATTGAGATTAATAAACCGGCGAGCGCTACAGGCATGTTTAATGATGATAATACAAGAAGCGCTGCGAAAGTCGCTCCGCCGCCGACTCCGGCAACACCGAAGGAGCTGATGGCAACGACTGCGATAACAGTGATAATAAACACCGGGTCGAATGGATTTTGACCGACAGTCGGGGCAATCATCATCGCCAGCATTGCAGGATAAATGCCCGCACATCCATTTTGGCCGATCGAAAGGCCGAACGAACCGGCAAAGTTTGCGATCCCTTCAGGCACACCCATGCTTCTCTGTGTTTTAATATTCAGCGGCAAAGCACCTGCGCTTGACCTTGACGTAAATGCAAATACAAGTACAGGCAGCGCTTTTTTCAAATAAATCACAGGATTCAAGCCGCTGAACGTCAGCAGCAGCAAATGAATGATAAACATAGTGATTAAAGCGGCATATGAAGCAATCACGAACATGCCCAGTTTTAGAATGCTGTCAAGATCACTCGTTGCAATCGTTTTTGTCATGATAGCCAGCACCCCATAAGGCGTCAGTCTCAAAATGAGCGTGACAACACGCATGACAATGGCATAAACGGCATCAACCAGTTTTTTAAATGTTTCTGCCTGTTCCGGCTGTTTGTTTTTTACGCCGAGGAATGCCACTCCAAGGAAAGCGGCAAAAATAACGACAGCGATCGTTGAAGTCGGTCTAGCTCCCGTAAAATCTAAAAACGGGTTTCCAGGCAGCAGTTCAACAATCTGCTGCGGCAGCGTTTTCGCTGTCATATCCTCTGATTTCTGCTGAAGCTCCTGCCCCCGTGAAAGCTCTGTACTTCCTTGGTCAACCTGAATCGCCTGCAAATCAAATGAAAGTGCGGACACGATACCGACAGCTGCTGCAACAGCTGTTGTTGCTACTAAAATCCCGATAATCAAACCGCTGATTTTCCCGAGATTTTTTGTCAGTTTCAGCTTTGTAAATGCACCGAGAATCGAAATAAAGACAAGAGGCATGACAACCATTTGAAGCAATTTGACATATCCGCCCCCGGCAATATTAAACCAGTCGGCTGTTTGAATAACTATATTTGAAGTCGGGCCGTAAATCAGCTGAAGCGCAAATCCAAATACAATCCCCAGTCCCAGCGCAGTAAATACACGTTTAGAGAAGGAAACATGTTTTTTCTGCATAACAAAGAGCCCTAAGATAAGTAAAAATAAAATAAATACATGTAATACAACTAGTAAAGTCTCCAAAGCAGGTAAACTCTCCCTTCAAATTTTCTCATTTACTATATTACACTAATTCCGATGGGTCAAGTGCGAATTATTTTAACTTATCAATTCAAGCAAAAAAACCTTATATAATGCCTTTTTTTTCTTTTCTTTCCCTTCCATCTTTAGTACCTTATATAAGGGTGATAATATTTGCTGAAAGAACTGTTTGTAAACTTGACGATTTTAATCACATTTAATTATCTCTTCACCCACCTGTTTAAAGAAAGGTTAGTACATAAAAAAGACAGCATATCCTTTCAAGCTGTTAAAGGACTGGCCTGCGGTTTGCTCGGGGTTATTCTGATGGTGTTTGGATTTACCTATCAGCATTCAATTATTGATCTTCGAAATATCCCTATTATGATTGCCGCTCTTTATGGAGGCTGGGTTTCAACGGCAACGGCCCTGGCTATGATCGCTGCTGGCCGCATGCTGATCACAATGAACACATCTGCACTTTACTCGGTTATTATCATTTGTATCGCTGCCATCCCGTCACTCATTGTTTCTAGAAGAAAAAAAGTTCAACTAAAACATGCTTTCTATCTTATAATAATCACAAATAGCTTGATCTCCTTTGCCTTTTATTTTCTTATAGACTTACATTCATATGAACTTCATTTATATTTTTGGATCATCTCAATAGCGGGCGGTATGCTCAGTTTATATATTATTGATCATGAAACAAATGCACATCTTCTTTATAAACAATATAAGTTTCAAGCGCACTTTGACTTTTTAACAGGCGTGTATAACCGAAGAAAGTTTGAAGAAATCACAAAAGCTCTGTATCGACAGGCGGCCGATACCCCGCATTTTCAATTTGCACTGATTTATATGGATATCGATCATTTTAAAACCATCAATGACCAATATGGCCATCATGAAGGAGATCAGGTGCTCAAAGAGCTGGGCTTACGTCTGAAGCAGAGCATCCGAAATAGTGATCCAGCCGCTCGGATCGGTGGTGAAGAATTTGCCGTGCTTCTGCCGAACTGTTCTCTAGATAAAGCAGCTCAGATCGCAGAACGGATCAGGAGCGCTGTCAGTCATGAACCGATTATATTAAAAAACGGCGAAAAGCTTTCAGTTACGATATCACTGGGGGCCGCTCATTACCCCAATAATACGGAACGGCCAAGATCCTTGCCCATTCTTGCCGATCAAATGCTTTACAAAGCGAAAGAGACGGGACGGAACAAAGTGTGTTTTTCAGAAAAAAAAGAATGAATTCAATGTTCGAATTCATTCTTCCAATCTGAAAGACGTTTCAAAGGCAGAAAAGCCGGGACAAGATCTCCCTGATATTCTTTTTCTATAAATGCCGCTGTATCATCAGCTTGATAAAGCTCAAGAATGGTTTGCAGCGCTTCCCGATCTTGATCCTCCGCTCTGACAACAATCAAATTCATCTCTTCCCCAGACATGAGACCGCCGCTCTTTATGGTATGCTTTTTCGGGTTCAGGCCCGCTTTTTTTGCTTCAGATGGTTTCATGACAAACACGTCCCCACCGCTCACTGCATCCTGTTGCCGGACAGCTTTCAATTTCAGATGTCTCGGATTATCTTTAATCATATCAACTGAACCTGTTCCGTTAAATCCGTTTTTCAACGTTAGCAATCCCGCCTCCTGAAGCACAGTAAGCGCCCTGCCAAAATCGAACGCTTTATCGGGAACAGAAACAACAGCTCCCCTCGGTATATCTTGGATCCTGTCATATTGTTTTGAATAAATGCCCATAGGCGTTATGTATGTCGTACCGAGCGGTGCAAGCTTAAGTTTATGTTTTTGAGTGAACGATTGAAAATATGAAATGGTTTGAAAGGCGTTGGCATCAATTTCTTTGTTAGCAAGTGCGATATCAGACTCCGCATAATCAGAAAAAGGGATCAGCTGAATATCAAGCCCTGCCTCTTCAGCCTTTTGGGCAATATAGTTCCATATTGCCCCGTCAGACTCAGCAATCCCGATTTTTATCGATTCATGTTCTGCAGACGGTGAACATGCAGTAAATGAAACGAGAAGAACAAGGACGAAACTGCATATAAGCCACTTTTTCATTGTGACCATACTCCTATCTATGTATTAGAGCATGCAAGCAATATCAGACAAAAAAATCATACGCTCTCTTAGTTGATAAACGTTGTCATTTGTAATATTGATTAACTTTTACCTTACTCATATCCAATCAGGTTGTCAATTCCTATGACATTATCTTCCCAAAATGAAGGCATACGAAGGCAAACGTATGATCACATATCGAGAAAGCAGATGAATTTCCGTAAATAAATATCAAATTGAAAAATAAATATGGTATTTTCCCAAAAAAGTTTCAATAAGCAGTTGTTTTTTCTGAAGATTACTGGTAGAGTAAAGGTAATTATTTTTGTTCGAACTATCTTTAAGAAGAAAGTTTTGTAAGAGTTTTCGTCTTGAAAGTTTGTTAAGAGCAAGAATAGTGAATTTAAGCGTTATGATCGCTTTAGGAGGAAATTTCATGTTAGAAGGTAAAGTAAAATGGTTCAACTCTGAAAAAGGTTTCGGATTCATCGAAGTAGAAGGTCAAGACGATGTATTCGTTCATTTCTCTGCTATTCAAGGCGAAGGCTTCAAAACTTTAGAAGAAGGCCAAGCTGTTTCTTTTGAAATCGTTGAAGGAAACCGCGGACCACAAGCTGCTAACGTTACTAAAGAAGCGTAAGCGTAAATTGATATGAAAAACTGCAGGTTCGCACCTGCAGTTTTTATTTTGACAAAAAAGCTGTTTTGCATAAGCAAAACAGCTTTTTCATTAGTTTGCAATATCCCGTTTTATGAAGATTCCAAAAGCAAGCAGCAGGAAAATGATAAAGTAGATCGCAAGCATGACGATAGAAAACGTCATAGTCATCCCTTCTATTAACGGTGTGCCATCCACATACTGAGTTAAATCGACATTAGCAAACAATATATACTTTGCCCAGTCAAATTTCGCTGCAATAAATGCAGTGGCTGTCGTACCGGCAACCAATAAAAAGATGGAAAACCCTACTGCAAGAGAGCTGTTTCTGAATACTGCAGACAGCATAAACGCCATCGTCGCCACCATTAAGGCCGAGACGGATTCAGAAAGATACGTTGTGGCCAAATGACTCATCATGTTTTGCTCACTGACATGGCCATCCTTATAGATTAAATGAATATTCGCGGCGGTTTCACCACCCGTCCCGAAGAAAATCAACCCTAACAAAGTAGAACCGATAAATAAAATCAACAGCAATAGGAACCCAAACAGGAGAACTGTAATATACTTGGACATCAAAATCTGAAAACGGCTGAGCGGCCGAATCATTAACAGCTTAATCGTTCCCCAATTAAATTCGTTCGCGACAATTCCGGCTGCGATAATAATGGTAAACAGTCCGGTAAGGATGGTAAAACCTGCTGAATCCGTTACATAAGACCATACAGTATAGCCCGTGTCATTTGGGATGTTATGTTCAATGCGATAGTTGTTGAGTGTGATTATTTCTTTATATCCATCTTTCAGTGAAGGATCGTCTTTGATTTCTTTCTTTAATTCGGCGTTTTGTGCTTGAAGTTCTTGTTTCCAATGAGAATTTGCTTCACCGGCAGAAAAATGATTCGCCAAAAATGCAAATCCAACCATTGTTAGCCCCAGAATTCCGATCATCACCCATGTTCCGGCACGGCTGAAAATTTTGATCCACTCATTATAAATCAAATTAAGCATGCTGAACCTCCTCTTTTGTTTCACCTGTCATTTCTAAGAAACGGTCCTCTAATGATTTTGTTATAATCTTGACCTCGTAAATGCGGATTTGCTGCATCACCAGCAATTCAATAACCGCAGGGACTTCGTCTTTAGCCAGTTTGAGTTCTACACCATTTGTCTTACTCACTAAATCGTACTGTTTTAGCACGGAAGCTGCTTCATTCGGCTGCTCAACCTGGAAGAAATATGTATCGTTCTCATCAATGTTTTCATCTTTTACATTTTGAATATCGATCAGCTTTCCTTTTTGCAGAATCGCAATGCGATCACACATCAGTTCCATCTCTGACAGCAGGTGGCTTGAAACGATGACAGCCATTCCTCTTTCTCGGGTCAGCTTCTTTAAATGATCTCTGATTTCCCTGATTCCCGCCGGATCAAGGCCATTTGTCGGTTCATCCAAGATCAGCACTTTCGGATCATGCAGAAGGCATTGTGCCAAGCCAAGACGCTGTCTCATTCCTAGAGAATATGTTTTCACCTTGTCGTGGATTCTGTCTGTTAAACCAACCAGCTCAACAACTTCATCAATTTTTTCCTTCGTAACACCCTTGACCATCCTTGCGTATTGCTGGAGATTTTTATATCCGCTCAAAAATTTATACAGCTCTGGATTCTCTACGATCGCCCCAATATGCTTAATCGCCTTGGCATATTCTTTCGTAATGGATTGACCGCAAATGAGGACATCACCTTTCGACAGCTTCATTAAGCCTACCATCATCCGGATGGTTGTCGTTTTCCCAGCTCCGTTTGGTCCCAAAAAACCGAATACTTCACCTTCACGAATCGTAAAACTGAGATCATCAATGATCGTTCGGCCTCTGATGTTTTTTGTCACATTTCTCAATTCCAACACTGTTTTCATCATATTCCTCCTCTTTCTAGCAAACTTCCATTTTTGATTTAAACCATTGCAAAACAGACATACCTTCCTGTTCACGAATATCTTCTACTTCACGCTGCGCCACTTTTTCTCCATTTGCGAGTATGATGACTTCGTCTAACAACGTCTCAATTTCATCAATTTCATGTGTCGCGATCACGACGATCTGCTGCTCAAAATCAATGTACGACACAAGGCTGTTTACGATGGAGTCCCTCACCATCGGATCAAGCCCCGAAAAAGGTTCATCAAGCAAGATGACGTCTGCCTGTCTCGCTAAAGCAAGAACGATTTTCAGCCTGCCCCGATTTCCTTTTGATAGCTTTTTGATCTTTTTTTCCGGATCCAGCTGCATCTCATTCAATAGTCTATAAGCTTGTTCTGTTTGAAAATCAGGAAACTGCGACTGATAAAAATTCACCATATCTTTGACAGTGAAATCCGGATAAAACATATCAAGCTCAGTAAGATAAGCCGTTTGACGCACCATATCTCTCGTAGCCTGTTTTCCATCTGCTTTCACAAACCCTGAAGTCGGAAACAAAAGGCCAGCCATCATTTTCAGGGTCGTTGACTTGCCGCTGCCGTTCGGTCCGATCAGGCCATAAATCCGTCCAGATGATAGGGTAAATGACACATCATTGACGGCCGTATGGCGGCCATATTTTTTTGATACGTGTTCTAGCTTGATTTCCATTTTAGCCTCCCTCTGTGAATGTTTTAATCCCTTCTAACATTTCCTCTTTCGTGAGCCCCAGCTCTTTCATTTGCTTGACAAATCCTTCCAGCACTTCTCGTGTCAACTTGTCTTTCAGCTCGTCTACGATTTCTGCTTTTTCCGCAATAAACGTCCCTTGACCTCTTCTTGTCTCCACAATACCCAGCCTTTCCATTTCACTGTAAGTTCTTTGAATTGTATTGGGATTTACCTTAGTTTGAATCGCCATTTCTCTTACTGAAGGAAGCTTGTCTCCTGGGAGCAGCTCCTTCCTGACCAGCCTATAAAAGATCTGATCAGCGATCTGCAGATAAATCGGTTTCGAGGATTGAAATTGATTATCCATATTTACACCTCTACTTTACGATCAAGCAGTTTTGAAGCCATGATGAGCAGCAAGAACGTGATGACTAAGGTAATAGGAAACCCTAGCACAGACAGATGGATAGGTTTTAATTCCAATTTCCAAACGTTATGGAAGTGGAAATCAAAATTGCAATAGACTGTTACCGGCCAGAAATGCTTTTGAGATTCAACCAAAGGGCTTATGATGTATTCATCGTAGAATAACCACACTGCGACCAACAGAACCATCGCAGCCCATCGCATTCCGCGCCAATTCCTGAGAGCGTGAAAAACAGTCCAAAACACGATGACTGTTACTGACATATCTAACGAAGAAATAAGCCCATACATATTCAGCAAAGCCACTGTACTCGTTATATCAACTTGATGCTCCAGCAGATTTTTTACAGAGAGCATATGATACATCCATATTCCATAGGCTGTTAATGCCAACTGAATCACAAATTGATAGAGCAAAGATGCTGCCAATTTAGAAGAAAACAGCCATAAGCCGCCATTTGGATTGTACAGCCAAAGCTGTGATTTCCCTTCCTTGCGAAGGTGATAAAACACAAAAACAGGAGATAAGAAAAGCAGAAAAAAAGCAACTGCAACAAAAAACCCAAAAACGACTAGAGGTTCTTTCGTGCGAGAAGCTATAATATGGCCTGTTCCCAATAAGAAAATGATTCCGCATATCCATACTAGCAGCCACATTCTTGAAAGCTTGATATCTTTCTTTAATAAACCTAAAAAAGAATTCATGTCTTTACCTCCCGGAAGAATCCTCGGTGTATGAGTAACATAGTACACTAGTTCAAAATGAAATACAACATATTCCATGGATTTATTTGATAAAAAACATAATTGATGTAAACAGCAAAAAAGGCAAACCCGCCATGAGTAAACGGATTTGCCTTTTTCATTATTTTTTCTTGTTTTTCATAGAGAGCAGCGCATCACGATAGCTGCGGTCCTGCATTTTGTCACTTTCCTCAGTGACCTCTTCTTCTGCCTGATCTTCGTCAGAATGCTTAAACTTTTGCAGCGCCTGCCTGTAAATATCATCACCCATTGTGTTACGTTTCTCTTTTTGAGAATCATTTTCGACAACAGATGGCGTATGCTCGGCAGCCCTTGCTTCAGCAGGGTATTGCGCTTCGTTTTTTTCCTCTTCTGGAGGTGCGATTCTATCAGTTGCTTCTTGCTTCTCAGGTCCAGGTGAGGCGCTGCGGACATTAAATGTAATAAGGGCCGCAATGACAATGACAGCAGCAATAATTGCTATAATAATGGCCATTTCAACCTCTCCTTACTGTCCTGCTGTTAGGTTTCCTGTGACTTGGCTGACACGTCTTCCCAACGCGCGTCCAAGCTGAATACCTTCCTCAGACATTAACTCATCACTATCAACCGGACAAGTGACGCCTGCTCCGTAATAAGAGCCATAAAGTGCGTTTTCAGGCACGTTGCCAGGCAGTCCGACAACGATCATGCCTTGGTGGAACATCGGCGTGATTAAATTGTGCATTGTCATTTCCAAGCCGCCGTGTGTTGTTGCCGTTGTGCAGAAAACAGCACCGACTTTGTTGATCAGTTCGCCTTCAGCCCACAAGTAACCAAGTCTGTCGATCCAAGCTTTAAGACCGGAGCTGATTGTTCCGAAATGCCCAGGGCATCCCCAAATAATCGCATCCATATCTTTAAGCTTGCGGATATCTGCCTGATCTACATGGTCGATGAATACTTCAGCCGCGTCGTTTTCTCTCGCGCCTTCAGCAATCGCTTCTGCAAGCACTTTAGTATGTTCGCCTTCACTATCATACACTACATAAATTTTCATTCAGGAAACCTCCCTGTACAGATTAAGATTCCTTAGCTTCTTTAGGAGCAGGAAGTAATGAAAGCTCCTCTTTTTTCTTCTTACGCAATTTATCTTTTCTGACGTCACGCAGGAAGATACTTAAAATCAAACCTGCTACACAGAATAAGGTTGCCCACATAAAGGCATCATTTATCCCCATGACATTGGAATCGAGTGACGCGTGTTTATAAATATGTGAGTACACATACGTTTTCGCTGTATCATAAGACACATTCATATTCACCATTAAATTCGAAACTGCATTTTGGAACGCATGGAGGAAGTTCGGGTCCGCCGTGCTCGTTTTATCTGCAATTTGTGAATAATGGAATGTCGTCCGGTTTGTATAAATCGTCGTAATTAAACTTGTACCGATTGATCCGCTGATTTGGCGAAGCGTGTTGCTCATCGCCGTTCCGTGGCTGTTCAGACGGGCAGGAAGCTGGTTCATCCCGGCAGTCATGACTGGCATCATTAAGAGAGACATACCAAATGCACGAATTGAATAGATCAGCATGATGTGCGTATATGGTGTATCAATTGTCAATTGCGTGTATTGATAAGTTGTTACCACTGTCACAAGAAGCCCGATAATCGCAAGCGGTCTCGGTCCGAATTTATCGAACAAAATACCTGAGATCGGTGACATAATCAGCATGACAATCGCACCCGGAAGCAGAAGCAGACCGGATTGAAGTGCCGTAAAGCCGACCAGGTTTTGCAGATAGATCGGTAAAAGAAACATACCTGTGTAAAGTGCCACTGTAATAATGATATTAATGACACTCGAAAGTGAGAAAATGTCATATTTAAACACTCTGAAATCAAGCATTGGATCATCATGGCGCAATTGCTGAACAACAAAAGCAACAATTGCAATGACGCCGATAATAACTGTAGACAGTACAATCGGGTCGGTCCAGCCGTCAGATCCGGCTTCACTGACTCCGTATAATAAGGAGGCGAATCCGACAATCGAGAGAATGGCTCCCAGAGTATCGAGTTTGATTTTTTGCGGCTCCACCATATTTTTAAAGATGAAGAAAGCCACAATGATAACAATTGCGCCGACTGGCACAAGTCCGTAAAACATAATGCGCCATGTATAATGCTCAATAATCCACCCGGAAAGAGTCGGGCCGACCGCTGGAGCAAACATCATCGCAAGCCCGAAAATCCCCATTCCTTTCCCCCTGCTTTCAGGCGGGAAAATTAACAGAATGGTTGTCATAACGAGCGGCTGCAAGATACCTCCGCCCACGGCCTGAATCAAACGGCCGATCAGCATTGTAGAGAAGTTAGGTGCGATACCGCAGACTAACGTACCGAGCGTAAAACAGAACATCGCGACGAGAAAGAGACTCCGTTGGCCAAACCGTGTAATCAGGAAGGCAGATAACGGAATCAATACGCCGTTAACAAGCATGTAACCTGTTGTCAGCCACTGAATCGTCGTTGCACTTACGCCAAATTCAGTCATTAAATGCGGCATTGCAACGTTAAGCAATGTTTGGTTGAGAATTGCCAAAAATAAACCCGCCATTAGCACAATCAGCAATGACATAGGGCTTTTTGCATTTTTTTCTTTGCCTGTAGCCATCTAAGACAACCTCCTTTCATGGTTTGATGACTGATCTGTTTTACTCAGAAATTTTAACAGATGCATTCATACCAGGAAGCACCTTATCAGATGGGTTTTTGATTGAAATTTTCACTGGAATTTTTTGTGTTACTTTTGTGTAGTTTCCGCTTGAATTTGTAGAAGGAAGCATATCAAAAGTTGAGTTAGTCGCATATCCAATTTCTTCTACAGTACCGTCAAATGTTGTATCAGGGTCTCCGTCAACTACTACGTCTACACTATTTCCTACTTCAATATCCGCAATATCTGTTTCTTTAATATTTGCTGTGATGTATAGGTTGTCCATGTCAATCGTTTGTGCAATTGTTGTACCAGCTTGTACGGTTTGTCCGTTTTTCACTTCGTTTTTCACAATTGTTCCATCCATAATGGATTTTACGTCAACAGTTTGTTCACCTTTGATTTTTGCAACTGTGTCGCCTTTTTTCACTGTTTTTCCTTCGTCCAGATCCCAGTCAGATACTTTACCTGCTGCTGGAGCAGTAATAGCAGCCATATCGCCGGCTACTTTTGCTTCATCTGTTTTTACGTAGTTAGTGCTTTGATAATAGTAGTAAGCACCTCCAGCTATAATTGCAAGAACAACAATCAAACCGATAATGTTGGTCAGAATTAAACGTCCTCTGTTCATTTTGTTTTCTCCTTTCGTTTCATCCTCTATCATTTTGCGGAAAGCTGGTGAAAATATGTGAGAAGTTTTTAATTACCGCTTTTTTCTGAACAGCCTTCAGCAAGCTTCGTTAAGCTTCCGGCAAGTTTGCGCAAATACTGCAGCTGGGAGGTATCAAGCTTTTGGTACAAGCCCGCACCCATTTTTGCATATTGCACAGCGGCTTTTTCTATCAGTTCTTCCCCCTCTTCGGTTAACTGAATCATGACGATACGGCGGTCATCCGGACTGTCATATCGATTCATCAATTGGCGCTTATACAGAATATCTGTCATCCGCGTCACAGAAGCAGGCTTAAGATCAAGCGACATTGCCAGCTTGCTTAGCGGGGTGCTTCCGCTTTGATGAATTTTAAACATCAGCAAATATTGAAGGACTGTAATATCAAAAGGCTCAAGCACAATCTCCAATATCTTCTTCTGTTTTTTATAAATCGCCCGAGACGTATCGAAGAGCTGTTCAAAAGTGAGCAAAGCACGTTCTGATTCAGTCAACTCCTTTTCACCTCATTCCTCAATAATAGTTCACAAGATAAAATATTAATAAATGAAAGAAGATTTGTCAAAGGAAAAATTTCTTTTTCCCACGTATTTTTTTCGCAAGCGTTTTCTTACTTTTATTAAATAAAAAAAAGCCCTGAAATGGGCTTTTCATTACGAAAATTGATGGCTTACACCAGACTCTTCATTTCTGAAAAAGCTCTTCAGCGCCTGAAAAACATCAGATTTCTGTTTTAAAATATAGTACTTAAATTTCTCATCTTTCACATTTTTATATGCAGACATTAACGTTGAATGCCTGTTGTACTGATTGACCTCGCCGTAGCAGAATAGATTGGCCTTCTTCATAATATCATTAACCAATTTCACACAGCGCGCGTTGTCAGATGTCAGGTTGTCACCGTCAGAAAAATGAAACGGGTAAATGTTATAGCGAGCGGGATTGTACTTTTCATCAATAAGCTCAAGCGACTTCCGATATACGGAAGAACAAATGGTTCCGCCGCTTTCTCCCTTTGAGAAAAAATCCTCCTCCGAGACAACTCTTGCTTCTGTATGATGGGCAATAAATTCAATTTCCACAGTCTCGTATTTCGTCCGCAAAAAACGGGTCATCCAGAAAAAGAAGCTTCTGGCCATGTATTTTTCCCAAACCCCCATACTGCCGCTTGTATCCATCATTGCTAAAACGACAGCTTTTGATTCAGGCTTTGTGATGTCATTCCACGTCTTATACTTTAGGTCCTCCGGATAAATTGGATAGAACGACGGCTTTCCTGACATTGCGTTTCGTTTAAAGGCTGACATCATTGTTCTTTTCTTATCAATGTTACCGGTTAACCCTGTTTTACGAATATCATTAAACTCAATATCTGTATGAATGATATTGTCCCGCTCTTTTTGCTGGAGATTCGGAAGCTCTAATTCTTTAAAAAGCGCTTCTTCTAAATCCATTAATGAAACTTCCGCTTCATAATAATCCTCGCCTGCCTGATCACCGGCACCCTGCCCTTTTCCTGGTCCTTGTTTTTTGTCTGATCCATCCCGGGCCACAACATCACCAACCTGGCTGTCGCCGTCTCCTTGCCCTACATGTTTATTCTTATCATAGTTGTAACGGATTTTATACTCATCAAGTGAACGGATTGGGATTTTCACTACATCTTTTCCATTAGACATAATAATGCTTTCCTCAGTTACGAGGTCCGGAAGATTGTTTTTGATCGCTTCCTGCACCTTTTTCTGGTGACGCTGCTGGTCATCGAAGCCTTTGCGATGGAGGGACCAGTTTTCCTCAGAAATCAAAAAATGGCCGCTGTCATTTTGGGACATGAATTCCCCTCCTTAACCATTTGTGGTCGTGATACATACGTATTCCGGCTTGTGCCAGATTATGAAACAAGTCTTTCGAAAAGATTTATATTCATCATATGCACAAAAGCACGTTTAATTGACAAACTATTTAGAAAATGGGACAAAATAACCCGCCCTATTCGGACGGGTCACGTTGCTTATCGGTTCAGCAGGCTGCCGACATATTTCAGCAGCTCATTGGCGCTCGTCGAGTTGTAGCCGTGCTCATCAATTAAACGGGCCACGACTTCATTTACCTTTTTCAGCTGCTGCTCATCCGGCGTTTTTGTTGAAGTCGTAATTTTAACGACATCCTTCAGATCAGCAAACAGCTTTTTCTGAATTGCTTCACGCAGTCTTTCATGGGAATTGTAATCAAACCGCTTGCCTTTTCTCGCATAGGCCGAGATGCGGATTAAAATTTCTTCGCGGAACGCTTTTTTGGCGTTTTCCGAAATGCCGATCTGCTCCTCGATGGATCTCATTAGCTTTTCGTCAGGGTTCATTTCTTCTCCTGTCAAAGGATCACGAAGCTTATTTTTATTGCAATAGGCCTCTACGTTATCGAGGTAATTGTCCATAAGTGTTTTTGCTGATTCTTCATACGAATACACAAACGCTTTTTGGACTTCCTTTTTCGCAATGTCGTCATATTCCTTGCGGGCGGCAGAAATAAAATTCAAATACCGCTCCCTGTCCTCGCTTGAAATTGATGGATGCTGATCAAGGCCTTCTTTTAAGGAACGAAGGACATCGAGAGAATTAATTGACTCCATATTTTTTCTGATAATCGTTGAAGAAATCCGGTTGATCACGTACCGCGGATCAATGCCGCTCATTCCTTCATCATTATATTCTTTTTTCATATCCTCAACGTCGACGGAATTATATCCTTCCACACTTTCTCCATCATACAGTCTCATTTTCTTGACCAGATCAATATCCGACCGCTTTGGCTCTTTTAACCGGGTAAGGATTGAGAACATCGCGGCGACCTTCAAAGTATGAGGGGCAATATGAACATCCGACACATCGCTCTCTGCGATCATTTTTTCATAAATTCTCTCTTCCTCAGACACTTTTAAATTATAAGGAACCGGCATCACGATGATTCTCGAGTGCAGGGCTTCATTCTTCTTATTAGAAATGAATGAGCGATACTCCGTTTCATTCGTGTGCGCCACGATCAGCTCATCAGCAGAAATTAACGCAAACCGCCCCGCTTTAAAATTCCCTTCCTGTGTCAATGAAAGCAAATGCCAGAGAAATTTCTCATCACATTTCAGCATCTCCTGAAACTCCATCATCCCGCGGTTCGCTTTATTCAGCTCTCCGTCAAACCGGTAAGCGCGCGGATCTGATTCCGAACCGTACTCGGCGATTGTTGAGAAATCAATACTCCCGGTCAAATCGGCAATATCCTGAGATTTTGGGTCAGATGGACTGAATGTTCCAATTCCCGTACGCTTATCTTCTGAAAAGAAGATGCGCTCCACCTTCACATCCTCAATTCTTCCTCCGTACTCTTCCTCCAGCCTCATGACATTTAAAGGAGAAAGACTCCCCTCTATTCTAATACCGTATTCTCTGTAAAAGTCATCACGTAAATGGTGGGGGATTAAATGTAGAGGGTCCTCGTGCATCGGGCAGCCTTTAATCGCATATACAGCGCCATTATCTGTCAGCGTGTATGCTTCGAGACCTTTTTTAAGCATCGTGACCAACGTGGATTTACCGCCGCTCACAGGTCCCATCAACAATAGAATCCGCTTTCTGACATCTAGACGTTTGGCAGCCGGATGAAAATACTCTTCCACAAGACGCTCCAGAGATTCTTCAAGCCCAAACAGCTCACGGTCAAAAAAACTGTACTTCTTGCGTCCGTCAATCTCCTCTATCCCGCTGTCTTTTATCATATTAAAAACTCGAGAATGAGCAGATTGCGCGACCATCGGATTTTCTTTAATAATCTCCAAATAATCGGCGAAAGTTCCTTCCCATTTCAGCCGCTGCTCTTCCTCTCTGTACTGTTCAATTTTCTTTAATATATCCATAAGGACCTCCTCTATCATGTTTGATACACTATGCAAATAAGGTACTTTGTTACAATCTATGCCGCCAACTCGTGATACATGCTTTGGTTTCTTAAAAATAAAGATACTTATACATCGTTGACAAGGCCGACTGCGACCGTTCATAATAAAGAAAATACAGAATCATCCAGACTCGGACAGCACGGAAAAATTGAGGAGGGGGAGAGACGGTGAAAACAATCATCATGATGGGGGTCATTGTCACTTTTTTAGTATCAATTTTTACTGCAGGATACGATAGCAAGCCTGGAAAAGAATAAAAAAGGGTGCTCCTCATAAGAGCATCCTCAGGCTGTCCAGAAAGCCTAGACAGCCTTTACCTTATAATCCATTCTGTATTAAAATAAAGATAGACTGCAAAAGGACTGTATTTCTCATGACCCATACAAGCAATACTTATCAAAACGCAGCCAAATTTGTTCCCCTCGCCCCACTTGTCGAAGAGAATCATCTGCTTCGACAAATTATTTAGCACTTAAACTCCTTTTGTCATTTGAATAAGTTAAAACTGGCTACAGTAAAAACAAAAGTAGCCCCCCACTTGACCGCTTTTCAGGCCTTCGATCATGCCATAGTGGCAGGAACGCGCCCCCTATTTACCGATTCACTCGCCTAAAGCCACTGCCATCGAGCATAAAGACTCAAGAAAAAGAGATCCACCACAGTACAACTGATCCAGAAAGTGGATATCTATAAAGCTATATTTTTGGCGTCATAGCCCTTAGATGAACAGTGAAAAAAGACAATACATTTGTCAAACTAGCTAACACTTACGCACTAAAAACAACTGATCGCAAAGGGCTATCGTTCATAATAAATCAATCCCCAAATATGTTCCTCATGCCCGCCCGCTTAAGAACTGCATAGACTCAAAAAAAACGAGAACATCATTACTCAACATGTATGGGAAGACCGTAAAGAAAAGGTCAGACAAAATCACTTGTCTGCCGATTTAGGAAAATCCCTATATAATAATAAAAAAGCACAAAAACTTTGCGGATTCAAAACAACTGCAACGGCTTCGATATTGCGGGTTGAGGGGATAACTGAATGTGAACAAGCAAATTCTCCCCAAAGCAGCATGCCGCAATATGAAGATGGTGAATTGATGTATCAAAATTTATATAACAAAAAAGCTTGTAGAAAAATATTTTTTCTACAAGCTGGAAGTGCATCCTGATAACATTTTTTTGTATTGATATAGCGGCCTGATGACAAGTAGTTAGTACTAAATTTCACCTAAATCTCACAGCGGACGATCTTTAGCCGTCCATCTCCTTCACTTTTAACGCTTATATTAAACACCACCCCACTCCTGAGTTTAGAAGTTGTTGTTGCATCTAATGTTTTCGCTATCCTGCTTCTCTGTGATAATCATCATACAATTTTCGAAAATTCCCTAAAAGCATTTTATCTGTTATGGCATCTCAGTTAACAAGCTTCATAGAAATTAAATTCTGCAGCAGTATAACACTCATAATTGTAACTAGTTTATCCCTATTAACCAAAACAACTGAGTTTAAGAATTTTGTGCATACGAAATTAGACACCAATTAACTTTTTAAAAACTTTTTTTCACACACCCAGCTATATAGTTTATAATGATGTTTGCAGCTATATGTGAGGTGAATTGTTGAGATCCCTCAAGCCAAGGACTTACTTCCACAATATCCATACCTACTGTTGGTACAGATGAACAAATCTCAAATACACTATCTATGACCTCATAAGGAAAGAGACCATTAGGATTAGGTACACTGCATCCAGGAGCGTAAGCTTGATCAAAAACATCTATATCAATCGTAAAATAAATCGCGTCAGATTTCTTGAGAACATGATTGACAGCCTGCTCTATTACCGCTCTTCTTCCTTCTCTCCGCAAATCGTATACGGTTTTAATCAAAGCACCTCTTTCTTCTAATTCACGCATATAATAATCTGAATAAATAGGGGCTCCAATTCCGATCAACACTAATGATTCATAATCTATTGAATTTTCAAGGGTTTTGAGCCAATGTCCTGAATGTTCTTTCCCTATAACCGGTTCCCGAAAATCAAAATGAGTGTCAAACATAATGACACCAAATCTCTGATCTATCAGTCTGGTTTTCATTCCTCTAATAATCGGATCTGTAATCGAATGATCACCACCCAAAAAAATCGGTGTCACAATTTCTGATATGCCACTTACAGCCCGCTCAATATTCTGATAAGATTGTTTAATGTCATGAACAATATCTACAAAACCTAAATCGACAAATCTTGTATTTTCAATTGACACTCGTTTATCTGAACAATATAAACTGTAACTATTTAAAGTATCCATAATCATCTGAGGCCCAATTCTCGTACCTGGTCTATGGCTGACAGCGTAATCAAAAGGAATACTCAAAAATTGAAACTCAGCATTGCCTTTCTTATTCTCTAAATTCCAATGATCTGAAATCCATTTTACAGTCTGATCGTTGACAACACGAGTTTTATGAATCTCCATTTTATTATTCACTCCTATTTAGTGTCTGATGTTGAATCCAAAAAGATCGGGCTGCTAAAAATATATCAGTATTTGAGATGAACGCCGCCTGCAGGTTGTATTGATGAATAGAAACGTCTCCAATTTCCATTGTAAATTCTCTTTCTATATGCTGACGTGCTTTTATATCAATTTTTTGAATAGAATGATCTATTTTGAAATTATATTTTGCACTTCTACGTACAGCCAATAATGTATATCCCTTGTATCCATATTCAGAGTCATTGACAATCTTGATTTTCACTTTCACAATACTTTTTTTGCATACCTTATCTTTCAATAAAATGTGCAAAGTTAATAAAGAACTGGGCTTGTCTTCTATTCCGCCACAGTTTGTACATATTCGTTCAATCCGATAAAGTGATGGTTTTATGATATGTTCTAAATATCGATCAACTAACACTTCTCCGCATATATAACACATACCGGTTGTTTCTGCAGGGCGGAGAAGAAAACTTTTTTGATAATGTTCTGAAAATCTAAAAGAATGATTTACAAGTGCGTTCTTCATTTCTTCGGCTATTTCAAAGTCTATTTGATCAACTTCTTTTAAAAACTTATGACAAGACTTGTATAGTTTGTGAATACTAGAGTTATCCGTAAACGAAACTTTAAATAGGCGTGAAATATTTAATAGCCGATTATCTAAATTTTTTTTTCGTCCTTGCAATACTTTATTCGGATATAGTTTAGCAAGGCCTAGAGAAGGAGATAAATTTTGTTCAATTCGCCTATAAGCTCTCGAGATAAATTCAAAAATATCATTGAAATTAATAATTTGAACCTTGGCTTCAACTTTCTGTTCTTCATATCCATAAATAAAAATATAAAGAATCTTGGAGTTATCTGAAAGAACAACAGAAACAAAAAAGTTCTTTACACTCACCTTAACAATAAGCAAAGACTTTTTATAAGCCTCAATAACTTCCTCTGAAGTAGATTGAAAAACACCAAAGCCTGATCTTATCTCCACCATATTACTTCCAAAATTTAGTTCTTCGATTGGTGAAATATCTGGTTTTGAATAAGGCCGTGTTTCAGGATCTCCAATTAATTGAAAAACCCCTTCGGATGGTTCATATTGGTTGAAAAATAAAGATTTATTCAACAGGTAGATTATTTCTCCAAGCGAAAATCCTGCTTTTATTAACCGCAAGTACAAGAGATTCTCTACTCCGTGTCCATCTTTCCATCTTACTGCCCCGATAAAGCTTTCGGCTTTTCCCTCCAAAATCGAATACGCTATATTAAAAATTGAGTCAAAATCACCATTTTTAAATCTAAGTGAGCCGCACGAATTCATAAATATATGACGAGCCTTTATGGAGTACGCCGATAATGCGATTCCGTCTCTTTTAAAAAAACAAGCTTCGTCTTCTTCCATACAGGAAGGAAGTGGTCCTTTTATCAAGTGATGCTCATGATTTAAAAAATAACTTTTGCCACATATATAGTCATTATTAAGATGAACCAGATCACTCATTCCATGGGAAGTAATCGCTAGTATCCCTACTTGATTACGGCGTTCCACAAACTCTTTTGATAACTCTTTATATGGCGGTACAATAAGATCCTTCGGAACAGTCAGCGGCTCATTTAAAAAAGCGTCACATAACAGAGCTTGAGGAGATATCTCAGCTTCAGCATGATAATATCTTTGTTTAGCATCCAAGAATGTCATGATCTCTAAGTTTCTTGCATGTAAAAAACCAAAACTTACTGTTTCTAAATCAAGAAAAATACTTTTTTTCCCTTGAAACTTTTCAAAATTATCATGTAACACAGCAATATCATTATCATCCACTTCTTCTGAAACAATATAAAAACTCTCTGCACCTTCAGGGAATGAAGTATTAGATATATCATGAATACAATCTACAGCAAAAAACTGTCTTCCGTAAGCCAGGGCCCTTAATCCAGCTAAAACTGATCCGCTCCCTACTCCCACTACATATGACTTTGGCAGTTGGTATTTCTTTAATTGTTTGAATAGCTTATATATAAGTGATTCAAGCTCTTTGAACTTCTTCGTTTTGATATATTGATAAAGTTCTAAGGATAGATCCATGTATGCATGACCAACTTTACCTCTATAAATATCCCAAGAGAATCCGTGCATCGTTAATAAGGAGCCCATTGTATCAGGGTGAGTTGTGAGCACAGGAAAAAATTCTGATTCATTTTGTTCGATAAGAGATTTAAGGTAAAGTGCATAGTATTCGATTTCGTTAGTAATCAAAATAAAATGGCGCATCAGTATTGTCCCCTATTCGTGATTAACAATTAGTTTGGCAACCTGCGCAGCGTCATAAGCCTGCTTTAATGCTTCTTCAGGAGAATTCGCTTGTGTGATAATATGGCCTACGATATCTCCATTCGATGTTGGAGGCGAATAAACACTTCCAATTTCACCCGTTATTTCAAGAAATGCGACTCCTTTCCTTCTTAGAATTTCTTCAGGATTTTCAATGCCGCCAAAAACCCCTCTCTCTTTCACCCACAATCCATAAAGAGCCCCTGCTTTTTTAAAGTTTGGACGCCATTCAACATTACTGCCAAGGGCTATCTCCACAACATATTTTAAAGGACTGATACCATAAGCCAATTCAATAACATGACTCCCTACTTTATCACCTATCAGCCTCGGATTTATCTCTATTATTTTCACATTACCATTTTCAATGCGACACTCCGTATGGATAACTCCACAGTCAATTTCAAGACATTGCAGAGCTTTTTTCACTTCATCCAAAAGAGGCTTCGTTTCTTCATCATCTGATGGAAAAGAAGCAGCAACTTCTGCAAAGTGCCCTCTTTCCACTCCTTCAAGTACATTTTTAGTAATACCTATTAACTGAATCTCCCCTCCTTTATGCTGCATTGTTTCGACACTGTACTCCCCTCCAGTAATGTATCCCTCTAACAATACTCCTGCCGCAATTGGCTGTCCCGATTCATTCACCATCCAAGAAGTCGAATGTTCCATATAATTTAGCAGTTCTTTTTCTGAGCCAATTAGTTTTACATGTAAAGAATCATTTAAATCCTGGGGTTTGGCTATAATGGGATATCCCCATTCATTAGCTATTTTCAATGCCTCATGTTTTGTTTTAACCAATTGAAAAGCAGGGTTCAGGTGGGGATAACATTCACTTAATTTTTTTCTCATTTTATATTTATTTCGAACATTTAATGCTGCTTGAAACGATATTCCGGGCAATTTTAAAGTCTCAGCTGCAAGAGCTGCTTGAGGAACATAGAAATCTGCAGTAGTGGTAATTCCATCAATTTGCTTTTCTTGATTCAGGGAAAGAACATTGTTTATCAGTTCTTCATAATTATTAGTATTGCAGACAATAATATTATCAGCTGTGTTCAAAATATCATCTGAATATTGATTGGGATTTCTAACAGCCAAACTTACTGTATACCCTTGGCTTTTTGCGTAATCATTTGCTTTTGCCCCTGCTCCGGTCGTACTGGCTTCAATAAATAAGATATGTTTAGACATTTTTTTCACCTCTGTTCCCATCAATATGATATACATTTTGTTTTGAGAATAAGTTCCTATACCCCCATAAAGAGACAATTAGTAGAATTAGACCCGAATAGAAAATAACCCAGTTTGCAGTAATTGAGAAAAGACTAATTAAGCTTCCAGCGACCAATGCTCCAACAATAGAAGCAGATCTTGATAAGATTGATTCTAGAGCAAACACATGAATCACTTCCTCTTTTTGAACACTTGTTTGCAATAGAGTTCGCACCGCAATGCTATACATCATGTTGAATAAACCTAATATTGCCATTAAGAGATACACTAAAGGAATGGAAGTTGTTATTCCGATGACTATCATACATATTCCCATTCCTAGATAACCACATACTCCTAACGATCGTTCAGAAATACGTATAAAGTTCAATGCAATTAACATGCCTGTACATATTGCAAATATAGACTGAATCATCTCCATATGACCGATTGTAATACTATCGACTTGGAGATATTGCTTAGCATAAACTACAAATATAGCAATAAATATCCCAACAGCGCCTCCTGCTAATGCTTCTCCAAATACTAAAAAGGAAGTTTGTTTTTGCTTGGATACTTGAATACTCATCTTCCAAAAATACGACAGAGTGAACTTACTATTATTTTCTGATACATCCTTAGTAGACTTTATTGATTTGATCATTAACATTACAAAACCTGATACAAAGAAAGTCAAAGCGTTGCAAAAAAAGATCCACTCAAGAGAAAGGTAGTGGTACGCATATCCCCCTAAACCTAACCCAATCGCCATCGCTGTGGCTTCAAAGGTCTGATCAAGTGAATTAAATTTCTTCAATTGACTTTTGTCAACTAATTGAGTGATTAACTCTATTCTTGTAGGCCTAAAAAACGCAGAAAAGATATTGATTAAGAAAAACATACAATAGATAAGATACGTGGAATTATATCCATATATCTCCATGAAGGTAAGAAATAGCAAGATAAAAAAACGACCTGCATCATAAAGTATAACCAATTGTTTAGGACTGAAATATCGACGTAACACCCCTGAGAAAAAACCAAAGAAGTTTGGCAATTCCGTTAGAATAAACACCACGCTTACTTCAAAAGCAGATCCAGTCAAATCAAAAACTAATAAAGGCAAAACAATTAGTAGTAAACTGTCTCCTGCTATAGATATACTTTGACTGCATATTAAAATCCAAGCAGCTCGGTTAGATTTCACAGCTTCACCACCAAAATATACTATGGAGAGAGAAGCTGTAAGAAACTTCTCCCACTATAATTTACTTATCTTGTGAACTGTTCACAAGTTCGTTTTTATTTTCCCTATGATATAGCCCCTTTAAGAGCACTTCATCCACAGCATTGTTTTTTATTTCCCACTCTTTATATTCTTCTAATTTACGGTCAAAACCTTTCAGCTCAGTTTCATCCCAAACCCTGCTGCGAACTTCACAGTGCCCCTCTTGCTCTTCCTCTCGAACATGCTTTGCATATTTCGCATTCCAAATTTCTTCAAGTGTATTCACTCTTATGTGTCCTAAAAAACGACCTAAGCCATTACAATCGTAAACTTCTCCATACAAATTCACAAACAATCCCACATTCACTTGTCTGCATTTATATCCGCCTGCCATTGGCAGCGAAGGAGTATAATCTAACCCAAACTCCTCCCTATCAATCTGATAAAAATGTTCAATAAATTTTTTTGCTCTGTTTTTTTCATAAAGCTTGGATTTTCGATCTGCTAGCCCTTCTGGTATTAAAGTAGAAATATAATGATGAACATTATTTCTTCTGCACCATCGATAAATATGGCTTAAATCATCTATATCTTCGTTTTGAGGCGCAATTACAATATCTATAGCAAGTCTTGTAGGTATACTTTCGGTAAATCCTTTTTTTACAAGTTTATTTAGTATTGTTTCTACATATGCTCCATATCCTTTAACTTTCACAATTTTGTCGTTAACTTCATGGCTTGTCGAGTTGTATTTTAGAAAAATAGTTGCACCTAAGTTATATAATCTGTCTATAGAGGCATCATCAAGATGCCATCCGCTAGTAAAGATAACCGGCGTCATACCGTTCTCATACACAAATTCCATTACCTCCCAGAATCCTTCATCTATCATTGGCTCACCAGATCCAGGGAATTCGACAGTCCGTGCTCCAAGAGCTTTTGCTTGCAGAATCAGATTTTTTCGATCTTCAGTTGTTAATTTTGTGCGCCCCTCCTGCTGAAAACGGTCTGGTGTTCTGTCACAGTAGTAACAATGCAATTGGCATTCACTTGTAAAATCCATGTCCAAAAGTAATAAACGGTTGTTTTTTTTCGCTTCCTCTACCTCTTGTTTAGAAAAATCAATCCCGTTTGCCCATAAAGATTCAATTTTCTTTTTAGCTTCTCTAAGGTGCAGGTCTGTAGTTAACACTTCCTCAAGCATTTCCACTACCCCCTTAAAAATAAATCACATAAATATATTATACATTTAAATATATTATACATTTATTACAATTTTTTCAACGGAATTAATGTGACAATATTTTGACTTATCCGAACGTTTCTAGAAAACACTTTTTGGGGTTATCTTGACATCTCTCCTGTGAAAATATAGTGAAACAGTTAAACAGTAGTCACAATAGAATTGATAATTAGCTGTTTCTTAAGCATTTCTTGCAGCCAAAAAAAATCCGCCCATCATCATGAGCGGATTTACTACTACTTCAAGTCACGGTAATTTTGCTGGCGCAGCGCTTCATAAACGAGAATCGCGGCAGTGTTGGACAGGTTTAACGATCTGACGTGCTCTGTCATTGGAAGACGCAGGCAGCGGTCCATATTATTTTGAATTAAATCCTTTGGCAAACCGCTTGTTTCTCTTCCGAACACAAAGAAATAATCCTCGTCAAGATCAGTGTAATCAAATGATGTATGAGGCTGCTGGCCAAATTTCGTAATAAAGAAAAATTGGCCTTTTTCATATGCTTCAAACAATTCCTCTAACGAATCATGATACACAACATTAACAAACTCCCAATAATCGAGTCCGGCACGCTTCAGCATTTTATCATCCGTTGAAAAGCCGAGCGGACGAATCAGGTGGAGCGTAGTATTGGTTGCTGCACAAGTACGCGCAATATTCCCTGTGTTAGCGGGAATTTCTGGTTGATATAAAACGACATGTAATGCCACAATGTTCACCTCTGTTTTTCTTATCCGCCCATCATTATAACATTAATTACTCTTTTGTCGTATCATCAACGATATGAAAAAAAGCATATCGTATTGACGGCGTGTATGCCGTTGAATCCTCATATGACCAATACCTCATCCGGCTGTCATAGGTCTGGGCGTTAACAAGCGGCATATTGCCTTTGTCCTTTGCCACGACAATCGTTGTATGATTAAACCGGCCGTCTCCTTCGAAGTCATAGCAAATCACATCGCCCGGCATCAGCTCTTCCGCTGATTTCACCCGCACCGCACGCAGTCCAGCTTTTGAATTCGACAAATACATTTTCATCGAATGAGCCACCGTCCAGCTGTAGCTCCATGAGCTTTGTTTCATCCACCAGCCTGATCCTCTGTTCGGATGGCCGCGCATTGGCGCGCCTCCCGCATGAAGACACTGAGAAATAAAATTGGTACAGTTATCGCTGAAATTTTTATAAGCAGGATTGCGCTTGTTCCAAAATTTCTCGGCATATTGCACAGCGCCGAGACGATCGTATTGAAAAGCCCTGCCAAACGCTTCTCTTTCCTCTTCAGAATAGTCAATAATGCTGGTCCCTTCATGAAATCCAGCCGGCTTTTTCGCAATTTCCTGATCACTAATCAAAATGTGATCATAAAGGAAAGCCCTTCGCTCCTCTATGTGCTCTTCTATATACAAGCTGTCGTCCTGTTCCTTACACACGTATTCGTAATGGATGGTATACGAAAGGCAGGTCGTTCCGTCATCCTCAACCCGCACATGATTAATTACGGCCTTTGCTTTCGCTTTTATGATGTCAACTTTACGTTTTTCCAGAAGCTTTTTCTTACGCTCCATGACTTTAAGATCTCCGACTTGAGACTCCTGTCTCATATCATGCCCGTTAACCAGAAAGCCCAGCCGCTCCTCCGCTAATTGTTCTAAAATGTGCTTCAAGCTCACCCCACCCGCCATACTTTTTTATAGAGAAAAAACACTTGGATGATCTCAAGTGTTTTTTCCTTCTGCTCTATACGTATGTCAGGACAGGCCTTGTTTAGTCATGCCTGAAGCTTTTAGCAACTCAATTCCTTTTTCAATTTCCAGCTTTGCCTCTTCATCCTTCTCTTTTTCCAGCGCTTTTTCAAGCTCTTCCATGTATACGGTGTCTCCGATTTTACCGATTGCCCATGCGGCTGTCCCCCTGATGACAGGACGCGGGTCCTTGTGCATCAGATCCGCCAATTCAGGCAGTGCGGAGGTATCCTTAAAATGCGCAAGCGCGAGAATGGCGTTTCGCTGAATCGGTTTTTTCCCGCGCCAAGAACCTGAGACATGTCCGAATTTCTCCTTAAATTCCCGATTGCTGATGGTCAAGAGCGGCTTCAATAACGGTTTGGCAATCTCAGGATCAGGCTCCATTTCCGGATGAAGATGAAAGTCCTTCCCTTTATTGAGAGGACATACCGTTTGGCACGTATCGCACCCATACAGGCGGTTTCCGATCTTTGTCCGGAATTCATCAGGCAAAAATCCTTTTGTCTGGGTCAGAAAAGAGATGCAGCGCTGCGCATTAAGCTGCCCCGGATTAACCAGTGCTCCCGTCGGACAGGCGTCCAAACATTTCGTGCAGGAGCCGCACATATCTTCAATCGGCACATCAGGCTCGAAAGGGATATTTGTGATCATTTCCGCCAAATACACATAAGAGCCATACTCTGGCGTTGTGATCATACAGTTTTTCGCGCTGAATCCGATGCCGGCACGTTCTGCAACGGCGCGATCAGACAATTCACCTGTATCAACCATTGACTTCGTTCTGATATCCTCATGCTTGCTTTTTAGAAATTCCTCCAGCAGATCGAGCTTTTCCCTCAGCACATCATGATAGTCTTTGCCCCAGGAGGCTCTGCAAAAAATGCCCCTGCGCTCAGTTCTCGTGCTTCTTGGCGCATCCTTCATTCTGGAAGGATATGCGAGAGCAATCGCCACTATTGATTTCGCTTTCGGCAACAGAAGCTTTGGCGTCACCCTTTTCTCAATATCCGGCTCTTCAAAGCCGGAGAGATAGCCGAGTGATTCTTGAAGAATCAAACGGTCTTTTAAACTGTCAAAAGTATCAGCGGTCGTAAAACCAATCTTGTCCACGCCAATGCTTTTCGCGTATTCAATTAATTCTTCTTTGAGCTGATAAACGTTCATGTTTTGCACAGCCTCCTTTCTTTGTGATAAAACGATACAGCGTTTATAATAGGTTGATATCACGTAACTGGAGTGAATGCTAGTGAATATCAAACTTGATTCTGTTATTACTGAACGTGCGGCTGGCTTACATGCAGCAGCTGTCATTTATGAGAATATCGAAGTCGGCTCCTCACCGCAAATGCTGAAAGGCAGACTCCGCCTATTCCAGGAGTCCCTGTTTTTCGACTATGCAGACGGCGGTATACCCGATGAACCCTTCGTCAAGGAATGGCGGGAACTCTTTAAACAGCTTAACCCTTCATTTGAGGGAGAAACAACCCCAATGGAGGACATGCTGATCCCCATATCCAAAGAACAATTCATGGAAAGTAAGGACTCGGCCCATGACACAATCGATTTTTTCGCTTTAAAATATTCTCTGCCCATTATGATTTATGATGCCGGAAAGCTTCATGAGTCTGTCCGGATCTCATTGGGAGAAAAAGAAAACATCCTGCTTTTCTCTGATGAAAACGGCATTTTTGGCGATTTTAAAAACAGCTTCAATCAACATCCCGTTTCAAACGAGACCAAAAATATGCTGCAAATCATTTTTTTTCCGCCATCCATTGAGAAAAGCAGCGCTGTTAAACTCTTATCATCATTAACGAAAATGTTTGAACAAATTCACGGCGGCACCCATACAGTACATTGGCTTACGTAAAAGAACACGAATAACGTGTTCTTTTTTACATAAAAAAACGCAATACTTCGTTTATCTGAGAAACGAAACACTGCGTTAATACGTATGTATGGAGCGGGTGATGAGAATCGAACTCACGACATCAGCTTGGAAGGCTGAGGTTTTACCACTAAACTACACCCGCATTTGTGAATGTCAGTAACAGTACCGCTTTGACTGTTCTTATATTACAGGTTTATTTATTTTTCGTCAAGGGAATATAAAAATTTTGTCGAAAAAAGTTATCTTTTTGTAAAGTTGTTAAGTATCATTTACATAATGTTAAGTATACTATACAATATAATGAAACAAGAAAGTGAAGGGGACAGACGTCATGATGAAAAATAAAGTAAAAGAGCTGAGGGCACGCTTCGGCTATTCTCAGGAAAAACTCGGAGAAACGGTCGGCGTCACAAGACAGACTGTGGCAGCCATTGAAAAAGGCGATTATGTTCCCTCACTGCTGTTAGCATTGAAAATTTGCAAAGCCTTCTCCATGAAAATGGAGGATGTCTTTTGGTTAGAGGAGGAAAACTAAGATGAGCATGAAAACAAAAGCAGCTTTTCAACTGGTGTTATTTGGCCTTGCATGCTGGACGCTGATTTCATACTTTGAAGCCTCGGAAGGCATAGCATCTTTTTTCCGCACAAAGAGCGGCGGGACGGTGTTTGAATTAAACCTCACCCCCTTTGTTCTGTTTATTGCGGCGACTGCGGTTTATTTGTACTTACAGAAAAAAAGCCGCCCTGCCAGAAAGCAGCTTCTTCTGCCTGATGAATTTGAAGAGCAGGATGAAAGAGAGCAGATGATGACGGCAAAAGCATGCCGCGCTTCATATATCGCTGTCTACTTCTCGCTGCCTGCCGCTGCGGTGCTTCTCATTTTTTATCCGCTTTTTCAATCGCGCATGCCGTTTTTCCCTATTATTATTGTGTTTGTCATCATGATCATCCAGCACCTTTCCTACGTCATCTCTTTCAAGAAAAACGAAAAAAACTCCGGCGCACTGTAATCGGCCGGAGTTTTTTCTTACCAGCTTGCTTTTTTCACACCGGGAATCTGGCCTTTATAGGCCAGCTCCCTAAAAGCGATTCTGGACATTTTAAACTTTCTCATATATCCTCTCGGGCGCCCCGTTACCATGCAGCGATTGTGGAGCCTTCCCGGCGCTGAATCTCTTGGCAGCTTGCTGAGTGCCTCGTAATCTCCTTTTTCCTTCAACTGGCGTCTAATATCAGCGTATTGTTCAACAAGCTGTTGTCGTTTTAACTCTTTTGCCACTTTTGATTTTTTAGCCAAGTCACATAGCCCCCTTGTCAAATCGAAATTATTACGATTTAAAATGTATCATGCTCCCTTTAAAAAATCAAGCATACCGCTTTGTAAAACAGACGGCCTGAAGCCGCCCGTTTCTAATGATGCAATTTCACATAATACAGTAACGCATCTTGATGCTTAATGAGCTCTTTTTTATGTTCAGAGGTATGCATTGTCTCGTCAGTCCCTCTAATACTGCTGCCGATCAAAACAGGCTTCTCGAAAGAAATCGGTTCCGGCGATGAAATATTCTGAGTCATTTCCTGTGTTGCGCTATCGTCACGTTTCACCGATGAATCAGCTGCTATATTTCCCTGTTTGTCCACAATGCCAAAATGAATGGTGGTGTGTTTATCCTTTCCTTCCCCCTCTTCATTCACAAAATAAACAAATTGTATGGTATCAGGTTTTTCCTCTGAATAATCTGCACGAACTGGTCCAACCGTCTCAACAAGCTTTCCCTTTTGGTAATGTTCGATGTACATGTCAGCTGAGGAAATACCTTCACCGATATTGACGGCTTCAGCAGTGAATGCCTGTGAAGCTGCAACATCCATTCTGTTTTTTTCAAGATCTGACATGTCCGCTGCTTTGATTTCCATCTGTTTTGAATGTCCGCATGCCGACAGCATAGCTATCAGGCAAATGACTGCTGCGCTTCTCAATGTTTTCAGAAAAACAGCCCCCTTTTTGAAAATCATACCATATTCGGGGGCTGTATTTTAATTAAACTCATGCATTTTTCTCTTTGACAAAATAAGTGTTTCCTACTGCTTCTCCCCTTTTGTTCTGAAGCTTTCTCGTCCGATCGTTTTCAAACGGCAAAAGTGGAAATACAAGCTCTGCAAAATAATACGCTTCTTCTAGATGCGGATAGCCGGAGAATATAAATGATTCTATGCCGAGTGCCTGGTACTCCGCTATCCGGTCGGCAATAGTCTGCGGATCACCGACAAGGGCTGTTCCTGCCCCTCCTCTGACCAGGCCGATCCCCGCCCACAGATTCGGGCTGATTTCAAGCTTCGTCCGATCGCCTTGATGAAGAACGGCCATCCGCTGCTGGCCTGAAGAGTCGTAACGGCTTAAAGCAGCCTGCGCTTTGGCAATGGTGTCATCATCCAAATGGCTGATCAAGCGCTCAGCCGCTTCCCACGCCTCTTGTTCAGTTTCACGGGCAATGACATGCAGCCTAATGCCAAACCGGACAGATCTCCCTTCTTTTTCCGCCTGCTTTTTGACTCTCTCAATCTTTTCTTTTACTTGTTCAGGCGGCTCCCCCCATGTCAAGTACACGTCTGTATGCTTTGCGGCAGCTTCAATCCCTGCCTGCGACGATCCACCGAAATAGATAGGCGGATGCGGCGCTTGCTGCGGCGGGAAAAGCAGATTGCTGTTTTCCACTTTTATATGCTTTCCTTCATAGGAAACCGTTTCTCCCTGCAAAAGTTTTCGCCAAACGGTTAAAAATTCGTCTGTTGCTTCATAGCGCTCATCATGACTGATAAACAGGCCATCACCTGCCAGCTCATACGGATCGCCCCCTGCCACAACGTTGATCAGCAGCCGGCCGTCTGAAATGCGGTCTAAGGTGGATGTCATTCTGGCTGCTAAAGAAGGCTGCATTAAACCAGGTCTTACCGCGACTAAAAATTTCAAGTCCTTTGTTTCTCCTGCCAGCGCCGACGCTGTAAGCCACGGGTCCTCGCACGATCTTCCCGTCGGCAGAAGAACCCCTGTATATCCCAGCCTGTCTGCCGCCTGCGCGATTTGTTTAAAGTAAAGATGATCCGCAGTCCGTCCATCACTTTGAGATCCTAAATATCTCGCGTCTCCATGAGTCGGTATAAACCAAAGAATTTCCATATTCATCCCCCTTAGATACTCTATCCTTCGTAGCTGTTTCTCCACTTTAACAGCTTTCGTTCAAGCAGCCTGACGAAGGAATCCGTCAGCTTTCCAACCACTGCAAAAATGATAATCCCTGCAAAGACTTTGTTCGTTTGTGAAAATTGTCTCGCATCCATAATCATATAGCCGACTCCCGAGCTTGAGCCCATCAGCTCTGCTACAACGAGCCCGAGCCATGCAATGCCGAGCGATAAGCGAATGCCTAGCAATATATTGGGCAGGGCTGCCGGCAATATCACTTTGGTTATCTGCTGATGCCATTTAAATTCAAGGACCCGAGCGACTTCAAACAGCTTCGCATCAACTCCGCGGATACCGTTAAACGTATTGATATAGACGGGAAAGAAGGCACCGAGCGCAATCAGCAAAATTTTAGATACTTCGTCAAATCCGAACCATAAAATAAACAGCGGCGTGACGGCCAAATGAGGTACCGTTCTAAGCATTTGCAACGATGGATCAAGATACAGCTCCGTTCGTTTTGAGAATCCGGCCAAAATCCCGATTATCAATCCAAGTCCCGCGCCAAGCAAAAAACCAAGCGCCGCCCGATAAATGCTGATTTGCAGATGGCCGAACAGCTCACCGGACAAAATAAGCTCCTTAAAGGTCAGGACAATCGTCACAGGCGTAGGCAGCACTGTAGCGGACACAAGCCCCAGCGCGCCGATAATCTGCCAGGTGGCAATGATGACAGCTGGCAGTAAAAGCCCCTTCGTCCAGCCATACTTCTTCCTTCCGGGCTTTTTTCGCACTGCTTCCGCATTCGTTTTGGGCAGCGAGCCCGCAGCCTCTGCTTTCATCATTGATCACCTCCTGAGGAATGTTCATTTAATGCTTTTTTGATAAAAGTGTTATCCACAACATCCTTCACATCAATCTTCTTATCTATTGCCTGCGTTCGAAATTGAAAATCTGCTGTTTCCTGCTGTGCTTTCACAATATCGTCACTAATGACCTCATTCAGGGGCTCAGTATTCTTCAGCACATTTTCGACGACCTTTTTATCGAGATCTTTAATGTCTGCATACAGTTCTGCTGCTTCATCCAAATGTTCCTTTTGCCATACAACAGCCTTATTAAACACCTTCAGAAAACGGACCACTTCGTCTGGATGCTCTTCTGAAAACTTGGTTCTTACTAAAGTAAAGCCCGGTGAATATAAATCTGTGCTTTCTCCATTCACAAGGATTTTTGCTCCGTGTTTCATAGTTTCTAATGACAAGTACGGCTCCCAAATGGACCAGGCATCAACAGATCCGTTTTCAAACGCCGAAGCCGCTTCATCAGGCTGAAGCTGAATAATTGTCACATCATTAGCTGACAACCCGACTTGATCAAGCGCTTTATACAAAAAATCAAACCCGCTGCTGCCTTTAGCGACTGCAATTTTCTTCCCCTTTAAGTCCTTGACTTCCTGAATGCCGCTGCCTTGATTCACAAGGATGCCGTTTGCTTTCAATCCGTCCTGAGACAAACCGATTTCTTTAAAGTCAATGCCTGCCGCCTGTCCAGCAATCACAGGAGAATTGCCGACCTGAGAAAAATCAAGTTTGTTCGCCGCAAGGCCTTCAAATTGGGGCGGACCGCTTTGAAACTCCACCCATTTCACTTTGATGCCTTCTTTTTCAAATGCATCTTCGAACCAGCCTTTCTCCTTCGCGATCAAAAGCGGGCTTAAACTTTGCTGAATACCAATACGAATTTCCTTCAATTGTTTGTGATCACCATTGGCTCCGTTTGCTCCGCAGCCTGCGAGCAGAAAAATAACGGCAACTAATACAATGAGCCTTTTTTTCATTTCCGCTTCCGCCCTTTCTATATCCCTGATCCTTCAGCGTACTCCAAATCTTCTGTTTTCTCGAATTCCGACAGCACTTTCTGTCTGATCGCTTGGAAATCCGGAGTCGTCCGGTTCCGCGGATACGCCAAGTGAATGGGCATCAGCTTATGGATTTTCCCCGGTTTGGCCTTAAGGATCGCAAGCTCATTTCCTAAATAAACAGATTCATCTATATCGTGAGTCACGAGAATCATCGTTGTTTTTTTCCTCCTCCATATCTCCAGCAGCACGTCCTGCAGATGTTTTCTTGTAAAAGCGTCAAGTGCACCAAACGGTTCATCTAAAAGCAGCACCTCAGGCTCCCGCAGAAGGGCCCGGGCAATGGCAACTCTTTGTGACATGCCGCCTGACAGCTCGCGCGGATATGCTTTCTCCGATCCTTTCAATCTGACAATCTCGATCAGTTCATCCACCTTCTGTTTGACTGTGGGGTCCTTCAAATTCAAGTCGGCGGCAATATTCTGCTCAACCGTCAGCCAAGGAAAGAGGCGGTGCTCCTGAAAAATAAATCCTTGCTGAATACCCGGAGCTGTTACACTGCGGCCGTTGATTTCAACACTCCCGTCATATTCAGAATCAAGTCCCGCAATAATCTTTAACAAGGTGCTTTTCCCGCACCCGCTCGGTCCGATAAGCGTTAAAAATTCACCTGGTGCGATTGATAATTGTATGTTCTCTAAGACCGTGTTTTTGCGGCCCTCTTGAACAAATGACTTTTCTTTGATGCTGATGGTCACAGCCACTTTTATCCCCTCTTTCTGCCAACCCCGCCTTCAAAAAACAAAAAGGCCCCCATCTCTGTTCTTGTAGAGATGAGAGCCTTCGGCGGTCCGATCAGCTGCCCAATTGTTTTTTGTTTGAATAACATGTTAATTCAAATTATTCCGATATGTCAACTCTTTTTTAAAATGCGGTTTTTGATCCTTGTTTATCACTTACTCTGCTTGTTTCGCAAGTAGAGTAGAAAAAATGATTTCTCCGAAAATTATTAAATGCTATGAAATAGCTGGTATAACAAGGTTTTTCACCATTTCCAATACTAGATATCGCTTAATATAGATAACTATTTTATAATAATTATAAAATAATATTGACTTTTTAATTAGAGGTGATATTATGTTCTTATAAATTCCAAGAGGTGATAACATGAGTTCAAATAAACTGACAACTAGCTGGGGCGCTCCGGTTGGAGATAACCAAAACTCAATGACTGCCGGTTCTCGCGGACCAACTTTAATTCAAGATGTACATTTACTCGAAAAATTGGCCCATTTCAACCGAGAACGTGTTCCTGAACGTGTTGTTCACGCTAAAGGAGCAGGCGCACACGGATATTTTGAAGTGACAAACGACGTAACAAAATATACGAAAGCCGCTTTCCTTTCTGAAGTCGGCAAACGCACACCGCTGTTCATCCGTTTCTCAACAGTTGCCGGTGAACTTGGCTCGGCTGACACAGTTCGCGACCCACGCGGATTTGCTGTTAAATTTTATACTGAAGAAGGAAACTACGACATCGTCGGCAACAATACGCCGGTATTCTTTATCCGCGATGCAATTAAGTTCCCTGATTTCATCCATACACAAAAAAGAGATCCAAAAACACACCTGAAAAACCCTACGGCTGTATGGGATTTCTGGTCACTTTCACCAGAGTCGCTGCACCAAGTGACAATCCTGATGTCTGACCGCGGAATTCCTGCGACACTTCGCCACATGCACGGCTTCGGAAGCCATACATTCAAATGGACAAATGCCGAAGGCGAAGGCGTATGGATTAAATATCACTTTAAAACAGAACAAGGCGTGAAAAATCTTGATGTCAATACGGCAGCAAAAATTGCCGGAGAAAATCCTGATTACCATACAGAAGACCTTTTCAACGCAATCGAAAACGGTGATTACCCTGCATGGAAACTATATGTGCAAATCATGCCTTTAGAAGATGCAAATACGTACCGTTTCGATCCGTTTGATGTCACAAAAGTTTGGTCTCAAAAAGACTACCCGTTAATCGAGGTCGGACGCATGGTTCTAGACAGAAATCCGGAAAACTACTTTGCTGAAGTAGAACAAGCGACATTCTCACCTGGAACACTCGTGCCTGGTATTGATGTTTCACCGGATAAAATGCTTCAAGGCCGACTGTTTGCTTATCATGATGCACACCGCTACCGTGTCGGCGCAAACCATCAAGCGCTGCCAATCAACCGCGCACGCAACAAAGTAAACAATTATCAGCGTGATGGACAAATGCGTTTTGACGATAACGGCGGCGGATCTGTATACTACGAGCCTAACAGCTTCGGCGGCCCGAAAGAGTCACCTGAGGATAAGCAAGCAGCATATCCGGTACAAGGTATCGCTGACAGCGTAAGCTACGATCACAACGATCACTACACACAAGCCGGTGACCTGTATCGTTTAATGAGCGAAGATGAGCGTACCCGCCTTGTTGAAAATATCGTTAACGCTATGAAGCCGGTAGAAAAAGAAGACATCAAGCTTCGTCAAATCGAGCACTTCTATAAAGCGGACCCTGAATACGGAAAACGCGTTGCAGAAGGCCTTGGATTGCCGATTAAAAAAGATGCTTAATCGAAATGCAAAAACCCGCTGGAATCAGCGGGTTTTTTTATATTTAGTTACGCCTTGCGTATGCTTCTCATCAATCTTCATATAAATTTCCTCCATGAGCTCCGCGCTGTTTATAATCTCTCGTTTGTTTTTTTCAATCAGCAGCTCGAGCGGCAAAATCTGATTCCCGTAGGTTTTTCGCTTCCTGAATCGTTTTCTTCCCTTTTCTTTTTTGACTCCCATCAATAATCCCTCCTTTTTCATACAAAAAAGGCCCTTATCTAAAGATAAGAGCCTTCGGTGTTCCGATCAGCGCGACAGTTTTGAAAATTTGTACTGACCATGTTAATTCATACAATACCGACCTGTCAACTATATTTTGAAGATATTGACGCTTTATTAGATTATATCCACGCTTTTTCCTTATACACTCTTTTACCCTGACGCATAAGCTAGAGAAACTAGAATACGTGAGAAAGAGATGTGGGAGTGTGGAAAAGACAAAACTGACCGGACGTATCGTGACACGGGATGATCCGGACTATAACGAAGCAAGAACCAATATTAACCTGAGCTTAGAAAGGTATCCTGACATCATTGTGTTTTGCCAAAACAAACAAGATGCACTCAATGCGCTGAAATGGGCGCGTGAAAACCATGTGCCTTTCCGTATTAGAGGCGGCAGGCACAGCTATGAAAATTTCTCCCTTTTAAATAACGGTCTTGTTATTGATTTAAGCGAAATGAAAAAAATAACTGTAAATCAGGATAAAAAGCTTGCCTATATTGAAGCAGGCGCTGAATTGGGAGAAGTCTATCGGACTCTCTGGCAATACGGCCTGACGCTTCCCGCAGGCACCATTGCTAATGTAGGGCTCACAGGTTTAACTCTCGGAGGAGGTATTGGACTTTTAACAAGGGCTGCCGGTCTTACTTGTGACCGCCTCGTGAATCTCGAGATGATAATAGCAGACGAAAAAGAGGGCGCTGATTTGGTTACAGTCAGCTCTTCAAACCATCCAGACTTATTTTGGGCGTCTCAGGGAGGCGGAGGCGGCAATTTCGGCATTGTCACCTCCATGACATTTCAAGCAGTGCCCATCTCTCAAGTGTCGATTTTTTCAATTACATGGGGCTGGGATGATTTTAAAGAAGTATTTAACACGTGGCAGCACTGGGCCCCCTATACAGATGACCGGCTTACCTCATCAATAGAGTTTTGGCCTAAAGAAGTAAACCGGATAGAGGCCCTCGGCCAATTTGTCGGTCCAAAAACAGAGTTAAAAAAACTGTTAAAGCCTTTATTGAAAGCAGGAAGCCCGACAAGCGGAATGGTAATCGCAATGCCCTTCATTGAAGCGGTAACCTTTTTTAACAGCCCGGGAGGCAATCAGCCTCAAAAAATGAAACGCTCCGGCTCTTTCATTGAAAAGCCATTATCAGAACGTGCGATTTCAACGATTAAACACTTTTTGGAGCACGCTCCGAATCAAAACGCCAGCGTCTGGCAGCAGTCGCTCGGCGGAGCAGCCGGACGGATCGCTCCAGACCAAACAGCATTTTATTATCGTGATGCAATCATTGCCCAGGAATACCTAACAAACTGGACATCCCCTGAAGAAAAAAGACAAAACGTCCGCTGGATTGAGAGGCTGAGAACATCCCTTTCGAGAGAAACGATGGGGGACTACGTAAATTGGCCAGATATCGAAATCAGAAACTGGCCAAGAACATATTACGGCGAAAATGTTGAACGACTCCGCCGTGTCAAAACGAAATATGATCCAGAAAATGTTTTCCGCTTTGAACAGAGTATTCCTCCGCTTCGACGTTCTCTGTTTTTCTAAAAAAATGAAGATGGAGCATTCTCCATCTTCATCTTTTTTATTGATATAAATTGCTTCCCGTATCGACAAATTCTTTTGCTTTTTCTTTTAATCCTCTATTTATGGCTTCTGCTTCACTGAGATCGTTTTTCTTCGCATAATCTCGAATATCCTGAGAAATTCTCATGCTGCAAAACTTTGGACCGCACATGGAACAGAAGTGAGCGGTTTTTGCTCCTTCAGCCGGCAGAGTTTCATCATGATATTCAAGCGCTCTTTCCGGATCAAGAGATAGATTAAACTGATCCCGCCAGCGGAATTCAAAACGGGCTTTCGATAACGCATCATCGCGGATTTGCGCTCCGGGATGCCCTTTTGCAAGGTCCGCAGCGTGCGCAGCGATCTTATATGTAATGACTCCTTCACGAACATCATCACGGTTTGGCAGCCCTAAATGCTCCTTCGGCGTTACATAACATAACATTGCTGTCCCATACCAACCGATCATCGCCGCTCCGATCGCTGAAGTAATATGGTCATATCCAGGGGCAATATCCGTTGTCAACGGCCCTAATGTATAAAAAGGAGCTTCTTTACAAATGTCCATTTGTTTATCGACGTTCTCTTTGATTTTATGCATCGGAACATGTCCAGGACCCTCAATCATCACCTGAACATCATGCTTCCACGCAATTTGCGTCAGCTCTCCAAGCGTCTCTAATTCAGCAAACTGTGCTTCGTCATTAGCATCGGCGATTGATCCGGGACGCAGGCCATCCCCAAGAGAAAACGCAATATCATATGTTTTCATGATTTCACAGATCTCTTCAAAATGAGTGTATAAAAAGCTTTCTTGATGGTGAGCCAGACACCACTGTGCCATAATGGCGCCCCCGCGGGACACGATACCAGTTGTCCTTTTGGCAGTCAGCGGCACATACCTAAGCAAAACACCCGCGTGAATCGTAAAATAATCCACTCCCTGTTCTGCCTGCTCGATCAGCGTATCACGATAAATCTCCCACGTTAAATCCTCCGCTACGCCGTTTACTTTTTCAAGCGCCTGATAAATCGGAACAGTTCCCACAGGCACAGGACAATTGCGAATAATCCATTCACGCGTCGTATGAATATCTTTTCCTGTAGAGAGATCCATCATTGTATCTGCTCCCCAGCGGATGGCCCACGTCATTTTTTCCACTTCCTCTTCAATGGATGACGTAACAGCTGAATTCCCGATATTCGCATTAATCTTCACATGAAAATTCCGGCCGATAATCATTGGCTCACTTTCAGGGTGATTAATGTTTGAAGGAATGATTGCCCGGCCGCTTGCCACCTCGTCTCTTACAAATTCGGGAGACACATGCTCTCGAATAGCGATAAACTCCATCTCAGGTGTAATGATTCCCTTTTTGGCATAGTGCATTTGGGTGACATTATGACCAGCCTTCGCCCTCAGCGGTTTCCGCTTTAGCCCTGGGTAGCTTACGTTTGGATTTGCTTTTTTATAACCATTATCTTCTGGTTTTATTGCACGACCTTCATATTCTTCCACATCACCGCGCTCTGTAATCCACTTTTGGCGGAGCGGCTTTAATCCTTCTTGAATATTAATAGTAACTTCGGGGTCCGTATACGGTCCGCTTGTATCATAGACACGCACAGGTGCGTTTTCCTCCTCGCCGAACGATCCCGTCGTCGGACTCAATGTAATCTCCCTCATCGGCACTTGGATGTCTGAAGAAGAACCCTCCACGTATACCTTTTTGCTGCCCGAAAAACTTGACATAATAGAAATGTTGGCTTGCTGCACTGAATTGTTTTGCATTACTTATCCTTCCCCTCTCTACGTTTGAAAGGACAAAATCAAGCCCATAACCAGCACAAAAAACCGGATTCATAAAAATGAACCCGGTTACAGTCAGAAAGAAACATATTATTGCCCAGCACGACAATAATAAAAACAATTCCTCTACTTCCCCACGCTGGTACGAACCAGATCAGGTCCAAAGGGTTAAGAAGCTTACCTTCTCTCTCAGCCCGAAAGCGGGCACCCCCAGTAACTATTGATTTCGAACTCATCTTAACATAAAACCAATCGAAAAAAAAGAGGAATATAGAAAATATTCAGCTAATTGAACCCAAATATGTGACAGGCAACGAGATTTCAGATATCCCATGTTCATCCCTCATCACCCGATATGCCTTTGCATCCGATCTTGAACTCACAGTCTGAAACAGCTGATCATTTATGAAATGGAGAGCCGCTCCATCGTCCGCCGCATAGCCATTGCACAAGAATTCGTTAGCTATCAGCAGGTGGTATGCCGGTCTCCGATCCTTTTCCCCGTCATAATGAGGACAAAAGCTCCCTTGCAAAAAACCTAAACTTTTCATACTTGTCAGCGGCCCGGCCGAATCTGTCACACCTTCTTCAAACCAGCATATCGCACCTGCACTTAATCCAGCTAAAATCACTCCGTTCTTCCATGCCTCTCTGAGAATAAAGTCCAGCCCCCATTCCTTCCACAGCACAAGCATATTGCGCGTATTTCCCCCGCCAACATAGATCACGTTCTTTTCCATAACAAAAGAAGTTAAATCTGTTGACGGCGGCTTAAATAAGGATAAATGAGACGGCACACAATCCATTGTTTGAAACGCATGATAAAACCGCTGAATATAATTTTGGGAATCTCCACTCGCGGTCGGCAAAAAACAAATACGAGGTGACTCCCGTTCCGATTGATTGAGGATATATTGATCGAGGGACAAATTTTCCGGCTCCATCGAAAAACCCCCGCCTCCCATCGCAATAATCTGTTTCATCATTACACTCCCCAACAAAATTTGTTGTTTATTATAGCATTTTGAATAGAAGCAAGAAACAAAGCAAAATACTTTCTTATCAGGAGCTGCTATAAAAACCAAAGGAGGTGGCTTGCTCATTGAGTCTTTATCCCGAAGACATTTTTGATTTGTTAACAACAATAAAAACCAACATTAACAACTGCACTGTCGCAATAACAGAAGCCGAAAATCCCCACATCAGAAGAGCATTGCACGATCAATTAGATACAGCTGCCCATCTCCATGATGAACTGTCAGATCTTCTGTTGGAAAAGGGGTGGCTTGGGTGAGCAATTTCAATCGATTCACTTTAATCTTGCAGCAAAGACCACAAAAAGAGACGGGATCTCAAAGATGAGATGCCGTCTCTTTTTTATTGCTCCACTCTTCTTAAAGCCTCGTTTACCGTTTCTTTTATAAACGCGTCTTCACCGCTTAATCGGTCTAAACTGAGATCGCCGTTTCTCAGCCTTTCGGAAATATGGTTTATATCCTCCTCTACTGTGATTTGCAGCTCACCAGCCAAAAACATTCTGTGTAATTCATCTGCAACCAAATTTTCTTTATTCACTTCCACCTACTCCTTTGTTTTCAATATTATTCTTAGTCTGCCCTTAGGCTTAGATGAATAATAGGAAAAAAGTATGAATCAAATGAATCTTTTTTCCTCCTTCTTGCGTATATCTGTTGAGAAAAAGAAAAAGGGGAAGATCAAACATGTCATTTTTTAAGAAACTTGCGGCAAGTGCCGGAATCGGAGCTGCAAAAGTCGATACAATTTTAGAGAAAGATGCATATTTTCCAGGAGAAGAAGTCCGGGGAACTGTACACGTCAAAGGCGGAAAAATCGCTCAGGACATCCGCTATATTGACTTACAGCTTAACACCAAGTACGTCATTGTAAAAGACGACGAAGAGCACCGGAAATACGCTACAATTCATTCTTTCCGGGTCACTGGTTCATTTGCCATTCAGCCTGGAGAAGAGCATCAATTTCCGTTCGCATTCACTCTGCCTCTAGATACGCCGATCACTGTAGGAAAAGTAGAGGTTGCGGTGGTGACAGACCTTGACATTCAAGGCGGTATCGACAAATCTGATCATGACCGCATTTTCGTTGAAGCGCACCCTTGGATTGAAAATGTCCTGGGAGCTATCGAAAACCTGGGCTTCCGTCTTAACGAAGCAGACTGCGAACAAGCACCCTACTTCCAGCGTCGCCTTCCGTTCGTTCAAGAATTCGAGTTCGTCCCGACTTCCGGATATTATCGTCAGATGCTTGATGAATTAGAGCTCATTTTCCTTTTAGACGAAGACGGTTTGGAAATCATTTTCGAAGTCGACCGCAGAGCAAGAGGACTCCGAGGATGGCTGGAAGAGATGTATAATGACGGAGAACAGCTTGTACGCGTCCGTTTCAGCCAATCAGAGCTTGAAGATACAGAAGAGCTAGGAGAGGTACTAGAAGAGATCATAGACCAATACGCTGAGTAAGTAAAAAAAGGAGCTGAGGCTCCTTTTTTTCGATAAAAATAAAAACCCGTTTCTAAATAAGAAACGGGTTCTTCAGTATACCGGTGGTCGGGGTCGAACCGACACTCCAGAAGGAACACGATTTTGAGTCGTGCGCGTCTGCCAATTCCGCCACACCGGCAAGTTTTTTACGTCGTATCTAACCGACGAATATAAATATATCATGGATCTCATAATGTGTCAACGTATTTCAAAAAAGTTTTTTTGGGAATATAAGATAGAAAGTGTTAAGAGAATCTCTATCATCGATTTCTCATAACTTAGCCAGTTATGAGAAATCAAAGCAATAAAAAAATGATCTACATAAGTAGATCATTTATAGATTAGTTATAATGATAAAACACAAACACCAATTCAACCTACCATGTAAGTAAAATTGGTGCCGAGGGCCGGACTTGAACCGGCACGGTAGTCACCTACCGCAGGATTTTAAGTCCTGTGTGTCTGCCAATTCCACCACCCCGGCAAAAGAAAGGCGACACCCGGATTCGAACCGGGGATAAAGGTTTTGCAGACCTCTGCCTTACCACTTGGCTATGCCGCCGTAATTGGAGCGGAAGACGGGATTCGAACCCGCGACCCCCACCTTGGCAAGGTGGTGTTCTACCACTGAACTACTTCCGCATTTTAAGGGACTTAATACATCATATGCAGTTGATATGAAAAGTGAGACTGGGCTAGCTGGATTCGAACCAACGCATGACGGAGTCAAAGTCCGTTGCCTTACCGCTTGGCTATAGCCCAATGATAATATGGGGCGATTGATGGGAATCGAACCCACGAGTGCCAGAGCCACAATCTGGTGCGTTAACCACTTCGCCACAACCGCCATAATCTCAAGATGTCATAAATTTGGCAGGGGCAGTAGGAATCGAACCCACACCGGAGGTTTTGGAGACCTCTGTTCTACCGTTAAACTATGCCCCTATAAATGGTGGAGGGGGGCAGATTCGAACTGCCGAACCCTGAGGGAGCGGATTTACAGTCCGCCGCGTTTAGCCACTTCGCTACCCCTCCACATTAAATTTTGAAAAACAGTGCCGGCAAGAGGACTTGAACCCCCAACCTACTGATTACAAGTCAGTTGCTCTACCAATTGAGCTACACCGGCATAGGTGGTGGCTCGGGACGGAATCGAACCGCCGACACACGGATTTTCAGTCCGTTGCTCTACCAACTGAGCTACCGAGCCTAAGTATTTAAATGGCGGTCCGGACGGGACTCGAACCCGCGACCTCCTGCGTGACAGGCAGGCATTCTAACCAACTGAACTACCGGACCATTTTAAAATTTGGTTGCGGGGGCAGGATTTGAACCTGCGACCTTCGGGTTATGAGCCCGACGAGCTACCGAACTGCTCCACCCCGCGATAATAATGGTGGAGGATGACGGGCTCGAACCGCCGACCCTCTGCTTGTAAGGCAGATGCTCTCCCAGCTGAGCTAATCCTCCATCATATAATGACCCGTACGGGATTCGAACCCGTGTTACCGCCGTGAAAGGGCGGTGTCTTAACCGCTTGACCAACGGGCCCAGACTTTCAATTGTAATTATGTATAAGTATCAGTGGCGGAGAGCAAGGGATTCGAACCCTTGAGACGGAGTTGACCGCCTACACGATTTCCAATCGTGCTCCTTCGACCACTCGGACAGCTCTCCAATAATGGCTCCGCAGGTAGGATTCGAACCTACGACCGATCGGTTAACAGCCGATAGCTCTACCACTGAGCTACTGCGGAATGAAGTCTGCCTGGCGATGTCCTACTCTCACAGGGGGAACCCCCCGACTACCATCGGCGCTGAAGAGCTTAACTTCCGTGTTCGGTATGGGAACGGGTGTGACCTCTTCGCCATCATCACCAGACAATTTCAGTGACATTTAACATTATACTATGTATTCTTGAGAAAATCAAGTGTTTTTTTGAAAAAACTTA